>NZ_JBNCKJ010000002.1:0-655174 GCF_049841475.1 Micromonospora sp. DT15
AGCCACCCAAGCAATCATCGACGCCGAACCTAGCGGCAACCAGCCGAACCGATCACCACGTACATAGAAGCGTCTTGCAGTTTTGGTCCCCGGAATGTGGGATTCTGCGGGTTCTGTCGCGACAGAAACTGCAAGATCGCCGGGCCGGGCCCCGGTCGGCCGTGACGTGCCCTGGCCCACACTTCCCCAAATTCTGACCAAACGGAGGATGGTCTGCCGTATGGTTGGACCCGGCAGTGCTGGCCGCTCGGTTCGAGCGAGCCTCCACCGCCTGGTGACCGCGACCGGTTCGGATGCGGTTCACCGCCTGGGCAGGCTTGCGTGGCGCCCTGGGTCGCGGTTCGTGACCAGGGGCGCCCGCCTGTCCCGGGCTCTTCGGTCGGCCCCGCCCCGTGTCGCGCTCCGGGGGACTGCGTGGCCTGAAGCGTAGATAGCCTTCACCGGGCCAGACCCGCCAGCAGGTTCACGGTCACGGCGATGATGAACGCGCCGAACAGGTACGACACCATCGAGTGGCGCAGCACCGTACGACGCATCTCGTTGCTGGTCAGGTTGGTGTCGGAGACCTGGAACGTCGTCCCGATAGTGAACGCGACGTACGCGAAGTCGGAGTAGCGCGGCGGTTCGGGCTGATTGAAGTTCACCCCGCCGTCCGGGCCGGTGTAGTAGATCCGGGCGTACCGGGCGGCGAACACGGTGTGCACCACGAACCAGGAGAGCACCACGCTGAGCACGCCCACGCCGCTGTGCAGTTCCCGGGCAACCCCGGGGGGCGCACTCTGCGCGCTGGCCACGACCAACCCGACAGCCAGCAGGCTGGCCAGGCAGGCGACGAGCAGCAGGGCGTCCCGGATCGCCCGGTTCGGGTCCTCGTGGACGGCCAGCTGGGCGGTCCGCAGGGCGTCCATCGGCCAAATTTTGTGCCAGACCAGCACGAGCCAGCTCAGCGCGCCCACGTCCCAGCCAGCCAGTGCGGCGAGCGGCAGGGGAAGCAGCAGCGCGAAGACGCAGCCGGCGACGACGCCGACCACCGCCACGACGGCGAGCTGCTTCGCAGCCGGGAAACGCACGTCCGCTGGCCGGTCGGGGCCGGTCTGGGTCATTCGGGACGCTCCCGGGTCGGGGTGGTGGGCGTCACTGCCGGGTCAGATGCCGCGCAGGTGCTGCGAGACCCGGTTGTGCTTCTTGTCCCGGGCCTGCTCGGCCCGCTGGGCGGGGCCGACCTCGGGCGCAGCCTCGATCCCGGCCGACCGGGCCACCTCGGTCCCGTTGGCGTAGTCGACCGGCGGCAGGGCGCGCAGCGCCTTCAGCACGTCCGGCGGGGCACCCTCCCGTTCGGCCTCGCGGACCACGTCGTTCTTCTCGGCCGGGTAGTCCAGGCTCGACAGGTACTGCAGGACGTCGGCGTAGCTCGCCATGGCGTGGGCTCCCTCTGGCATCGATGTGGTGACGACCGGCGGCGGTTACCCGCCCGCTGGCCGGTCACGCCCGCCCGACGCAGGAAACCCGGTGCCGTTTCTCCTCGGCCGCCGCGGGTACCCGCAGGCGTCGACGCGAGCCAAGGGAGTACGCGATGAACTACGACACCTTCATCGACCAGGTTTCCCAGCGCACCGCGACGTCGTCCGAGCGGGCGGTCGAGCTGACCCGGGCCGTGTTGGAGACGTTCGCTGAGCGGTTGACCGGCGGTGAGAATCTGGACCTTGCCGCTCAGCTGCCACAGCCGTTGCAACTGGTGCTCAAGCCGAGCCCGAGCACCGAGCAGGCGGACCGGTTCGGTGCGGCCGAGTTCGTCGCCCGGGTCGCTCTGCGCGCCGGGGTGGACGAGCCGGCCGCCCGGGACGCCAGTCGGGCGGTCTTCACCACACTGCGGGAGGCGATCACCGGCGGTGAGTTCGACGACGTGGCGACGCAACTCCCGCGTGACTATCGGGGCCTGGTCGAGCAGGCGATGGCTCCGGGGGCGACGCTTCGCCGCGGTTGACAGTGCTCGTACCGGGCGTACACAGCGGTTTACCAGGGCAACCACCGATGTCCCGCATGGCGTCGTGATTCCACCTGGCCTAACCTTGTCGTGCGAGGGGAGTACTTCCCACGAACCATTCCGGTCAGTACGGCGCGCCCGGCGCGCCTCGGGTGGTTGTCCACCAGGTGGTGGGTGAAGGAGACCTCGAACATGACGGTGTTCGAGGAGACCCACCATGAATCATGTGTCATATCTGTCCGCCGCCAGTGACCTGTCGTCGGTGGGCACTCCCACGCTGTGGGCGGTCACCATCATCGGGGTCCTCCTGCTGTTGGTGCTGGACTTCCTGGTCACCCGTCGCCCGCACGAGGTGTCCATGCGGGAGGCCATCGGCTGGTCGGCGTTCTACATAGCGCTGCCGCTGGCGTTCGGCGCCTGGGTCTGGGCCCGCTTCGGCTCCCAGCAGGGCGTCGAATACCTGACCGGTTACCTGGTGGAGAAGTCGCTCTCGGTCGACAACCTCTTCGTCTTCATGTTGCTGCTGGCGGCGTTCGCGGTGCCGGCGGTGCTCGCCCAGCGGGTGCTGCTCTACGGCATCGCCGGTGCGCTGGTGCTGCGGGCCGTCTTCATCGCCCTCGGCGCGGCGGCGTTGCAGACCCTCGACTTCGCCTTCCTGCTCTTCGCGATCATCCTGATCGCCACCGCGGTGAAGCTGCTGCGCGATGCCCTGTCCGGGCATCAGCAGGAGGTCGACATCAACAAGATGCGTTCGGTGAAGCTGCTGCGCAAGGTCATGCCGGTGGTCGACGACTACCACGGCACCAAGATGACCGTCCGGCAGGGCGCGAAGCGCGCACTCACGCCGTTCGCCCTTGTGGTGGTCGCGGTCCTGGCCACCGACATCGTCTTCGCTGTCGACTCGGTGCCGGCCGTCTACGGCATCACCGAGGACCCGTACCTGGTGTTCGCCACCAACGCGTTCGCCCTGCTCGGCCTGCGGGCGCTCTACTTCGTCCTGCACGCGGCACTGAGCCGGCTGGTGCACCTCAGCTACGGCCTGGCCATCATCCTGGCGTTCATCGGCCTCAAGCTGGGTCTGCACTGGGCGCACGGCATCTGGGACAGCGTGCCGCAGATCCCCACCCTGGCCTCGCTCGGCGTGATCATCGGTGTGCTGGTGGTGGTCACGGTGACCAGCCTGCGCGCCACCCGCGGCGGCGACCTGCCCAAGGACCGCACTGTCGTCGCGGAGCGGCACTGACCGCGCCGCGCCGGCTCACGACGGGGTACGCGGGAAAGCTCCCGCCCTCACCGGCGCGAGTGGTACGACTGTGCAATGGGAATCGTGTCACCGGGCTTTCAGGGTCGGCCCCGAACGCAGGAGCCGGCCCTGCCACCCGGTCAGTATCTGACCGAGGACTTTCCGGTGCTCTCGGCCGGTCCGACGCCCCGGGTGTCACTGGACACCTGGGAGTTCGTCATCTCCGCCGAGAACGGCAGCGACCACCGGTGGTCGTGGCAGGAGTTGATGGCCCTGCCGCAGGAGACGCCGACTGTAGACATCCACTGCGTCACCCGCTGGTCCAAGCTCGGCACCAACTGGAAGGGTGTCTCACTGGACACGCTGCTCGCCGACGTGGACACGGGGGCGCACTTCGCGCTGGCGCACTCCTACGGCGGGTACACCACCAACCTGCCGCTCGACGACCTGCGCGGCGGTCAGGCCTGGGTGGTGCACACCTTCGACGGCGCCCCGCTGCCCGCTGAGCACGGCGGGCCGGCGCGACTGCTGGTGCCGCACCTGTACTTCTGGAAGTCCGCCAAGTGGGTGCGCGGCCTCCGACTCAAGACGATGGACGAGCCAGGGTTCTGGGAGACCGCCGGGTACCACGACTACGGCGACCCGTGGCGCGAACAGCGGTACCAGGGTGACTGAGCGCGCGGTGGCGACGAGCACCCAGCGCCGGACGCCCAACCGTTGGCAGGTCGGCCGGCTGGTGGAGCGCCGGGTGGAGACACCGTCCGCGCAGACCCTGGTGCTGGAGGTGCCGGACTGGCCGGGGCACCTGCCGGGGCAGCACGTCGACCTGCGACTCACCGCTCCGGACGGTTACCAGGCGGCACGGTCGTACTCGATCGCCGGGCCGGCCGTGGACGGGCCGGGAGGACCGCGCATCGAGGTGACAGTGCAGCGGGTGCACGACGGCGAGGTGTCGCCGTACCTCATTGATGTCTTTGGGGACGGCGACCCGATCGAGGTCCGCGGACCGCTCGGCGGCTGGTTCATCTGGCGACCCGAGGAGACCGCGCCGGTGCAACTGGTCGCCGGCGGCTCCGGCGTCGTGCCGTTGATGGCGATGATCCGGGCGCGGCGGGCGGTGGGCAGCAAGGCACCGTTCCGGCTGATCTACTCGGTGCGCACCCCGGGTGACGTGATCTACGCCGACGAGCTGCGCCGCCGGGTCCGCGACGACTTCGGCCTCGACGTCGCGTACGTCTACACCCGGGAGGCGCCCGAGGGTTGGCGCGGCGAGCCGCACCGGATCGGGCTGGCCGACGTCAACACGCACGGGTGGCCACCGGACCTGGAACCACTCACCTACGTCTGCGGCCCGACCGCGTTCGTGGAGACCGTGGCCGACCTGCTGGTGGGGCTGGGTCACCCGTCGCGTCGGGTCAAGACCGAACGGTTCGGCCCCACCGGCTGACCACCGCTCACTCACGCAGTGTCGAGGAGATTCGATGACCGAGATGTCGTACCTGGACGGGAACATGCTCGACGGACCGATGCGTGAGCTGTTCACCGTCGACCTGAGCAGCGCGATGGGCCGCTGTGAGAACTGCGGGACGACCGGTTCGATGGCCAGCCTGCACGTCTACTCGAACGCCCCGGGCCTCGTCGCCCGCTGCCCCTCCTGCGAGGAGGTGATGGTGCGACTGGTGCGCGGGCCGGACCGGGCCTGGCTGGACATGCGCGGCACCACCTTCCTTCAGGTGCCGATGCCGATGGAGCAGACGTTCCCCGGCCCGCTCTGACTGTGCTCCAGCGGACCGGCATCATCGGTGCAGAGCCCACACCCAGACGGTTCCGAAGGCCACCGAGAGGACCGCACCGAGCGCCAGGAAGGCGAGTCCGGTACGAAGGAGCGCGATCCTGCGTGACTGCCGCTCCGGCCGAAAGACGTCGAAGTCGCTCCTCGGAGCCATCAGGTCGTAGAGGAAGACCCCGGCGCCGATCAGCAGGGGTAGGACCGCCACCACCGCGAGGCTCCACACCACCACGTCGTCGTTCGCCAGCGCGGTCAGGGTCGTCGCGTTCGTCGCGAGGATGCGTACGACCTGGAACGCGCCGTTGATCACCGAGAGCACAATGCCCGTCCGAGCCAGCCACAACCACGGCCACGTCTGCTCCTGCTGGGCCTTGAGCCCGCCAGAGGTCTTCATCGTCGACCCCGTGGTTCGATGGGGAACCTGCCGATCCGCATGCGGGTCTCGGTGACCCGCAGTTCCAGCCACTGTTCGTTCTTGGCGATCAGCGGAAGGAGTTCGCGGAGGATGTTCACCATCCCCGCCATGACTTTCTCGTCCCGGTAGATCTCGGCGTTCAGTGGCGCCCGCACGCCTTTCCGCAGGGAGTTCACCAGGACCGTGGGCAGTGCGATGAATGCCGCTACCGTGGCCGCCGCGCCGACGTAGTGCGGCAGTACGGCAATCAGCGCGCAGACACCGGTGGCGAGGATGGCGGCCACGGCGATCCGCTCGACGAGCAGGTAACGCCGGTAGCGGTCACGGGCCCCATCCACGGTGGCCAGCAGTGCCTCGGCCTCCCGGAGGGAACGTTCGAAGTCGTCGCCCGACGCGTACTGCGGTCTCACCTCAGATCTGTAGCCCACAGAACTCCAGCATGGCGTTCCACTTGTCGATGTCGCCGTCCGCGAACTCCTCGCCGACCTGCTGGCCTGGCGTGACCGCGACAAGAGCGTTCACCTGTGCCTTCCGGCCCCGGATGACGACTTTGTGCGTGGTGTGGTCGTCGGTTCGGCGTTGCAGATACCCGCTGCTGTTCGAGATTCGGTGAAACAGCGCGCTCTTTCCGGCGAATCGATCACCGACCACCATGATGGGTGTGACCTCCGCGAGCCGCGGATGTTTCTTCACTTCGGTGATCTCGATCATTCGGCGCGACGTGTCGCTGGTCGCGGAGTCGACGATTCGCACGGTGCGGTCCCAGCGTTGCGCGACGTCCGTCCAGTATGGTTCGAGATCATCCAAGATCATCGGCCGGTCCCCGGGTGTCATTCGCGAAGGTGATCGACAGAAGTTAACAGCGCCGACGGCGGTCACGAGGATTTGTCGCGATGTCGACAGACTCGCCTGGGCGGTGCCGCTCACCCGGCTGAGGCAGGATGGCCGGGTGGGCACTGGTCGGTGGCGTGGTGTGCCGCTCGCGGTCCGGTGTGTGGTGGCTGTCGCCGTGCTGGTCTTCGCCTACGGCACCGCTGTGCACGTGGTGCAGTTGCTCCTGCCCCGGTTCGGGCCGCAGCTCGCACTGCCCGGGTGGCTGAGTTTCTACTTCACGTCCCTGACGCTGTGGGATCCGTTGGCGGCACTGCTGTTGGCCGCTCGCCGGGTGCAGGGGCTCGTGCTGGGCTGCGCGGTGCTGGCGACGGACGCGGCCGCGAACGGGTACGCCAACTACGTGCTGGACCCGGCGAGCGGTGTCACCCCGGGCCGGATCGGGCAGGCCGTCATCACCGCCCTCGCCGTCGGTCTCGTCGCGCTCAGTCCCTGGCTGGCGCCGTGGTTCGCGCGACGAGGGGCCCTTCAGTAGCGGAGGAGGTCGTAGGCCCGGGCGAGGTCGTCGGCCCACGGCGAGTCGTTGTCACGTACGCCGGCCAGGGCCGTCGTCAGCTCGTTCTCCACCGGCCGATTCTCTCATCGACGACTCACTGGGCGGTGCCCGCGAGCAGCCACCGCCGGACGGGGATCTCCAGCAGCGCCCGCTCACCGTCCGGTCTGACCTGCCGGCCGACGTCCCAGCCGTCGTACTTGCGCGCGAACGCCTCGACGACAGTGCCCGGGAATCCACTTCGGTGCACGTGGGCGGCGCCCTCCGCCACCACCGGAGCGTTGCCATTCTCCAGAGCCAGGGACACCCGTGGGTCGGCCAGGATATTGCGGGCCTTGACGCTGCGGCTCTCGCAACCGACCCAGAACGTCGCGGAGAGGTAGACGAACCAGACCGGCGTGAGGTGCGGGGACCCGTCGCGTCGCACCGTGCACAGCCAGACGTTCAGCTCCCGTGACAGTCGCTCCTCGACGTCGGTCGAAGGGGGCGAGGGGGTTCGGTTCATCAGGCAAGTGGATCACAAGCCTGCCCGTGCCGGCGGTGGCCGTCGAATACTCGGGTGCGGCAGGCCCGGCTCGTCCCTAGGCTTTGCGCCCCAAGGACCGTACGGCATCCGGTCGGATCGGAGATGACCAGCGCGATGACGGCTCACCTGTTCGCGATCACCTGTGACGCAACCCAGCCCGTACGCCTCGGTCGGTTCTGGTCCGGGCTTCTTGGTCGGGACATGGTGGAGGATCCGCGCGACGGCGTCCTGGTCCTGCCGGGGGCCGACCCCGAGCTCCGGCTGCGCTTCGTGCCGTCTGACCAGCCGAAGGTCGTCCAGAACCGGATGCACTTCGATCTGACCAGCAGTTCGCTGGAGGACCAGCGGCAGACGGTGGCCCGTGCGTTGGAGCTGGGCGCGCGGCACGCCGACATCGGGCAGGGCCCGGAGATCGATCATGTGGTGCTCGCCGATCCCGAGGGCAACGAGTTCTGCGTGATCGAGCCGGGCAACAACTTCCTCGCCGGCTGCGGCTTCGTCGGTGCGTTGGCCTGCGACGGTTCGCAGGCGGTCGGCTACTTCTGGAGTGCCGCGCTGGGCTGGCCGCTGGTCTGGGACCAGGACGAGGAAACGGCGATCCAGTCGCCGCACGGTGGCACGAAGATCACCTGGGGTGGTCCGCCGCACATGCCGAACGGCGGTCGGGACCGGGTGCGTTTCGACCTCGCGCCGGGTGGTGGCGTCGACTGGCAGGTCGAGGTCGACCGTCTGCTCTCGCTCGGGGCGACCCGGGTCGACGCCGACCAGGATGGGACAGGCCGGCTGGTGCTGGCGGACCCCGATGGTCAGGAGTTCAGCCTGCGGACGTCCCGCTAGCCCCGGTAAGCGCCGCGATCATTGGACAACAGCGGCGCCGGTCGGTCAGAGTGGTCCGCCGTGAGATACCTGCGTACCGGTGGTCCCGCCGCGATCCGGCGACCCCGGCCCACCGACTCGGACGAGTTCGTCGCCGCCGTGCTGCGCAGTCGGGACCTGCACCATCCCTGGTTGGTCGCGCCGGCCAGCCCGGAGGAGTACGAGCTCTATCTGCGCCGGATCCGTCGCCGCGACAGCGCCGGCTACCTGATCTGCGACCGGGCCAGCGGCGAGATCGCCGGCTACGTGAACATCAGCGGAATCGTGCTCGGCGCGCTGCGCGGTGGCTACCTGGGATACGCGGCGTTCCTCCCGTACAGCGGGACCGGTCACGCCTCGGCGGGCGTCGCCCTGGTGATCGACCACGCGTTCACCTCGGCCGGGTTGCACCGGCTGGAGGCGAACATCCAACCGGGCAACGAGCCGTCGCGGCGGGTGGCCCGCAAGCTGGGTTTCCGGTTGGAGGGTTTCTCTCCGGACTACCTGTTCATCGACGGCGCCTGGCGCGACCACGAGCGCTGGGCGATCACCGCACCAACCCCCGCCTGACTCGTCGGCCCGGCCGCGCCTGAGCGACGGGTCAGGGGGCATTGGGGCAGCGGTCCGGTCTCCGGCGGCGTGGTGGGAGGGTGAATCTCGGTCACGCACCGGGAAGCTCCGAAGGTCGGGCTGACCTGGTGCGTGACGTCAAAAGCCCTGGTCCCACCGGCGAGTTGCCGAAGCCCGGTTGCCAGCTTGCTCATTCGTTCCTCCGGGGCCTCGGGCCTTTCACCCAGACCGGGTGATGACGCTCCGTGCCCTGCTTCCTACGGTGGGTGTCATGGCTGCCGTTCGTGCGACCCCTGCCGACCCCATGCCCGGTCTGTCGATCGCCAATTCGGACAGTGGCGATCAGCGGGCGATCCCGCCGGAACTGGGACCCGACTCTCTTGCGGTGCTCAGCGGGCCCACCTTCCTGTACTCCAACGCCCAGGGGGACGTCCCGCCGGGCAGCATCGGTGGGCTCGTGCACCTGGACACCCGGCTGCTCAGCGGTTGGACATTGACCATCGACGGCAGTGAGTTGCTGGTGTTGCGCTCCGAGACCATCGAGCACTACTCCGCGCAGTACACGCTCACCAACCCCGACCTGCCGGGGCTGCCGCCGAACAGCCTGGCCATCCGGCGGCTGCGCTACGTCGGCGACGGCCTGCACGAACGCCTGGAACTGGTCTCGTTCCGGTTGGAGCCGGTCCGGTTCGAGCTGCGGCTGGCCGTCGACGCCGACTTCGCCGACCTGTTCGAGGTCAAGTCCAGGGTCCGGGACCGCTTCGCGGAGATCAGCCGGGACCATGCCGCCGACGGTTCCGAACTGTGCTTCTCCTACCAGAGCGGTGACTTCTGCGCCCAGACCCGGGTGTGCTGCGCGACGCCAGCCGACCGCATCGAGGGCGACGACCTGGTCTGGGAGCTTGACCTGGGCCCCCGCGAGTCCTGGAAGGTGGACCTGCACGTGCCGCTGCCGGACGGCATGGGGGTGGTCGAGCCGGTCCGGGGTGACATCGCCGACGTCTTCCACGGTCGCGCCGACGATCCGCTGCGCCGGTGGACCGAGAACCGCGCGGTGTTGCGCAGCGACAGCACGTCGCTGGAGCGCACCGTACGCCAGTCCCGTGACGACCTGTCGGCGCTGCGGCTCGACCTGGAGGTCAAGGGCCAGCGCATCATGTTGCCCGGTGCCGGACTGCCCTGGTTCCTCACCGTCTTCGGACGGGACACCCTGATCAGCGCCTACCAGACGTTGGTCGCCGGACCCACCCTGGCGAAGGGCGCGCTGCTCGCGCTGGCCCGGCTCCAGGGCCAAGCCTGCGACGACTTCACCGACGAGGAGCCCGGCAAGATCCTGCACGAGGTACGCAGCGGCGAGCTGACCCGCTCCGGCGAGAAGCCGTACGGGCCCTACTACGGCACCGCCGACGCCACCCAGCTCTGGCTGATCCTGCTCTCCGAGTACTGGCGGTGGACCGGCGACGACTCGACCGTCCAGCAACTGCGCGACAACGCGCTGGCCGCGTGGCGCTGGATCGACGAGTACGGCGACCGGGACGGCGACGGCTACGTCGAGTACGCCACCCGCTCGTACGAGGGGCTGGGCAACCAGTGCTGGCGGGACTCCCCGGACGGGGTGTGCTTCGCCGACGGTCGAATCCCCGTGCTCCCGCTGGCCACCAGCGACCTCCAGGGCTACACCTACGACGCCAAGCTGCGGCTGGCTGAGTTGTTCGACGGGCCGTTGGACGACCCCGAGTCGGCGCACCGGCTGCGCGAGCAGGCCAACACCCTGTACGAGAGGTTCAACCAGGACTTCTGGATCGAGGAACGGGGCGGCTATTACGCGGTCGCCCTGGACGGCGACAAGAACCGCGTCGACTCCAAGACCTCGAACATGGGTCACCTGCTGTGGAGCGGAATCGTGCCACCGGAGCGCGCCGACGCGGTGGTGCGACAACTCATGTCACCGGACATGTTCTCCGGTTGGGGCATCCGCACCCTGTCCCGGGAGGAACGGCCCTACAACGCCCTCGGCTACCACCTCGGCACGGTCTGGCCGCACGACAACTCGATCGCCGCGCTCGGCCTGGCCCGGTACGGCTACCGGGCCGAGTCGAACCGGATCAGCCTGGCGATGATCGAGGCCGCCGAGCAGTTCGGTTACCGGTTACCGGAGGCGCTCAGCGGTTTCGACCGGGAGCGGCTGCTGTTCGCCGTGCCGTACCCGACCGCGTGCAGCCCGCAGGCGTGGGCGGCCGGCACGCCGCTGGCCCTGATCCGCGCCATGCTCGGCATCAATCCGGTCGAGGGCCGGCTGGTCCTCGATCCGGACGTCCCGGAGGAACTGGGCCGGATCGTCGCCGAGCGGGTCCGGGTGTTCGGCCAACAGTGGGAGGTCGAGGCGATCGGTCGCAGCGGCCACATCCGGCTCCAGCCGAGCTGAGCGCGGCTGGCTGAGCGCGGCTGGCGAGGGAGGACGGCTGAACGCGGCTGGCAGGCCGGACGTTTGTCGCGGGCTTCGACGGGAAACGGCCCGCAATGACGAAACCTCGTGTGGTGATCGTGGGGGCCGGGTTCGCCGGTTACCACGCGGCGAAGACGTTGAGCCGGATCGCCCGGGACCGGGCCGAGATCGTGGTGCTGAACTCCACCGACTACTTCCTCTACCTGCCGCTGCTGCCCGAGGTGGCGGCCGGGGTGGTCGAACCCAGACGGATCGCCGTGCCGCTGACCGGGACGCTCAAGGGCGTACGGGTGGTGATCGGCGAGGCGGACCACGTGGACCTGCAGAACCGCTGGGTCGGCTTCACCCAGGCCGAGGGGGAGAAGAACCGGCTGGCGTACGACCGGCTGGTGCTCGCCGTGGGCAGCGTCAACAAGCTGCTGCCCATCCCCGGGGTGACCGAGTACGCGCACGGTTTCCGTGGCCTGCCCGAGGCCGTCTACCTGCATGATCACATCGTCCGGCAGGTCGAACTGGCCGAGCAGGCCGAGGACCCTGCCGAGCAGCAGGCCCGCTCCACGTTCGTGGTGGTCGGAGCGGGTTACACCGGCACCGAGGTCGCGGCGCACGGGCAGCTGTTCACCGACGCGTTGCACGCGCAACGGCCCCGGCTCACCGTCCGGCCCCGCTGGATGCTGCTCGACGTGGCGTCCCGGGTGCTGCCGGAGTTGGACAAGCGGATGTCGGACACCTCGCACAAGGTGCTCAACCGGCGTGGGGTGGACGTGCGGATGGGCACCTCGGTCGCCGAGGCGACGTGCGACGGGGTGAAGCTCACCGACGGTGAGTACGTGCCGACCTGCACCCTGGTGTGGTGTGTGGGGGTGCGCCCCGACCCGTTCGTCAACGAGCTGGGCCTGCGGACCGACCGGGGTCGGCTGGTCACCGACGAGTTCCTCAACGTCCCCGGCTATCCGGAGGTGTACGCCATCGGCGACGCCGCCGCGGTGCCCGACCTGGTCAACCCGGGCAAGGTCTGCGGGATGACCGCCCAGCACGCGCAGCGGCAGGGCAAGCGCGCGGCGCACAACATCGCCGCGTCGTACGGTTTCGGCCGCCGCAAGCCGTACAAGCACCACGACCTGGGCTGGGTCGTCGACCTGGGTGGCAAGGACGCGGCGGCGAACCCGTTGCAGGTCAACCTGGCCGGTCTGCCGGCCAAGGCGGTCACCCGGGCGTACCACCTGATGGCGATGCCGGGAAACCGCACGCGGGTCAGCGCGGACTGGGCGTTGGACGCCGCGTTGACCCGGTCCGCGGTCCAGTTGGGGCTGGTGCCGGCGAACGCGGTGCCGCTGGAGAGCACGTCTCCCGAGGTGGCGTCCCGGTCCCGCTGAGCGGGCAGGTGGCGGCGCCGGCCGGACCCGGAATGGTCAGTCGGTGGAGCCGGCCGGTCGCGTGGACCGCGCGGCCGGACCGGCGGGCGGGGCGGGCCGCAGCCGGCGCGGGCCGTACTCGCGCAGCAGGGTCTGGACGATGCCGGCGGCGGGGATGGCCAGCAGCGCGCCGAGCAGACCGGCCAGCTCCGCCGCGAGCAGCAGACTGACGAGCACCGTCAACGGGTTCAGCCGGACCGCGCGGGACAGGATGAGTGGCTGGAGCAGGTGGTTCTCCACCTGCTGGTAGACCACGAAGAAGACCAGCACCACCACCCCGGCGGTGGGGGAGTGCAGGAAACCGGCACCGGCCGCGATCACCGCGCCGAGGGTCGCCCCGACCAGCGGTATCAGGTCGGCCACCGCCACCAGGAGGGCGATCACGGCCGCGAAGGGCACCCCGGTGAGGGCCAGCACCGCGTAGGTCAACGCCCCGCAGATCACGCTGATCAGCAGATTCCCGGTGAGATAGCCGGTCACTGTGCGCGACACCTCCCGGCCCACCCGGCGCAGCCGCTCGCCCTGACCGTCCCCGGCCGCCGCGAGCAGGCCGCTGGTGATCCGCGGCGCCTCCAACACCATGAGGTACGCCAGCACGATGACCGTGACCAGCCCGGCGACCGACTCGACGACGCCGCGCAGCACACCGACAGCGGGTTGGCGCAGGCGACCGCCGAGGTCGTGCAGCTGCCCCGAGTGGTCGCTGACGTAGCGCCGCGCCCCGGTGCGCTCCAGTAGCTGCCCCACCGGGCCCCGCCCGGCGCGGGCCTCCCGCAGCAGCTCGGGTGCCCGGTCGGCGAAGCGGCCCAACTCCCCGAACAGCGGCACCAGGATGAGCGCGGCCAGGATCGCCAGCAGGACGAACGCGGCGAGGAACACCAGCAGTGTGGCCAGCGCCCGACGCCGGACGAAGCGGCGTTGCAGCCGGTCGACGAGGGGCTTGAGCGCGACGGCGAAGAACGCGGCGACCACCGCCCAGACCAGCACCCGCCGGGTCGCGTACACGAACCCCAGCGCGAGCGCGGTCGCCAGCACCAGACCGATCACGATCAGAGTGCGGCGGCCGGTCACCCGATCGTCGACGTTGCTCATCCGGCGGGCCTTCCCCGCGCACGCCGTCGGAAACCCGGCAATGGGGGCATAACGGCGATCAGTGGTGCGAGTTGTCGTCCGCGTCGGTGACGGGGTGGGCGCCGGCGGCGAACGTGTCGAGCGCGCCGGCGTGCAGCAGCCCACCGGGCACCGGGTCGTGCAGGGCGGCCACCGCCAGCCGGGCCACCGGCAGCCCGCCGGGGCGGGAGGTCGCGGCCAGCACCAGGTTGCCGTACCTGCGGCCGCGTAACATCCGCCGGTCGCCGACCACGCACACGTCGGCGAAGACCGCCCGCAAGGTGGCCACCTGCACCCGGGTGCCGACCAGCGGAGGCAGATCGGTGACGTTGACCAGGTACGACCCGTCGGGGCGCAGGACGCGGGCCACCTCGGCGGCGAACTCGACGGTGCGCACGTGCCGGGGCATCCGGGCCGCGCGGTAGATGTCGGCGATCACCAGGTCGTAGCGGCCGTCCGGGGTGTCGGTCAGAGCGTCCCGGGCGTCGGCGACCTCGACCCGCACCTCCGGCGGCAGCGGCGGCAACTCCCGGGCCACCAGCTCGACCACCGCCGCGTCCCGCTCGACGACCCGTTGCCGGGAGCCGGGCCGGGTGGCGGCCAGCCAGCGGGGCAACGTCAACGCGCCGCCGCCCAGGTGCAGGACGTTCAATGGCGCGCCGGCCGGGGCCGCCACCTCCACGGCCGAGGCGATCCGCCGGACGTACTCGAAGTGCAGGTGCCGGGGATCCTCGACATCCACGTACGACTGCTCGACCCCGGCGGACAGCAGTGTCCGCCCGGTCCGGCGGACCGGATCGGCGACGAGTTCCAGCCGGTCTGCGGCGCGGTTCATGCCCGGCACGCTAGCCGAGCCCACCGTGCACCTGGCACGGCGGACGGGCCGGCGGAGCGGGGTCGCCCCCGCTCCGCCGGCCCGACGGTGTCGTGGTGGCCGGTCAGCCGCCGGCCATCCCGGCCCCCACCTCGTCGATCGCGTCGTCGATCTGGCGGGCGAGGTCCACGTCGAGCGCGGTGACCCCGTTGGCCTGGTTGGTTCGCACTGTCAACACGGCGGCGGTGTCGCCCGGACGTCCGATGCTCGGGCCGCGGCCGTTGTCCTGGCGAAGCCGGTCGAGCCGGGCGAGCACCCGGTCCAGGTTGTCGGGCGGCAGCGCGACCACCCGGTAGAGGCCCTGGCTGTCGCCGGACCAGTAGGGCAGGTCGTCCAGCGCCGCGCTGATCTCGTCGGCGTCCAGGGTGGGTGTGGTGGTGGAGGCGCCCACCAGGCCGCCGCCGGCCTCCGGCGGGTTCAGCAGGTCGCGCAACCCGTCGGGTACGTGCAACGACTCGACCAGGTCGCCGTCCTGCTCGGCGAGCGCGGCGATCGTCGCCTCCGCCTGGTAACGGGCCTGCTCCGGGGTGTTGCCGCTGATCCGGCCCACCTCGGCCAGGAAGCCGGGCAGGTCCCGGTGCCGCTCGATGCCGTCGACCGGCAGCACGTCGTGCAGCGACGCCGGCACCGCGGCGAGCAGCCGCTGCCGCTCGGCGGCCTCCAGGGCGAACGCGAGGACCAGAACTGTCGCCTCGGTGCCCACCTTGGCGGTCTTGAAGTCGACCCCGGCGCGACGCCGAACCTCGTCGACCAGGTCGTGGTAGCCCATGCTGTTCACACCGGCCGCGCCGCTCGGCGGGGACGGCTGCGGTCGCGGGTTGTCGGCGCTACCGACCTGCGGCGGTGCCGGCCCCCCGCGCGTGGTGTCCGACTTGTGCGGTCCGGCCGCTGGTGGGCCCGTCCGCTTACCCGCGTCGAGGCTCGTGAGCTGCTTGGACGCGCTCAGGCTGGCGCCGATCTCGCTGGGCTGGCGATTCTGTTCCCGGGCCTGCCGGGCCAGGGCCCGACGCCTCTGGTTGTCGCCCTCCATCTGCTTGCGCATGGTGGCATCCCTTCCGCTGGGGATCGTGGCTGCGCCAGTCGCCTTCCCGCCGTCCCGGAGAAGGAAACGGAGGCCGCCGGCCGGGTCGGACCAACCTGCGCCACGCTTCATCCGGCGGGGGTGAGGGGTGCTCACCCGCACGGCCCGCACGATCGGCTCAGGACCGGAGTTCTTCCGAGGTACGCGGAAGGAAGGTCGTCATGAAGGAAGTTGTCGAGATCGTCCCCGCTCGACCCGGCTGGTACGCCCGCTGGCAACTCACACCCGAGGTCACCAGGTGTTACCCGGTGAGCCTGTGGGCGCTGGTGGAGGAGGCCGACGGAACGGGCCGCGAGGTGATCGGGATGGACTGCATCGGTCAGTGGCCCGGTGCGGACGACAACGAGGCGGGTGGGCAGTTCGTCCGCTACCTGTACCAGACGCCCGATTCGGGGGAGCCCGAGGACGTCGACCCGGCCCCGATCGGCGAGCTGCGTGAGGACGGCCCCCGGCTCCAGCCGATGACGGCACCCTAGACATTCCGCCGGCCCCCGACCCCAGGTCCCAGGGTCGGGGGCCACCCCGTCCGGTGCGGGGCGGCCGGTGGGTCAGCCGGTGGTGGCGCGCACGTCGTCGGCGGCGTACGCCTCGGCGAGCAATTCGGTCAGGCCCGTGCGGTCCAGCATCCGCTGAAGCTGAGGGCTGACCCCGGTCAGTCGGATCGCCCCGGCGGCGCGGTGCACCACCAGCAACGCGCTGAGCCCGGAGGAGTCGCAGAGGGTCACCGCGGTCAGGTCGACCAGAACCGGGGCGTCGTCGCCGCGCAGCCCGGCCGCCGCGGCGATCAGCTCCGGTGCGCTGTCGTAGTCGAGTTCGCCGGTCAGCCGGAGTCGGACGTTTCCGGCGGCGAGCCGGATTGTCTCGATGGTCAACAGCTGGTCGGGCATCCCACCATTCTCCTTGTCGAGCCACAAAACGCAAAGCGGGGGCGGTCACGCGCCCCCGTGTCCCTCGTCCGACGCCCCGCCGTGGCGGTGCCGGCCACCTGCCGTGAGATGCCGCTTTCCGGGTTCCGGCGTAGGGTGACGGGAGAGTTTTGACCATGGACGCCGGTTCCGGCACGGGTTCGGTGAACGACAAAGGAGTGAGGCTCAGCTGGTGACTGCTTCCGACGTCAGGGACTGGGACCCGGGCGACGGACGGCTCTCCACGCCGAGCACGACACGACCCTCGGCGTGGTCCGCCGACGTTCGCCGCCCCACCGCGGCCCTGCCGCCGCTGGCACCCGACCGGGGGCAGGCCACGCCCGACTGGTTGGAAGTCGTCGAGCACGTCCGGGAGGGTCTGGTGGTCTGCGACGCCGATGGCGTCGTGCGGCACGTCAGCCCGGTGGCTGAGCGGTTGCTGCCCGAGGTGACTCCCGGCGAGCTGCTCGGCGCGGCCGGTGTGCCCGGGTTGAGCGACGGTGTCCCCGGGAGCTTCACCCATCGCGGGCGCCGGCTCACCGCGCGCCAGGTGCCGCTCTCCGGTGACCGCTGCTGCTGGTACGTCGAGGACGTCACCGACAGCGTCAGCCGGGCCGACGCGCTGCTCGCCGAACGGGCTCGCTCGGCGTTCCTGGCCGTGGTCGGCGACAAGCTGGGCAACCCACTGCACCCGGACCGGGCTGCCGCCGCTGTCGTCCGACTCGCCGTGCCGACCCTGGCCGAGGTGGCGGTGCTGGTGCTCGCCCCGAAGGCCGGGCGCGCCCGCTGGTGGCGGGCCTCACGCACCGACGACGAGGTGCCGACTGTGGACAGCGGCGTACTGGTTGGCGGCGAGCTGCCGACCGCCATCGCCGACGGGCTGACCGGGGCCGAGCCGCACGCGGTGGACTGGTTGGTCGAGCAGGCGGTCGACGCCGGTTGGCTGCCGGGGCTGGCCGGCACCGACAGCGCCGCCCGGGTCGTTCCGCTGCCGGGTCGCGACGCGCCGGTCGGTGTGCTGCTGGTGGCCCGTCGCGCCACCCGCTGGTACGACGAGGACGACGTGGAGCTGGTCCGCGCGTTCGCGGCCCGCGCGGGCGCGGCGTTGACCACCGCGCTGCTCTACCGCGACCAGGCCGAGGTGGCCGACACCCTCCAGGCCAGCCTCCTGCCGGTCGAGCCGGTCGAGGCCACCGGTGTGCAGTGGGGCACCGCGTACCGGCCCGCGCAGTCGGGGCTGCGCATCGGCGGCGACTTCTACGGCTCGCACCGGCTCCCCGACGGGGGTTCGGTGTTCTTCCTCGGCGACGTGTCGGGCAAGGGCGTCGAAGCCGCCGTCTTCACCGGCCAGCTGCGCCAGTGTCTGCAGGCGCTGCACCGGTTGGAGTCGCACCCGGCGCGGCTGCTGCGGCTGCTCAACGACGCGTTGCTGGAGACGACCCAGGCGCACGGTGAGGGCCGCTTCGCCACCATCGTGCTCGGCGTGGCCCGCCCGGAGCGCGACGGCGGCCTCACCCTCACCATGGCCGGCGGCGGGCATCTGCCACCACTGGTGCTGCGCGCCTCCGGTGAGGTGGAGACGGTGCCGTTGCGCGGCATGCTGATCGGGGTGGTGCCCGACCCCCGCGTCGGCGAGGTGACGGTGCGGCTGGCGCCGGGCGAGACCTGCCTGCTCTACAGCGACGGGGTGACCGAGGCCCGGGGCGGCCGGCGCGGGGACGAGCAGTTCGGCCCGGAGCGGCTGATCAGCGCGCTGACCGGCTGCCATCGGATGCCCGCCCCGGCCCTGGCCGAACGGGTCGAGCAGATCACCTGCGACTGGCTGGCACAGGGCGACCACGACGACATCGCCGTGCTGGCGCTGCGGGCGGCCGGCCTGGGCGGGCGCGGGGCACGGCACCTGCACTCGGTGCCCGCCGGCGTCGACCACGTGAGGGAACCTGACGCGTGACCGCCGCCACGGCCGCCAATGACCTCGGCGAGGCGTACTCCGGATATCTGGAGCATCTCGCGGACGCCGACGAGTACGCCGCGACCGACCTGGCGATCGGTCTGCTCGACGCGGGCGTCCCAGCGGAGCGGGTGCTGCTCGACCTGGTCGCGCCCGCGCAGGCCGAGGTGGGTGAGCGGTGGGCCCGCAACGAGTGGAGCGTCGCCCAGGAGCACGCGGCCACCCACATCAGCGAGCAGGTGGTGGCGGCGGTTTCCGCGCACGCGAGACCGCAGCCGATCAACGGCCGGGTCGTGGTCGCCTGCATGGACGGCGAGTGGCACGCGCTGCCGCCCCGGCTGGTGGCCGAGGTGCTGCGGTTACGCGGGTGGCAGGTGACCTTCCTGGGCGCCAGCGTCCCCGCGGCGCACCTCGTGTCGTACCTGCACCGCTACGACGCGCACGCGGTCGCGTTGGCGTGTGCGCTGCCGATGCGCCTGCCGTACGCCCACCGCATGATCGAGGCCTGCCGCCGCTCGGACGTCCCGGTGGTGGTGGGCGGGCGTGGGTTCGGCACGGACGGCCGGTGGGCGCGCCGGCTCGGGGTGACCTGGGCACCGGACGCGCCCTCGGCGGCCGAGCTGATCGCCGACGAGCGGGCGCTGCGCGCGGCGCCGCCGGCGCGGCTGGCCCACCTGGCCGACGACGAGTACGCCAGCCTGGTGCGCCGTCGCGGTGAGCTGATCGACAGCGCGTTGGCGGAGCTGCGGGAGCGGGTGCCGGCGGCACGGGCGTACACCGCCGCGCAGCTCGACTCGACGGTGAGCGACCTGGGCCACATGGTGGATTTCCTGGCCGCGGCGGTCTACGTCGACGACTCCTCCCTGTTCACGGAGTTCGTGGAGTGGCTGTCGGGGATTCTGGAAAGTCGTGGGGTGCCCGCCGGGGCGGTTGTCCTGCCGCTGGAGCACTACGCCGTCGCGTTGCGGGACTTTCCCCGGGCGGCGCGGGCGCTGGCGCTGGGATGCGCGGCGCTGCCCGGCGCCGCCCGCTGACCGACCCGTCGGGGGCATCCGGATCGATCACCGCGCTCGGCGGCGGACGGGTCAGCTCTGCGTATACTTGCCGGACTGCAAACGTCCCACCCTCGTGGTGGAGCGAGGGGGGGAACGGTGACGTTCAGCGTCAACTACGTCGAGCGCGACGGGGGTGGCGCCTGCCTGCGGCTCGTGGGCGAGCTGGACCTGAGCACCGCCCCCGAGCTGACCGCCGCGATCGAGCGGCTCACGGCGGCGGGCGAGACCCGGGTGCTGCTCGACCTGACCGACCTCACGTTCTGCGACTCCACCGGGATGGCCGTGTTCGTCCGGGGCGACAACCAGGCGGCGGCCGACGGGGGGTGGCTGCGGCTCACCGGTGCCCACGGGCGGGTCGAGCGGGTGCTGCGGGTGACCGGCCTCGCCGACGTGTTGCGGTACGAACCGGAGTCGGTCGACCCCGCGTCCCGCAGTGCTTCCTGATGGGCTAGATTTCCCCGCCAGCATTTCCCCCGCCAACGCGGTGACCGTCAGGGTCCCGTCCCCGTTGACTCCGAGGCAGGTAGTGATGGGCGCAGACAGCCCGCAGCCGGTACGCATCCTGGTGGTCGACGACGACCCGGGTGATGTGCTGATGATCGAGGAGGCGCTGGCGGACTCCGACGTCGACAAGATCATCGACGTGGTGAGTGACGGCGAGGAGGCGATGGAGTTTCTCCGCGCCGAGGGCCGCCACGAAGATGCCCGCCGACCCGACGTGATCCTGCTGGATCTGAACATGCCGCGCATGGACGGTCGCCAGGTGCTCGGGGCGGTCAAGCAGGACGAGGATCTGCGGACCATCCCGATCGTCGTGCTGACCACCTCCAACGCCGACACCGACATCGTCGGCAGCTACACGTTGCAGGCCAACGCGTACGTCACCAAGCCGATCGACCTGGACGACTTCAACGACGTGGTGCGCCGCATCGATGAGTTCTTCGGCCGGGTCGTCGTGCTGCCCAAGCGGGTCTGAGCCTCGCGCCACCTGCGCGCATGCTGAACATTTTCCTCGAACCCCCTCGGCGCGAGCGGTCGCGGCCGAGGATCCAGGTGGGGAAGTAACAGCAGCTGCCTGGGGGCGACAGTATGAGGTTCTCCGTCGTTGAGACCGGTTACGACCAGCGACAGGTGGATTACTGCCTGGACGAGTTGGGGGTTCGGTTGTCCCGGCTCGCGGCGCGCGCCGAGGGCGCAGCCGGGGCGGCCGGGGAATGGGACGAGATTCGTCAGGAGGCAGCCGCGCTCGGCGGCCTCCTGCGACGACTCGACCTGGGCGACGCCACCGCCACCCGGCCCGCCGGTGACGCGGTGCGGCACGAGGCAGCCGAGTTGCTGGCCCAGGCCCGCGCCGAGCTGGACGAGGCCCGCGACGAGGCACGGCGGGTGCGGGAGCGGGCGTACGCGGAGGCCGTGCAGGCCCGACGCGACTTCGAGGCGGCGCTGGACGCTCGCCGACGGCGCGAGGTTCGGGTGGACGAGATCCTCAGCCAGGTGACCGTCGAGCAGGTGCCCGCCGACACCCCCACCGCAGCCGCCGGGGTGCCGGGCAGCCGGGTCGGGGTCGGCGGCCTGGACGAGGGTGCGCAGCCTCCGCCGGGCCGTCGCTGAGACGCGCGGCGTGGGAGCCCGGCTCAGGCGGTGAGCGCCGCCGCGACGGTGGTCGCCCGATCCTCGTGCTGGGCGTACGCGTCCGGGTAGGCGGAGATCTGCACGGACTGGGCGGCGGCCGTGACGCTCATGTCCTGCCAGCCGGGGATCTCGTTGAGCGCGCTGTAGAAGGCCCGCGCGGCGTACGACGGGCGCATCAGCTGGGCCACCGTGCCCCAACCGCTGCTGGGCCGCTGCTGGAACAGCCCGACCGAGTCGTGGTCGGAGCCGCTGCCCTGGTTCGGGTACTCCGCCGACTCCGGCAGGACGTCGCTGGCCAGGTTGTAGAGGTTGCTCTCCTGCATGGCGGTGGACAGTGCCACCACCAGGGCGCGGCGCGGCATCTTCATCTCCAGGCCGACGTCCACGATGATCTTCGCGTTGTCCATCTGCGCCTGGTCGAGGCCGGCGACCGGCCGGGGGCGGCGGGGTTTGACCGGCTTCTTGGGCGCCTTGCGGACGACGGTGGGGGTGGGTGTGGGCTTCGCCGTCGGGCTGGGCGGCAGGATCCGGGCGGGGGCGGCGTCGCGGTCCAGCGACCGGGAGGCGCGTTCGTCGGCGATGGCGGCGCGGTCGGCCACCGCCTCGGCGAGCGGCTCGACCGTACGGGGGGTGTCGTCGTTGCCTCGCGCCGTGGCGACCGCGACGAGGCTGAGGCAGCAGGTGACGCCCGTGGCCAGCGCCACCCGCACCGGGGTCGAGCCCAGCAGGGCCCGCCGCGGCGCTTCGGCAGCGCGGTGACGGCCGATCGTCCGTTCGGTTGAGGCGGCGTCGTCCGACGGGGTGGTCGGGCGCGCGTCGGTCAGCTTCTGGGCGGAGGGGTCGTCGGGGTGCACCTGACGAGGCTAAAGAGCTGAATGCCCGATGCCACCAGCCCGTACGGTGGCATGCGCCACAATTTGCCCTGATCATGCCGACTTCAATGGGCAAAGCGGGAGCAGGCTCGACCAACCTCGCGACTCACGCCAGACGGTTATTCCCGACTTGCCGGCTGAATCCGCTAGCCCCGCCCCTCTGCCGGCCGCATCTCCGGCCGCCGTCAGGGGTCAGCCGAACAGCCGAGGCGCTCCTCCACCAACCGGCCCCCGCCGACCCGCCGCCCGCACCGCCCCAGGATCCCCACCCAGCTCGCCGATCTTGCACTTGCTGTCGCCGCATAAGGGGCACGTCCCTCATTTCGACGACCGAAAGTGCAAGATCGGCGCGATGAGGCGCGCGTGCGCGAGATCGGCGCGGTGGGGCGACCGAAGGTGCAAGGTCGGCGCGGTGGGCGTGCGGGGTGCGGGCAGCCTGGGGCCTGGGTCAGTGGCGGCCGTTCTCGGCTGGGGTGACGGTCAGGCGGTGACGACTGGCGTCGCCGCTGGAGAACGGCCAGAGCCGGTCCGCGTACTCGACCAGGTCGGCCAGTTGATCCCGGCTCAGCCCGGCTGAGGAGATCTCCGCGTGGACGTCGGCTCGGTACCGGCCGTCGTTGTCCCGCCCCAGCTTCGCCTCCGCCCGGACCTGCACGGTGTGCGCCTCGTCGGTGATCTCCCCGGCCACCTCCACCGCCGCGTGATGCAGGCAGGAGGCGAAGGCCGCGGCCAGCAACTGTTCCGGGGTCAGCCCGGTGCAGTGCGGCGCCAGCGGTGAGGCCAGCGCGGTGGAGAGCCCGCCATCGTCGGTGCGTACGTGACCGCCCTCGGCGGTCGCTGTGGCCTCACGCAGCCAGGAACTCTGATCCGGCATCGCGTTTCTCCCGTCGCTCACCAGGCCGGCTACCCCTTCGCCGCCCGGCGAAACGCCACGGGGTCGCGCCGTCGAACGCCACGGGGTCGCGCCGTCAGCGCCCGGCGGGCAGGTTCGGCTCGTCCACCAGCACCACCGCCTCGGTGGCCTCCGCGGCGGCTCGTTCGGTCCACGGCGACGTCGGGGCCGGCCGACGGGTCGTCGGGATCGTCATCGGCACGTACACCCGGGCGTCCACGGCCTCGGCCAGCAGCAGCGCGGCGACCAGGCTCGTCGGACGCTGCCCGGGGTCCTCCGCGAGGCAGGAGTGGCACAGCTCGGCGACCTCCGGTGGGAGCCCGGCGATGTCGGGCAGCGGCTCCGGTGGCTGACGGCGGCGTGCGAGAAGCAACTCGCTGGAGGTCGTCGCGCGGTAGGGCAGGCGGGCCGTCAGGCTGTAGTAGAGCAGCACGCCGAGGGCGTACATGTCGGCGGCGGGGGTGGCGGGCGCCTCGTCCAGTTGTTCGGGCGCCAGGTACGCCGGGGTGCCGAGCACCATGCCGGTCGGCATCGGGTCGGGTTCTCCGGCGGCGATGGCGATGCCGAAGTCGAGCACCTTCACCCCGGCCGGGGTGAGGATGACGTTGGCGGGTTTGACGTCCCGGTGCACGATGCCCTCGGCGTGCGCGGCGGCCAGCGCGGCGGCGACCTCCGCGCAGACCCGCACCGCGATCTGCCAGTCCAGCGGGCCGGCGCGCAGGTGCACGGCGAGCGTCTCACCCTCGGCCAGCTCCATGACGATGTAGGGCACCGTTCGGCCCGGCCACGTCGAGGAGATGCCGAAGTCGTGCACGCTGGCCACGTTGGGGTGCTCCAGGCGGGCCGCCGACCGGGCCTCCGCCCGGATCCGGTCCACGGTGCCGTTCCGATCGTCGGGACCGGGGGAGATGAGCTTCACCGCGACCGGCCGGTCCAGCACCTGGTCGTAGGCCCGCCACACCTCGGACATCCCGCCCACACCGATGCGCTGTTCGAGCCGGTACCGCCCGTCCAGCATCCGCATCGACCACTCCTCGTCCTCGCCCCGCCGACGGCCGGGTTGCTCCGGTCGCGGTACCCGCCCTCCGAACTGGGCAAACCGAGCCCGGTTCGGGACGCGTGCGCCCCGCGCACCTCGCTGCGCCGGAGCGGTGGGTGCGGTAGCTTGCGAGCCAGAGCCGGTGTCACCGATTGTGCCGGCACGGTCACCCGAGGGGGACGCCGCGATGAGCGAGGTCACCGTACGCTTCGTCGGCGGGCCCGCGGACGGCCTGGTCCGGCTGCTGCCGGCCGGGTCGGACGGCGCCCCACCCCAACGTTGGATCATGCGGCACCCGGACGGCACGGGGCCGGTGCAGCCCGGCCCCGACCACCTCTACGAACGCGACCGAGCCGACGAGGCCGGCGGCTGGAGCATGCGGTTCGTGCGCACCGACGCGTACGGGGTGTCCGAGTGACCACGAGGCGGGGCTGACCGATGGTGTCGCCGGCGTCGCGTCGGCCCGCCCGCACAGCCCGTGCACAGCTTCCGCAGGGCCGCGGCACAGGCGTGGCGGCCACCATGGGGCCCATGGTCATGAACGGGCAGGCCGCGCCCAGCCGGATCGAGCTGCGTCGCCCCGACGGGGAACCCGTCCGGGTGCTGGTGGTCGACGACGAACCCACGCTCACCGACCTGCTGTCGATGGCCCTGCGCTACGAGGGCTGGCAGGTCCGCACCGCCGGCAACGGCATGGCGGCGTTGAGCACCGCCCGACAGTTCCAGCCGGATGCCGTGGTGCTCGACGTGATGCTGCCCGACCTGGACGGCTTCCAGGTGCTGCGCCGGCTGCGCGAACACGCCCCCACCGTGCCGGTGCTCTTCCTGACCGCCCGCGACGCGGTCGAGGAACGCATCGCCGGGTTGACAGTCGGCGGCGACGACTACGTCACCAAACCGTTCAGCCTGGAGGAGGTCATCGCCCGGCTGCGAGCATTGCTGCGCCGCTCCGGGCTGGCGATCGCCGCTCAGGAGGAGGCGGTGCTGACCGTGGGTGACCTCAGCCTCGACGAGGACAGCCACGAGGTACGCCGGGCCGGACAGCTGGTCACTCTCACCGCTACCGAGTTCGAGCTGTTGCGTTTCCTGATGCGGAATCCGCGCCGGGTGCTCAGCAAGGCGCAGATCCTCGACCGGGTGTGGAACTACGACTTCGGGGGCCAGGCCAACGTGGTGGAGCTCTACATCTCGTACCTGCGCAAGAAGATCGACGCCGGCCGGGCACCGATGATCCACACGCTGCGCGGTGCGGGTTATGTCCTCCGACCCGCCGAGTAGGCGCCGCCCACTGCGCGCCGCCCGTGGGTGGCTGGCCGGGCGCTCCCTGCGTACCCGACTGGTGTTTGCCCTGCTCGCGCTTCTCGCGTTGGTGAGCGTCGCGATCGGGGGCCTGACCACTGTGGCGCTGCGGCACTTCCTGATCGACCGGCTGGACGCCCAGTTGGCCCCCGCGACGGCCATGCGGGGCGACCGTCCGGGACGTCCGGCCTTCCCCGGCAACGGACCGGCAATCCCGCCCGGGTTGCCGTCCGGCGTGGTGGTCGCCGAGATCACCGACGGTCGCGTGACCAGCGCTCGGACCCTGACCAAGAGCGTCTCCAGCGCCGACCCGTTCCCCGACGAGCAGCCCGTCCAGGTGGGGGAGGTCGCCGCGCTGGCGGACCTGCCTGTCGACGCCAGACCGCGCACCGTCGACCTCGGCGATCGCGGTGACTACCGGGCCGTGGCCCGGCAGTACTGGGACGGCCGGGTACGCGTCGTCGCGATCCCCCTCTCCGGCGTCCAGGAGACCATCTGGGCACTTGTCGCCGCGCAGGCCGGGGTGGCCGCAATCGGGCTGCTCCTCGCCGGTGTGGCGGGCGCGCTCATCGTGCGGGCAACCCTGCGACCGCTCCACCGGGTGGCCGCCACCGCCACCCGCGTCACCGAACTGCCCCTGGACCGTGGGGAGGTGGCGCTCGCCGTCCGGGTCCCGGCCGCCGACACCGACCCGCGCACCGAGGTCGGTCAGGTCGGGGCGGCGCTGAACCGGATGCTGGGCCACGTCGCCGACGCGCTCTCCGCCCGGCAGGCCAGCGAGACCCGGGTACGCCAGTTCGTCGCCGACGCCAGCCACGAACTGCGGACGCCTCTCGCGGCGATCCGCGGCTACGCCGAGGTGGCCCGCCGTGGCCGCGACGAGGTTCCCCCCGACGTGGCGCACGCGCTGCGCCGCGTGGAGTCGGAGAGCACCCGGATGACCAGCCTCGTCGACGATCTGCTGCTGCTGGCCCGCCTCGACACCGGCCGGCCGCTCGCTGTCGAACCGGTGGACCTGACCGCCCTGCTGGTGGACGCGGTCAGTGACGCGCACGTCGCCGGCCCCGAACACCGCTGGCAGCTCGAACTGCCCGACGTGGCGATCCGGGTGCCCGGCGACGCCGCCCGGCTGCACCAGGTGGTGGCGAACCTGCTCACCAACGCCCGCGTGCACACCCCGCCCGGCAGCACTGTCACCACCACCCTTGCTGTCGACGCCGCCAGTGCCGTGCTCACCGTCGCCGACGACGGGCCGGGCGTGCCGGTGGAGCTGCAACCGGAGATGTTCGAGCGCTTCGCCCGGGGCGACAGCTCCCGGTCCCGCGCGCACGGCAGCACCGGCCTCGGCCTGGCCATCGTCGCGGCGGTGGTGGAGGCCCACCACGGCGCGGTCGGGGTGCAGAGCCGTCCAGGTCGGACAGTGTTCACCGTCCGGCTGCCGAATCCCACAGCTGACGCATAGTCTGCGCACGGGGTCGCGCCAGCCTGGCCGCCGAGGCTGGCCGCATGGACAGAACAGAGACCCTGCCGACGGCACCCGCCGCACCCGAGCCGTCGACGGCCGCCCGCCCCGACGAGCACTCGCCGCCGACGCGCCGCCCGCCGGCCTGGGCCCGGCCCGCGCTGGTGATCCTGCTGCTCGCCACCGGCCTGCTCTACCTGTGGGGGCTGGGCGCGTCGGGCTGGGCGAACTCGTTCTACGCGGCGGCCGTGCAGGCCGGATCGGTGAGCTGGAAGGCGTTCCTCTACGGCTCGTCGGACGCCGCCAACTCCATCACCGTCGACAAGACACCCGCGTCGCTGTGGCTGATGGCCCTGTCCGTACGGGTCTTCGGGCTGAACAGCTGGGCGATGCTCGTACCGCAGGCGCTCTGCGGGGTCGCCTCGGTGGGCGTGCTCCACGCGACAGTGAAGCGCTGGTACGGGCCGGCCGCCGGTCTGATCGCGGGCGCGGTCCTCGCGGTCACCCCGGTGGCGACGCTGATGTTCCGGTTCAACAACCCCGACGCGCTGCTGGTCCTGCTGCTGGTCGCCGGGGCGTACGCCACAGTGCGCGCGCTGGAGACGGCAAGCACCCGGTGGATCGTGCTCGTCGGTGTGCTCGTCGGCTTCGGCTTCCTCACCAAGATGTTGCAGGCGTTCCTTGTGGTGCCGGTCTTCGCCGGCGTCTACCTGCTGGCCGCGCCGACCGGGCTGTGGCGGCGGGTCCGGCAGCTGCTGCTGGCGGGGCTGGCGGTGGTGGTCGCCGCCGGCTGGTGGGTGGCGCTCGTCGAGTTGGTGCCGGCGAGCGCCCGCCCGTACATCGGCGGCTCGCAGGGCAACAGCATCCTCGAGTTGACCCTCGGCTACAACGGCCTCGGCCGGATCACCGGCGAAGAGGTCGGCAGCGTCGGCGGTGGTGGCGCCCGCCCGGGCGGCGGGGGTGGCCCGTTCTCCGGGCAGAACGGCGTGCTGCGGATGTTCGGTGGCGAGATCGGCGGTCAGGTCTCCTGGCTGCTGCCGGCCGCGCTGATCCTGCTGGTCGCCGGTCTGCTGCTAGCCGGGCGGGCGGCCCGCACCGACCGCACCCGGGCCGGGCTGCTGCTGTGGGGCGGTTGGCTGCTGGTCACCGGCCTGATGTTCAGCTTCATGTCCGGGATCTTCCACGCCTACTACACGGTGGCGCTCGCACCGGCGATCGGCGCGCTCGTCGGCATCGGTGTGACGCTGCTCTGGCGGCACCGCCGACTGCAGCCCGCGCCCGGCGACGCTGGCGGCACGCGCTGGCAGCGGTGGAGTCCGCCGGCCGCCGCGGCAACCCTCGCCGGCACGCTCGCGGTCACCGTGTGGTGGGCGTGGGTGCTGCTCGGGCGCAGCCCCGACTGGTACCCGTGGCTGCGGACGACTGTGCTCGTCGCCGGTCTGGTCGGTGCGCTGCTGCTTCTGCTCGTCGGCCGCTTGCCCCGCCGCCTGGTCCCGGTGGTGCTGGGCCTGGGCGCGGCGGCGGCCCTCGCCGGCCCGGTGGCGTACGCGGTGCAGACCACCGCGACCCCCCACACCGGGTCGATTCCGAGCGCCGGCCCGTTCGTGGCGGGCGGATTCGGCCGAGGCGGCTTCCCCGGCGGGCGACCGCCCGGCGGCATGGAACTGCCGGCCGGCGGCCAACTCCCCGGCGGCGGCCAGTTCCCGGGCGGCGGTCAGTTCCCCGGCGGCGGTCAGTTCCCCGGCGGTGGCCAGAACGGTGGCGGCCAGAGCGGTGGCGGGCAAAACGGCGGCCGCAATGGCGGTCAGGGTCCCGTCTTCCCGGGCGGTGGTCGTAACGGCGCACCCGGCTTCCCGGGCGGCGGCCAAGGCCCCGGCGGGCAAGGGCGCTCGGCCGGTGGGGGCATGGGCGGGCTGCTCGACGCCCGTGAGCCGAGCGCCGCACTGCGCGAGATGCTGGAGCGCGACAGCGCGGACTACACGTGGGTGGCCGCGACCATCGGCTCGAACAACGCGTCCGGTTACCAGCTCGCCACCGGTGAACCGGTGATGGCGATCGGCGGGTTCAACGGCAGTGACCCGTCACCGACGCTGGCGCAGTTTCAGCGCTACGTGGCCGACGGGAAGGTCCACTACTTCGTCGGTGGCGGTGGCTTCCGGGCCAACGGCGGCAGCGCGGCCTCCCAGGAGATCGCCGCCTGGGTCGCGGAGACGTTCACGGCGCAGACCGTCGACGGGGTCACCCTCTACGACCTCAGCGCCGCTGCGGGGGCGTCGTGACGATGCTTGGCGGACCACGGCCCGCCATCCAGTCCCGACCCACCGCCGCCGTGCTGGACGTGGTCATCCCGGTCCACAACGAGGAGGTCGACCTCGGGCCGTGCGTACGGCGGCTGCACGCCCACCTGAGCGCACACTTCCCGTACCCGTTCCAGATCACTGTCGCCGACAACGCAAGCGTCGACGACACCCTGAAGGTGGCCGACGGCCTGGCCGGTGAACTGCCCGGCGTCGAGGTGCTGCACCTGGACGCCAAGGGGCGGGGGCGGGCGCTGTCGGCCGCCTGGTCGGCGTCGTCAGCACCGGTGCTGGCGTACATGGACGTGGACCTCTCGACCGACCTGGCGGCGCTGTTGCCACTTGTCGCGCCGCTCATCTCCGGCCACTCGGACCTGGCGATCGGCACCCGGCTGGCGCGTACCTCCCGGGTGGTGCGTGGCACCAAACGGGAGGTGATCTCCCGGGCTTACAACCTGCTGCTGCGCGGTGCGTTGGCGGCGCGGTTCTCCGACGCGCAGTGCGGGTTCAAGGCGATCCGGGCCGACGTGGCCGCGGAACTGCTGCCGGTGGTGCGCGACACCGGCTGGTTCTTCGACACGGAGCTGTTGGTGCTGGCCCAGCGGGCGGGGCTGCGCATCCACGAGGTGCCGGTGGACTGGGTCGACGACCCGGACAGCCGCGTGGACATCGTCGCCACCGCCCTGGCCGACCTGCGCGGCGTGGGTCGGCTGGGCCGGGCGCTGCTGACCGGGACGCTGCCTCTGGCCGACCTGCGCGCGCAGCTCGGCCGGGCGCCGCTGACCGCGCCACGTGCCCAGCCGCTGGCCGGGCCGGGTGGGACGCCGCTGACCGGGCCGGGTGCCCGGCCAGGAACGGCGCTGCCGGGACAGGTGCCGGTCGGGCTGCCCCGGCAGTTGGTCCGGTTCGCGGCGGTCGGGGCGGCGAGCACGCTCGCGTACCTGCTGCTGTTCCTGGCCACCCGGAGCGTGCTCGGCGCGCAACCGGCGAACCTCCTGGCGTTGTTGCTGACCGCTGTGGCGAACACGGCAGCGAACCGGCGGCTGACGTTCGGCATCAGCGGACGCCGGCACGCGGCCCGGCATCACGCGCAGGGGTTGCTCGCCTTCGCGCTCGGTCTGGCGTTGACAAGCGGTGCGCTGGCGGTGTTGCACCTCGTCTCTGCCGTACCGGCCCGGCCGGTGGAACTGGCCGTGCTGGTGGCCGCGAACCTGGCCGCCACCGTGCTGCGCTTCGTGCTGCTGCGCCTCGGCATGCACCACCGCCGTACCTGAGTCACCGGCCGGTCAGTCGACCAGCATCTCGGTGAGGGCCTCGACGACGCGTCGGGTGTGCCGCCCGTCGGGGTCCTCATCGGTGTTCAGGTCGGTCACGCTCATCCCGAGCAGCCGGTCGGCGCGGGCCAACGGCGTGACCAGCGCGATCAGATCCGCCCAGCGCGGGCCGTCCGGTTCGGGGTAGGTCACCGCGGGCAGGTCGCGCGGGTCCACCACGTCCAGGTCGAGGTGCAGCCAGGCCGGTCCGTCGCCGTCGGCGGCCAGGCTCGCGCCGACCGTCGCCGCGCCCCGGCGCAGCAGCTCGGCGGCGTTGACCTGGTGGATCGCCGGGTCGATCCGGGCCGCCTCGACCCGGCTGCTCTCGTCGGTGGCGGGGCGGTGCCCGAGCAGGTGGACGCGGCCGGGCTCGATCAGCGCGCCGCCGGGGCCGACGGCGACCGGTCCGTGACCGGTGACCACCGAGAGGTCCATGTCGGCGGCCTCACCGGTCGGTGAGGTCGTGCCGTCGAGGAAGTCCGGGTGTGCGTCGACGAACCACAGGTCGGTCGCCGGGGGTAGGGCCCGGCAGATGCCGGGCAGGATCGCGCAGTCGCCGCCGAGCACCAGTGGTCGGTGGCCGTCCGCGATCAGCGCGCCGATCCGCGCGGCGATGGCGCCGCCGGCCCGGACCAGGCCCGCCGCGCCGATCACCCCGCTGACCGGGTCGCGGTTCGGGTCGCGCAACCGCGCCTCGTCGATCTGCCCGTCGTCGTCGGCGGCCAGGGCCTCGCGCAGGCCGGCTCGGCGCAGCGCGGCCGGGGCCCGCTCCTCGCCGCGCCCGCCTCCGGAGGAGTCCAGCGGCGCGTCCACGATCATCCACGGCACGTCCGCAGCGTACCGGCGCGGTCGGCCGTCCCGGCCGCATTCTGTGGTGCGGCTGGGAGTCCGCCGATGTGCCCGCGACGGCGACGACGAGCGGCGTACGGTGAGGGATAAGTCCGGCTTTCTGGGTCAAAAGCCTCATCGGTGTACGCCCTGGACGCCGGTGTCGAGGCGGCGAGGGCAAGGAGCGATCGGTGGAACATCTGGCCTACCTGGACGCGGGGTCCGGCAGCCTGATCGTGCAGGCGGTCGTCGGTGGGGTGGCGGGCGCCGCGGTCGCCGCGAAACTCTACTGGCGACGGCTGGTCGACCGGTTCCGCCGGCAACCCACCGACCAGCGCTGAGCGGACCTGCTCCGACGATGGCGATCTCACCCACCGAGGTACGGCCCGAGCCGGCCTCCTTCCGCGACCCCGCCAACCGGGTCTTCCACGTCGGCGACGAGGTGCTGCGCGGGCTGGATCCCCAGGCCGCCGAGCACTGGCGGGCACTGACCGGCAGCACGTTCTTCCCGGCGCTCGTCGCCGCGCGCAAGGTCTGCGCCACCGAGGACGCACCGCCCACCCTGGTGCAGGCCGCTGGCGGAACACCGTGGGCGGCTGTGCTGCGCCACGAGCGCATCCCGTTCGTCTCCCACCCGTACGAGTGGTCGTTCAGCATGCTGCGCGACGCCGCCCTGCTGCACCTGGAGATCCTGACCGCCGCGCTCGGCGAGGGTTTCACCACCAAGGACGGCTCGGCCTACAACCTCCAGTGGCGCGGCGCCGAACCCGTCTTCATCGACATCGGCTCCTTCGAACCGGTCCGCGACGGCGAACCGTGGGCCGGCTACCGGCAGTTCTGCCAGACAGTGCTCTACCCGCTGCTGCTCACCGCCCACCTGGGCGTCGACTTCCAACCGTGGCTGCGCGCCCGGGTCGACGGCATCGAGGCCGACGAGCTGCGGCCGCTGTTCAACGGGACCCGCCGGCTGCGCCCCGGCGTGCTGACCCACCTGCACCTGCACGGGGCCATGCAGCAACGCAACGCCGCCGCCAGCACCACCGAGGTACGCGACCAACTGCGGGCCGCCGGCTTCTCCCGGGAGCTGCTGCTCGCCACCGTCCGCGGCATCGAGAAGCTGGTCCGCAAGCTGGACCGCCGCCCGCCTGAGAGCCACTGGTCGGACTACCAACGCACCTGCGGCTACTCGGCCTGCGACCGGGTGGCGAAGGAGCAGTTCGTGGCCGTCGCGGTGGCCGCCGGCGCCCGCCCCCGGCTGGTGCTCGACCTCGGCGCCAACGACGGCCGGTACTCCCGGCTGGCGGCCGGGCACGCCGACTACGTGGTCGCCGTCGAGCAGGACCCCACTGTCGTCGACGAGCTGTACCGACAGCTGCGCTCCGAGGGGCAGCGCCGCATCCTGCCGCTGGTGCTGGATCTGGCCGACCCCTCGCCCGGTGGCGGCTGGCGGGGCGTCGAGCGGGCCGGCTTCGCCGAGCGGGCGTCCGCCGAGGTGGTGCTCGCCCTGGCCGTGGTGCACCACCTGGCGATCGGGCGCAACGTGCCGCTGCCGGAGGTCATCGACTGGCTGGCCGGGCTGACCGCGCCGGGCGGCGCGGTGGTGGTGGAGTTCGTCCACCCGGAGGACCCGATGGCGACCCGGCTGCTGGCCAACAAGCCCGCTGGTCTCTTCCCGGACTACCGACGCGACACCTTCGAGGCGCTGCTCGCCGCCCGGGGACGGATCACCGACCGGCTGGAACTGCCCTCGGGCACCCGCACGCTCTACCGAACGGTGATCGGTGGCTGAACCGGTCGCCGCCGCCCTGTCGACGTCCGACGACCCGCCGCCGGCCGCCGTGCGGTGGGACCGGGGCTGGCGCGCTGAACTGGGCCGGCTGCTGGAGATCGTCGCGCTGGTCGGTCTCGTGGTCACCCAACCGCTGCTGGACGTGCTCGGCCGCAGCCCCGACTTCTTCCTCTTCCACCGCGCCGACCCGGCCCAGATCCTGCTGCTGCTCGCCCTGGTGACGGTGCTGCCCACGGCCGCTGTGGCGCTGCTCGGCGCGCTCAGCCGACTGGCCGGCCGGACCGCCCGCGCCGTCACCCACACCGGGCTGGTCGGGGTGCTGGTCGCCGCCCTCGCCGTGCAGGTGGGCCGACACGTCACGCCACTTCGGGGCGTACCCCTGCTGGTGGTGGCCGTGCTGGCCGGAGCCGCCGGCGCGGCCGCGCACCGACGGTGGCGGGCGCCGGGCCGGGTGATGCGAGTGGCCGCCGCCGGCCCGGTGGCCTTCGTGGCGCTCTTCCTGCTCGCCTCGCCGACCTCGGCGGTGGTCCTGCCGCGCGGCGACGGCGGCGCGGCCGGCACCGCGCTGGGCTCGGCCGTGCACCCGCCGGTGGTCATGCTGATCCTCGACGAGCTGCCACTGGTCAGCCTGCTCGGCGCGGACGGGAAGATCGACGCCGGGCGGTACCCGCACTTCGCCGAGCTGGCCGGCGGCTCCACCTGGTACCGCAACTCGACAGGGGTCAGCGGGTGGACGCCCAACGCGCTGCCGGCGATGCTCACCGGCCGCTACCCGGCCAAGCCGGTCGCCCCGCACTACTCGCAGTACCCGGACAACATCTTCACCGCCTTCGGCGGCCTGTACGACATCCGCGCCGAGGAGAGCATCACCAGGCTCTGCCCACCCAGTCGCTGCGAGCAGCCGGTAACCCCGGAGCAGGGGCTCGGGGTGCTGGTCCGGGAGACCGGCAAGCTGCTCGGCAGAATCGCCGGGCCCACGGAGAGCGCTGTCGACCCGGAAGACTCCTACCGCGAGCAGACCCGCGCCGAGGCCGGCCTGGACGCCGCCGAACCGGTGCCGGCCGACCCGAAGTTCCGCTGGGACAGCCTGGACGACAACCAACCGGCCCGGTTCACCAGCTTCCTGGCCGGGTTGAAGCCGACCACCCGGCCCACCCTGCACTTCCTGCACCTGCTGATGCCCCACTCACCATGGGCGTACCTGCCGTCCGGGGCGCGCTACGACGCCCCCGAGGACCTGCCCAACGACGGCGCCGGCTGGGTCGACCTGGCCCGGGCGCGGCACCTCGCCCAGCTCGGCTACACCGACCGGCTGATCGGCGAGACGCTGCGGACGCTGCGCGCCAACGGCCTCTACGACCAGGCCCTCGTCGTGGTGACCGCCGACCACGGGGTCAGCTTCCGCCCCGGCGCGCAGGGCCGCGGCATGGACGCCATCAAGGCCGCCGCCGGCGAGGTCGCCTGGGTGCCGACGTTCGTCAAGGAACCCCGGCAACAGACCGGCCGGGTGGACGACCGCAACTGGGAACACGTCGACCTGCTGCCGACCGTGGCCGACGAGGCCGGCATCCGGCTGCCCTGGGCTGTCGACGGCCGCTCCGCCCGGCAGGCCCCCCGCACCGACGGTACGAAGCACTTCTACGACCGCCCCGGCGAACCGGTCACCTTCCCCGGTGGCGTGCCCGCCCCACCGCCCCTGCCGACACCCCACCCCCTGGTCGGCACCGAGGTACGCGCCGGCCCCGCCGCCGGCAGCGCCCGGGTCGCCGACCTGGCGGCGTTCACCGCCACCGACCCGGACACCGGCACCCTCCCGGCACTGGTCTGGGGCGACGTCCCGGACCGGATCCCGGACGGCACCCTCCTCGCCGTCGCCGTCAACGGCCGCATCGGGGCCGTCGTCCCGGTGGTGCCGGCCGACCCCGGCGGACGCCGGTTCGCCGCGCTGCTCGCCGACGACAAGCTGTTCCACGCCGGCACCAACCAGCTCGACGTCTTCCAGGTCGCGACGGACGGTACGCTGCGACGCCTCACCCTCTCCTGACCTGGCTTCCGGGCCCGGTCCGGCCTGGTCTCCGGGGTTGGTCCGGCCCGTGCTTCCGGGTTCGGGCCGGTCCGGTCCCGTCTGGCGGGATACCGGGTTTCCCGGCCGCCCGGTCGGGAATCGGGTGACGCATACCTCACCGCCGAACCACGGCGAGCGTTGTCCCCCGAGCCGCAATTACGGTAGAAGCGAAGGCAATTCAACGTAGATCTGCCGGCGAAGCGAGGAACCACATGACGGAAGTCAAGCTCGATCACCCCGGTGGGCAGCTGTCGATGCCGGTGCATCCTGCGGTCGAGGGCCCCGCCGGTGTCGGGGTGAGCAAGCTGCTGAAGGAAACCGGGATGACGACGTACGACCCCGGTTTCGTCAACACCGCCGCTGCCTCATCCGCGATCACCTACATCGACGGCGACGCGGGCATCCTGCGTTACCGGGGATACCCGATCGAGCAGTTGGCCGAGAAGTCCTCCTTCCTGGAGGTCTCCTATCTGCTCATCTACGGTGAGCTGCCGACCGAGCAGCAGCTGACCGAGTTCACCGAGTGGATTCGGCGGCACTCGCTGCTGCACGAGGAGATGCGCCGCTTCTTCGACGGCTTCCCCCGGGACGCCCACCCGATGGCGGTGCTCTCGTCCGCGGTGAGCGCCCTGTCCACCTTCTACCAGGACAGCCTGGACCCGTTCGACTCCGAGCACGTGGAGATCTCCACGGTCCGGCTGATGGCGAAGGTCCCCACCATCGCCTCGTACGCGTACAAGAAGTCCATCGGTCAGCCGCTGCTGTACCCGGACAACTCGCTGGGGTACGTGGACAACCTGCTGCGGATGACGTTCGGCGTGCCGGCGGAGCCGTACGAGGTCGACCCGGTGATGTCGAAGGTGCTGGACATGCTCTTCGTCCTGCACGCCGACCACGAGCAGAACTGCTCCACGTCGACCGTCCGCCTGGTCGGTTCCAGCAACGCCAACCTGTTCGCCTCGGTCTCGGCCGGCGTGAACGCGCTCTTCGGCCCCCTGCACGGTGGCGCCAACCAGGCGGTGCTGGAGATGCTCCAGCAGATCCACGCCGGCGACGGCGACGTCCGGTCCTTCGTCCGCAAGGTCAAGGACAAGCAGGACGGCGTCAAGCTGATGGGCTTCGGCCACCGGGTCTACAAGAACTACGACCCGCGGGCGGCGATCGTCAAGAAGGCCGCGCAGGACGTGCTGGGCCGGATGGCCAAGCCCGACCCGCTGCTGGACATCGCCATGGAGCTGGAGGAGATCGCCCTCGCCGACGACTTCTTCGTCTCCCGTCGGCTCTACCCGAACGTGGACTTCTACACCGGCCTGATCTACAAGGCCATGGGTTTCCCGACCAAGATGTTCACGGTTCTCTTCGCGCTCGGCCGGCTCCCCGGCTGGATCGCCCAGTGGCGCGAGATGATCAACGACCCGGAGACCAAGATCGGCCGTCCGCGGCAGGTCTACGTCGGCTCCGCCGAGCGGGACTACGTCCCCTTCAACGAGCGCTGACCCGCTCCTCGCTTCACCAGCAGGCCGTCGACCCCACCGGGTCGGCGGCCTGCCGCGTTTCCGCGCTGCGCTGCCCCGTCCCGGCATGATCGACTCGGGTTCCTTGAAGGCGCGGTGTTCCCCGTGCTTGACACCCTGACTTTCAGGAAGCCGAGTCGATCAACAGGAAGTCGGGGTGTCCCCGGCACCGGGACACCCCGACTTCAAGAAAGCCGAGTCGATCAACCGCAGACGGGCCGGGCCAGCAGGGTCAGCGCAGGCCGGCGGCGGCGAGCAGGTTGCCCTCGGGGAGTACCGGGAGGGCGCGACCCTGCGACATCCGCTGCTCGGCGCGCTCGGCGGTGAACGCGGCGTCGTGGTGGATGGCGGCGGCGTAGCTGGCGGCGGTGCGCTGGGCGATCGCGGCCCAGCCGTACTGGTCGCGGACCGTCCGGCGGGCGTTGCGGGCCATGACGCGGGCGCGGTCGGGGTCCGACAGGAGCGCGTCCACGGCGTCGGTGAGGCTGTCCGGATCGTGCGGGCGGAAGGTCATCCCGGTGACGCCCGGCTCGACGATCTCGCCGAGGCCACCGGTGGCGGCGACGGCCAGGGGAGCGCCGGCCGCGGCGCCTTCCAGGGCCACCATGCCGAACGGCTCGTAGATGCTCGGAACGGCGAAGCAGTCGGACGCGGCCATCAGCGCCGGCAGGTCGGTGCCGCCCAGGAAGCCCGGCATGGTGACCATGCCGCCCAGGCCTCGGCGGTGCACCTCGGCCTCCAACTCGGCGCGGTACGGGCCGTCGCCGGCGATCACTGCACGCAGGCCGGGGTGCCGCTCGCGCAGTCGGGGGAGCGCCGCGATCAGGTGCTGGACGCCCTTCTCGTACACGAGGCGGCCGGCGAAGGTGACGAGCGGGCCGTCCCCGGCGAAGCGGGCGCGGGCGGCGGCCACGGCACGGGCGGGCACCTGCCAGCGGTGCGGCTCCACGCCGTTGGCGACCACGTCGGCCCGTCCGGCCGGTACGCCGAACAGCGCGTTGACCTCGTCACGCATGTACCCGGAGCAGACGATCACCCGGTTGGACTCGCTGCTGAGCCACTGCTCGACGCCGTGGATGGTGCGGTTCATCTCCTCCGGGAGCCAGCCCTGGTGCCGGCCCGCCTCGGTGGCGTGGATGGTGCTGACCAGCGGGATGTCCAGGTGATCGCGCAACGTCATCGCGGTGTGCGCGACGAGCCAGTCGTGGGCGTGGATGACGTCGTAGGCGCCGGCCTGGGTGGCGCGTAGCGCGGTGCGGGTGAGGGTGTGGTTGAAGGCCATGGTCCAGGCCAGGAGGGAGCCGGTGGCGAGGGGGAAGGTGACGGGGTCTTCGGGGGCGCGCAGGATGCGGACGCCGTCGGCGTATTCCTCCAGGGGTGCGCCTTCGCTGTGGCGGGTGACGACGGTGACTTCGTGGCCGGCGGCGGCGAGGGCGACGGAGAGGGCGTGCACGTGTCGGCCGAGGCCGCCGACGAGCACCGGCGGGTACTCCCAGGACAGCATGAGGATGCGACGGGTCTGCGGGGGCACCCCGGGGCCGGGCTGCGCTGGCACGACCGCGCCGGGCTGCGCGGACAGGCCGGACGGCGCGGGAAGACCGGGCTGGGTCGGGAGCTGGGGCCGGGAGGTCAGGGTGGGCCGGTGGGCCCGGTCCTTGGTGGCAGCGAGCTGCTCGTCGACCCGCAGGGTCGTCACATCAATCTCCGTCCGTGCATGGTGGTGCGCGCCGGCGTCGATGGCGGCGGAGCGAGAGGTGTAAGGGGTGGCCGAGGGCCTGGCGGGCACGCGCGAACGCTTGTCCCCGATCAAGGAAAGTCCATCCGGCCCGAGAACGCACCTCGAAAAGGGTCATCGTGACGGAGGACACCTGAGTGGTGTTGCACGCTCAGACGGGTGGTTTCCGGGCAGCGCCTGGAAGGATGGATTGGCGCGCCCGGGCCGGGGGCACTACCTGCTTGCGTGCGGGCGGTCTCGGCCGGTGCGCACATCACCATGGGTTGAAGGAGCGACATGCAGGTCTGGCCGGGCGAGCGGTATCCCCTGGGCGCCACCTACGACGGGATGGGCACCAACTTCGCCATCTTCTCCGAGGTGGCCGAGCGGATCGAGCTGTGCCTCTTCGACGAGTGGGACACCGGCGCGGAGCGCCGCGTCGAGCTGCGCGAGGTGGACGCGTACGTGTGGCACGCGTACCTGCCGGGCATCGAGCCGGGGCAGCGCTACGGCTACCGGGTGCACGGCCCGTACGACCCGGCGAACGGGCTGCGCTGCAACCCGCACAAGCTCCTGATCGACCCGTACGCCAAGGCCATCGACGGTGACGTCCAGTGGGACCCGGCGGTCTACGACTACGACATGGACGAGCCGGAGCGGATGTCGGAGACCGACTCGGCCCCGTTCATGCCGAAGTCGGTGGTGGTCAACCCGTACTTCGACTGGGGCAACGACAAGCCGCCGCGCACCCCTTACCACCACTCGGTGATCTACGAGGCGCACGTTCGCGGGCTGACCATGCGGCACCCGGACATCCCGGAGGAGCTGCGTGGCACGTACGCGGGCATCGCCTCCCCGCCGATGATCGACTACCTGACCCGGCTCGGGGTGACGGCGATCGAGCTGATGCCGGTGCACCAGTTCATCCACGACAACCGCCTCGACGACCTGGGGCTGCGCAACTACTGGGGTTACAACACCATCGGCTTCTTCGCCCCGCACCACGGCTACTCGGCGCTGGGCCGCCTCGGCCAGCAGGTGCAGGAGTTCCGGGGCATGGTCAAGGCGTTGCACGCGGCCGGCATCGAGGTCATCCTCGACGTGGTCTACAACCACACCGCCGAGGGCAACCACCTCGGGCCGACGTTGAGCTTCAAGGGCGTGGACGCGCCGAGCTACTACCGGCTCAGCGAGGAGGACCGGCGCTACTTCGTCGACTACACCGGCACCGGCAACAGCCTCAACGTACGCAGCCCGCACTCCCTGCAACTGATCATGGATTCGCTGCGCTACTGGGTGACCGAGATGCACGTCGACGGCTTCCGGTTCGACCTTGCCGCCACCCTGGCCCGCGAGTTCTACGAGGTGGACCGGCTCTCCACCTTCTTCGAGGTGGTGCAGCAGGACCCGGTGGTCAGCCAGGTGAAGCTGATCGCCGAACCGTGGGACGTCGGCCCCGGCGGCTACCAGGTGGGCAACTTCCCGCCACTGTGGACGGAGTGGAACGGCAAGTACCGCGACACTGTCCGGGATTTCTGGCGCGGTGAGCCGGCCACCCTCGCCGAGTTCGCGTCCCGCATCTCCGGCTCCGCCGACCTCTACCAGGACGACGGCCGCCGACCGTTCCACAGCATCAACTTCGTCACAGTGCACGACGGGTTCACCCTCAACGACCTGGTGTCGTACAACGACAAGCACAACGAGGCCAACGGCGAGGACAACCGGGACGGCGAGAGCCACAACCGCTCCTGGAACTGCGGGGTCGAGGGCGACACCGACGACGAGGCGGTCCTCGCCCTGCGGGCCAAGCAGCGGCGCAACTTCCTGGCCACACTGATGCTGTCGCAGGGCGTGCCGATGATCGGCCACGGCGACGAGCTGGGTCGCACCCAGCACGGCAACAACAACGTCTACTGCCAGGACAGCGAGCTGGCCTGGGTCGACTGGGACAACGTCGACGAGCAGTTGCTGGAGTTCGTGCAGACGCTCACCGCGTTCCGCAAACGTCACCAGGTGTTCCGGCGTCGCCGCTTCTTCACCGGCCTGCCGGTGAACGGGCGCGGCATTGACGAGCCGCTGCCCGACCTGGCCTGGCACACCCCGGACGGGCGGGAAATGACCGGCGAGGACTGGGGCAACGACTTCGGCCGTTCGGTGGCGCTCTTCGTCAACGGCGAGGGCATCCGCGAGCGCGGCCAGTACGGCCAGAAACACCACGACGCGTCGTTCCTGCTGTGCTTCAACGCCCACGACGCGCCACTGGACTTCACCATGCCCGGCAGTGAGTACGGCCAGAAGTGGGAACGGGTGATCAGCACCGCCGAACCCCAGCCGGACGACGCCACGGTGATCAGCGCGGGCGGCACCATCCGGGTGCCGGACCGGTCCCTCGTCGTGCTGGAGAGGATGATCTGACATGCCGGCCACCCCTCCCAAGGCCACCTACCGGATCCAGGTCCGCCCCGGCTTCGACCTCGACGCCACCGCCGCGATCGTCGACTACCTGGACGACCTCGGCGTCAGCCACCTCTACAGCGCCCCGCTGCTGACCGCGACCCCCGGTTCGCAGCACGGCTACGACGTGGTCGACCACCGGGCGGTCAGCCCGGAACTGGGCGGGGAGGCCGCCCGGCAGCGGCTGCTGGCCGCCCTGCGTGACAGGGGGCTCGGCCTGGTCGTCGACATCGTGCCCAACCACGCCGGGGTCGCCGTCCCGGCCGCCAACCCGGCCTGGTGGGACGTGCTGCGCCGGGGGCGCGACTCGTCGTACGCCGACTGGTTCGACATCGACTGGGACCGGGGCCGGCTGCTGCTGCCGGTGCTCGCCGACGACCCGGCCGCCCTGGACGACCTCACGCTTGTCGACGGGGAGCTGCGCTACCACGAGCACCGCTTCCCGGTCGCCGACGGCACCGGCGACGGCACCGCCCGGGAGGTCCACGACCGGCAGCACTACGAGCTGATCTCCTGGCGGCGCGGTGACGCCGAGCTGACGTACCGCCGGTTCTTCGCCATCGCGGGCCTGGCGGGCCTGCGCGTGGAGGACCCGGCGGTCTTCGCCGCCACCCACGAGCTGGTCCTGCGGTGGGCCGCCGCCGGGGAGGTCGACGGCATCCGCGTCGACCACCCCGACGGCCTGCGCGACCCGGCCGGCTACCTGGCCCGCCTGCGGGAGGCCGCACCGGACGCCTGGCTCGTGGTGGAGAAGATCCTGGAGTACGGCGAGGAGCTGCCGGACTGGCCGGTGGACGGCACCACCGGCTACGACGCCCTGGCCATGGCCGGTGGGCTCTTCATCGACATCGACGCCGAGGGCGACTTCACAGTGCTGGACACTCACGTGACCGGCCGGCACACCTCCTGGGAGGACCTGACCCACGCCACCAAACTGGCCGCCGCCACCCGGCTGCTCGCCGCCGAGCTGACCCGGCTGGCCGCCCTCGCCCCCGAGGTGCCGACCGAGCAGGCCCGCGCGGCGCTCGCCGAGCTGGCCGCCGCGTTCGCCGTCTACCGCGGCTACCCGCCGCACGGCGCCCGGCTGCTCGCCGCCGCCCGCTCCGAGGCCGGCCGCCGCCGCCCCGACCTGGCCGGCGCCCTCGACGCGGTCACCCGCCGGCTGCGCAACCCCGACGACGAGCTGGGCATGCGGTTCCCACAGCTCACCGGCGCGGTGATGGCCAAGGGCGTGGAGGACACCGCGTTCTACCGGTGGACCCGGTTCGTGGCGCTCAACGAGGTCGGTGACAGCCCGGTCCGCTTCGGCGTGCCACCCGCGGAGTTCCACCGCTTCGCCACCGCCCAACAGGTCCGCTGGCCGGCCAGCATGACCACCCTCTCCACCCACGACACCAAACGTGGTGAGGACGTCCGCGCCCGCCTCGCCGTGCTCAGCGAACTGCCGGGCCGCTGGGCGGAGCAGGTCAAGAGCTGGATGGAGTACGCGCCGCTGCCCGACCCGGCGTTCGCCCACCTGCTCTGGCAGACCGCCGTGGGCGCGTGGCCGATCGAACGCGAGCGGCTGCACGCGTACGTCGAGAAGGCCGCCCGGGAGGCCGGGGCCTCGACCAGTTGGGCGGACCCGGACCCGGCCTTCGAGCGGGCGCTGCACGACGTGGTCGACAGGATGTACGACGACCCGAGCCTGCACGACGAGCTGACCGAACTCGCCGCCGCGATCACCCCGGCCGGCTGGTCCAACTCGCTGGGGCAGAAGCTCGTGCAGCTCACCATGCCCGGCGTGCCGGACACCTACCAGGGCACCGAGCTGTGGGACAACTCCCTGGTCGACCCCGACAACCGCCGCCCGGTCGACTTCGACGTACGCCGAGAAATGCTGGCACGCATCGACGGCGGCTGGCGTCCCCCGGTCGACACCGACGGAGCGGCGAAGCTGCTCGTCGTGTCGCGGACCCTGCGGTTGCGCCGCGCGCACCCGGAGCTGTTCACCACCTACCGGCCGCTCCCCGCGCAGGGGCCGGTGAGCCGGCACGCGGTGGCCTTCGACCGGGGCGGCGTGATCGCCGTGGCGACCCGACTGCCGCTCCGGTTGGCACGTGTCGGCGGGTGGTGTGACACAGCCCTGTCACTTCCCGTTCACGAGATGAAGGACCTGTTCACCGGGCGGGTCTACAGTGGCGGAGAGACGCCGCTGGACACCCTCCTGGCCGATTACCCCGTCGCTCTGCTGGCTCCTCCCACCGCTGCCGAGGAGGCCGTTTCATGACCGAATTCTCCGTCTGGGCACCGGACGCCACCCGGGTGCGGCTGCGCCTGGCCGGCGACACCGACCACGAGATGCACACCGCCGCCGACGGGTGGTGGCAGGTCGACGTGCCCGACGCCGGTCCCGACTACTCCTTTCTGCTGAACGACGACGAAACCCCCCTGCCCGACCCCCGGTCCCCGTGGCAACCTGCGGGAGTGCACGGGCCGAGCCGCCGCTACGACCACGCTGCCTACGCGTGGTCCGACAGCGCGTGGACGGGCCGGCAGCTGCCCGGCAGCATCCTCTACGAGATGCACATCGGCACCTTCACCCCGGACGGCACCTTCGACGCGGCCATCGACCGCCTCGACCACCTCGTCTCCCTGGGCGTCGACCTGATCGAGCTGCTCCCGATCAACGCCTTCAACGGCGAACACAACTGGGGGTACGACGGCGTCTGCTGGTACGCCCCCCACGAGCCCTACGGCGGCCCCGACGGCTTGAAACGGTTCGTCGACGCCGCACACGCTCGCGGGTTGGGGGTGATCCTCGACGTTGTCTACAACCATTTCGGGCCCTCCGGGGCCTACGCGCCGCAGTTCGGTCCGTACCTCGCCGAGCAGAGCAACAGTTGGGGCCGCTCGGTCAACCTGGACGGCCCGCACTCCGACGAGGTACGCCGCTACATCATCGACAGCGTGCTCATGTGGCTGCGCGACTACCACGTCGACGGCCTACGCCTCGACGCCGTGCACGCGCTGCCGGACACCCGGGCGATCCCGCTGCTCGAAGAGCTGGCCATCGAGGTCGAGTCGCTGTCGACGCACCTGGGTCGGCCGTTGTCGCTGATCGCCGAGTCGGACCTCAACGACCCGCGGCTGATCACGCCTCGGGAGGCGGGTGGGTTCGGGCTGCACGCCCAGTGGAATGACGACGCCCACCACGCGCTGCACACGTTGCTGACGGGGGAGCGGCAGGGCTACTACGGGGACTTCGGCTCTCTGGAGACGCTGTCGGACGTGCTGACGGGTGGGTTCTTCCACGCGGGGACCTGGTCGAGCTTCCGGAACCGGCACCACGGGCGACCGCTGGATTCGCGGGTGCCTGGGCATCGGCTTGTCGCGTACCTGCAGAACCACGACCAGATCGGCAACCGGGCTACCGGGGATCGGATCTCGGCTTCTCTGTCGCCTTCGCTGTTGCGGGTTGGCGCTGTGCTGCTGTTGACGGCGCCGTTCACACCGATGCTGTTCATGGGGGAGGAGTGGGCTGCCTCTACGCCGTGGCAGTTCTTCACCTCGCACCCGGAGCCGGAGTTGGCCACTGCGGTGCGCAACGGGCGGCGGCGGGAGTTCGCGTCGCACGGGTGGCCGGAGGGGGACGTGCCGGACCCGCAGGACCCGGAGACGTTCGTACGGTCCCGGTTGGACTGGGCTGAGCTGGACAAGCCCGAGCATGCTTCGATGCTGTCGTTCTACCAGCGGTTGATCGCCCTGCGTCGGTCGTCTTCTGACCTGTCGGATCCTCGGATGCACGAGGTGTCTGTGCAGCACGGGGACCAGTTCCTGGTGATGCGGCGGGGGGACACGCTTGTCGTGGCGAACTTCGCTGGGCGGGGGCAGGGGGTGTCGCTGCCCGGGGTGGCTCGGCGGGTGCTCCTGGCTACGGGGGAGGGCGTCACCGTGATGCGGGACCGCATCCAGTTGCCAGCGGAGACTGCGGCGATCGTGGCGCTGTAAGGGCATGTTTCGTTTGTACCCAATGTGACGCAACTGGGCGGAACTGGACGAGGCGGCGGGCCTCTGCCTACTCAGCAAGTTGAGGGTCGCCGGTGCGTGATGATAATTCTCGTCCGCAGAAACGGGTGCAGGCCGCGTCGGGTACGAACCCTCGAGGGCGAATCGCTTAGGCTAATCGGGCGTGGCGCTGTTGGTTGGTCCATAAGGTACCCGCTGGTAGTACCTGCCGCCCTGATGGGCGGTGCGGGAGCCTCGCAGCTCGAGAACCTCAGCAGGCGCATTGATCAGCCAAAGCTCCTTGAGTGTCGCCCTCAAGCAGTACTAGGCCGGGGGTGTCCGCGCCTCTGGCCTACCAACCGATGATCCTCTCCGCCAGGAGGCATGATGCGTCGAGAGCCCGCCCTGACGTTCGCAGGTGCGCTTCGCGTACTTGGTCGTCACGAACCCCTCATGATTCAGAGAATCAGTGATTGCACTGGCGGGATAATCCTTGCGGCTGGCCTTGGTGCGGGTCTAACAGTCGCAGGTGTTCCGGCGATGGCTGCTGCAGCCAGTCTGGCACCGATTTGGGGGTGGATCGATCAAAAAAATGAAGCGATTTTGATTCTTCGAAAAATTGCCAAGGGGTTCGTCGGAAGACTCGATAACGAGCGAGGGCAAGAGCGTCGACCGCTCATTGCTGCAGCGCATACAACGATTGTTGTGGCCGCCTTCTTCGAAGTATTTGAGCGGTATGTCGGTAAGGAGATACTGGCAAGCCTTGAACTGACCGAAAAAGAAAAGCAAATGCTTGTAGTGGGTCGTGGGCGGCCGTTTCGAGAGACGTTCACCGAACGGCTTTATGACGCGGAGATTCCGGCACCCTCGCCATCTCGGGGCTACGAAGAGAATATTCCAGAAGTCGAAAAATGGTTAGCGCTGCTTGCGGACCGCGCGCAGCAGTTCTTCGAGGGTCTCGAGGCTTGGCAAAAGTTAGTCGGACAGTCATTGCAGCCGATAATTCCTCAAGCAATTGAGCGTTACCGGTCCCACTACATGGAACTGGCCGCCTCGGTGCCGGAGTTTTTCATCTGGGCCACGCTCGGCGAGCACGCGGCGACTAGGACGGTCATTGGCACCCTAAATTCTGGATTGGTGGCATCCCTAGATGAACAGCGTGATGCGCTGGGGCGACTAGGGTCGTTGTTGAAGCTAGTTTCGTCTTCTGCGGCCTGCGTAGATCTGCGTGCTGCGATGGAACGGGCTAATGTTGGAGTACTGGCGCAACCCATCGTTCCGGCAGACGCTGAGCGTTATGAGACCGATGTAACGTTTCCATCGATCGGTAAGATATTCATCCTACCGGATTACCGTGTATGCCGGGTTGGTGCGGAGGCCCGGCCAGCCGACGAGAGTTGGTGGGCAAATCAACCGAGCCATGACGACTTGGACGTAGTACTCGCGGCACATCTACTGGCGCCCGAGGCGACGCGCATCCCTCTTCTGATATTGGGCCATCCTGGCGCAGGCAAGTCTATGCTTACAAAGGTATTCGCCGCTCAAATGCCTGCCAGTGACTATACAGTCGTGAGAGTCCCTCTGCGTACTGTTGGAGCAAATTCGCCCATTCTGGACCAGATTCAGCAAGCTTTAGATCAAAGCACCAACAGGCGGGTTGAGTGGGCACGCCTTTCGGATCAAAGCGGGGACAGCGTGCGGGTCATCCTTTTGGACGGTCTCGATGAATTGCTGCAGGCATCAAAGTCGGATCGCAGTGGATACCTGCAAGAGGTCACAAGTTTTCAGCAGGTTGAGGCTGATCAAGGACGTCCCGTCATAGTCATCGTTACCTCCCGCACTGTTGTCGTGGAGCGCGTAGACATGCCGCCCGGCACGACTGTTGTGAAGCTTGACGACTTCAACGAAGCGCAAATCGCGGTATGGCTGAATGCTTGGCGCGAGGCGAATCTGACCGCGATCGAGGACGGTAGGGTGAGGGAACTGGCGCTAGGAACGGCTTTGCGACAGCCTGAACTCGCAAGGCAGCCTCTCCTGCTTCTGATGCTGGCTCTGTACGCTGCTGATCCACTCGCTCCGGAGGTAGATGAGGGATTATCAACAACTCTTCTCTATCAGCGTTTACTCGACAACTTTGCTCGGCGCGAGGTTGCCAAGAAGTCGGTTCGGCTTCATCCGAGAGACTTCGAAATTGCCGTTGAGCAACAGTTGAGGCGTCTCGCTATTGCTGCTCTGGGAATGTTCAATCGTGGTACGCAGCGAATTACCGAGGTTCAACTCGGCTCAGACTTGGCCGCGTTAGGCGAGCACACCGAACAGCTCGTACGTCCTGACGAGGTCGGTCAACGTCTACTGGGCGAGTTCTTCTTTGTTCATGCAGCTGAGGCAACGATCCTTGGGGCAGGAGACCGAACTTCCGCCGATGATAGATCGGTTGCCGTCTCGGCCGGTCGGTACCGAGCGGAGCGCTCTTACGAATTTTTGCATGCAACATTTGGTGAGTATCTTGTGGCGCGCCAAGTGATCGATCTGCTCATGGATGTTGCTGAAGCGGCGCTAGGCGGTAAGCGTGGCAGGCGCGAACCGGAGGATGACCTATTGTTTGCCCTATTGTCTCATCAGGTATTGTCCGTCCGTCGTTCTACCTTGGCGTTCGCGGCTGACTTATTCGAGACGCTTGAGGGCGAAGACAGAGATGACGTGCTGCAACTGCTGCAACTACTTTTCGGTGCGTTTCGCCAGCGCCGTGACTCCGTCAAGTACGTCAACTATCGTCCCGTACAGCCAGACTCTGTGAGGAGGTTGGCTGCCTACTCTGCTAACCTAGTCCTTCTTCGTGTAGCTCTGCCAAAAGACTCAATCACTTTGCCGATTACTGATCTATTTGATGGTGAAGGACGAACGGCATCCTGGCGCTCAACGGTCAATCTCTGGCGGTCCGGGCTTGATGCTGACGGCTGGCATTCAGTACTTGGGACGCTAAAATTTGGAAGTGGGCGAGTGGGAGTCCGAGAATATTCGGATGAAAATGTGCTCGCGGGCTCGCCGGACTTGGGATACGCCGACCTGCTTGGCGATCGTCGACTAATGCGCACGACTCGGTATGGTGTGGCCTTGCGGGAGGGGCGAGCCTTCTTTGATGGCCGCGACTGGGCAGACGCCATGCTGAGCTGGATCTTCCCTGTTTGCGCCGGAGTCGTCACCGTAAATTACTTCTGGGATCCTCCACCGCCGAAGGTTGGCGAGGAGGATTTGCGGGAGGTTGCAGAAGCACTAATGCGGCTGTTTCGCGTCTCTGCCCGCTCGGCAAATCCTGAAGCTCTTGTGAATCTCTTGAACCTATTTTTCAGCCTTCCGCTACCCAGTTCAATTGATGGATTTGCCTTCACTGTATTGGTATGCGAAAAGCCCGAGCTGATTACTGAGGTGCCTGAATTAAGTGATCCGTCACTTTATGATGATGTTGAATTTGTCGAGCTTATGATTAGGTCGGCTGCTGCGGCTAAGGAGGGTCGAGCCGTAGCCGCGCTTGCGAGGCTTGCTGATGCTATTAATGCGCGCCGAATCTCGGAGAATGTCGCTGCGGTTGAGTTTCCGGAGAATGTTCTGCCTTTGGTCCATCAGCTTACTCGGGAGATCAGCTTTGACTGGGAGCGGTCATTTGCAAGTTTTGGTCGACGTTTCAATCATCGTGTCGAGTTCGAGTTAGAAGACTGAGCGGGCTGCTTTGCCTCGATTTCGCCTCGGAAGGCAAGCTTCCGTTGGCGCTCTTCCGTGTAGGTGGCGTGGGTATCGGGTGGCGTCTGTCGAGGCTGGAGATGATCCTTTGGCGGCACTTTGCGACCGAACTTTTGCGAACTCCATGCTGAGAGAAGACCCTAATGCGCTTCAGAGCGTGGGATATTCCGGAGTTGACATAGGACGGATTCATCCAACCCGGCATCGAATTGTGTCTACTTGGCCCTTGAGGTCGGCCGGCTACGTAACCCTCCGTATCTCAAGAGCGCCGCAGGATGGCCGAGCCGGCAGCAAGGTATGCCGGAGAGCGTTGTTTACGGGCTTGGATTGCTGCATGAACTCGAGGGGCGACGTTGTGGGGAAGGCGCTGCTCGGCCTCTTGACGCGAGAAAAAGGCGATGTCCTCCAACTCCTGTTCGGTCAAGCTGAAGCCGTCGAGGCTGGCGCTGGATCCGCAGTCGAACGTGAAGCTAATAATTGCGCGTGGCCGCTGCCGGGTGGGCGGAGCCCAATCGACTACGAGAAGATCGCCCACCCCCATCGCGGTCCCCAACTCCTCGCGGAGTTCGCGGGCGCAGGCATCATGCGGGTATTCTCCCTGGTCTACATATCCACCTGGGAAGGCCCAGTGATCGCGGTACGTGGGCTTGACGAGCAGCACGTTGCCGGTCGGGTCGGTGATGAAGGCCGCGGCGGCGGCGTAGAAGGATGCCAGGTTGGCGTACCAGGTGTTGGGCTCCGTCCAGGTCACCTCGGTGACGGTAGCGGACATGTCGACGTGGGCTCTCGCTCTACGAGGCTGCTGACATGGCTGCGAGGGTTTGCAGGACCTCGTTGACCCGAGGTGATGCCTGCTGCGGGCGGAGAGTAGTACTGAGTTCACGGACGCGTTGTTGGACACGTGCCGATCGGATGCGCGCAGCGTGCTGCGCTACCTGCCAGCTCCAGTTGCAAGCGGCCTCAGTGTCTCCAGCGCGTGCGTGCGTCATGGCGACTAGGGCGGTGTGCAGGGCACGGGTTCGTGCGTTCTGGCTGTCGAGGTTCAGCGCGTCTGGGGCGTGTCGAAGGGCTTGCATGTGCATGTGCAGGTCGCCCAGGCACCGCAGCGCGGCCCCGGCCAGGTGTGCCGGGCTGAAGTAGCCAGCCCAGCGCGGACCGGGGTCCGTTCCCGTCCGGTCGAGAGCACGCTCAGCCCTTGTCAGTGCAAGTTGGCAGGCACGTCGCTCGCCTGACTGGCCATAAGCGGTAGCGGCGGTGGCATACAGCCGAGCGAGGACGGCGGCGGGCGCGCGGCCGGCCCCATCAATAGCCGCTTCGATGAGCCGGGCCGCCTCCCGACCGTGACCCAGGAATACCGCTTGGGTGGCGAGGTTGGCAAGCAGGTGAGCGCCGTAGAGGCGGTCGTCGGCGGCCCTGGCGAGTCGCAGACCGAGCGTCACATGATGTTGCGCCATCGCGTGTTCGCCCGCGTCGTAGGACATGAAGGCGAGTTGGCCGGAGAGCGTTGCCACTGCGCGCATGAGGTCGCGTCCCACGGCGTCGGTGTAGGTGCCGTGCAGCATCGGGGCGACCTGACGCACCAGAAATTCGGCCATGACGGCCCGAGTACGCGGAGATCCGCCGCCATGACGGCGGTCGAGGTCGGTGAAGTGGTTCGCCAGCGCGTACAGAGAATGAACATCGGTGGACGTGACCTGTTGCCGGCCGTTCCAGCTGACCGTCTGGTCAGGCAGATCATATCGCCAGCCAAGTGCCGCCTCTACCGCTTTGCCGCTGTCGAACGTCCCGCTGGCTTGTTGGCTGAGGCGCTTGGCCAGCTTTGTCCAGATCTGCTCGGCGGTATTGATCGCCTCATCGACGGTCGCGGGGTAAGCGCACAATCCGATGCCGCCGCCCGCGCCGAAGCCCAGTTCGGTAATGGCAACTGAGCGACCGATCTTGCGGGCCAGTGTTTCCGCCATGGCGGCCTGGACGTGCTCGCCGGGACGGCGACCGCGTAACCACCAGTAGATGCTGGCGGCGTCGTATCGCCAGATGCCCTGGTCGCGGCCTGCGTGGTTGAGCTGACGAGCGAAGGCGGCGTGGGCGTTGTCGTAGCCGGCCGCACGCAGTAGCTCCTCGAACGTCGAGTTCGTCACCGGTCGCGCCATGGTTCCGCCTCCAGGCATCAACTAACTACCAACAGTGACGAGCCTATGGCTTGGACCGGTCCTTTGGAGACCCACGCAACCGTGCGCAACCCATGTTCTGAGTAGCGCAACCGAGCGCATCGCTTGCCATCTGGTCCGTTGACCGGCAGTCCGCTTCGCTAACTACAGGTGTCCCGAGTGACGGCAAAGTCTGAGCGTCACACCCCGGCTAGGGAGGTGTCGATGCAGAGCGACGAGTCAGCGAGCAGAGGCGAGCAGTTTGAGGCGGCCGAGCGGGAGGCTGCCAAGCAGCGCCTCCTGGCTCAGGCCGAAGCGGAGCGCGTACCCGTGGACGACACGACCCGCGCGGTCCCGGACCGGCGGTGGCGGCGTGACCAACGATGACCTCCCGATCGGCCGTCGGGTGGCCCGGTGGCGGGTGCGGCGGTCGATGACGCAGCAGATGCTTGCCGACCGGTTGCGCAGATCGAAGAGTTGGGTGGACAAGATCGAGCGGGGTGCCCGCACACTGGACCGGTACTCGGTCATCCAGGAGTTGGCCCACGTCCTGCGGGTCGACCCGGCGGTGCTGCTCGGCCAACCGCGAAGCACCCCGGCGGGCACGCCGGACGGGGTTGACGACATTCGGGCGGCGCTCGCCCGCTACGACATCCCGCAGGCTCCACCGCTGACGGACGAGCTGAGAAGGCAGGTCGGGCATGCCTGGTTGACCTACCAGCACGCGCACTACGGGCAGTTGGTGCGGGTGGTGCCGGGTCTGCTCGATGCCGCCCAGGCCGCGCAGTCACGGGAGCTGCTGGTGCAGGCGTACCGCATCACCTCGGCGCTGCTGGTGAAGCTCGGCGAGGCCGACCTGGCCTGGCTGGCCGCCGACCGTGCGATGACCGCCGCCGGCGACGACAGGTTCCTCGCGGCGGCAGCGGCCATCTCGGTGGGCCAGGCGCTCCGCGCCTCCAACCGCGACCCCCTGGCCCTGGCCGCACTGCTCCCCGCCGCCAACCACGTCCTTCCACCCTCGACCTCCTACGGTGATCAAGAGGTTTGCGGCACTTTTGGAGATCAAACCGGCCCCAAACCTCTTGATCACGGGGGCCACGAAAGCCTTCGAGGTCAGGGCGAGCACCGGGGGAGCGCGGTGGGTGGGACGTTGCTGGTCCAAGGGGCATTGGCCGCCGCTGGGTGCGGTGAGCACCGCCGCGCCGATGAGCTGATCGGCCAGGCGGCAGGGATCGCCGCCAGCCTGAGGGGGTACGACGACACGCACCGCACCAGCTTCGGTCCGGTCGCCGTCGAGTTGGCCCGGGTTCTCGTGTCGGCGCAACGAGGGGACGCTGCCGAGGCGTTACGACGGCACTCGGCCGTGGTGCGGCGGGAAGGGTGGCGGCGGTTGCCGGCCGAGTATCGGGGCGCGTACCTGGTCGACGTCGCGCGGGCGTACCTGCAACTGGGTGACGTTCGCGGGGCGGCGAGGGCGCTTGTCGACGCGGACAGTGTCGCGCCGGCTGAGGTTCGGTGCCGGCCGTTGGCGCGTACCGTGATCGCCGATGTCGCCCGCGCTCAGCCGGCGCCGGCCGGCGTGGCGCGACTGGCGACGCTTGTCGGCCTCACCCGCTGACGGCCGCCAGCACCGGCCCTCGCGCCCTCGCGCCGACGAGCTGGCAGTTAGGCATCGTGACGCACCTCGCCAGGGGCGTGGGACTACCGGGCTTTGCGCTGACGACGCGCGCGCTCGAACTCGGCGGCATCCGACATCCAGGGACTGTGCTGGTCGAGCGCAGCGTAGCCGCCGCGGACGAACAGGCTCACCAGGTGCCGGTAGCCACTGATCCCGTCGACCAGGCTGTACTCGACCCGATACTCCGGGTCCGACCCGGCTTCACCCTGTCGCACCGTCGTGATCCGGGCGATGCAGTCCGCGTAGAACTGCAGCTGGATCCCCTCGCCCATCTCCTCGTCCTCGATGGTGAACACCTCGTTGTCCCCGGCCGAGCGATCGGCGACGAACTCCCAGAACTCGGCGGACGCGCTGCGAGGCCCGTCCCGTAGCCACTTCTTCTCGCCGCCCTTGTCGTCGGTGAAGGTCAGGGCCGCCTTCGTCACACTCGCGCCGGAGTCGTCGTCCTCCGGTGGCGTGCTCTTGGCGCGGTCCGCGACCTCCGAGCACATCAGGAAAGTCACCGTCCGCACCGCGTCATCGACGAGCCCGGGGTACGCGCGGCGCACGGCCGCGTCGACGGTCGCCTCCATCCGCTTCCAGTCGCGCTTGTCAGTGGCCCGGTGTCCCCGCCGTGGGTCGAGACCGATCCGCATCCCGGCGCACGCCTGCTCGGCGGTGGCGATCACCCGCATGACCTGGGGCAGCAGCGCGGGGTCGACGGCATCGGGGTTCCGCCGCGGGATTGTCGCGCCGTGGAGGTACTGGCCCGTGTAACGCAGGACCTGCGCGTCGAGTGGCCCGAGGACCACTCCCCGCTCGGTGCGGCGGCGGTCCGCGTGATGTTCCTGGGCGCGCTTCTCGTTCGCCGCCTCCGTCGTCGTGCGCATCGCCTCGCAGACCTGACCGTGCTCCAGGAGACGGATGGTGGCGCCGTGGGCGACGAGCCTGCTCCGGTCCCACGGGATGCGCCGAAACAGCGCGTCGACGTCTGCGGGCGGGGAGAGCAGGATCGGGTCCAGGAGTGCGACGGCAGCATTCTCGTCGAGCTGGCCCCGGGTCCCGGCGGCCTCGCACAGCGGTAGGACCGCACTCCACAGCAGCAGGTGTCGGGCCAGGTCTTCCCGGATCACCGCGAAGTGAGCTTCGGAGATCGGGAACGTGAACGTGCGGGGCTCGTGGTTGGCGTCGGCCCCGGCGCCGAGCATCAGCTTCAGCTCGCCGTCCTCGCGGATGACGGTCGGGATCCAGCCGCTGCTCCGCGTGAAAACGATGTCTCTCATCTCGTCACGACCACTGTTCAGATTGGGCGTCGAGGCGTGGGTCGGAGCGCACCCAGACTTCGCCCCCGGCAGCCCCGGCCGGGGCGTCGACCCGTTGAAGACCGAGGAACTCGATCAACTGGAGCAGTTCGGCTCGGTCGGCCCGATCATCGTCGATGTCCTTCGAGTCGAAGAAGATGTAGTAGCTGTCGGTCGGGTCGACGTAGCCGGAATCCGCCCAGATCCGGCCCACTTCGTCGATCGCCGCTGCCTCCGTCGTGATCGTGGCGGCGCGTGCGGCACCGCGCGCCTCCGGTGACGCGTCGAGGTCGGAGAGGTCGGCAAGCCACTGGCCGAAGTGGTCGAGGCCGGCATATCCGTTCTCGAAGAACAGCATCGCGCTCGGCAGGTAGCGGTTGGGCCTGTCGACCCGGAGGTGTTCCGAGCGAGGATGGTCCGCCTCCGTGATCCGGGAGATCACCCCCAGGCTGGGCATGAGCACCAGGCGCTGCTTCGCCGGCTCGTCGGTGATGGTGTACGTGTCGGACTCTCGGCCTCGGAAGAACGCGGAGAACGCGACGTACGCCTCCTGCGGGTCGCTCACCGAGACATGTTGATCGCTGCCGTCACCGCCAGCGAAGACGAACTGCTTCGGGCCGGGCTTGTAGGGGCGGGCCATGAGCTTCCTTCGTTCAGGGGTGAAAGCTCGGCCAGAGTAGTGGGTCAGGGTGACATGCTCGCGGCCCTGATCGGGGCGGGGTTTCCGGGAACGTGAGATCCGGGCATGTATCTCGGCACTGCTGGAGGGGAGAAACAGCAATGCTGGTATTCGGTTATCTCGGCGCGGTGCTCATCGGCGCCCTCGTCGGCCTGCTCGGACGACTCATCCTGCCGGGGAGGCAGCGGATCGGCGTCTTCGCCACGTTCGTCATCGGCGTCGGCTCGGCGGTGCTGGGCACGGTGGTCGCCCGGGCGCTCAACATCGACGACGGGGCCAACGTGCAGGTGTGGGTGCTGCGCTGGGACTGGGTCGTGCTCGCGATCCAGGTTGGGCTGGCGATCATCGCCGTGGCGTTGGCGAACATGCTCACCTTCACCCGGCTGGCCGGCGGCGACGACACGCCTCGTCGGCGGACCCGTCGCGCCAAGGCCAAGCGCGAATCCTGATCGGCGGCAGCGTGAGCCGGGCGTATGGCGGTTAGCGGCAGCGTGCCGAGGGGTGTGGACAGCGGCGAGTAGTGACGCTCAGCGGTTGCGCCGCGCGATTGCCGCCTCGACGCCGTCGAGGATCAGGTTGAGGCCGAAGACGAAGTCCTGCTCCTCTGGATCCTCGCCTGGTTCGCTCTCGAACGCGCCCGCCGCGAACAGTGGCGCGGCCTCGGGGAAGCGCTCCGGGTGGACGAGCGCAGCGAGGGCGAGGCCGTAGTTCTGCTCGACGTCCGACTGGCTGAGCCCGGTGCCGCTGCGGCCCGCCGCCATCTGCCGGCTCTGCAGGATCGCGTTGCGCACATAACCGCTGACGACGACGAGGATGCCTGCCTTCGTCCTCGGATCCAGACCAGTGTTGCGCAGGACCCGCAGGAACGCGTCCATCCAGCCGATGGCGTTGGGCCCTCGGGGCGGGCCCGCGATCGGAACCTCCACGAGCCACGGGTGCTCGGCGTACCGGGTCCGGATCGCCGCTGCCCAGCGATGCACGCCGTCACGCCAGCCGTCCACGTCCAACCTGGGGGCGGACCCGGTGGCGTGGTCGGTCATCAGTTCGACGAGTTCCTCCTTCGAGCCCACGTGCCGATACAGCGACATCTTGGTGAAGCCGAGAGTCTGCGCGACCTTCTGCAGGGTCACCCCGTCCAGGCCCTCGTGGTCCGCCAGGTCCACCGCAGCGCCGACGACCCGCTCGACGTCGAGTTCGGCGGGCCGGCCCCGGCGTGCGGACGTCGGCAGTCGCCAGAGCCGCGCCAGGTCGGCAGGCACGTCGTCGGCCATTGACGGCGCATTGTGTCCCATGGATAGTATCTCCTGTATATTAAATGCTGTCGTCGGGCCGGACGGAAGAAGAAGCATATGGACGTGTCAGCGGGCACGATCGGCGCCACGGCGAGCCGGTCGAGCGCCGGACAGCGCCTCCACGACCTCGACGCGCTGCGGGGCTTCGCGCTGCTCGGGATCTTCGTCGTGAACATCACCTTCATGGCCTCCGGTTACCCGGGCAACCTGATCACGGACCCGGCGTTCTCGTCGGTCCTCGACGACGCGACGCGGTTCCTGTCCGCGGTGCTCGTCGACATGAAGTTCTACATCCTCTTCTCGTTCCTGTTCGGCTACAGCTTCACGCTGCAGATGGAGGCGGCTGGGCGCGCGGGGGCCGCGTTCGGGCCGCGGATGCTGCGCCGGATCGCCGGCCTCTTCATCCTCGGCGCCCTGCACACCGCGCTCCTGTACGGCGGCGACATCCTGATGACCTACGCGGTGGTCTGCCTGATCCTGCTCGGGATGCGCCGGGTCCGCGACCGGACGGCGGTGCGCGTCGCAAGCGTGCTCTACGGGATCGTGCTGCTGAGCCTCCTGGCCAGCGGCCTCCTCGCGAACTCCTCCGCGTTCCTACCGACCCGAGCCGAGGCACTGGCCAACGCCGAGAAGGCGACGGCCGCGATGCTCGGCGGGTGGGGTGACGTCATTGGCCACCACCTCTCCGGGCTTCCCTTCCTGGTGCTCCAGTCCGCGACGTTCCAGGGGCCGACGGCGCTGGCGATGTTCCTGCTCGGCATGGTCGCCGGCCGACGGCGACTCCTCGCCGGCGTCACCGGTCACGAGCCGGTGCTGCGGCGGATCCAGTGGGTCGGCTTCCCCGTGGGGATCGCGGGCGGTCTGGTGTACGCGCTCGGCGGCGGCAACGGCCAGCCGCTGGCCGTGGGCGTGAGCGCGGCGACCGCGCCGCTGCTGACGGCTGCGTACGTGGCCACGCTGCTGCGGATGATGCACAGCCCGCGGTTCGGGTTCGTGCGGTCGGCCCTGGCACCGGCGGGGCGGATCGCACTCACCAACTACCTGGGGCAATCGCTGCTCGGGCTGCTCATCTTCAGCGGGATCGGGCTTGGCCTGGCCGGGAGCGTGTCGCCGGTGGGGACGACCGGGCTCGCACTCCTGATCTACGCGGTGCAGCTCGCGGTGAGCGCGTGGTGGCTGCGCCATTACCGGTACGGGCCGGCCGAGTGGGCGCTACGACGGGTCACGAACGGAAAGACGGCAGAGACCGATGTGATCTCGGGCCGCGATTGTGACTCGGCGGCCTCAGCGGGCCGCCACTGAAATGCGGCGATGGGCAGGCTCCTCGCGCCGACACCCGCGCGCCGCCCACGATCCACTCGCCTTCACGGAAGTCGGGGTGTCCCGACTGCGGGGACACCCCGACTTCACGGAAACCGAGTCGATCTTTCGGCACACCGGCCGGAAACGCGGAACCGCGGCGGGACCCGGACAGGTCCCGCCGCGGCTGAAGAGCGTTGCTTACCAGAGGCCCCAGGTGAAGGCCTGGTTCTCCGACGTCGTGTAGCAGGTGAACTGCATCATGTCGGCACCGTTCAACCTCGAGTTGGCCTCCACCGCCATGCACTTGCCGGTGCCCCGGTTCTTGAGCTGGTAGTAGTCGGCGCTCCCGGAGGTGAAGAGCTTGATCGGCAGCCACTGGTCGTTGAGGCGGGCGTCGCCGCACACCTGCGTGGCGATCTTCGCCCGTTCGGTGGTCACCGCGCCGCGGACGGCCATGCACCTGCCGCCGTTGTTGAAGGAGATGCGGTAGTAGCCCGAGCTGGTCGTGGTGAAGGTCCAGTTGCGGTTCGGCCCGCCCTCGCACAGGTGCTGGTCGACCACGACGTTGAGCGCCGACGAGAAGGCCTCCGGCGACAGGCAGTAGTCGTTCGTGAAGGGCTGGATCACCCAAGGGCCGGAGGAGGCGGCCGCCGCCGGGCTGCCGGTGCCGACCAGCATCGCCGTGATCATGGTGAGCACCGCCATGAGGCCGGTCATCGTCTTGCGCTTCATCTAAAGCCCTTCGTCGTCCACAGTGGAGGGACCCAAGGCTAGACGGTCACCATCGATGCACGCCAATCGGGACGGGGCGGTCGGCGAAGGGCCGGGTCGTACGTCCGGATCACTCGAAGAACTTGATGCTGAACCCGGTGTCGGCCGTTGGGCCGGGCACGTTGGCGCGGCGGTAGGTGGTGTTGCCCCACCAGCAGAAGGTGCCCGTGTACCAGTAGCGGTTCGCCCAGGAGTACGCGGTGCCCTTGGGAACCCCGTGGTACATCAGCGGGAACCGCGGCCCGGCGGGCGGGCTCGTCGCGATGTCGCCGTTGAGCAGCACGAAGCTGTGGTGGCCAGGCCCGTTCACGTGCAGGGTGGGGTCCCAGCCGGCCATCATGGTGGCCCGGTTCGAGCCGAACAGGCAGCCGTTCGACTTGTACCAGTCCCACACGTACGTCGGGTCGCCGCCGGCGCGCAGCCGCAGGTCGGCGAGGCAGTACTGGTCACTCCAACTGCCATTGGCCGAGTAGACGATGTGCAGCTGCCCGTTGGGGTCCCGGATCGCCTCGGGGGACTCGTTGATGAACGGGTTGCCGACGACGCGCTCCCAGCTCTCGCGTGGCTGGGAGATGACGTACCGGCCGCCGGTCGGGGTGAGCGGGTCGCTCATCCGGCTGAGGTAGATGTTCTGCTCGACGTTGGTGTCCCCGGCCCAACCGGACCAGACGAACCACCGCTGCCCGTTGAAGGTGAACAGGCTGCCGTCGATGGCCCACCTGCCGTCGGGCAGTGCGAGCTGCCGTTCGGCCGTGTAGCCGCTGGCCGGTGACGCCGAGTGGATCGCGTACATCCGGTGGGCGGCGCCGCGCCCGGCCGAGAAGTAGATGTAGTAGCGCCCGCCATCGGTGACGATCTCCGGGGCCCAGACCTCGCCGAGGTTGCGGCTGTCCGTCCAGACCTGCCGCGCGGACGCGGCGGCCAGCGCGTCGGGGGAGGCTGCCTGCCGCACGGCGATCCCGCCGTTGACCGACTGGACGGAGATGTAGGTGCCACCGACGCGGATCACGCTCGGGTCGGCAGCGCGCAGGCCGGTCTGCCCGGCCGCCGCCGGCGCGACGCCGACCAGGGACAGGCCGGCGGCCAGCACAACGGCCAGCGGGATGGAGAGAAAACGCGGAAGGGTTCGGCTATCGACGTTCACCATCGGGACACCTCTCCTCGAACGGAGCTGGCGGTAACAATCGACAGCCCTAGATTAGGGCAAAGGGTGCCGCGCCACAGGTTTTCGCCAGCCGGCCTCGACCCTCGCGGGCATGGGTGCGCTAGCGTCTGGCCTCATGGAACCCGTGGACGTGGTCCTGGCCGTCGTGTGCGCTGCGGCCAACCTGGCCATGACCGCCGTGCTGCTCGTCCGAAGCCGCGGGGGCGTGGCCGCGCCCCGGATCTTCGGTCGCCCGCAGCCCCTGCCACGCCTGCGGGCCGCGATGCATGCCTGTCTCGGGCTGGGACTGGGCGTCGGCATGCTCGTCAAGGACGCCTTCCCGCCGGATTCCACCGGCGACGCGGTGGTGTTCCACATGGTGAGGATCTTGCTGGTGGCTGGCTTGGTCACTGCCCTGCTGAGCGCCTTCCGGTACCCGCGGACCGCGCGCTGAGCGCCGCGATCCGGGACGGAAGTCCGACGTTGTGTGTTCGCTCGTTCACTCAGGGTCCAATCTGGAAGCCGGCTCGCCGTGGGGGCAGCCGGTACACAGTGGACAGTGGAGGTTCGGATGCTGATCATCGCGGAGGAGAAGGACGCCTACCCACCGAACGGTCAGATCCCCAACCTGGAGACCGACGAGAAGGCGTGCGTCGACATCCTGACCAGGATCCAACCGCTCATGCCCGCCGACCTGCGCGGTGAGGTGGTCGGTGCGTTGATCAACTGGTCGGAGAGTGCGCTGAAGCCCGATCAGAGCTTCGGTACGTGGGCCGAAGCCGTCACCGCCGCGACCGGCTACGCGCAGCGCGATGCCGCGCGTGCCACCGAGAGCAGTCAGCGGCGTCGTGACCAGCCCACTGACGGTGTCGACCTGGTGAAGCTCAACGCGGCGGTGGGGAGTACGGGCAAGACCGGCGACCCGCAGATCGCGTTGCGCGACGAGAGCCGCAGGTGGGCCAACTGCGGACTGGCGGCGTTCCAGATTCGCGAGCGGTTGCGCACCGCGGGCGGCAAGCCGGCCCGACTGTCGCACGATACCTATGGGGCTGGCGGCGGCGAGGCGCTCAAGAAGGCGCTCCTCGCCACGCCGGCCAGCGACGCTACCGTCCTGCTGCTCGACTGCCAGTTTCCGCAGGTGCACAACTTCATCATCGAGGTGCACCGCGACGGGTCGCGCTACCTGGCCCAGGGCTACCAGGGCGCCTACTTCGCCCACTGGTGGCTCGGAATCAACAACAGCTACTCCGCCGAGGAGGTCCCGGCCGAGATTCTCGCCCTGCGCGAGCGGTACGGGTTGGGTCGGGCGATCAGCCCGAAGGACTACGCGACCCTGCTCGACGGCCTGGTCGCGACCATCTCAACCGACTGGCAGGAGACCGCGAAACAGTGGCCGGCGTTGCCGTTCAACCCTGACCGGCAGGAGATCGACGGGATCCGCCGCCGGTCCGGATCGCCGACCCTCCTCGTCGAGGTGTTCGAGCTGAGCGAGCCCGCCGTGGCTCGCAAGGCGCTCGGCGACACTGGCGTCGCGTCGCTCAGCGAGCTGGCCGTCCGAGGAATGGCGACTGCCTGACGAGGGTGGTCCCGGCCGGCGTGCAGCCAGGCGGGAACGCGACACCGCGGCGGGACCCCGGCACGGTCCCGCCGCGGCCGAAGGGCGTTGCCTTCGAGCGAAGCGAGTGGTCACCCAGGCCGTTCTCCGGCCGCGCAGATGCGAAAGACTTGTTGCGAAAGTCGACTGCCAGGAGGTATAACCGAAAGGAGCCTTTCGTTAAGGGGTGCTGATGGAGCCGAACGAGCCGGAGCGCCGGGTGCGCGTCCAGGACGCGACCAAGCTGCGCGCGCTCGCGCATCCGCTGCGCCTGCGGCTGCTGCGCTACCTGCTGGCCGCCGGCCCGAGAACCGCCGCGCAGTGCGCCGAGGCCCTGGACGACACCGGCGCGAACTGCAGCTACCACCTGCGTCAACTGGCCCGGCACGGCCTCATCGAGCGGGCCAACGCCGACGGGGCCAATCAGCGTGACCGACCGTGGCGCGCCGCCGCGACCGGGTTCGAATTTCTGCCGGATCCCGATGACGCCGAGGGCCGGCAGATCAACGACGCGCTCACCGCCCTGGGGGTCGACGAGGTGTTCCGGTCGTTGCAGCGCTACCAGCAGCAACAGCACAGGCTGACCGACGAGTGGCAGGAGAGCGCCACCTTCCACAACTACACGCTCGCGCTCACCCCGGAGGAGCTGCGGCACCTCACGCTCACCCTGGACGCCGTCATCCGGCCGTACCTGCGCCCGTTGCGCACCGTGCCCCCCAGCGGCGCCCGGCCGGTCAGTCTCAACCTGCAGGCGTACCCCACGCCCGAGTTGATCTGAGATGGTGGCGCTGCTGCGACACCGCAGCTTCGCCCTCGTCTGGGTTGCCGGGCTCTTCTCCAGCGTGGCGAGCTGGCTGCTGCTCACCGGGCTGCCGATCTACGTGTTCGGGGTGACCGGCTCGGCGCTCACCACCTCCGCCGTCTTCCTCGTCGAGCTGCTGTGCGGGATCACGGTCGGATCGTTCGCCGGTGCTCTCGCCGATCGTTTCGACAAGTTCCGGTTGATGAGCTGCGTCGCCGTGCTGCAGGCAGCGGTGGTGATCCCGCTGCTCGGTCAATCCGACCACCATCTGTGGATCATCTCGCTGGTAGCCGGCGCGCAGGCGGTGCTGACCCTGACGTTCGACTCCGCCCGCAACGCCGCGCTGCCACGCCTCGTCGAGCCCGCGCACCTGGTGCGCGCCAACAGCGTGGTGGCGCTCAACATCAGCGTCGGACGTCTCGTCGGAGGTTCGCTGGGTGGGTTCGCCATCACGCGCGACGGCACCCGCTACCTGGCCGTCGGCGCAGCCGTGGCCTTCGTGATCACGGCAGCACTGATCGCCGCCGCCCGCTGGGCCGCCCACCACACCACCGCGGATCCGGCGACCCCGGACCGCACGTCATCGTTCCTCACCGCGTGGCGACACGGCCTCACGGCGATGCTGCGCAACCGCGCCGTGCGGGTGACGATCGTGAGTGTGGCGTTGGGCGGCATCGCGCAGGGCCTGTTCGTGGTGCTCTTCGTGGTCTTCGTCAGCCGCGCCCTGCACGCCGACGGCACCCTGACCGGTGTGCTGCGCGGCGTCCAGGCGATCGGTGGGGTCGCGGGTGGGCTCATCGTCGGCATGCTTGGCGCCCGGTTCAGCCCTCGTCTGCTGATGAGCCTCGGGGCGACCACCTTCGCACTGATCAGCCTTGTCATCTGGAACGGGCCGGCGCTCACCCGTCAACCGGAGTGGTACATCGGGTTGTTCATCCTGGTCGGCGCGCCGGGCATCGCGTACGCCAGCGGGGCTTTCGCGCAGATCCAACAGAGCGTGCCCGACACCGAGTTGGGCCGGGCCTTCGGCGTCTACTACGCGATCTACACCGCGTCGCAGGGGCTGGGCATGGCCGCCGCCGGCCTGCTTGGCGACGTGCTCAGCGTCGTACTCATGCTCAACGTGCAGGCTCTGCTGTACCTGGCCTCCGGTGCGGTCGCCTACGTGGGCCTACGGTCCGTACGGCAGCAACGGGCGGCCGTACGGCGGCGCGCGACAGTGGACGTTGGTTAGCCGTCTGTCGCCGGCTTCGATGACACGGCAGACAGTTCGGTTTCACCCACGAACGTGGGGCTCGGGTCGACCCGAGCCCCACGGTTCGCGCGAACGGCAGCCGCGCCTATGCGCCGGCGATGGCCTTGAGCGCGGTGTCGAGTGCCTGGTCAGCCGGGACGGGAACGTCGGGGATCACTCCGACGCCCTCCCAGTTGGTGCCGGTGACGCTGTTGATGGTGCGGGCGGTCGGCACGGTCACGAGGATGTGTTCGGTGACCGGGTGGCGGGCGGTGGGATGCGCGCCGCCGCGTGTCGTCTCACCGACGACGACGCCCCGGCCGTGCGCCTGAAGGGTGTACGCCACGTCCTCGCCCCCGGAGAACGTCGTCGCGCTGGTCAGCACGTACACCGGGCGGTCGGCGTAGCGCGGCGCGGGAAGGTGCGCGGTCGTCCAGAACTGGCGGGTCGCGCCGGTGGACCGCTCGTAGAAGTCGTTGAGGTGCACCTGGTCGTCGCGGAAGAAGTAGCTGCACCACATCGCGGCTCCCTCCGGTGTTCCGCCGGAACAGGCGCGCAGGTCCAGGATGAGCGCGGAGCTGAGGGCGACCAGTTGCATGGCCGCGCCGATCGCGGCAGCGCCCTCGTCGGCGTACGCGATGCGCCGCACGTCGATGAACCCGACGTTGCCGTCCAGGTGCTCGACCCTGCGGATGCCCTGGTTCTCCGCCCTGAGCAGCGCGAGGAACGCCGCCCGCCCGCCGTCCTCGTCCGCTGGATCAAGCGACTGCGGCTGGTCCGACCACAACAGCCGCAGATGCTTGTCCGGGCACACCTGCTGAAGATGAGCGGTGACCGTCTCGCAGAGCGCCGGCCCGTCCAGGCCGTCGTACTCGCCCGCGGCGAGACGACGTCGGATCGCGGCGTCGATGTCAGCGACCTTCTCGGGAAAGACGTAGCCCGCCCCGATCCGATCCAGGGCCTGTCCGATTATCTGTTCGTGTGAGAGCACGACGGGCCACGTTAGACCGCGAACAGCGTCAAGACCAGCGAATTGCGCGCAGCGACTCAGGAGCGCGGCAGCATGCCCACGAGCGACGTGATGATGGCGACCCGCAGGGCTGTCCGTAGGTCGACGTGGTGGACCGCGAGCGCCGGCTCGGACTCGTAGACGGCGAGCAGGCTCGGCGGCGGCGAGGTGTAGGCGGACAGCGCGCCGGCCATGATCAAGGCGTTCAGGCAGAACAGCTCGGCGTTGTCGCCGGCCTCGGGCAGGTGCCGCCGGACGAGGCCGGCCATCACCGCCAGCTTGCCCAGTGCGGCCCGCTTGTGCCGGCGGGCCACCTCGACCGAGACGTTGTGTTCGAGCACCCCGCCCTGCGCGCCGAACAGATCGCAGAGCACCGTCTGGGCGGCGAGCGAGCGGCTGAGCACGTCGGCAGTCTGCTCCACCCGTTCCATCGCCGGCCGGCTCACGTCGACACCGTCGGCCAGCTCCTGCTCCAGCTCGGCCAGCCAGGTCGCCGTCCGGTCGTCCAGCAGGTCGAGCAGGATCGCCTCGCGGGACTCGAAATAGCGCAGCACCGCTGTCTTGGCCAGGCCGACCCGCCGGCTCAGCTCGTTCAGGGTCACCTCGGCCACCGGCATCTCGTCGAGCATCGCCGAGGTCGTCTCCAGGATGGCCCGGCGTCGGACCTCACGCTGCTCCTCGCTGCGTGCCCGCTGGAACGTCATGACACCAACCCTATCTTAGGTACCGGCGGTCCCTTGACAGCGTACCGGCGGTACATTACCGTTGAGGCATAAGTTACCGGCGGTACTTTAAGGGGTTTGACATGAAGTGGACCGAGCAGCAGATTCCGCGCCAGGACGGCCGGGTGGCCGTGGTCACCGGCGCCAACACCGGGCTGGGCTTCGAGACCGCCCGGCGGCTCGCCGAGCGCGGGGCGTCGGTCGTGCTGGCCGTACGCGACACAGGCAAGGGCAAACTGGCCGCCGCCCGCATCGACGGCGACGTCTCCGTACGGGAACTGGACCTGACCTCGCTGGAATCGGTGCGCGATGCCGCGGCGGGCCTGCGCGCCACCCACCCGCGGATCGACCTGCTGATCAACAACGCCGGCGTGATGTACACCCCGAAGCAGAGCACCCGCGACGGCTTCGAGATGCAGTTCGGCACCAACCACCTGGGCCACTTCGCGTTCACCGGCCTGGTGCTCGACCTGCTGCTGCCCGTGCCCGGCTCGCGAGTGGTCACGGTCAGCAGCGTCGGCCACCGCATCCGCGCCGCCATCCACTTCGACGACCTTCAGTTCGAGCGTTCCTACAGCCGGGTCGGCGCCTACGGCCAGTCGAAGCTCGCCAACCTGATGTTCACCTACGAGTTGCAGCGCCGGCTCGCCGCGCACGGCACCACCGTCGCGGTGGCCGCACACCCCGGCGTCTCCAACACCGAGTTGATGCGCAACTCCCCGGCGCTCGTCCGCGGACCGATCACCTGGCTCGCCCCGGCGATCACCCAGTCCCCGTCGGCCGGCGCGCTGCCCATCCTGCGGGCCGCCACCGACCCGTCAGTCCTCGGCGGGCAGTACTACGGCCCCGACGGCCTGGGTGAGACGCGCGGCTACCCGAGGCTTGTCACGTCCAGCCCCGACTCCTACGACGTGAGCGTGCAGCAACGCCTCTGGGCTGTCTCGGAAGACCTCACCGGCGTGCGGTTCCCGCTGGGCCGGGCAGCCGTCGCGGCGTGACAGCGCCAAAGGGTGGGCGCGTGGCCCGGGCGACTGCCCGCGCGTAGTTCGGGTCCTGTTAGTCGCGGCCGACCCAGGTGGCGACGCAGGCCTCGTTGCCCTCGGCGTCGGCCAGGACCCACCACATGGGCGCGTGCGCGTCGGACACCAGGCGGCCGCCGGCGGCCAGGGCGGCGGCGATGCGAGCCTCTGCCTGATCGTGCGGGACAGCTATGTCGAGGTGCATGCGGTTGCGATGTGGACGCGCCTCGGCCATGTGCTGCAACCCGAAGCCCGGGCCGCGACGTAACGGATCGAACAGGTAGTCGTCGCCGATCTGGCGGTAGCCGAGCAGCGCCCGCCAGAACGGCAGAACGTCCGTGCTGGCGAGTGCGTCGAGGGTGATGTTGACGAGTTGGACGGCGGTCGGATCGGCGTGAATGTCCAGCTCCTTGGCGGCGGCCGAGATCCGCCGCGCCAACGCGATGTCGCGCCGAGTCAGGCTCACTGTCACGCCGGTGCCGCGCAGGTCGACGCTGAGGTACTGCTGCTGGGTCTCGTCGGTGAGCCGGCCGATCTCGTCGACGAGCGCGATGCCCTCGGCCAGTGAGCCGGTCGGGAAGTGGGCCGAGACCAGGTGGTAGAGGGAGCGCCAGTCCTCGACCCCGTCGGCGGCGTGGAAATGCGCGGCAGTGATCTGCGCAGTCATGTCGGCGAACCTAACATCGGCGGTGTTGCCTCCTGGCGTTCACAGCTGGGCGACGACCACCCGGGTGGCCTGGGCGATGAGCGCGTCGTCGGGGGTGGCGTCCTTCGTGTCGCGACTGGACAGCACCGCCAGCACGATCGGGGGCCGGTCGGGCGGCCAGATCACCGCTATGTCGTTGCGGGTGCCGTACCCGCCGGTCCCGGTCTTGTCCCCGACCACCCAGCCGGCCGGCACCCCGGCGCGGACCAGCGCCGTGCCTGTGGTGTTGCCCCGCAGCCAGCCGCGCAGCACGTCGCGGTCCGCCGGTTCCAGAGCAACCCCCACTGTGTACGCCCGCAGGTCGCCGGCCAGGGCCCGCGCGGTGCTGGTGTCCCGCTTGTCGCCAGGTGTTCCTTCGTTCAGCGCGGTCTCGTAGCGGGCCGCCTCGGTGACCGTGTCGCCGAGCGCGCGCAGCTTCGCCTCGAACCCCGCCGGCCCGCCGAGGTGGCGCAGCAGCAGGTTGCCGGCCGTGTTGTCGCTGTAGCGCACGGCGGCGTCGGCGAGGGCGCGCAGGCTCATGCCCTCGCCGACGTGCTTCTCGGTGACGGGGGAGTGCGCCACCAGGTCCCGCGCCGGGTACCGCACCACCCGGTCCAACTGGGCGTCGGTGGTGCCGTCGAGCACCTGGGCGGCAGCGAGGGCCTTCCACGTCGAGGCGTACGCGAACCGCTCGTCGGCGCGGTACTCCATGGTGCGACCGGTGCCCGTGTCGACGGCGTAGATCCCCAGCCGCGCCCCGAACTGCTCCTCCAGCCCACGGAACTCCTGATCGGCGGCCGGCGACGGTGCGAGCGTCACCTCCGGGCTCGGCGTCGTCCGCGCCTCGGTGGAGTCGCGGTTGCCGCCGCCGCCGCACCCCGCCAGCGACACCACTGTCACCGCCGTGGCCACCACTGTCGCCAGACGCCGGACCGGGAACGCCATGTCACTCCTCCTGCGGGTGCCGTCGGTCAGGGCAGGATCTCGACGTACCCGTCACTGCCGTGCACGCGGATCCGCTGCCCGTCGCGAATCAGCCGGGTGGCGTCGAGCACGCTGACGACAGCCGGCAGGCCATACTCCCTCGCGATCACCGCGCCGTGCGTCATCAACCCGCCCACCTCCGTGACCAGGCCGGCGATGCCGACGAACAGCGGCGTCCAGCTCGGGTCCGTGTGGGCCGTGACGAGGATGTCACCCGCTTCGAGGTCGGCCTGCGCCATGTCCAGGATGACGCGGGCACGTCCCTCGACAGTCCCGGCGGACACCGGCACACCGGCCAGGGCACCGGCCGGCAGGTCGTCGCGTCGGTACGCCCCGGTGATGACCTCGCCGTCGGAGGTCAGCACCCGGGGCGGGGTGAGCGCCTGCTGCGCCCGGAACTCGTCGCGACGCTGCCGGATCAGCGCGGCGTCCACCCGGTGTGTGCGGACCACCTCGTGGAACTCCTGGAACGTGAGGTAGAAGACGTCCTCCGGCTCGGCGAGCACCCCGGCGTGCACCAGCCGCTCGGCCTCCGCCAGCAGTGCCTGCTTGTACAGGAAGTAGCGGCTGACGATGTCGTACTTCGGGTACTCCCGATAGCCGATGAAGGCCCGCACCCGGTCGATCATCCGCGCGGTCTCGTCGGCCTTCTGCTGCCCGTCCGGCAGCGCCCGCAGGCGCGTCAACACCTCGTGCGCCTGCTGCCGCGCCCGCTGCTGGCCCTGCTCGAAGCGCCGCCGGGCCGCGCCCGGCTCGAAGAGCTTGACGTTGTCGAGGAGTACGGGCACGAGCGTGGCGGGGCGTTCGCTCCACCGTGGCCTGGTGATGTCGATCTCGCCGACGCAGCGCATTCCGTACCGATCGAGGTACGCCTCGATGGCGGCGCGCGCCTCGGCCCCGCCCGTGATCTTCGGCAGCTCGTCGAGGAAGTCGTCATGCGCGACGTCCTGAAGGAACGCCACCACCTCCGGATACGGACGGATCACGTCGGCGACGTCGAGCAGCGCCAGCCCCATCTCCGACGTGACGTTGCCGGGGGCGGAGAGGGTGAGGGTGTCCGCGGCGTTCTTCTCGCCCAGCCACTCGTGCAGCCGGTCGTTGAGCCACCAGGTGGCCTCCATGCCCGCCATGATCGCCTGCATGTTCAACGGATCACTGAGGACCCGCTTGTGCTCCAGGAACGCCTCATGCAGGAAGTCGAACAGCGCCGTACCGGTCACCGTCGCGATGTCGCGTCGCAGGGCGGCGATGGACGCCTCGCTGCGCTCGATCAGCCCGGTCACGATCGCCGGGTCGGCCTCGCCCGAGGTGGACGGGCCGCCGGTCGTCGGCCCACCCGGACCGGCCTGGTCCGGCAGCGTCGGAACGAAGTTCCGGCCGTCGAGCAGGGTCTCCAACGCGTCGCGCATCAGCGGGTCGTCGCGCCCCGCCATCTTGAGGAAGCCCGCGCGGCTGGCGGGGGAGGCCAACAAACGGGTGGCGTCGACGAACAACCTCCCCCCGGCCGCCACCATCCGGGCCATGGCGGTCAGCTGCCACATGGAGAGCCCCAACGGCCGCATGGCGTCGGTCATCATCTGCTGGTGACCGACCGAGAGGTAGACGTGGTTCTCCTGGTCGTCGACCGCCGGGACGGGGAACAGCGTCGTGATCGGCCGGCTCTGCACGATCTGGAAGTCGTCGTCGACCAGGCACCATTCGATGTCCTGCGGGCGGCCGAAGTGCGCCTCGATCCGTCGCCCGAGCCGCACCAGCCGCAGCGCCTGAGCCTGCGTCAGCGCCGGCTGCTCCTGCCGCTGGGGGTCGATCGCCACCTCCCGCGTCCCGCCGCCGGGCAGCGCGGTGACGGCACGTTCCTTCGCGGCGACCGTGCTGGCGACCACCTCACCGTCGCGCACAGTGAAGACATCCGGGTTCACCAGACCGGACACCAGGGCCTCGCCGAGGCCGAAGCTGGCGTCGACTGTCGCGACCTTCCGGTTGCCCGTCACCGGGTCCGCCGTGAACAGGATGCCGGAGGCATCCGGAAGAACCATCCGCTGTACGACGACAGCCATCTGAACGGTGCGGTGGTCGATGCCGTTGCGCAGGCGGTAGATGACGGCCCGCTCGGTGAACAGTGACGCCCAGCACCGGCTGACGTGCCGCAGGACCGCCTCCGGCCCCACCACGTTCAGGTAGGTGTCCTGCTGGCCGGCGAAGGACGCGGTGGGCGTGTCCTCCGCCGTCGCGCTGGACCGTACGGCGTAGGCGGCCTGCTCGCCGAACCGGGCGAGCGCGCCGGTGATCGCGGCGGCCAGGTCGCCCGGAACCGGTGTCTCCTCGACGCTGCGGCGGATCTCCGCGCTGAGCGTGCCGATCGCCTCCCGGTCGTCCGGGCTCAACCGCGACAGCTGATCGAGCCGATCGTCGATCGACGGTGTCTGCGCCATGACCTTCCGGAAGGCCGCCGTCGTCACACAGAACCCCGCCGGCACCCGGATGCCGTCGATCCGGGTCAGCGCGCCCAGGTGCGCGGCCTTGCCGCCGACCACCGACACCTGCGCCTCGTCGACCTCTCGAAGATCCAACAGTTGTGCCCGGTCGCTGCGGTCCCCGTCCATCGACAACACACCCACGTCGCGCCCCCGTTACCTCGTTTGTGCTGGTCCGGCCGCCGATTCTGCGCCACGACCGGGGTCTTGCCGCAAGCCCCCAGGTGCGGTATACGTTAGAAGTGGCAGGGAGAGTGGTCTCCTTGCCGTTTGTTTTTGGCGGGGTGGCCGATCAGGCGATCGGGCCCCCGCTTACTCGTCCGGATTGGCGGTTCGGGCGTTCCCGGCCCTTGCGCTGGAGCGGTGCTGGCCCCGTCTGCTGCGGTCAGTCGCGCTCCAGGCCGGCGAAGACGACCGTGAGCGTTCGGGCCTGCAACTGCTGGTCCCACCCACCATGCAGAGCGCCCTGGCACAGGCTGGTAAGGAGGGCCATCGTCTCGGGCAGCCGTACCGAGTCGGCGACGGCTCCGGCGGCTCGCGCCTGCTCCAGCAGCCTGCCCACCGCCTCCTCCAGGTGACTCACCGCGTCGGGAAGCCGGATGTCCACCCCGGACCCGGCGAGCAGGTCGACGACGGTCTTCTTCGCGGCGGCCTGCGCCACCAGGTGGGTGAAGAACGTGAAGAGGTCATGTCTTCCGGCCTCCTCGACGAGTTGCGCGAGCAGTCGCTTCATGATCGCGGCGAGCAGGTCGTCCTTGGTGGGGAAGTGCCGAAAGACCGTACCGATGGCAACGCCGGCCCTGCGGGCCACCTCCTCGGTGGACGCGCGGGTACCGAACTCGGCGAAGATCGCCTCGGCGGCGTCGAGGATGCGCGCCCGGTTGCGCTGCGCGTCGGCACGCAGCGGCGACCCCTCTATCAAAGTGAGTCTCCACTCATTATTCTCGGACGGATAAGTCGAGTCATGACTCATTATCCAGGAGGACGACGTGACACCAAGCGAGATCTTCGACAGCATGCGCGCCCGGTGGCTCGCGAACCTGCCCACCTACGAGGCCGACTCGCTCGCCGACGACGTGGTGCTCGAGACGCCGTTTGCCGCACCCGGCCGCCCTACCCGTATCGAAGGGAAGCAGCGGGTCCTTGAACACACGCAGGCCGGCAGGGCGATGTTCCCGGTCCGGTTCGACGACTGTCGCAACGTGGTCCTGCACGAGACCGCTGATCCCGAGGTGATCGTGGTCGAATACGAACTGGTCGGCACCCACACGGCGACCGGGCTGACCGCCTCGGCGCCGTTCATCGGGGTGCTGCGGACCCGGGGCGGCAAACTGGCCCACTGGCGCGAGTACCAGCACACCCTCGCCATCGCTCAGGCCGTCGGTCAGGGATAGAAGAGGCATCTCCGCGCTGGCACACTCCCGGTCATGGTCGACTGGTACACGCGGGTCGAGGTGGACGGCGACGTCGTCCGGGTCTCGGAACCACACGTCAACGAACTGCTGTCGGCGAACTTCTGGTGGTTGCGGGGCAACGATCGGGGCAGCGGGCGTACCGGCGAGCCTGTACGGGGTGGAACTCTTCGACAAGCTGGGCATCGACGGTGCCGGAGGAGACATCCCGGATCTCATGATCGATGTTCTGCCCGATCCCGATTACGACCCGGCTGCCTACCGCGTCGCACCGATGACCCTGCACCGTCTACTCGACGACGGCGACCGGATCGACCTGGGCGGGCGGGTGCTGACAGTGCTGCACCTTCCCGGCCACACGCCCGGGAGCATCGCCCTGCTGGAGGAACACACCGGGACGCTGTACTCGGGCGACATCATCTACGAGGGCGCCCTGATCGACAATCTGCCGAACTCCGACGTGGCCGCGTACCGGCGGAGCATGCAGGTCCTCGTCGACCTCGACGTGTCCCTCGTCCACCCCGGCCACGGGGACAGCTTCGACCGCACGCGCCTTCGCCAGTTGGCCGAGACCTACCTGCGCAGAACGGCGTACGGCGTGACCTGCCGATCTTGACGGCGGGTCACGCGGGTTAAGGTGCTCGCCATGATCGAGGACGTCGTATGCCGTTGACGAATCCCTGGCTGTCGGAGCCCACACCAGCCAAGCGGCTCGATCGTGAACGGCTTGAGGAGCGCCTGCTCAACCTGTTGTCGTCGCAGAACATGTGCGTGCTCGCGACCACAGGGCCGGACGGGCCGTTGGCCACCCCGGTGCGGTACTACCCGCTCGGCTTCGCGGTGCTCTTCACCGCCGCGCCACGGTCTCCGAAGATCCGCAACATCGCCGCCGACCCGCGCGTGTCCATCGGCATCTTCGCGCCGCTGGTCGGGTTGGCCAGCAGTCGCGGCGCCCAACTGTTCGGGACGGCCAGAGTGCTTGCGCCGCAGCATCCGGACCGCGCGCACTACTGGGAAGCGGTTCGGTGGGAGAACGAGCACGCCGAGCAGGGGCGGGCGCTGTCCGAGCCACCCGAGAACACACTCGTGGTCGTCGAGGCGGAGCGGATCGTCTACACCGAGCACTGGCTGCGACGTGAAGGTTTTGCGCCACGCCAGTTCTGGCGTCGCTCCGTCAATGACGGAAGCTGATTTATTGCATAATTCGCTACGTGCCTCCCAAAAGGGAAACTTTACGGCTCACCCGTAGTCCGGGCCGGTTGTTGGCCTTCAGCGACGGTGTCTTCGCGATCGCCGTGACGCTCCTCGTGCTGGAGATCCAACCGCCCGACGACTTCGAGCGCCTCGTTCAGGGGCTCGGTGCGCTGTGGCCGTCGTACCTGGCCTACGCATTGAGCTTCCTGCTCATCGGGCAGGTGTGGGTGAATCACCACGTCATGTTCGACCGCGTCCGGCACGTCGACCGAGGGGTCCTGTTCCTCAACACGTTGCTACTGATGGTCATCGCGTTCCTGCCGTTCTCCACGTCGCTGCTCGCCGACGCGTTGCGCGCGGAGCAGGGGCTGCGCGCGTCGGTCGTCGTCTACGGCGGCACACTGTGGACGGCGGCGGCTCTCTTCAACATCGTGTGGGCGCACCTTCGGCGGGCCAGACTGCTGGACCCCGGCCTCGGTCCCATCGGTGCGCGGGCCATCGGTCGCCGGTTCGCGCTCGCGCTGGTCTGGATCGGCTCCGGCATCCTCGTCGGCGCGTTCGTGCCGATCGCCGGCGTCGCCATCATCGCCGGGTTCCTGCCCGCCTACTACCTGCCCATCCGCGGCGAGTACGGCGAGGACGACACTGCTGGGCAACCGGCCGACTAACTAGAGTCGGTGCCATGCGGATCCGGATCGACGGCAGCGATCTCCCAGGTCAGCGTCCCGGTGCGGAGGCCGACGCGCTGCGGCGGGGCAACGTACACGTCGGGGTTCAGCGCAAGGCCGAGGTGGTCGACCAGGTGCCGGCCGACGCGGCCAGCGCCACCTGGTCCTTCGAGGTGTCCAGCCGTGAGATCGACGGTGCGCTCGACGTCGGTGGCCCCTGGGTGCACGGCCGCCCCGGGGCGCGGTTTCTCTATCTGAGCTGGGGCGCGGTGACCCCTGACGGCTTCGCCATGTTCCGACGAGCGAAGTTGATGTTCACCGACGTGCCGACCGAGCTGCTGCGCGCTGCCCACGAGGGCAACGGGACGCTGGTCGGCCGGGTCGGGTTGACCGACGCCGCCGGTGAGCCCGTCTGCGCTCGGGTGCACTCGCCCGCCATCGCGTGGACGGTGGAGCGAGTAGCCGACTAGCTGCCGAAGTCGACGCCGCTGAGGGAGACGGAGCGGTACGCGGCGAGGCGTTCGGCCTGCACGGTGATGGCCTTACGCGTGGCGTCCGACAACCGCTGCCACGGCTGGACGGCGACGGTGAACGTCCTGCCGGACTTGCGGGGCCGCCAGGTGCCCACCAGCTCGCCGTCGACCAGGACGGCGCCGGGGCGACCCAACACCGGCCACAGCTCCTTGGCGTGGATGGCGTCCGGCACCAGCGTTGCCCGGTCCTTGGCCTGGAGGAACAGATCGAACGGGCCGAGCAGCCGGGTGACAGTGCCGTCGGCGGACTCCAGCGCCTCCTCGTCGGCGGCCAGCAGTGAGCGCACCTCGCGGTCGACCGTCACCTCGATCACATCGTCGGGCCAGTGCGCCTTCACGTCCTTCACGGGGGAGTCGAGGTAGTCGGCGACCTGTTTCGGGGTGGCCGGACCGAGCAGGCGAAGATAGGCGCGGATGAGGTCGAAGCGGTCACCCGCCGTGGCTGCCTTCCTGAACCCGGTGATGCGCCGCAGGACCGGGGGTGAGGTGTCGAGCTGCAGCTCCACTCCGGCCCGCACGGCGGCGAGCCGGAACGGCATCTCGTAGAGGTGCGTGGCGTCGCACGGCCGGCAGAACCGCAGATAGGGCTCGGGCAGCATGGTGGCCAGGCGGCCGGAGACGTCCCCCTTGACCGTGGGCGTGCTGACGATGGCACGCATCCGGTCGGCGATCTCGTCCAGGGCCGCGAGGGTGTCGATGCCGGCGGCCCTCAACGGTTTCGCGGCGTCGTAGATGCGCTTGCCCGCGTCGGCCTCGGAGAAGGGTTCGACCGCCGCCGCCACCTTCGCAACGTCGGCCCGGCGGTAGAGGTGGGGAGCGCCCCGCACCGTCCACAGCAGGACCAGGTCGGTGTCGGACAACGCGGTCACGTCGACCCCGCGTACCGCCAGCGCCCACCGCGCGCCGTCCGGACCGGTGTTCTGCACCCCGAGGTCCAGGACGGCGGTGTCGGCGATTGTGCCCTCGTCGCGGTCGAGCTGCTGGGCCCGAACCCGGAAGTTCATCACCTGGTGCCGATCGACCATGTCAGCACCCTAGTTGGGGCGGCGCGCCCGGTGGGTCCAGGCGCGCAGCGCCCATTCGACGGGGCCGTACCGGAACCGCCGTAGCCACCACGCGCTGACCACCAGCTGCCCCGCGAAGATCACTAGTGCGATCAGCAGTGTCTGTGCCGGCGAGGTTCGGCCGACCAGGCCCCACCCGAGGCCGGTGAAGACGAGCACGCAGACCAGCGACTGGGCCAGGTAGTTGGTCAGGGCCATCCGCCCGGCGGGCGCGAACGCGTCCGCGAGGCGCGGCCGCCGCGTGAACAGGCGCAGCAGGGTCGCGGCGTAGGCGGCGGCCAGGAACGGCGCGGTGACGATGCTGACCATCAGTCCGGTCAGGTTCGCGGTGGAACCACCGACCGCGAACACGACCGCGCCGGCCAGACCGATCGGGTACCCCACCTTCTCGCACCGGCGCAGCAGGTCGTGATGGGCGGGCAGGGTGGCGAGGAGCCGCTGCTTGCCGGCGGCGAGGCCGACGAGGAACGCCGCGAACGCCAGCGGCCCCTGCACGGCGAGGCCGCCGATCATCGCCGGCATCGACCGAAGATGCTCCAGGACGACATCGTCGAAGCCGCCGCCCAGAGCCAGCGTGGAACGCGCACCGGCGCCGAGCGCGGCGGCCTCGTCCGGAACCAGTGTCGCGCCGAGGACCGCGGCGACCCCGACCACCACGGCGATGCCGCCGATGATGGTCGCCGCCGCGATCAGCGCGGTGCGGGGCTCGATCCGCCGGACCGCGAGCAGCACGAGACCGAGCAGCGCGTACGTGGTGAGGATGTCGCCGTGGAACAGCAGCACCGCGTGCAGCACGCCGAGAACGAACAACCCGGAGAGCCGGCGCAGGAACGCCGGGCGGAACGCCGTTCCGCGTCGAGCCGCGGAGTCGAGTTGCAGGGTGAAGCTGTAACCGAACAGGAAGGCGAACAGCAGGTAGGCCTTCATCGCGAAGAACAGCTCCACCGCGCCGGCGATCAGCACGTCCACCGCGCCGCGCGTCGGGTCGTCGACCAGGTGGAAGTCGTAGCCGGAGCTGAAGAACGCGATGTTCACCAGCAGGATGAGCAGCAGCGCGCATCCGCGCAGTGCGTCCACGACGGTGATGCGGGCGCGGGTGTCGCCGGGCGAGGGCTGTGGGTGGCCGTCGCCCGGTGGGTCGAGCCGGGTCACATTCATGGTGTCCAGCGTCCGGAGCGCGGCCCGCTGCCGGGAAGTGCTTTCGTCACACGCACCGTTGTGACGAAAGGGCGCCACCCCGACCGGCGTCCTGATCGGTCTCCCGCTCCTGTTGGCCTGGACGATCGCGTTGCCACTGGCCGGATGGTCCTACTACCGCCGCACCCGTCGGCCGCGACGCGACCGGCGGCGCTGGTCGGCGGCAGTGGATGACCGACCAGCGTCGCCGTCCGGGTGGCCCAGGATCGGGTGACGGCTTCAGGCGACCAGGGAAACCCGCCCGTTGTCCAGGTCGTAGCGGGCGCCAACCACCCGCAGCGCGCCCTCGTGCACCTTCTCGGCGATGATGGTGCTGCGTGCGCTGAGCGCCTCCACCTGGGCGGCGATGTTGGCGCGCACCCCGTTCTCCACGGGGTCGCCGGGCTGGTTCAGCACCGGCTCGACGATCGGGCGCAGGGCGTCCACGATGGTGCCGATGTGCCCGGGCGCCGTACCGCCGGTGTGGATGGCGCCGATGGTGGCGGTGATCGCGCCGCAGCGTTCGTGGCCGAGGACGACGATCAGCAGGCTGCCGAACTCCTCCACTGCGAACTCGACGCTGCCGAGCAGCAGGTCGTCGACGATGTTGCCGGCCACCCGGTTGTCGAACAGGTCACCCAGCCCCTGGTCGAAGAGCACCTCGGGGGCCACCCGGGAGTCCGCGCAGCCGACCGTGATGGCGAACGGGTGCTGGCCGGCGGCGAGCCGGTGCAGGTCGGACAGGCCCTGGTGCGGGTGCCGGCCGTGACCGGAGGTGAACCGCCGGTTGCCGGCCTGTAGCCGACGCAGCGCCTCCGTCGGCGTGTCGATCGGGCTTTCGGCTGGCGCGGCGGAGGCGGCGGACGGGCTGGCTGCGGCCGCGCCGAGGGCCACGGCGGCGGCGCCACCGGCGGTCAGCAGCGAACGACGGGACAGGTGGGAACGTGCCACGATCATCTCCCTGAGGTGAGGCAACTCGCCTCTTCCTACCAGCCTCCGTCCACATTGGTGGTTACCGTTCGATGACCGGTGGGCGACGGTGAATCGCCCTGCTCCTTCGCCACCGCGAGTAACAAGACGGGTTGACCTTGACACAGTGACAAGGCCTTCACTGGGGTCGAAGAGGTGATCTGATGACCAGGCCGGAACAGGACATGTACGCGATGAGGGTCTCCCGCGGGCTGGAGAGCAGCGAAGCTTCGGTGCGACTGCGCGCGGCGCTGGCTGTCGGCACGAACCCGGACCCGCAGCTCGTCGACACGCTCATCGAGCGATGCGCGGTCGAGCCAGAGTTCTCCGTACGCGAGATGCTCACCTGGGCGCTGTTGCGCCACCCACCCGCACTGACCGTCGCGAAGCTCACCGACGAGCTCCACTCGGAGCGCGCGCAGGCCCGAAGTCAGGCTTTGCACACGCTGTCCAAAATCGGGGACCGGCGGGCCTGGCCGGCGATCAACCGGGCGCTGCTGACCGACGCCGACGGCGAGGTGGCACGCAGCGCCTGGCGCGCCGCGGTCGCGCTCGTACCCTTCGGTGCGGAGCCCGAGTTGGCCGCTGTGTTGTCGACGCAGCTCGGGCGGGGAGGGCGTGAGATGCAGTTGAGTCTCAGCCGGGCGCTGATCGCGCTCGGCGAGGTGGTCATGCCGATCCTGCGTGCCGCGATGGCGGATCTCGACCCGCGCGTACGCACGCACGCGGTCGCCACCCAACGTCTCCTGCAGGATCCGGATGCCGGGTTCGAGTTCGCGATCGAGGCGGCGAAGCGCGTCGTCGCCCTCGGCCCGACAGGCACGAAGGGATGACACCAGGTGTTGATCGGTGAGGTGGCGCGACGGTCCGGGGTCAGCGCCCGCATGCTCAGGCATTACGACGCGCTCGGGCTGATCCGGCCCACCGGCCGCACCGGTTCCGGCTATCGCGAGTACACCAGCGAGGACGTCCGGCTGATCTTCCACGTCGAGAGCCTGCGGTCGCTGGGCCTGTCGCTACGTGACGTCCGCCGCGCGCTCGACGATCCCGGCTTCACCCCCGCCGAACTCGTCAAGGACCTCATCCGGCGGACGCGACTGCGCATCGCGGACGAGATGGAGTTGCTCACCCGACTCGGTCGGATCGGTGATGCGAACCCCTCCGACTGGAAGGACGTCCTCCAGGTGGTGACACTCCTGCGGGCACTGGGGTCGGACAGCGCGGGTACTCGCCAACGCGCCGCCCTGTCCTCGGTCGTTGAGGGGCCGGCGCCGGTGGAGGCACTTGTCGAAGCGGTGCTGAATGAGTCGGACCCGAACGTCGCCGGAGCCCTGCACTGGGCGCTGGCGCAGTCCGCCGACAGCAGCTTGGCGCTGCTGACCGACGGCCTCGGCTCACCGGAGGCCGAGGTACGCAGGCGCGCCGTCCAGTCCGTGGCCGAGATCCCGCACCCCGCGGCGACCGACGTGCTGCGGGACGCCCTCGCGCACTCCGACATCGTGGTCCGCGGGTACGCGGCTCTGGCGCTCGGCGCGCGCGGTGTGGCGGACGCGCTTCCCACGTTGATCGACATGGTTGTCGAGGAGACCAAGGATGTCGACGCCGCCGACGCGTTGAGCCTGCTGGCGGCCGATCCCGCGCTGGCCGACCAGATTGCGACCCGGCTGGTTGCCTGCCTCGGGAAGAGCGGCGTCGCACCGTCCGCACGGCGACGGCTGACCGAGGCGATGGCGGACATCCCGGGAAGCACCGCCGTACGCGCCCTCACGGACCTGTCGCATGATCAGGACCGCGCCGTCGCGCTGACGGCGACCTCCATCCTCGCGCTCCGCGACGTGGCCTCACCGTGACCAGACACTGTGGAGGCGCCGAGGGGGGCGGAACGCCGAGCGAATTGATCATCGTTTGGACTTCGGATATCGTCCGCGTCCGTGAAATCTTCCCGTCTTGCCTCCGCCATGTTGATCCTTGCCGTTTCGACGACCCTCGCCGCCTGTGGCGACGCCGACAAGGCGACGACCGCCGGATCCACCACGCCCGCTGCCACCTCCGCAGCCCCGTCCGCGGTGGCCACCTCCGCTGCCGCCACGCCGGCCTCGTCGCCCGCGGCGGGTGCCGCGAGCGACAAGGAACTCTGCGAGTCGGCGAAGAAGGTCAGCGACGAGATGAAGGCCGAGCTGCTGAAGGTCGCCACGACCGGCGAGGCGTCGGCGGCGGACTACCAGAAGATCCTGAACGACCTGGACAAGAAGATCGCCGTGGTCGCCTCGACCGGCGACGGCAAGGTGGCCACGGCCCTGCGGGCGTTCGGCGCGGAGGCGGCCAAGGCCGCGGCTGCGGCGGACCCGGCGACCGCCGCCGACAACCCGGCCTTCGAGAAGGCCGGCAAGGACATCTCCGCCGCGTGCAAGGCGGCGGGATTCACGCTGGTCATCTGACCCGGTCGCACCGGATGCGGTGACGGACGGCCCCCACGCCTGAGCGTGGGGGCCGTCGCATCGCAGGCGGTGGTCAGCCGCCGGCGAACGTCGTGTCGACGCCGCACTTGGCGTTCTGGTTGAGGCAGGACTTCACCAGGTCGCCGAGACGCTCCGGTTCCCAGGCGTTCATGAAGTCGCCGTGCATGGATGACGGCTTGCCGGAGGAGAGGCTGAGGCCGTCACCGCCCAGCGACTCGTAGTTGACCATGAAGGAGAGATCCGGAACGGCCACCGGGTACGTGCCGGTGCAGACGCCGTTCACCGGGTCGCCCATGTGCGACTTGTGATCGGGTGAGTCGATGTTCTTGCCGTCCCAGCAGTCCTTGAACACGAGCTGGAAGATCAGGTTGCCGCCGGGGGCACACTTCGGCCAGTTGCCGTCGGCGCTGCGGCCGATCTCGGCGCTACCCGCGCACCAGAACTGGTTACTACCGGCGTTCTTCGGGGTGTCCACCTGCCGCTTGGCGTCACCTTCGACCACCCTCAGGCCCGGCGGGAAGGGCTTGACGGTCGACGGGTCCTTGACCCGCGAGCCGTAGTAGATGCGCATGCTCTTGATCGGCACGGCCTTGCCGTCCTTGCGTAGCTCCGGGGTCCAGTAGGCGCTCTTGTCACCGGGGGCGTTGCAGGTGTTCGCCGCGTCGAACAATTTGTCCGTCGTGGTGAAGGCGTCGATCTTCGGGCCGAAGAAGGTGTGCATGTGCGAGGCGCCAGCGAGACCAGGCAGGACGATCGGATCGTCCGGGGCCGAGTTCGCGACGCCGCAGTCGGTGTGGAATTCCGGCACCCGGGTGGTGCCCGGCGGCACCGCCTTCGGCTTCATGGCGTTGAAGGCGGCCAGTTCCTTGCTCCACTGTGCCTGGTCGACGGGCACCCAGCCGCCAGCCGGCGGGCTCGGCGGGACGGACGTCGACGCGGACGCGGACGCGGTGGAACTCGGCGTGGCCGAAGGAGCGGCCGATGTGCTCGGCGTGGCCGACGCGCTGGGCGACGTGCCCTTCGCGGGGCCGAACGTGAACCAGTTCAGGTTCACGAAGTCCGACTTCGAGGCGCTCTTCATGACCGCGAAGACGGTCTGCGCACCGGACGGCACAGCTGACGCCTTCGCGGTGACTGTCGTCCACTTCTGCCAACCGCCGGTCTGCGCGATCGGGAAGCCGGCCAGCAGTGGACCGTCCTGCGCGCCGAGGCGCAACTCGACGGTGCCGCCGGCGGCGTTGTGCGAGGCGACCCGGGCCGTCAGGTCGACGCCCGTCACGGACACGCCGTCGAAGCGCAGCCAGTCGCCGCTGGCCAGCCAGCCAACGTTACGGCCGCCGTCGGCGTCGCCGGTGCCCTCGGTCTGCGCCCCGGACTGTGCCGCGAAGTCTTCTGCCTGCACCCGGCCGGGCACGGCGACCTCTTCGGCCTGGGCGCCGGCGATGTAGATGCCGCTGCCGGCCAGCGCGGCGGCCACCGCGGAGGCGAGCGTGATGCGAGTGAGGCGACGACGCTTTCGCGCCCGATCCGGCGGTGCGACGTGCGCGGGGGGAGTCCGCATTACCAGTGGTTTCCTTCGAATCGACGGTGAAGCTCTGTCGGAAGGAGTATGTGCACGTCAGAGGCCTGCATCAACTCGCGGGAAAAGAATTAAGGAGGCCGGTTGACAAGCGCCCTGGCAGCCGGCGCGACGGCTCCGGATGACAATTTTTCGCTCGTTCAGCCTTAATTTTCCTTTAAGTCCTGCCGCCGGGTTATGGTGCGATGATTACGAATTTTGAGTAACGAATTGTGGGCGAATTCTCGGTCTCAGCCGCTGATGGGTTCGACGCGGATGGCCGGCGACAGTGCGCGCAGGAAGTCGGGCGCGTCGAACATCTCGCCGGCGGAGGCGACGCCGCTGGTCCTCGTCCGACCATCGAGGACGCGCCCGACCGCATCCACGGCCAGAGGTGCGCTGACGGCGGCCCCGTCCGTCGACCGCGACCGGTGCCGCCGCGGCGCTCAGGTCGCTGGCGGGCTACAGCCTCGAGTACGTCAGCTGACCGTGTCGCTGCCGCTGTCCGGGCGTTGGCGGGCGAACGCGTCGCGCTTGCCCCAACGACCGGGGACGTCCAGCAGCGCGATCCGCCCGAACGTGGACGGCAGCGCCGGGTCCACGGCCAGGTGGTCGTCGTGCGGGTTGATCCCGAGCATGGTGCGGATCAGCAGCATGCAGGCTCCACTGGACCACGCCTGCGGGCTGCCCGCGGTTGGATACCGGATTGGGAACCGGGTGGTGTCCCGGTCGAACCCGCCGAACGCCTCGGGCAGACGACCCTCGAAGTAGGTGGCGGCGGAGAGGATGCCCTCGGCGATGCGGGCCGCCTCGTTGCCGAACCCGTAACGGCGCAGTCCCCAGGCGATGAACGAGTTGTCGAACGGCCAGACCGTGCCGTTGTGGTAGCCGAGCGGGTTGTAGCGGCGTTGCCCCTCGGCGAACGTCCGCACCCCCCAACCGGAGAAGAGCGCCGGACCCATCAGGTGCTCGACCACCCGGGCAGCCCGCTCCGGTGGCACGATGCCGCTCCACAACAGGTGCCCGATGTTGGACGACAGGCTGTCCACGGGAGTGCCGTCGTGGTCGAGCGCGAGGGCGTAGAAGCCGCGGTCCTCAAACCAGAAGTCCCGGTTGAACCGGTCGTACAGGGCCGCCGCCTCGCTTTCCAGCCGCTCGGCGTAGGCGGTGTCGCCCCAGAAGGTGCGGGCCAGTCGTGCCCCCCGGATCTTCGCGTCGTAGGCGTACCCCTGGGTTTCGCAGGTGGCCCTCGGGAAGCTCGGCAGTCGACCGTCGGCATAGGAGATGCTGTCCCAGGAGTCCTTCCAGCACTGGTTGTCCAGGCCGGTGACGCGGTTGCGTCGCTGGTACCAGACGTAGCCGGTGGAGGTGAGGTCCGCATACAGGTCGATCCAGGCCAGGGCCGCGCGGGCTTCCTGCTCCAGCTCCATCACCAGCGCGGTGTCGCCGCTCCACCGCTCGTACTCGTCGAGCAGCACCACGAACAGCGGTGTGGCGTCCACAGTGCCGTAGTAGGGCGAGTGCGGCTGTTCCTCGAACGCGGCCGACTCCCCGTAGCGCAGCTCGTGCAGGATCCGGCCCGGGTCCTCCTCCAGGACATCGTCGGTCCGGACGCCCTGCAGCGACGCGAGGATGCGCAGCGTCGGTGGGGTCAGCGACGGGGTGACGGGCAGGGTCTGCAGGCAGGTCAACAGGCTGTCGCGGCCGAACAGGGTCATGAACCAGGGCAACCCGGCCGCGGGTACGCTCGCGCCGCCGAGCGAGAGCGGGGCGAAGCGCACCGCCGCCAGGTCCACCAGGCTGCGGTGGTAGACCTGCTGGAGGCCGACGCTTTCGGTGTCCAGGGTCGGGGCCGCCGCGACCCAGGCCCGCATGCTGGCAGGCAGTGTGGATTCGTCCGGCCGTTGGGCGCGCAGGGCGGCGCGCAGGTCGACGCCGTCCGGACGCAACGCCAGCATGACGGCCTGCAACCGGGTCGACCACTGCTGCTCGGGGCGCAGCCGGACCGTGAACCGGAGGCCGCCCGGATCGAACTCCGCGGGCTCACTCGCCGACACGACGACCTCACGGCGGTAGGTGCCGCGCCGGTAGCCCAGGCGCAACTCGTTCGGGCCGACGTGCGTGTAGTACGCGCCGCTCTTGGCGCCGGAGTCGAACTTGATCTCGAAGATGTCGGCGAAGTCGGCGGCCACCTCCAGACGCACGTCGAGCGTCATGTCCCGCTCGCCGTAATTGAAGATCGTCAGCGACTCGGTGAGGTCCGGGCCGATGCGCCTGCGACGAATGGCCGACACGTCAGCCTCCACGTAGTCCACCGCCGCGCCCGGCACCGCGAAGAACGTGACCTCGAAGTACTGGCTGTCGTCGACCGACAGCGCTGTCAAGCACTCGCCGTTGACGGTGAGCCTCCAGCGGGACAGGAAGCGTGTGTCGGCGGCGAAGAGGCCGACCGGGGTGCTCGGGGACGACTGCACGTCGCCGCTGGCGTCGGACACCATGAAGGTGTTCCCGTCGATGCACGCCACGGTGCCCGCGATGTCCCTCATCGGTCACGTCCCACTGTCGGGATCCTCGCGCTGAAGCCGCCCGGGCTCTCGCGGAAACAGTCGCCCGAGGCGCAACGCCAGGGCGAGATCGCCGTCGACCATGATCTCGCCCCGGGTGATCGCCGCCAGCCCGTTCACCTCGCCCCGCGCCATCGCGTCCGCGAGCTGCGCGGACACCCGGATCACAGTGGTGGCGGGGGCACCGCTTCGGGTCACCCGCATCCGGCCATGATCGATGTTCAGCATCCACTGCTCCAGGTTGCCGTCGTCGCCGATGTCGAATCGCACGCTGCCAGAGACCTTGCTGAACCGTGGATCCTGGCCAGCGACCGTCAACCGCTCGAAGAAGGCGCTGGTCTCCGACATCCCACCTCCCCGGACGCTGTCAGAGCGAATGCCGGCTACCCGCTGCCACGCACTCCTAACGCCGGAGGTGCCCCTTGTTCAGGGTGCGAGCGAGAAGCGGGTCCAGGTGGTCGCGTCGGTGGTGACGAGGACGTGGTCCGGCTCGCCCGTCGACCCGTCGTCACGCCCGAAGAGCCAGGCGTAGCCAGGCGCGACACTGACCGAACCGACGACCCGGCCGTACTCCCGGGCGACAGTGAAGTTTCGTCCATCGTCCCGGCTGACCAGCAGCTGCGCGCGGCGGTCGGGTTCGAGGCCTTCCCCGGGAGTGATGGCCAGCAGGGAGCCGTCCGACCCCACAGTGAGGTCGTAGTGCAGCTGCGCCGGCAACTCGGTGCCGGTGTCCGTCCAGGTCTTCGCACCGTCGGTGGTACGCAGCAGCCGCACCCCGCCAGCCGGCTTCGTCGACTGGGTCAGCGCGTACCCTTCCCGATCGTCGAGCCCGACCGCCGTGATGATCACCGCGTCGGCGCCCACCTCCCAGGTGGTCCAGGTCGCCCCTCGGTCGGCGCTGCGGGCGACTGTCGCCCCCTGGGAGCCGCCTGTCTGGTACGTGGCCCAGATGCTGCCGTCCGCTGCCGGGTAGAGGCTGAACAGCGAAAGCACCGTGGGCGCCGGGGTGGTGAGGCGGTACACCGTTCCGCTCGACGGGTCCACCGCCAGCGGCTCCGACACCGCATCACAGCCGAATCCGCAGGAGACCGGTCGGGCCGTCGCCGGGAAGGTGGGCACGGCGACGATCGCGGAATCCGCGTCCCGCCAGGTGCGGCCGTAGTCGGTGGAGAGGTGGGCCAGGCCGTAGTCGGTGACCAGGTACGACCGCTCACCGAGCACGGAGAAGTCCATGCTGCTGCTCGGCGCCGCCGCGCCGGTGTCGGCCGCACACCGGGTGCCCTCGAAGCGCGCCGCGTCCCAGTCCGACCAACTGCGGCCGTCGTCGCCGGTGTACGAGAAGCGCACGACACAGCCGTCCTGCCGCACGTCGACCCCGGAGTCGGGCCCGGTCAGCGTGAATTCGCTGAACTGCGCACCTGACGGTGTCGGCGGGTCGGCCGGCGTGCCCCGGTCCGGCTCGACCACCAGCGGTACGACCGTCAGCCCGGCCAGGACGACCAGTGCGGTGGTCACCGTCGCGACCGACCGGCGCCGACGGGATCGGGCAGTGGTGCGCAGCTCGTCGAGGGGTGGCTGCGACACGGCCTCGGTGACGGTGTCGACGTCGAACCCGGAGAACTCACGACCGGACATCGATCCTCCCGGTTTCCGTGGCGTCAGTGTCGGCGAGCAACGCCGCCAGAGCGACCCGGCCCCGCGACAGCCGGGACTTCACCGTCCCCGACGACACGCCCAGCGTCGCGGCGACCTCGTCCACCGGCAGGTCGACGAGGTAGTGCAGGGCCAGCGCATGTCGCTGCCCCTCGGGCAGCACGCGCAGCGCGGAGAGCAGGGCGAGGTGCTCCGGGGAGTGGTCGGCGACGGCCGGCGGTGGACCGATGCGGCGCAGCAGCCCGTCGAGCACCCGACGGCGGCGGTACCGGCTGCGGGCCCAGTTCACCGCGACGCGACGCAACCAGGCCTCCGGGTTCTCCAGCTCGGCGAACCGTCCTGGCGCCATCAGTGCTCGCGTGAACGCCTCCTGGACCGCCTCCTGCGCCTCGGTCAGGTCACCGGTCACCGCGTACAGCTGAACGACGAGGCGTCGGAAACAGCTGGCGTAGAGCTCGGAGATCGGATCGCCGTCGGACACCGTCACCCCCCTTCTCCACCACTCCCACCCACGGGCCCGGGAGAAGGTTCCGGCAGCCGGCCAGAATCCGGGTCAGTCGAGGTTGAAGTCCACCACGACCGGCGCCCGGCGGACCCGCACGGGGGTCGCGGCGTCGAAGCCGGCGGCGTCGCGGTGCCACACCGGCGGGGCGTACGCGCAGTCGCCGCGTCGAACGCGATCACCTGGGCGTAGGTGGCCAGCTCGTCGACCACTACCGCTCCGCCCAGCGCTATGCCGGCGGGCAGCGCCTGGTTCAGGTTCGCCGTCTGGTGCGCGCGGACCCGCACCGGCCGTGCCTGCTGCCGACCGCCCACCCCACCGGACCACACTGTCGCCAGCCCGGCGGCGGCGAACTGCACGGGCCAGTGGTACGGCCCGAGGCCGATGATCGTGTAGCGGCCGTCCTCGTCGGTGGTCGGGCCGTGGTCGTCGTACTTGGGATGCGGCACGTACGGCACGACCATGACCAGTGCGCGGTTGACCGGTGCGCCGGTCGCCGCGTTGGTCACCACTCGTGTCGTAGGGGCGCACCAGCAGCCGGTACCTCCCCGGGGCGACGTCCCCGGTCACCAGCACGCCCTGCTCGTCGGCGATCCATTTCGGTCAATGTCGTGATGCTGACTGAGCGAGGCGCGCAACTCGCCCGTGCGCCGCGAATGCCGCGATGTGCCCGAAATGTGGCGCAGAGGTCACGGGTACCGCATAGCGTCACGGGGGGCGGGACCCCCGCCGCTCCCGCCAGCGGACCGGCGGCGACGCCCACCGGAAGGAACCGGACATGAGTCGTGTCGACACTGTGCTCCTGCCGGAGTTGGACGGGCCGGTGCCGGCGACGCTGCCGAGCGCGCTCGGCCTGCTGAGCCTGGCCCTGGGGGTAGGCGCGCTCGTCGCCCCCGGACCCGTCGCGCGACTGACCGGGGTGGACGACTCCCCGGCCGCGCGGTCCGTGCTCCCGGCCATCGGTCTGCGGGAGTTGGGCAGCGCCGCCGGCCTGCTCAGCGGTCGCCGGCCGGCCGGCTGGGCCTGGAGCCGGGTGGCCGGCGACGCCATGGACCTCACCCTGCTCGGGCGGGCCCTCGCCGACCGTGGCGGTGAACGCCGCCGCCGGGTCGCGCTGACCACCCTCGCCATCGCCGGCATCACCACCGTCGATGCGCTCGCCGCCATCCGCATCGGCCAGGCGCGACGGGCCCGCGCGCGGGTGATCCGGATGGAGATCGCGGTGACGGTGAACCGGTCGCCCGCCGAGGCGTACCGGTTCTGGCGGGACATGGAGAACCTGCCCCGGTTCATGGCACACCTGGAGGCCGTCCGCGCCGACGACCTGCGCCGTTCGCACTGGATCGCCCGTGGTCCGGCCGGGCACCGCGTCGAGTGGGACGCCGAGATCATCGACGACCAGCCGAACAAGTCGATCACCTGGCGGTCGCTGCCAGGAACCCGGGTGCCCAACGCCGGCCGGGTCAGGTTCGTGCCCGCGCCCGGCGACCGGGGGACCGAGGTGCGGGTGGAGCTGCGCTACGCGCCACCGGCCGGCGCGCTCGGCCGAGCGGTGGCGAAGCTCTTCGGCGAGGAACCCGAGCAGCAGGTCCGCGACGACCTGCGCCGGTTCAAGCAGGTGCTGGAGACCGGCGAGGTCGTCCGCTCCGAGGGCAGCCCCAACGGCATCTCCGTACGCCAACAGGCCATGCAGCGACCCGCCCAGCCGCTGCCCGCGTCCCGCCGCTGACCGCCCGAGATCTCCGAAAGGGACCGCTGATGAAGGCCACCGCCTGGATGGGCACCGACAGCGTCAAGGTCATCGACGTACCCGACCCGAAGATCATGAACGCCCGGGACGCGATCGTCCGGATCAGCACCACCGCGATCTGCGGCTCCGACCTGCACCTCTACCACGGCTACATCCCCGCGATGCGCAAGGGCGACATCCTCGGCCACGAGTTCATGGGCGAGGTGGTGGAGGTGGGCCCCCAGGTCCGCAACCTCGCCCCCGGCGACCGGGTGGTGGTGCCCTTCCCGATCGCCTGCGGGCACTGCTCGTCCTGCCAGCGCGGCCTCTACTCGGTCTGCGAGAACTCCAACCCGAACGCCGGCATCGCCGAGAAGATCATGGGGCACTCGCCGGCCGGCATCTTCGGCTACTCGCACCTGCTCGGCGGCTACGCCGGTGGCCAGGCCGAGTACGCCCGGGTGCCGTTCGCCGACGTCGGCCCGGTCAAGGTGCCCGACGAGATCAGCGACGACCAGGCGGTCATGCTGGCCGACGTGTTCCCGACCGGCTACATGGGCGCCGAGATGTGCGACATCAAACCCGGGCAGGTCATCGCCGTCTGGGGCGCCGGACCGGTCGGGCTGCTCGCCGCGGCCAGCGCCCGACTGCTCGGCGCGGAGCGGGTGATCGTCATCGACCGGTTCCCGTACCGGCTGCGGCTGGCCGAGGAGCACATCGACGCGGAGACGATCAACTACGAGGAAGTCGACGTCCTGGACACCCTCAACGAGATGACCGCCGGCCGGGGCCCCGACGCGTGCATCGACGCGGTGGGCCTGGAGGGCCACCACGGCAACGCCGCCATGTACGCGTACGACCGGGCCAAACAGGCCGCGCGTGTCGAGACGGAACGACCGTTCGCGCTCCGGCAGGCGATCCTCGCCTGCCGCTCCGGCGGGGTGGTCTCGGTCGTCGGCGCGTACGGCGGTTTCGTCGACAAGTTCCCGATGGGCGCGTTCATGAACCGCTCGCTGATCATGCGGACCGGTCAGTGCCACGTCCAGCGCTACACCCGGCCTCTACTGGAGCGCATCCAGCGCGGCCAGATCGACCCGAGCTTCATCGTCAGCCACCGGATGCCGCTGCGTGACGCACCGAAGGGCTACAAGATCTTCCAGAAGAAACAGGACGACTGCACGAAGGTGCTGCTCAAGGTCTGACCCGGCGGCCAGGTCCGCCGGGCGGGGGAGTTCCTCGCGCGCTGTCCTTTGGAGCTGATGTCGCAAACGATTCAGGCCGGCTGGCGTGGCTGCCTCTGCCAGGGAGTCCGGCGGCTGGCCCGAGGTGGGCTTGCCGGGGCGGGCCGAGGGTGATGTCGTCAACGATTCAGCTCCAAAGGAGCCGACCAGAGCCTCGGTTATCAACGCCGGTCGCTCTGCGCGCGCCCGGCGCAGAACCCGCGATCGGCTCTGCGTGAGCTAGCGTGTCGCCATGGGAAGTGGCGATATGTCGATGTCTGTCTCGGCCGATCTCACTGTCCGGCTACGGCCGGTTGCCGAGCCCGACCTGGCGATCTTCCGCCGGCTCCGCACCGAGCCGGGCCTGATCGGTCTGGACTGGGCCGGCTTCAGCGACGCCGGGGCACCGGCACGGCGGTTCGCCGTCGACGGCTACCTCGGCGAGGACGACGGACGGCTCGTCGTGGAGGTCGAGCAGGAGCAGGAGCAGGAGCAGGCCGCCGCCGGCATCGTCAGCTACACCGCCGGGCGTTACGCCGGACGGGCGTCGTACTGGGAGATCGGCGTCGTCCTGCTGCCGCAGTGGCGGGGGAGAGGCATCGGCTGGCGCGCCCAGGCGTTGCTATGCGACTACCTCTTCCACCACAGCCCGGCCCAGCGCATCCAGGCCGGTACGCACCCGGAGAACGTCGCCGAGCAACGAGCGTTGGAGAAGGCCGGCTTCCAGCTCGAGGGCGTCGTGCGGGCCAGCGAGTTTCGGGCCGGCCAGTGGCGCGACGGCTACCTGTACAGCCGGTTGCGCGACGACCCGTCACCCTGGGACCAGACGCCGCAGGTCTGAGCCCTAGGCCTGGCGCGGGCGGACCCCCGGCTCCACCGTCAGGGTCCCTGCCGCGGCGTCGATCGTGCCGCGCGAGCCCAGCGGAACGGTGAGCTGCCCGTTGCCGTGCCCCAGCCGTAGCCCGCCCAGGACCGGCACGCCGAGGTCGTACAGGCGGTCCTTGAGCACCGCTGCCGCATCCCACTCGCCCGGTTCGGCGACACTGTTGGTGATCTGGCCGATGACCACGCCGGCGACCCTGCGCAGCACGCCCACCCGGCGCAGCTCGGTCAGCATGCTGTCGATGCTGTACGGAGCCTCGTCCACGTCCTCGAAGAAGAGGATCGCGCCGTCGAACTTCGGAGAGTCCTCCGCGCCGAGCGAGGTGGAGATCAGCGTCAGGCAACCGCCGAGCAGCGGCCCCGATGCCCGCCCCGGCACCACGACGGAAGCGGCTGTCTCGGCCGGGTCCCGGGAGATGGTGACCGGTGCGGTGGTCATCACCGCCCTGCGGAGCGCCTCGGCCGATTCGGGGCCGGTGCGGGCGTCACTCCAGTTGACCATGGGGCCGTAGAAGGTGACCAGGCCGGTCTCGCGCCAGAGCTTGCCGTGGATGCTGGTGATGTCGCTGAAGCCGACGACCACCCGAGGGTCGCGGCGCAGAACGGACACGTCGATCTGGTCGACGATCCGCTGCGTGCCGTAACCACCGCGCGCGGCGAACACGGCCCGGATGCCCGGGTCGGTGAGCGCGGCGTTCAGGTCGGCCAGCCGCTGCGCGTCGGTGCCGGCCAGATAGCCGTACTTGGTGAAGACGTGCTTGCCCAGCTCGACCTCAAGGCCCCAGCTCCGCAGGATCTCGATGCCGCGAGCCATGTTCGTGGGGTCGGGCGTGCTGCCGGGCGAGACCACTCGGACCCGGTCACCGGGCGCCAGCGCCGGTGCCCGCACGACGCGCTTCGGACCGACCGGCGCGGCCTGCGCGGGCGCGGCCTCCGCCGAGCCGACGAGCACCGCGCCACCGGCCGCCGCCGCTCCCATCCGCAGCATGTTCCGACGGGACAGGGGCACTCGCGCGGGCCCCTCGATCGTGGCTGGGTCTGTTCCAGAAGTGGCCACCGGCGTCCCCTCATCGTGATCAGACGATGTGTGCGAGCTGCCACAGCCTACGACAGCCATCGATCGGCGTCGGGGTCCACAAGGGGCGATGAGCGCTCAGGCGAACGCCCGTGTCCCCGCACCACCGGGCGGGTCTCCGACGCGGCCCGGCCCTGGCACAACTGCAACGCGGAGTGGTGTGACTGGCATGTTTTGTGAGGCCCAGCCCGCCGATGGCGGGGAGTCCGGATCCGCCCGTGACCCCGTTTGTCGCCGGGGAGCCTGGGAACTCGCCCCGTTCGTCAACAGGCACGCCTGACGGCATGCCGACGAGACCGAAGGAGCGGGGCATGGAGTACGAGCAGATGATCGCCACGGTACGACAGCGCGCGGGCCTCGGTGAGAACGAGGCCGTGCGGTCCATACAGGCCGTCCTGTCGGTGCTCGGTGAACGGCTCGCCGGACAGGAGGCGGACAACCTGGCGGCACAGCTACCGGACCGGCTGAACGGGTCCGTCACCCGCAACCCGCAGGGCCGCCGGTGGGACGTCGGCGAGTTCCTCAAGAACGTCGGGGATCGCGAGCAGGTCGCGAACGCGGACCAGGTGCGTCAACACGCCCAGGCGGTGCTGCGTACCGTCGCCGAGGCGCTCAACGACGACGAGCGACACGACCTGCTCGCCCAGCTTCCCGGCGGCATCATCGACCTCTTCGGTGTGCCCACCCCGCGAGGCTGAGCCCCGCGCTGATCGGGCCACCCGTCCGATGTGCTCACGGGATCGGCCACTCGTGCACCGGCCGGTTGCTGTGCATCAGGTCGACGTAGTGTCTGACCACCTCGCGCAGCGCCTCCGGCCGGTCCAGGTGGTCGGTCGACTCCAACCGGTGCAGCGTCTCCACCTGCCAGGTCGCGCCGTTGCGGCCAGTCAGGCAGCGCTGCTCGATGATGCCGAGCAACCGGTCACGCTCGGCCGGGTCGAGGCCCCACCGGTCCAGACCGTGATGCGCCATCGGCAGCAACCGGCGCAACACCAACTCGCTGACGGGCAGGTAACCGAGACCGGGCCAGAAGACCTGCGCGTCGATGCCGTGCCGGGCGCAGCTGGTGAAGTTCTCCTCGGCGGCGCTGAACGACATCTGCGACCACAGTGGCCGGTCCGACTCGGCGAGGGCGCGCACCAACCCGAAGTAGAAGGCGCCGTTGGCGATGGTGTCCAGCACGGTCGGGCCGGCGGGAAGCACCCGATTCTCCACCCGCAGGTGCGGCCGGCCCCGCGACACGTCGTACACCGGGCGGTTCCACCGGTACACGGTGCCGTTGTGCAGGCGCAGCTCGGCCAGCTTGGGCACCTCACCGGCCGCGAGGGCCTGCGCCGGGTCCTCCGGGTCGCAGACCGGCAGTAGCGCCGGGAAGTAGCGCACGTTCTCCTCGAACAGGTCGAACACGCTGGTGATCCAGCGTTCGCCGAACCAGACCCGGGGGCGTACCCCCTGGGCTTTGATCTCCTCCGACCGGGTGTCGGTGGCCTGCTGGAACAGCGGGATGCGGGTCTCGCGCCACAGCTCCCGGCCGAAGAACAGCGGCGAGTTCGCGCCGACCGCGACCTGGATGCCAGCCACCGCCTGGGCGGCGTTCCAGTAGTCGGCGAACTGGGCCGGGCTGACCTGGAGATGGAACTGGGTGCTGGTGCAGGCCGCCTCCGGGGTGATCGTGTCGGCGGTGACCGCCAACCGTTCCACCCCGCTGATGGCGATCGGCAGATCCTCACCGCGAGCCGCGAAGATCTGCTCGTTGAGCAACTTGTAGCGGGGGTTGGCCGACAGCGTCTCGGCGGTCAGGTGCTCGGGGCGCAGCGTCGGCAGGATGCCGATCATGACCATGTGCGCGCCGATCGCCCGGGCCTTCACCTCGGCGGCGTTGAGGCTGGCCCGTACGTACTCCTCGAAGTCGGCGGTGCCGGTGCCGGTCAGCCGGCGCGGCGGCACGTTGATCTCGACGTTGAACTGGCCCAGCTCGGTCTGGAAGCTCTCGTCGGCGATGGCCGCCAGCACGTCGGCGTTGCGCATCGTCGGATTCGACGTCTCGTCGACCAGGTTCAGCTCGATCTCCACGCCGGTCATCGGCCGGTCGAGGTCGAAGCGCGACTCGCGCAGCATCTCGGCGAAGACATCCAGGCAGCGGCGGACCTTGTCGCGGTATCGGGCTCGGTCCTCTCGACTGAAGGTTCGTACGCCGACGTCCTCGCCCATGGTCACCACCCTGTCACCGCTGGTCCCCCTAACCTCGCACGTTGTCGGCGGGCGGGGGAAGACCCGAGGACCCTTTCCTACCCAACTGCCAGCCCTGTTAGCCCAGCCAGAGAGGACCGATAGCATTGCGCCCCGAGAGGTGGTGGCGTGCGGATGCGCGAGAAGGTGACCCGGCTGTTCGTCGCGGCGGCGATCGCCGAGGCCTGCTCCTGGCTGGCCCTGCTGGTCGGCATGCTGGTCAAGTACGGTCCGCCGGACAACGAGCTGGGCGTCAAGATCTTTGGTCCGATCCACGGCGGCCTGTTCGTCGCGTACGTCCTGCTGGTGCTGGCAGTGGCCCGGCTGCACCGGTGGAGCCTGCTGGCCACGGCGGTGGCCCTGGCCAGCGCGGTGCCGCCGTTCGCCACCCTGGTCTTCGAGCGCTGGGCCCGCCGCCGGGGCATGCTCGGCGTCGACCGGCAACCGGCCCGCGAGCCCGCCCCGGTCGGCTGAGCCGCCGAACCGCCCGCGCACCCCGCTGAACTGACCCGCCGACCCGCCGACCCGCCGACCCGCCGACCCGCCGACCCGCCGGGGGCCGGTCAGGTCAGCGCGGAGCAGGCCGCTATGCCGGCCAGCAGCAGTGTGCCCAGGAACGCCTGCAACAGCAGTGGCGGCCCGAGATGCGACCAGAGCGTCGCCGTACGCGGGGTCAGCAACTGCCCGGTGGTGAGGTTGACGATCCGCTCGATCCGGGGCGGCAACTCCGGGTCGCGTTGCGGGCGCAGGGTGAGCTGCACCTGGTCGGCCGGGTGCAGGGCGCTCTGCGGCAGGTGCCCGTGCAGCTCCACCTCGCAGAGCTGGCCGGCGGTGTTGCGGAGCCGCACCGGCGTGACCAGATATTCCGGGCCCTGCTTCAGCTCCTTCCAGCGACGGCGGGTGCCACCACCGCCGAACGAGAAGAGCGAGCGCAGCAGCAGCGCGGGCAGCCGGGCGAAGGCCGCCGCGGCGAGCACCGCCACCAGCACCGGCTGGCCGACGCGTACCTCACGGGTGTAGCCGTCGAGTAGGCGGATCAGCCGCCCGGTGACGATTCGTTCCGTCGGGTGCACGATCCGTCGCGTGTCGAGTCCGCTGTCCATTTCCACCACCGAGAGTCCGCATGTGTTCACAGATCGTATCGACGTCCTCGGTTGAACGACGTGAATGAAACCTGGTCACGGGCTCACGGCCGCGAGGTGACATCCCCCGCGACCCGGGTAAGCGGGGGGCCGAGCTGGAAAGGGGTCGAGCATGCAGCTGTCCTTCCTGCGCCCGCTCTACGACCGTCCCGGGCCGTGGTGCTCGGTGTATCTGGACGCCTCCGCGGACACGGAGGACGCCAAACCCGCACTGGATCTGCGCTGGCGTGCCCTGGAACGCAGCCTGGCCGAACAGGGGGCGGACGAGGCGAACATCGCCGCGCTGGACCGGGTGGTCCGAGGTCACGATCCGATGGTCGGGGACTACGGGCTGGCGGTCTTCGCCAGTCACGGCCAGGTGGTGCTCTCCGAGTACCTGTCCGCGCCGCCACTGCGGGACCTGGCCCACGTCGGCCCGTTGCCGCACGTGATGCCGCTGCTCGCGCAACGCGGCGAGCAGGTGGCCTGGGTACGTGTGGTCGCCGACCGGCTCGGCGCCGACGCGATGGCGGTCAGCGCCGGCGGGGTACCCCGACGAGCGCACGTCGCCGGCCGGGACGAGTATCCGCTGCGACGGGCGAAGCCCGGCGGCTGGTCCCAGTCGCGCTACCAGCGGGCGGCCATGGAGGCGTGGCACCAGAACGCCGGCGACGTCACCGCGGCCACCGTGCAGCTGGCCGACCGGGTCGGCGCGGACGTGGTGGTGGTCGCCGGTGACGTCCGGGCCACCGGAATGATCGCCGCCCAGATGCCGGAACGCTGGCAGGACCTGGTGGTCCGCACCGATGCCGGTTCGCGGGCCGGCGGCGCCGACCAGACGATGCTGGACGACCTCACGGTGCAGACCATCGCGGAGATCGCCGACCAGCGGATCAGCGCCGCGCTGGACAAGTTCGGCGTGCAGGAGGACGTGGGCGGCGGGCTCGACGCGGTCGTCTCGGCCCTGCAACGCAACCAGGTCGACATGATGATCATCGTGGACGACCCGTCGGCCAACGGTGAGTTGTGGATCGGCGCGGAACCCACCGAGATCGCCGTCGACCCGGGGCAGCTGGCAGCCATGTCGGTGGCCGACCCGCAGCGGGTACGCGCCGACGCGGCGCTGGTCCGGGCGCTCGTCGGCACCGACGCGGCACTGACAGTGCTCGGCGCCGACGAGGCGCCCGACCTCACCGACGGCGTCGGAGCGGTACTGCGCTACGTCGACCCCGGCACACCGGGGCGCGGCAATGGTTGACCGAACGGTCGCGTACGTCCTGGTGGAGCGGCTGCTGGCCTGGCGGGTACCCCGCGCCTTCGGGTACCCGGGCGAGGCGATCGCTCCACTGGTCGACGCGCTGGACCGCACCGGCGGCGAGCCGGCGTTCATCCCGGCCCGGCACGAGGAGACCGCCTCGTTCATGGCCACCGGGCACGCCAAGTTCACCGGCGGCATCGGGGTCTGCCTCGCCACTCAGGGCCCCAGCGCCGTCCAGCTGCTCAACGGCCTCTACGACGCCAAGCTGGACAGCAAACCGGTGGTGGCCATCGTCGGGGAGGACATCTCCGGGCCGCTCGGCGGCGCGCACCAGGAGATCGGGCTGAGCCGGCTTTTCGGGGACGTGTGCAACCAGTTCGTCCGGTACGGCCGCAGCCCCGACGAGGTGGGGGCGCTGCTGGACCAGGCGTTCCGGACGGCGGCGGCGACCCGCAGCCCGACGTGCGTGGTGCTGCCCCGACAGTTGCAGGAGGCGCTGGTACCCGACCTCCAGTCGTACAGCGCCGGGGTGATCACGGCGACCCCTGGCGAGCCGCTGGCCCGGGTCCTGCCGCACGAGGCGGACCTGGACGCCGCCGCGCAGCTGCTCGGCGGCGGCCAGCGGACCGCGATCCTGGTGGGCCAGGGTGGTCGGGACGCCGCCGCCGAGATCATCGAGATCGCCGACCGGCTGGGCGCCGGGGTGGCCACCTCGCTGCTCGGCAAGCCGGTGCTCGACGAGCGGTTGCCGTTCCACACCGGGGTGCTCGGCGAGGTCGGCACCCCGGCGGCGGCCGAGCTGATGGGTGGTTGCGACACGCTGCTGATGGTCGGCACCAACGACCCGTGGACCGACTACTTCCCGATGCCCGAGCAGGCGCGTACGGTGCAGATCGACATCGACGGCCGCCGGATCGGCACCCGGTACCCGGCCGACGTTCCGCTGGTCGGCGATGCCGCCGAGACGCTGCGGGCGCTGCTGAGCCGGTTGCGCGGCCGCTCCGAACAGCAGTGGCGCGCCACAGTGGAAAGTTCGGTGGACCGCTGGCGGGAGGTCGCGGCCGAACGGGCCGCCGCCGCCGCGAACCCGGTCAATCCGCAGCTCGTCCTGCAGGAGCTGTCCGCCCGGATGCCCGGCACCGGCGCGGTCGCCGTCGACATCGGCTCGGTCCTCTACTGGTACGCCCGCCACCTCACCCTGCCACCGGGGGTCAACGCGCAGCTGTGCGGAACCCTCGGCTCGATGGGCTGCGCGCTGCCGTACGCGGTGGCGGCCAAGCTCGCCGCGCCCGACCAACCGGTGGTCGCGCTGGTGGGTGACGGGGCGATGCAGCTCAACGGGCTCGCCGAACTGATCACCGTCTCGCACCTCTGGCAGCAGTGGCGCGACCCGCGACTGGTGGTGCTGGTGCTCAACAACCGGGACCAGAACGGCATGGGTGGCGGGCGACAACCGTCGTCCGACCCCACCCACCGCCGCCCCGACGTGCCGTACGCCGGGTGGGCCCGGTTGCTGGGGCTGCACGGGGTGCGGGTGGACCGCCCGGAGCTGGTCGGCGCGGCCTGGGACGAGGCCCTCGCCGCGGACCGTCCCTGCGTACTGGAGGCGGTCGTCGACCCGGCGGTGTCGCTGGCACCGCCGGAGCCCGCCTTCGCCGACCTGCGCGGCCTGTACGCCGAGGGCGCTCCGGCCCGGAAGGTCCGTGAGCAGGTGGAGGTCACCGCGAGCGCGGACGATCTCGTTTAGCCACCCCGGACCAGGGCATGAGTAGCGGCCCGAGTGACGCTGGAGGTCCCATGTCCGAGCCCGCCGACCGCCGCTACGGTCCCGCGACAGTGCCGAGGGCACGTGGCCCGCTCTCGGCAGCGGTAGTGGAGGCTCTGCGGCACCCGCCGCACGACCTGCCGGCCGATCTCGGCGTCGACCTCCACCCGGCGGACCCGATCACCGACGAGGACCTGCAGCTGACGCTGTTCCTCTGCTACGAGCTGCACTACCGGGGCTGGCTCGGGGTGGACGAGTCGTGGGAGTGGCAGCCGACGCTGCTGGCGCTGCGTGGCCGCTGCGAACGGGTCTTCGAGGCGGCGCTGCGTCGGCTTGTCGGCACGCCGTCGGTGCCCGCCGCCGGGGTGGCGGCCGGCCTGGCCGAGGTGGTCGCCGCCGACGACGGTCCGGCGTTGGCCGCGACGCTGCAACGCCGCGCCGACCTCGCCCAGTTCCGCGAGTTCGTCGCCCACCGCTCTGTCTACCACCTGCGGGAGGCGGACCCGCACAGCTGGGCGCTGCCCCGCCTCGGTGGCCCGGCCAAGGCCGCGCTCGTGGAGATCCAGACCGACGAGTACGGCAACGGGCGGCTGGACCGGATGCACGCCGAGCTGTTCCGGAGCACCCTCGACCGGCTGGGCCTGGACACGGCCTACGGCGCGCACATCGACGTGGCACCGGCGGTGACGTTGGCGACCAACAACCTGATGTCGCTGTTCGGGCTGCACCGGCGGTTGCGCGGCGCGCTGCTCGGGCACCTGGCCGCGTTCGAGATGACGTCCTCGCTGCCCAACCGTCGTTACGGCAACGGGCTGCGCCGGCTCGGCTTCGACGAGGTGGCCACCCGCTTCTACGACGAGCACGTCGAGGCCGACGCGGTGCACGAGCAGATCGCCGCGCACGACATGTGCGGCGGACTGGTCCGCGTCGAGCCAGCCCTCGCCCGCGACGTGCTGTTCGGCGCGGCGGCCGGGCTCGCTGTGGACCGGCTGTTCGCCGGGCACCTGCTGGACAGCTGGGCCGCGGGCCGCAGCTCGCTGCGCACACCCGCCCCGCCGCCCCTGCCGCCCACGGTCTCGCTCGTCGCGTCGCCCGAGGTGGCCCCGCCCGCGTTCGTCTGATCCGAGGGGCTTGTCGCCGGGTGGGGGCGTGCCGCCCCGGGTGGGGGCGTGCCGCCGGGTGGGGGACGTGCCGCCCCGGGTCCGCCCTTTGCTCTGCACCCGTCCATGCACCGCACACGGTCCGTAACTGGCGCGTGGGCGGGTGCAGAGCAAAGGGGACGTGCCTCTGGTGCGGTCCCTCCGCGCCCTGTCGCGGCCCCGTGACTCGGGGATGTGGCGGTCAGCCCTCGCGGGTGGTGCCGGCGCGGAAGTTGATCGCCTTGTGGGTGCCGTCGCAGAACGGCTTGAGCGCCGACTTGCCGCACCGGCACAACGCCACAGTGCCCCGCCGCGCGTCGATGCGCTCGCCGTTCGGGGTGACCAACGCGAAGTCGCCGCGGACCAGCAGCGGTCCGTCCTCGTACGGGGTGATCGTGGCGGCGGCTGGCTCGCTGGTGTCGTCGGTGCGCATGGCCCCGGAAGTGCCCGTCCTGGCCCTGGCGAAACCCGAGCCGCCGAACGCCGGTGATGACCGGGGCACCCCGCTGACCAGCGGAATGTGCCGCCGGGTGGGTGATGCCCCGTTTGAACCCCATCGGGACGGGAAGCCGGGCCGCGTGGTGAGCGAACGAGGCAAGGTGGGGCCGGTGCACAAGGTGCACAAGGGGCTCACGGCTGATGGCGCCGGTCTCGCCGGCGACCGGGTCGTGGCCGCGGGCAGCTCCGCCCGGGTGCTGGTCGCCGCCACCGCCCGTGCACTGCGCGGGGTCGACTGCGCCGACCTCGGGCACACCGGGCCGACATCGAGGTTCCCCGGCGCCCCCGAACCGGTACGCCGTGCCGCGGTCACCCGCGCCGCCGGCCGGGTCGCGCTCACCGTGGCCCAGATCGACGAGGTGGACGCCGCGAGGGTGGCCCGCTGGTTCGTCGACCAGTACCCCCGCCGCCGCTACCCGGGAGTGCTCATCGGCTCTCCGCACGGCGCTGCCGCGCACCTCGCGGTGGCCCTCGGGGTGCCGTGGCTGCCGGCGGGCTTCGAGATGACCGTGCACTGGTCCGACGGCGCGGTGGACCGCCCGGGGGACGCCGCGGAGCATGGCGCGGCACTCTCCGCCCGGTTGCTCGTCGGCAACGCCGACCTGCACCTGCGCCAGGTGCACTGCCCGGCCAGCCGTGGCGCGCTGACCGGGGCGACCGTGTCGCTGACCGCCACGTGGAGGGCCCTACCGGCCGCGTACGCGCGGTTCCTGGCCGACCGGCTGGTGCCGGGCGCCCCCGTGCTGCTGGTCCGCGACGCACGCACCTGGCCGGTGCTGGAGCGCGGACCGGGGCACAGCTTCCAGGTCGGCTGCCCGGGCAGTGGGCTGGACCCGGTGGACTTCCACCCGGACAGCCACGCGTTGCGGCAGGTGCTGCGCTCCGTCGGCGGGGACGCGACCCGCTGGGAGCCGCCGGAAGTGTCCGTGCCGTCGGCGTACGCCGAGCACGGCGTCGACTCGGGCTTCGAGCTGGCCGCGCGGGACTGGTCCACCCGGCACCAGCATCCGCTGCACCGGGTGTTGGTGCCCCGGCCGGCGGCACTGAGCGCGGGCGTGGCCGACCTCTACCGGCGGTGGCTGCGGCGCGCCGGCAAGACCGGTGACCGGTTGGTGGTGGAGTGCGGTCGACTGCTCGACCCGTGGCAGGTGGTGCGGGCGGGGCTGGTGCCGTACTGGTGTGAGAACGCCACCCGCCGCAGCGTCGACGAGGCCGAGTGGTGGCTGGCCGGCAGCGAGCCCTTCAGCTCGGTGGACGTGTTGCCGGAGCCGCCCGGGGTGCGTTCACCCGCGCTGGCAGGGCTGCCGCAGTGGCTGGCCGTCGCCGGGTTCGGCCGGCGGCGTCGGGCGCTGGACCGCACCACCGCCCGCGGGTACCCGGTCACCTCGGTGCCCACCCGCCGGGCCACCGAGGTGCTGCGCGCCCAGCCGTACGACCTGCCGGCGCCGCCCCCGCTGGGGGTCGCCGAGGCGCTGGCCGTGCTCCGCGACAGCGGCGGCCACCAGGGGTTGTTGGTCTCCTGAGACGGAGGACGCCGAAACTTCCTCGCGAACCCGGGGTCCCGTGATTGAGTACCTACGGAGCGGGAACATCGCTGGCTGCGACGGTCTGATTGCGCTGCGTAGAGATGTTGTCGCCCGCTGGCATCCCAGTCACTGACCCACTTTCCGGCCCGGTGCGTGGCTCGACCACGCGCACGACCGGTTTCCCGATCCGGGCGGGGGACCTTCCTGAGGGAGGCGCGGATGTTCGGACAGACGAGCACGACCACGACCACGACCCCACCACCACCCAACGATCGGGGTCTGGAGGATCTCGACGCGGCGGCGATGGCGTACGCGGCCCGGATCGCCGGGCTGCCGCCGGAGCGGCGGGGGGAGGCCCGGGACGACCTGGTGCGCTTCGCGCTGCCGTTCGCCGGCCGGCTGGCCCGCCGGTACCGGGGGCGGGGGGAGCCGCTGGAGGACCTGGAGCAGGTGGCCCGGCTGGGCCTGGTCAACGCCGTCGACCGCTATGACCCCGAACGGGGCTCCTTCACCGCGTACGCCGCCATCACCATCGTGGGCGAGATCAAACGGCACTTCCGGGACCGTACCTGGGGCGTGCACGTGCCCCGCCGACTGCGGGACCTGATCCTCGAAGTGGGGCAGGCCACCGCCGCGCTCACCAGCGAGCTGTCCCGGGCCCCGTCCGTGGCCGAGCTGTCGGCCCGGTTGGAGACCCCGGAAGAGGAGATCCTCGCCGCCCTGGAGTCGGCCGCCGGCTACAGCCCGGCCTCGCTGAACGCCCCGGTGGGCGGGGAGAGCTCCGCCGAGTTCGGAGACCTGGTCGGCGAGTCCGACAACGCGTTGGAGTCGGTCGACGACCGGGTGACGGTGAGCGGTCTGCTGCACCGACTGCCCTGGCGTGAGCGACGGATCCTCGCGATGCGCTTCTACGGCAACCAGACCCAGGCCGAGATCGCCGCCCGGTTCGGCATCTCGCAGATGCACGTGTCCCGGTTGCTGTCGCGGGCGCTCACCTGGCTGCGTCAGGCGATGCTCGCCGACGCGCCGCCGCCATGGCAGAACGGCGCCGCCGAACCCGACCCGGGCAAGACCCGGATCTCGGTCAAGCAGAACGGCGACTCGGTGGTGGTCGAGGTCGGCGGCGAGATCGACCGCGACGGCGCGGACCAGCTGCGCCGGGCCATGCTGGAGGCGGTCACCGGCCAGCCCAGCGAGGTGGTCGTCGACCTCGTCGGCGCGGGTGGCTTCGACGCCGGTGGGATCGCCGCGCTGATGGCCGGTCGGGACGCGGCGGAGCGGACCGGAGTGCCGCTGCGGCTGACCCGGGTCCAGCCCGCGGTACGCCGTTCACTCACCGCCGCCGGCCTGGCGCCGGCCCGGGACTGACGCACACGGACAGGCGAAGGGCCGACACCCCGCTGGGTGTCGGCCCTTTCGCGCGTACCCCTGGTCAGCGCTCTTCGGTGTTGCCGTCGCTGTGCGGGTGGCGCCAGCGCTCGTGCGGCTTCGGCGCGTCCTCGGCGTCCTGCGGCGGGTCGCTCTGCTCGAAGCTCGGCCGGCGGACGCCCTCGGGCTCCGGCACGTCCACCGGCCGGGCGCCGGAGCGCGGCGCCGGCTGGTAGTCGACAGCGTCGCGTGCGCCGTGCGCGCCCTCGGCGGACGGCGACTCCGGGGCGTGGTGCTCCATCCGGAACTCCTCGGCGAGGTGCTGTGGCGGCTTGGTGGCGCGCTGCGGCAGGTCGCGGCCCAGATCGGCGACGAGCGGGCCGTACTTCAGGTCGAACGCCGGACGTTCGGAGCGGATCCGGGGCATCCGGTCGAAGTTACGCAGGGGCGGCGGGCAGCTGGTGGCCCATTCGAGGGAGTTGCCGAAGCCCCAGGGGTCGTCCACCGTCACCATCGCCCCGTACCGCCAGGACTTCCAGGCGTTGTAGATGAAGAACAGGGTGGACAGGCCGAGGATGAACGAGAAGATCGTGGAGATGGTGTTCAGAGTGGTGAAGCCGTCGGTGGGCAGGTAGTCGGCGTACCGGCGTGGCATGCCCTCGTTGCCCAGCCAGTGGTGCACGAGGAAGGTGCCGTGGAAGCCGATGAACATGGTCCAGAAGTGCGCCTTGCCGAGCCGCTCGTCGAGCAGCCGCCCGGTCATCTTCGGCCACCAGAAGTAGTAGCCGCCGAACAGGGCGAAGACCACGGTGCCGAACACCACGTAGTGGAAGTGCGCCACCACGAAGTAGCTGTCGTGGGTGTGCCAGTCGACCGGTGGGCTGGCCAGCAGGACGCCGGTGAGGCCACCGAGCAGGAAGGTGACCAGGAAGCCGATGGCGAACAGCATCGGCGTCTCGAAGGTGAGCTGACCCTTCCACATGGTGCCGATCCAGTTGAAGAACTTCACACCGGTGGGCACCGCGATCAGGTAGCTCAGGATGCTGAAGAACGGCAGCAGCACCTGGCCGGTGGCGAACATGTGGTGCGCCCAGACCGTCATCGACAGCACGGTGATGGCGATGGTGGCCAGCACGATCCCCGTGTAGCCGAAGAGCGGCTTGCGGGAGAAGACCGGGATGATCTCGGTGATGATGCCGAAGAACGGCAACGCGATGATGTAGACCTCGGGGTGGCCGAAGAACCAGAACAGGTGCTGCCAGAGCATGGGGCCGCCGGTGGCCGCGTCGTACACGTGCGCGTTGAGCAATCGGTCGGCCGAGAGCGCCAGCAGCGCGGCGGCCAGCAGCGGGAAGACGAGGATCACCAGCACGCTGGTGAACAGCATGTTCCAGGTGAAGATCGGCATTCGGAACATGGTCATGCCGGGGGCGCGCAGGGTCAGGATCGTGGTGATCAGGTTGACCGCGCCGAGGATGGTGCCGAGCCCGGAGACGACCAGGCCGAGCACCCACATGTTCGCGCCCACTCCGGGGCTGTTCTCGACACTGCTCAGTGGGGTGTACGCGGTCCAGCCGAAGTCCGCCGACCCCTGCGGGGTGAGGAAGCCGCCGACCACCATCAGCCCGCCGAAGAGGTAGAGCCAGTAGGCGAGCGCGTTGAGGCGGGGGAACGACACGTCCGGCGCGCCGATCTGGATCGGCACGATGTAGTTGGCGAACCCGAACGCCGCGGGAGTGGCGAAGAGCAGCAGCATCACCGCGCCGTGCGAGGTGAAGAGCTGATTGTACTGCTCCGGGGACAGGATCTGCATCCCCGGGCGGGCCAGTTCGGCCCGCATCACCATCGCCTCCAGGCCGGCCAACAGGAAGAAGCCGAAGGAGGTCAGCAGATACAACAGGCCGATCTGCTTGTGGTCGGTAGTGGCCAGGAACTTGATCAACGAGCTGCCGGGAACCGGTGCGCGTACCGGTCCGGGGAAGCCCCCGAAGCGGGCCGGTGCCAGGATCGCCGGGCCCCGATCTCGACCGGGTTCTGTGGTTACCCGCTTGGGCATGGCTGCTCACCCCGTCGTGACGGCAGAAAGGACGGGCGTGCTCTACCCACCCTCACACCATGTAACCAGCCAATGACGGTAATTTCGGGCAGATCGCCAGGACCGATGCAAGCACCTCGAACGCTCAGGTTGCCGGCAGCATCGCCCAGACGGCCTTGCCCTGACCGGCCGGCACGCTGCCCCACCGCTGGGTCAGCTCCCGGACCAGCATCAACCCTCGCCCACCCTCGGCGTGCAGGTCCGTCCCACCCGCACGGGCCTCGGCGCTGCTGCCGTCCACCACGGCCAGGTGCAGATACGGCCGGCGCAGGGTCACCGTCACCTGCATCGGCGTGCCGGCGTGGCGGACCACGTTACCGACCAGCTCGCTGAGCACCAACGCGGCCGGGCCGGACGCGTCGGGCAGATTCCACCGCGCGCACGCCTCGGTGACCAGCTCCCGGGCCCGCCGGCAGGCACCGGCCACCGGCTCCAGCCGGGCCCGCATCCGCAACGTGGACGTCGTGCCGGCCAACCGGGTCGCCTCCGCGCAGTCCGCGGAGACCGGAAGCACCCGGCAGGTGGTCGACTCGGCCAGCCATCGGGCGGCGATCGGCGACGGGGAGCAGAGCAGCACCGGCACCGCCGGCCACTCCTCGGCCCGGCGGGCTGTCGCGGCGAACACCGACAGCGCCAACCGGTCCTCCACGCGCACCCCAGCCATGTCGACCACCAGCGCCTCCGGCTGGTCGACCAACGCGTCGCTGAGCGCCTGGTGCACCGAGCGCATCGTGCCCAGGTGCAGGGGGCCGGTGAGCCGGACGACCGCCACCGGTGCGGTGGTACGCACCTCGCAGGTGATCCCGCTCGACATTGGCGCCTCAATTCGCTGCTCTGGGTCGGGATCTGCCAACTACCCGAGGCCGCTCCCGATCAAACCGGACCGACGGCGGGGCGAGGCAGGTCACGTCGCCGCGACCCCAGGTCAGCGACGAGGCCGGCCGGTCAGGACGCCCAGGGCGATCATGCCGACGCCGAGCCCCAGATGCAGCCAGCCGTCGGCGTCGTTCACCGGCAGCACGTTCGCCCCGGTGTCGTGGTCCACCGCCAGCCCGTAGAGCCAGAGCACCAGGTAGACCGCGCCGCCGCCGATCAGGAACGCCCGAGCGCCGGTGACCGTCCGGGCCAGCAGCAGACCCACCACCCCGTACGCCAGGTGCACCAGGTTGTGCAGCACCGACACCTGGAAGACGCCGAACAGGTACGCGCCCGAGTCGTGGCCGGCGAAGCGCAGCGCGTCCATGCCGGTGGTGATCCCCGGCACGAAGCCGAGCACGCCGACCAGCAGGAACAGCACGCCCACCGTCGCCGCCGCGCGACGGACCGGCGGTTTGCCGTCGGCCGGGTTGGGTCGGGCCCGGGAGTGCGCCATCGGTCCGACCATTCCCGGCTCCTCGTCGCGCGGCGGGCATGAGCGCTGCCGGCTACCCGCCCGTGCGACCGGCAAACCGGTTGGCACCGCCACCGGTCAGGCCGGCAGCAACCTCGGGGCGCTCGCCGACTGCCGGACCTGCTCGTACAGCTCGACGTAACGCTGTGCCATCACCGCAGGCGTGAAGCGCTGCGCGGCCACCCGCCGGCACTCGTCGGGGTCGAGCAGCTCGGCGGCGAGGACGAGGTCACCCAACTCCTCCTCGTCGGCGGTGAGCAGCCCGGTACGGCCGTGCTCGATCAGCTCCGGCAGGCAACCCCGGGAGGTGGCCACCACCGGCGTACCCAGGGCGAGCGACTCGACGACAGCAGTGCCGCCCGGCTCCTCCCACCGCAGCGGGAACAGCGACGCGCGGGCGCTGGCGAGCAGGTCGTCGCGCTCCTGGCCGGCCACCGTGCCGATCCAGCGGACCAGGTCACCGTCGACGTGCGGTGCCACCTCGTCGAGGAAGAACCGCACGTCCGGGTTCTGCCGGGCCTCGTCGCCGGCAGCGGCCAGGTCGGCTGGCCGGTGGTACGGGCCGACGGGGCCGGCCAGCACCAGCGGAATACCGACCCGGTGCGCGAGGCGGGCACCCACGTCCTGCCCCTTGCCCGGGTTGATCCGGCCGAGGATGAGCAGGTGCTCGCCCTTGTCCGGTCGCGATCGCCGGTCGGCGTCGACGGCGAGCGGCGTGGACAGGTGCACGTGCCCCACCGAGTGCTCCCGCAGTGCCAGCGGGGCGCGGGCCAGCTGCGACGCGGAGACGCCGTTGACCCGGACCCGGTCGCCGCCGTCCAGGCTGCCGTAGAGCGCCGGGTGCTTGGCCAGGTCCCAGTGCAGGGTGTGCAGGGTCGGCGGCCCGGACGGCCCCATCGCGGCGAGGGTGGCCAGCCCGACCGCCTCGACGTGATCGTGCACCAGGTCGATGTCGTCGCGGGAGTGCAGCTCCCGGACCACCCCGGCCAGGTGCGCCTGGGCGATTCCGCAGACCTGGTTGTACGGCCGCTGCAATGCGGCGAACTGCCCGTCGGCGAAGACCGAGACCTGCTCGTCCACCGGCAGGGTGCTGCTGCCCACCGAGGCGAGCACCACCCGTACGCCCAGTCGCCGCAGCTCGGGCACCAGCGTGGCGATGACGTTCTCGATGCCGCCGTAACCGGGCGGCGGCACCGACAGCCACGGGCCGGCGTTCATCAGCACGGTGAGGCTCCTGGCGCTCACGCGGCGGCCACCCGGCGGCGGGGCACCCGGTGGCGCAGTTCGGCCAACGGCGGGCGTTCCTCGATGGACACGTCGCTGACCACGATCTCGCGGTCCAGGTTCGGCAGGGTGTCGGAACCACCGCGACGGAACTGGGTCAGCAACGACTCCGGCGCGAACCCGGGGGTCGCCCAGCCGCGCCGTTGCAGCCGGGTCCAGGCCGTCAGCATGATCTGCGCGGACATCCGGCCCAGGGCGGCGGTGTCCTGGTGGCGGTGCTTGCGCTCACCGAGGTCGACCTGCGCGAGCGCGTCCAGGCCGACCAGGTCGAGCAGGTCGATCATCATGGCCGTCTCCACCCCGTACCCGGAGACGAACGGCACCTGGGCCAGCACGTCCCGGCGGCCCGCGTACTCGCCGGCGAGCGGCTGCACGAAGCCGGCCAGCTCGGGCCAGAAGAGATTCAGCAGCGGTCGGGCCATCAACTCGGTCACTCGGCCCCCGCCGTCCTGCTCCACGCTGGCGGTGCCCACCAGAGGGCGGTGGTAGAAGCCCTTCACGAAGTCGACAGACGGGTCGGTCAACAGCGGCCCGAGCAGCCCGCTCACGAAGTGCGGCCGGAACTCCCGCAGGTCGGCGTCGATGAACGCCACCACGTCTCCCTCTGCGGCGGCCAGCCCTGCCCAGAGTGCGTCGCCCTTGCCGGTCAGCCGGGGCAACCCCCGGGTCATCGCGTCCTGGCTGACCACCTCCGCGCCGGCGGCACGGGCCACCTGCGCGGTCCGGTCCGTCGAGCGGGAATCCACCACGATCAGCTCGTCGACCAGTGCGACCCGATCCATCAGGTGCTCCCGGATCGTCGACACGATCGCGCCGACGGTGGCCTCCTCGTTGCGCGCCGGCAGCACCACGCTGACCCGGGTCTCACCCTTGGCGCGCATCAGCCGACGGGTCGGCCAGTCGGCCGCCGCCGTCGTCCGGTACGTAGCCCACGCCTCGACCACAGGCGACACAGTCGATGTCATATCCCGCACGGGCACCCCTCCGTTCGTGCGTGGAAAAACCGAATTTGGTTGTTCCCATTCCTCATCACCCGCTAACCGCATTCTCGGCAACAGCTTGATCACAGAGGTGACGACAATTCGTTCCCGGGTGATGAACGTTTGATTGCGCACAGCTCAGGGGACTGCTCCCATCGCAGATGAAAAGTCTTCGAAGGGGTGTGGGGATGCGGAACTGTCGGGTGGGGCTGGTTGGTGCCGGCGGCGTGGCACAGCGTCATGCGCGGGTGCTGGCCGAGTTCGACGACGTCGAGCTGGTTGGGGTCACCGACGTGGCGCCGGAGACGGCGTCCGCGCTGGCCGCCCAGCACGGCGGGCGGGCCTTCGCCGACGTCGCCGCGCTGCTGGACGCCGATCTGGACGCCGTGTACGTCTGCGTGCCACCGTTCGCGCACGGCCCCGCCGAGGAGGCGGTGATCGAGGCCGGGGTGCCGATGTTCGTGGAGAAGCCCGTCGCGGTCGACCTGAGCACCGCCGAGCGGATCGCCGACCTGGTCGCGCGGCGAGGGCTGCGCACCGCCGTCGGCCACCACTGGCGCTACCTGAGCGTGCTCGACCAGGCCCGCGACCTGCTCGCCGACCGTCCGGTGCGAATGGTCAGCGGCGCCTGGCTGGACAAGGTGCCCCCGGTGGCGTGGTGGTCGCGCCGGGACCGCTCCGGCGGGCCGGTGGTCGAGCAGGCCGCCCACGTGCTCGACCTGATCCGCGTGCTGGCCGGCGAGGTCACCGAGGTCACCGCGTACGGCAACGGCACCCCACCGCCGGTCGACGGCGCCGACATCGACTCGGTGACCACCGCCGCGCTGCGCTTCGCCGACGGCGCGGTCGGCACGCTCAGCGCCGCCTGCGTCCTCGGCTGGAAGCACCGCGCCGGCCTGGAGATCCTCGCCGACGGGCTGGCTATCGCGATCACCGAGGAAGGGCTGTCGATCCGCGACGCCGACGGCGAACGACACGTCCCCGCCGACCCGGAAGCCGCCCGGGTGGCGGTGGACCGCGCCTTCGTCGACGCCGTCCGTGGCATCGGCGACGACGTGCGCGTCCCGTACGCCGAGGCCCTCGCCACCCAGCGCCTGGCCCTCGCGGTGGCCGACTCGGCCCGAACCGGCACCACCGTGCGGATCGCCACCGCGACCGCGCCGGCAGTGCTCACCACCGGGGTGGCAGTCGATGCGTGACAAGGTCGTGGTGGTCACCGGCCCCGGTCGGGTCGACCTGGTCGAGCAGGACGCCGCCCCGCTGCGCCCCGGCACGTTCCGGGTCGAGACGCTGTTCAGCGGTGTCTCCGCCGGCACCGAGCTGAGCTACGTCAAGGGCACGAACCCCTACCTGAACGTCACCTGGAACCCCGACCTGGGCCTGTTCCAGCCGGGCGCGGCCAGCACCCCCTACCCGGTGACCCGACTCGGCTACATGCAGGTCGGCCGGGTGGTGGAGAGCGAGACGCCGGCCGTCGCGGTGGGCACTGTCGGCGCGATGACGTACGGGCACCGCACCGGCTGGCTGGCCGACCCGGTCGCCGAACGGTTCGTGGCGCTGCCCGACGACCTGGACCCTCTGCTCGGCGTCTACGTCGCGCACATGGGCCCGATCTGCGCCAACGGTCTGCTGCACGCCGCCGCCGACCTGCACGGCACCGACGTCCGCACGCTCGGCGACGGGGTACGCGGCCGACGGGTCGCCGTCGTCGGCGCCGGTGTCGTGGCGCTGCTGACGGCGTTGTTCGCCCGACGCAACGGCGCCGCGTCGGTGGTGGTGCTCGACCCCACCCCGCACCGCCGCCAGGTCGCCGAGGCGCTCGGTCTGGAAACCCTCGACCCCGACGCGGACGACCCGGCGGTGGTGCTCAAGACCCGTTGGGCGCACACCGCTGGCGACCGGGGTGCCGATGTGGTGTTCCAGTGCCGGGGGCAGGCGTGGGCGCTGCACCTCGCCCTGCGGCTGCTGCGGCCCCAGGGCACCGTCATCGACCTCGCCTTCTACCAGGGCGGCGCGGACGCGGTCCGCCTCGGTGAGGAGTTCCACCACAACGGGCTGTCGCTGCGCTGCGCCCAGATCGGCCGGGTGCCTCGCGGGCTCGCGCCCACCTGGGACCGCGAACGGCTCTCCGCCGAGACCGTCGACCTGCTCCGGACGTACGGCGACGCGATCCGTAAGCATCTCGTCTCGGCGGTGGTGCCGTTCGACGAGGCGCCCGCCCTCCTCACCGACCTGGCCGAGCGTCGTCGCCAGGAGCTTCAGGTGGTGCTCGCCACCTGAGCCGCCGTCGCCGCGTGCCGAGGGCGGCTACCGTTCGCGACATGAGCACCGTGCAGGAACGGCCGGTTCCCGGCGACACCTCGACCGACCGGCCGGCCGACGGCAGCCCCGGGGGCCGGTCGGTCGGCCTGGCCGCGTTGCTGCCGTACCTGCGGGAGCACCGCGGCACCCTGGTCGTGGTGGGCGCGCTGTCGCTGATCGGCTCGGCGGCGTCGCTGGCGCAGCCGCTGCTCACCCGGTCGGTGCTCGAGCGGATCGGCGCCGAGCAGGGCGTGTCCCGGCTGGTGGCGGTGCTGGTGGCCCTCGTGGTCTTCGGCGCGGCGATCGGTGGGCTGCGCGACTACCTGCTGCAACGCACCGCCGAAGGAGTGGTGCTGGGCACCCGGCGTCGGCTCGCCGGCCACCTGCTGCGGCTGCCCATCGCCGAGTACGACCGCCGCCGCACGGGCGACCTGCTCTCCCGGGTCGGCTCGGACACCACACTGCTGCGCGCCGTCGTCACCTCCGGGCTGTTCGAGACGGTCACCGGGGCGGTGACGGTGGTCGGCGCCGGCACGGCCATGGTGCTGCTCGACCCGCTGCTGTTCGGCGTCACCCTGCTCGGGGTGGCGCTGGGGCTGATCTTCGCCGCCACCTTCGCCCGCCGGGTCCGGGCGCTCGCCCGGGTCGCCCAGGAGCGGATCGGCGAGATGACCTCGGCGGTGGAGCGGGCCATCTCGGCGGCCCGGACCATCCGGGCCAGCCGCGCCGAGACCCGGGAGACGCAGACCGTCACCGGCAGCGCGCGCGAGGCGTACGCGGCGGGGCTGCGGGTGGCCCGGGTGCAGGCGTTGGTCGGCCCGATCGGCTCGGTCACCGTGCAGGGCGCGTTCCTGCTGGTGCTCGGCATCGGCGGGGCGCGGGTCGCGGCCGGGGCGATCTCGGTCGGTGACCTGGTCGCGTTCGTCATGTACCTGTTCCTGCTGGCGCTGCCGTTGGGGCAGGTGCTGCGGGCGTACACCCAGTTGCAGTCCGGCCTCGGCGCTCTCCAGCGGATCGAGGAGATCCTGGCCGTCCCCGCGGAGGGCGCGGACGACCGGCCGGCGCCCGGCAGCGCGACGGCGACCCCGCGCGGCCCGACCCCGATGATCGAGTTCGACCGGGTCAGTTTCGGCTACCCGGGCGGCGAGCCGGTGCTGCACGAGGTCAGCTTCGCGGTCGCCGCCGGCACCCGGACCGCCCTGGTCGGTCCGTCCGGCGCCGGCAAGTCCACACTGCTGGCCCTGGTCGAGCGCTTCTACGAGGTGAGCGCCGGCGCGGTCCGCCTCGACGGCACCGACGTACGGGACCTGCCCCGCGACGCGCTGCGGGCCCGACTCGGCTACGTCGAGCAGGAGGCTCCGGTGCTGGCCGGCACGCTGCGGGAGAACCTTCTGATCACCACACCGGACGCCAGCGACGACCGGTTGCGCGACGTCCTGGACGAGGTCAACCTGGGCCACCTGACGCAGCGCACCCCGCTCGGCCTCGACGTGCAGGTGGGCGAGGGCGGAGTGCTGCTCTCCGGAGGTGAGCGGCAGCGGCTGGCCATCGCCCGCGCGCTGCTCGCCGGCCCGCCGGTGCTGCTGCTCGACGAGCCGACCAGCAACCTCGACTCCCGCAACGAGGTCGCGCTGCGCCGCGCCATCGACGCCGTGGCCGTCCGCCGGACCCTGTTGATCGTGGCGCACCGGCTCGCCACCGTGGTCGACGCCGACCAGATCGTCGTCCTCGACGGCGGCCGGGTGGTGGCAGTGGGTACCCACGCCGAACTGACCGCCACCGACCCGCTGTACCGGGAACTCGCCAGTCACCAACTGCTGGTCGGGTGACCGACGCCCGGTCGCGGCGAACTTGCCGGGCGACCGGGCCGCGCACGCCGGCCAGAATCGCGTACCGTTGCCGCTCATGGGTGTGTCGCAACGGTTCAAGAGCAAGTTCCGGCGGTTCCTCCAGCGCCCCGGCTCGACCGTGGATCTTGCTCCGCTGGAGAAACTGCTCCCGGCGATCGAGGCGCGCGAGGCTGAGCTCACCGCGCTCGACGACGCCGAGCTGACCGCGGCCGCGGGTGCCGCCGCCGGTTACGAGGAGATCTGCGCCGTCGGCCGTGAGGCCGCCCGCCGCGGCCTCGACCAGCGGCCGTACGACGTGCAGCTGCTCGGCGCGATGTCGCTGCTCTCCGGCAAGGTCGCCGAGATGGCCACCGGTGAGGGCAAGACACTGACCGCGACGATCGCCGCGTACGGGCACGTCCGGCTCGGCAACGGCCCGGTGCACGTGCTGACCATCAACGACTATCTGGCCCGCCGCGACGCCCAGTGGATGGAGCCGGTCTACACCCTGCTCGGCCTCACCGTCGGCTGGGTCAACGAAGCCTCCACCCCGCAGGAGCGGCGCGACGCGTACGCCTGCGACGTCACCTACGTCTCGGTCAGCGAGGCGGGCTTCGACTACCTGCGCGACCAGCTGGTCACCGACGTGGAAGACCGGGTGCAGCCCGCGCTGACCACCGCCATCGTCGACGAAGCCGACTCGATCATGATCGACGAGGCCCGGGTGCCGATGGTCCTGGCCGGCGCGGTGCCGGGCGAGCAGGACCCGGTGCACGCCGCCGCCGCGCTCGTTCGTGGCCTGCGCAAGGGCAAGCACTACACGGTCGCCGAGGACGGGCGCAGCGTGGCGTTCACCTCCGCCGGCCTGGCCGCCATGGAGGCCAAGCTCGGCATCGACCTGTACGACGAGGAGCACGTCGAGCAGCTCTCCGCTGTCAACGTGGCGCTGCACGCGCACGCCCTGCTGCACCGTGACGTGGACTACATCGTCCGGGACGGCTCCGTCGAGCTGGTCGACGAGATGCGCGGCCGGGTGGCCCAGCGCCGCCGCTGGCCGGACGGTCTCCAGGCCGCTGTCGAGGCCAAGGAGGGGCTGGACGCCACCGCCGAGGGCGAGGTGCTCGGCACCATCGCCATGCAGGCGTACATCGCGCTCTACCCGAAGGTGTGCGGGATGACCGCCACCGCGGTGCTCGTCGGCGACCAACTGCGGGAGTTCTTCAACCTCGAGGTCGCGGTGATCCCGCCGAACACCCCGTGCATCCGCGAGGACGAGCCGGACCGCATCTACGCCACCCGGGCGGAGAAGGACGAGGCGCTCGTCGACGAGATCCAGCGCGCGCACGCCAAGGGGCGGCCGGTGCTGATCGGCACCCTGGACGTCAAGGAGTCCGAGGGGCTCGCCGCCGGGCTGAACGCCGCCGGGGTGCCGTGCGTCGTGCTGAACGCCAAGAACGACGACGAAGAGGCCACGATCATCGCCGAGGCCGGCGCGTACGGCGCGGTCACCGTCTCCACCCAGATGGCCGGCCGTGGCGTCGACATCCGCCTCGGCGGCAGCGACCAGACCGACCAGGAGCGGGTCGCCGAGCTGGGCGGGCTCTACGTGATCGGCAGCGGCCGGCACGACAGCCGCCGGGTGGACGACCAGTTGCGTGGTCGGGCCGGCCGGCAGGGCGACCCGGGCGGCTCGGTCTTCTTCGTCAGCCTGGAGGACGACCTCGTCGTCCGGCACGCCGCCGACTCGGTGCCGGCGTCGCCGCGGATGAACGCCGACGGTCTGGTGACCGACGAGCAGGTCGACTACGCGGTGGAGCACGCCCAGCGGGTCGCCGAGGGCGTCAACCACGAGATCCACCGCAACACCTGGCGCTACAGCGTGGTCATCGAGCAGCAGCGCAAGGCCCTTGCCGCGCGCCGGGAGCGACTGCTGACCAGCGACGTGGCCGCGGTGATGCTGCTGGAGAAGGAGCCCGAGAAGGCCGGCGAGATGGACGAGGACCTGCTCGCCCGTGCCGCCCGGTCGATCGCGCTCTTCCACCTGGACCGGCTCTGGGCCGAGCACCTGGCCGAGCTGTCCGAGGTCCGCGAGGGCGTGCACCTGCGCGCGCTGGGCCGGCTCGACCCGCTGGACGAGTTCCACCGGGCCGCGGTGCCGGCGTTCAACGACCTGATCCCGGAGATCGAGGCCCGCACCATCGCCACCTTCACCGAGACCGAATTCGATGAGGACTGGCAGCCCGACGACGGCACCCTGGTCCGGCCCACCGCCACCTGGACGTACCTGGTGCACGACAACCCGTTCGGGTCCGAGCTCGACCGTCTGATCGCGTCGATCGGGCGGCGGCTCGGCGGCGGCTCGCGCTGACGTATCGACCGCGTCGGGGCCCCGACCGCGCCTCCGCGCGCGACCGGGGCCCCGATTTACGCCGTTTCGACCCAGGTTTCCCAGGGTAGTAGGGCTGGTCGGTCGAGTCGGGAGAGAGCAGACGATGACACAGGTGACGAAGCGTACCGGGCAAGCGCGAGACGGCACGGAGGCTGCGAACCGGTGAACCTCGACACGCGGGAACCGGTGGTGCACATCCTTGGTGTGCTGGAAGCAGCCGCACTGTTGCGGGAGCTGACTGCCGGGCTGATCGCCCTGACCGACTTTGATGAGGCGCTGCTGGCCCTGGTCCGCGTCACGCGGGACGCCGTCGCCGGAGTGCGCTGGTGCGGGTTCACCGCCCTGCGGGCCGGCGAGCCGGCCGGGGTGGCCGCCTCCGACGAAGGGCTGGCCGGGCTGGACGACCTGCGACACGGGCCGGACACGCCGGCGATGAGCGCGATCCATCTCCGCGAGATGATCCTCGCCGCTGACCTGACCGGTGAGCCCCGCTGGCCGGCCTGGACGGCGCACGCCCGCGACCTCGGCGTACGCGGGGTGATCTCCGCACCGGTCGACATCGACGACCAGGTCATCGGGGCGATCAACCTGTACGCCGCCGCGCCGGACCTGCTGACCCCGCAACACCAGTTGACCGCCATGCTGCTCGCCGAACACGCCGGTCTGCTGCTCGCCGCCGTCCGTGACCGCAACCGACAGCTCACCCTTGCCGGTGAACGGGACGCCTCACTCCTGCACGACGGGGTGGTGGGCCAGGCCGTCGGCGTCATCATGACGCAGCGTGGGTGCCCTCCGGCCGAGGCCCTCGACGTGCTGCGGACCGCCGCCTCGTCGCTGGACATCCCGCTGCGCGAGGTGGCCGAGCGCCTGGTCCGGACGGTCTCCCGCCAACGCGACAACTGACCCCGGCCGGCATCTCCACCGTGGCGCCGCCCGTGAGTCCTTGAACCCGGGTGTCGCAGTCGCGCGGACGCCCCGACTTCCGGGAGCCCGAGTTGATCAGCGCTGGTCCGGCGGCGGCTCCGGTGCCCGTTCTTTCTGCTGCCGGCGAGTCGGGCGGCATCGTTTCGTCGCGACCGCCCTCGGGTAGCACTCTGGTCAGGTGAGCTGCGCCGACCCGGGGGAGGACCGATGCAGAGCCGGCTGCGGGTGCAGGGGCACCCGATCCAACCAATGCTCGTGACGTTCCCGCTCGGGCTCTTCGTCAGCGCCACCGTCTTCGACCTCACCGACGTCGTCGGCGGGCCCGCGTTCCTCGGCGAGGTCGGCTACTGGACGGGCGTCGCCGCGCTCGTCGCCGCCGCACTGACCGCCGTGGCCGGCATGGTCGACCTGTGGGACGTGCCGGGCGACCGTACCCGCCGCACCGCTGTCGCCTTCAACCTGGTGAACGCGCTGATGGCAGCCATGTTCCTGCTCACCTGCCTGGTCCGGTCACAATCCCCGCAGCACGGCGCGTCGGTCCCGATCCTGGCCACCGAGCTGGTCGCGTTGGCCGTCGGCGCGGTCGGCGTGCACCTGGGCGCACGGCTGATGCGTCAGTTTGACAGCGGCCGTACCGAGACCGGCGGCCTGGACGCGCTCGCCGGCATCCGTACGGCTGGTCGGCCCACGATCCGCTGACACCTTCGCTCCCGAAGATCTCGCGCCTGCCACCTGGGCCCTGCATGGCACCGCTTACATGGCGCTTCGCCAGCTCGCGGGCTTTCCCCCGGGCAGACCTGGCCGAGCCGCACGACATGGGCCCCGAAGGCGCTCGGATCCTCCAGATCCGCGCTTGAGGAGCAGAGGCTCACGGGCACCCTCGCCCGGGCGGCGGCAATTGGGTTGCCGGCCGGGTGACCGGCCGCGAGGCTGACCGCCATGACCGCTGAGCGTGACGCCGAGGACTTGATCGCAGAGGCAGCCGCCGCGCCCGTCGATGGTTGGGGCTTCGACTGGCTGGCTGGCCGGGCCACCGAGGAGCGTCCACCCTGGGGGTACGCCAGGCTGGTCGCCGACCGGATGGCGCGGGCCGACGCGGCGCTGGACGTGGACACCGGCGGCGGGGAGGTGCTCGCCGAAGTGCCCCGTCCCCCACAATTGCTGACGGCGACCGAGGCGTGGCCGCCGAACGTGGAGGTCGCCCGCCGGACCCTGCGTCGGGTCGGCGCGTCGGTGGTCGCGGTCGCCCCAGACGGGCCGCTGCCGTTTCGCAACGCCTCGTTCGACCTGGTGGTCAGCCGGCATCCGGTGCGTACCGACTGGGTTCAGACGGCGCGGGTGCTGCGACCCGGCGGGACGTTCCTGTCCCAGCAGATCGGCGCCGGCACCATGCGGGAGCTGAGTGAGGCGATCCTCGGGCCGTTGCCACCGCCGACCCAGCGGCACCCCGAACACGCGGTCGCCGCCGCCGAGGCCGCTGGCCTGCGAGTTGTCGATCTGCGGCGGGCCACGCTGCGGGCGACGTTCGCCGACATCGGCGCGGTGGTCTGGTTCCTGCGCAAGGTGATCTGGACCGTGCCCGGGTTCACCGTCGACGGCTACCGCGCACCTCTGCGCGACCTCCACCACCGCATCGCCGAAGAGGGCCCTTTCGTCGCCCACGCCCAACGCTTCCTCATCGAAGCCACCCACCCCTGAACCACCCGTCCCCGCCCCGCCCCCGCCAGACCCCGCCCCCGCACGAGCCCCCGATACGCGTCGATCTTGCACTTTCTGCCCCGGCAAAAGCTGTCCAGAAGGGCAATCCGACCACCGAAACTGCAAGATCGACGGGGCGGGGCGGGGCGGGGTGAGGGCGGGTGGGGTGGGGTTAGTGGGGGTGGGTTTGGTGGTGGGCTGCCAGGACGTCGGCGCCGAAGTCGCTGGCGGGGCGGCGCAGCACGGTGTGCGCGTGGTTGCCGTCCGCTGTGGTGTTGTCGTACTCGATCAGCAGGTCGTCGCCCTGCACCCGGTAGTAGTGCCGCCGCCCGGGGTGGGTCGGGCCGGCCCAGGCGAAGTGCAACGGGCCGGAGTCCAGTCGGGTCGCTTCCCGGATGGCCAGCTCGGGCGGCAACCGGTCGAGGTAGAGGGCGACCACCTGGTCGAGCAGGGCGCGGCCGGTCGGTCCCAGCCGCTGCGCCGGTACGCCGAGGGGCTCCAGCGGCCCGTCGACCCGCCCACGGGTGGCGCTGATGATGTCCGCCGGCGCCTCGTCGGCGATGATCGCGGCGGCCCGCTCGGCGGGACCCAGCGCGTCGAGCAGGGCGCGGGCCAGGTCCTCTTCGACACCGAGTGGGCGGGAGACCGGCCGGCCGGCGTAGCGGACCGCGGCCGGGTTGGCGCCGAAAAAGATCGGCGCGGGGGAGACCTGACCGTCCACCACTGTCATGTTCACCGACAGGTGGTGCCCTTCGAGTCGCCACGCCCAACGGTCGTCGCGCGCGGGGTCACCGAACACGGCCACCCAGTAGTCGGCGCTGTGCCGCCCGCGCTGCCAGCCCTCGGCCCGGTCCAGCACCTCCTCCAGCGAGATGATCGCCATCGCCTGTGCGTACGCCGAGGGGCTGAGCGCGGTGGCCAGCAACCGGTGCGCGGCCTTGCGGGCGGTGACGTCGAGTTCGGCGAGGCAGACGCCCGGTCGGGGTCGGGGCCGGTATTCCAGCCAGCGTCGGGCCGCCTCGTCGTCGAACGAGTGCACGGCGCTCTCGCGGGCGGCGGGGTCGAGCGCGGTCAGCAGCGCGGTCGCGGACGCCCGCATCTGCTCCGGCAGGGGATCTTCCACCGACCCTGTATACCGGCCGGCCGTGCCGGTGTCAGCCGACGCGCAGCAGCTCTGTCATCTCCGGCAGGTCGAAGAAGCGCGCCGTCTCGATGGCCGACGGGTTGCCGTGTGCCGGATCCGCGCCGGCGGCGAGGAGTGCGCGGACCGCTTCGGCGCTGCTGCGGAAGACCGCCGCTGCCAACGCGGTCTGACCTCGGTCGTTGGCTCGGGTGTGGTCGGCACCGCGGCTGAGCAGGGCGGCCACCGTGTCCGGGTGGGAGTGGTACGCGGCCAGGATGAGCAGCGTGTCGCCCTTGTCGTTGGTGAGGTTGACCGGCAGGCCGGCGTCGATCTGCGCCGCCAGGTCGTCGGTGGCGCCGGCACGGGCCAGGTCGAACATCCGGTGCGCGAACGCCAGCGTCTCGGCGTCGAGGTTCTCGGTCACCGTTCCAGGTTAGTCACTTCGGTCCTGATAGGTTGCTCGGCCGGTGTGCAGGGTGAGGGGTCCGATGGGTGAGACGGTGTACGTGGGCAACGCGGGCGTCGACGGGGCCACCAACGCTGGTTGGTTGCTCGGGCACTTCGCGCCGCCGGGGGAGATCCGGCACAGCACCGACGTCGAGGTGAAGTGGGGCGTGCATCCGCCCGGGCAGGCCCGGGCGCGGTGGGCGACCGGCGAGGTGCGCACCACTCTGCTCGTACTCGTCGAGGGGTGTTTCCGGGTGGAGTTGCCGGACCGGACGGTACGGCTGGCCGCTCCGGGCGACTACGTGGTGTGGGCCCGTGGGGTGGACCATTCCTGGTTCGCCGAGCGCGCGTCGGTGGTGTTGACAGTGCGCTGGCCCTCGTTGCCGGGCTATCGCACGGACCCGCCGGTGCTGCGCTGATTCACCCGAGCGGATGACCTGCGTCCCATCAGACGGAATTACCTACTAAACCTATAGGCTTTGCCGTCTAGAGTACGAGAGCACCCCGCCGAACGACCCGCGAGGAACCGCCATGACGCACCACCGTCCGGAGCCCGACCTGCTCACCGTTGCCGCCGGGTGGGCCGACCCGGCCGACTGGCCGGTCGCGCTGCGCTTCGATCCCGCCGAGCGCTGGTACGCCCGCCTCGCCGTCGGCGACGATCACGAGGTGTGGGCGCTGAGCTGGCTGCCCGGGCAGGGCACCGACCTGCACGACCACGGCGGCTCCTCCGGGGCGTTCCGAGTGGTCAGCGGCGTGCTCACCGAGGAGACGGTCAGCGCCGGCCGACTGCGCCCCCGACTGTTGCCGGCCGGTGCAAGCCGCCGCTTCGGCCCCCGGCACGTGCACCAGGTGACCAACCGAGGCGTCGATCCGGCGGTCAGCGTGCACGTCTACCGGCCGGCGCTGCTGCGGATGACCCGCTACCACCTCCTCGACGGGCGGCTGCGGGTCGCCGAGGTCGCCGAGGCCGGCCGGTCCTGGTAGTCGCGCGCCCCGAGAACCCCCTGTCACCGGAAGGAATCCGAGAATGCAGACAACCGCCGAGCACTGTCCCGCCCCCGTGCCGCCACCGGGCTCCCGGGGCATCGACGAGATCCTGGCCGCCGCGCGGGCCCGGCTGCGCCGGCTGGACCCGGAGCGGGCGCACCTCGCGTACCGGAGCGGAGCGCTGCTCGTCGACATCCGCCCGGCGGCACAGCGGGCCGCGCACGGCGTGGTGCCGGGCTCTCTCATCGTCGAACGCAACGTGCTGGAGTGGCGCTTCGACCCACGCTGCGCGGCCCGGCTGCCGGAGGCCGTCGACTACGACGTGCCGGTGGTGATCCTCTGCCAGGAGGGCTACACCTCGTCGCTGGCCGCCGCCGCGTTGCAGGACGTCGGCCTGCACCGGGCCACCGATGTGGTCGGTGGGTTCGCGGCCTGGCGCATCGCCGGCCTACCGGCCCTCGGCCCGACCCCACTGCACCACCCTTCACCCCTCGCGTCCCCGGTCAACGCCGGGTGGGCGCGCCGCTGACCGTCACGCCACACCCGGCGTGGCGCGCGTACCGCCACTCAGGAGGCACCATGTCCGTCGTCGCCATCCCCACGCGCCGTCACCCCGGCGTGCGCCCGTCGGCCCGTCCGCGCACCAGCCCGACCCTGACCATCACCCTCGACCTCGTCCCCGGGCCGCTGAGCCCTCGACTGGCCCGGCTCGTGCAGCTGCTGGGTGAGCTGGCCGAATCGGGGGAGGGTCAACTGCGGGCCGTGGAGGAGCCCGCGTCGGGGCCGCGACCGGCCCCGCGCCCTGCCGCACCGGACCACGTCCGCATCCTGGCCGGCTCGCGGATGGTCCGCCAGGGTGACCGGGTCATCGCGCTGACCCGCATCGAGTACGAGCTGCTGCTGTTCCTGGCCGAGCGGCCCCGCCGGGTGTTCACCCGACTGCAACTGCTCTCCAGCGTCTGGGGCTACGAGCACGCGGTGGCCCGGACGGTGGACGTGCACGTCCGTCGGCTGCGCGCCAAGCTGGCCGGCTCGGAGGTGGTCACCACCGTCTACGGCGTCGGCTACCGGCTGGCCGACGAGGCCCTGATCAGCGTGGATCACAGCAGCTGAGCCCTGGTGCGGAGGCGACGTGACCGCCTGGTGAACCGGTCGGGGACCCCCGTAACGGGGCATGTCGACGACTCTGCTGTAATCATCAGGACTCGTACGCAGAGCGAGCATCCGGCTCCGATGCGTTCGTCAATTGTCACATTCATGCAACGTAGCCGCCTCTTGACCCTCGCCCAGGCGCCGGGAAGCATCGATGAAGCGGCGTCCCGGGCCGTGGGGAGATACCCGGACCAGCCCAAGGAGGACCATGTCGGTCAGCCCCGCCTCGTCGCGTGCCGGATGGCATACGTCCCAACCCGCGGTGCCCGGTCGACCTCCCGGCGGCCAGCGTCGCCCGGCGAACACCGCCGCGCCCGTGCTCACTGTGACGCTGTCCATCCCGCTGGCCTGTGAGGAGTCGCTGACCCCGGCGGCACGCCGGCTGTTGGAGGCCGCTCGCGAGATGCTGGAGCGGGGCGAAGGCGTGATCATCGGCTCGGTCCCGACCGAACGCCGCCCCGACCAGGCGCCCGCCAACCGGTCGCCGGCCCGCCCGATCAGCCCGACCATTCCCGCCCTGCACATCCTCGCCTCGTCGCGCTCGGTGCTGCGTGACGAGGAGCCGCTGCCGCTGACCCGGCTGGAGTTCGACCTGCTGCTGCACCTGGTCGCCCACCCGCGCCGGGTGTTCACCCGCCTGCAACTGCTCAACGCCGTCTGGGGCTACGAGCACGCCGGCGTGCGCACCGTCGACGTGCACGTGCGTCGGCTTCGCGGCAAGGTCGGCGTCGACGTCCCACTGGTCACCACCGTCTACGGCGTGGGTTACCGGCTGGCCGACGACGCCCGGGTCACCATCGACCGCAGCGGCTGACCGGCGACACCCACGTACCCGGCGCGGGGCAGGATGGTCCGGTGCGCATCCGCCCCATCTCGCCCGACCTGCTCGTCACCGAGCTGACCGGCCGGCTGGCCGACGCGGCGACCCGCGCCGCGAGCGCCGCCGCCGGGCCCGCGCGGCTGCGGGTGGCAGTGGACGGCGCCCCCGCCGCCGGCGCCGACGAACTGGCCGCGGCGCTGGTCGACCCGCTGCGCGCGCAGGGCCACCCGGTGCTGCACGTCCGCGCCACCGACTTCCTGCGCCCCGCGTCGCTGCGCTTCGAGCTGGGGCGCACCAACCCGGACTCCTTCTACGAGGCCTGGGTCGACGAGGCCGGGCTGCGCCGGGAGGTGCTCGACCCGGCCGCTGCGGGCGGCAGCGGCCGGCTGCTCCCGTCGCTCTGGGACGCCGACGCCGACCGGGCCAGCCGTGCCCGCTACGTCGACCTGGCACCCGGCGGTGTCGTCCTGGTCAGCGGCTCGCTGCTGCTCGGCGGCGGCCTGCCCTTCGACGTGACCGTCCACCTGGAGTTGTCCCCGGCGGCGCTTCGCCGACGCACCGAAGCGGCCCAGCAGTGGGCGCTGCCGGCCTTCGACCGGTACGCCGAGGAGGTCGTCCCGGCAAGCTTCGCCGACGTCGTGGTACGCGCCGACGACCCCCGCCGACCGGCGCTCGTGGAGCCCGGCGACGACGACTGACAACAACCGAGAATTTGTCGGTTTGCCCGGCTGGTCCGGCGGGTACTCGCCCGGCTCACAGAGCACGGGTGATCGCCCGCGCACCGAACGCGACCGTGACCGGGGCCCCGCGCCGCGGCACCCGGTTCACCTTGTGCCACAGGCCCAGGAAAGGCAGGCAGCGATGCTCGTCCACGACACGGTCGGTACCGCCCGGTCCCAGACGGAGATCGATCAGATCCGACAGTCGCTCCAGGCGCGCTACGACGAGCTGACCGCGGAGTACGACCAGGCGGTGCTCCAGAGCCAGGTGCTGCGGCTGGTGGAGGTCGGCGACACCGCCGGCGACGACCAGGCCGACAGCGGCACCAAGACGGCCGAGCGGGACACCGCCCAGTCCCTGTTGCGCACCATCCTCGACCGCCGCGCCCAGTACGAGCACGCCCTCGGCCGGCTCGAGGAGGGCACCTACGGCTGGTGCGAGGGCTGCTCGGCGGCGATCCCGGTGGAGCGGCTGGAGATCTTCCCGTCCGCCACCACCTGCGTGACGTGCAAGCAGACTCGCGAGCGGCGGGCGGCCTGAGCCACCCCAGCGGTTGCCGGTCGGTCCCGGACGCGGTGGACTTCAGCCATGGGTGACATCCTCGTGGGCACCGCTTCCTGGACCGACCGCACACTGCTGGACTCGGGGTGGTATCCGCAGACCGCCGACACCCCGGAGAAGCGGCTGGCCTACTACGCCAAGCAGTTCCCGCTGGTCGAAGTGGACGCCACCTACTACTCGCCGCCCGCCGAGGCGACCGCGCGGCTGTGGGCCGAACGCACCCCGGCCGGCTTCACCTTCAACGTCAAGGCGTTCAGCCTGCTGACCGGGCACCCCACCCGGGTCAGCGCGCTCTACAAGGACCTGCGCCCGGAGACCGACAAGAAGAACGTCTACCCCGACGACCTGCCCGCGCAGTCGTACGAGGAGGTGTGGACGCGTTTCCTGTCCGCGCTGGACCCGCTGGTCGAGGCCGACAAGCTGGGCGCGCTGCTGTTCCAGTTCCCACCCTGGTTCACCATCAAGCGGGCCAACAAGCAGTACCTGCTGGAGGTGGCGAAGCGCTGCGCGCCGCTGCGTCCGGTGTACGAGTTCCGGCACGCGTCCTGGTTCGACGGCGACAACGCCGACGAGACCCTGGCCTTTCTGCGCGAGCACAAACTGCCGTACGTCTGTGTGGACATGCCGCAGGGCCACCGTTCGTCGCTGCCCCCGGTGCTGGCCGCCACCGCGGACCTCGCGGTCATGCGCTTCCACGGGCACAGCGACAAGTGGACCAGCAAGGACATCCACGAGAAGTTCGGCTACCACTACTCCCAGCGCGAGTTGGCCGACTGGGCGCCGAAGCTGCGCGAGCTGGCCGACGAGGCAGGCCAGACCCACGTGCTCATGAACAACTGCTACCGCGACTACGCGCAGACCAACGCCGCGACCCTCGCGGCTCTCCTCGACGTCGACTGACCTCACCCGATCAGGGTGGGGACGACTCACCCCACCAGCCGGCAGGGTGGACGCGGTGGGTTCGGCCGTCCACGGGCGGCCGACGCCGGAGACGACACGGAGGTGACGGGGATGACGGTTCGAGTGGTGACGGATCGACGGCGTGGTGCCGTCCTGCACGTGGTCGGCACGGCCGACAACGCCCGGCGCGCACCACAGGGCAGCCCGGTGCGGGCCCGCCGTGGCCCGGTTGGGCCGCCGCGCCGCGCCGACGACCGACGGTGGGACACCACGGAACGGGGGTCGACCGATGGCTGACTCGATGATCTCGGCGTTCGAGTCCTCGCTGGACAAGACGAACCTCATTCTCAAGGACATCGAGAATGCGTACGGCTGGCCGAAGGAACGGCGCAACCAGTCGTACGCGGCCCTGCGCACGGTGCTGCACCTGCTGCGCGACCGGCTGCCGGTGGACGAGAGCGTGGAGTTCGCCCAACAGTTGCCGGTGTTGGTACGGGGCATCTACTTCGATGGCTGGGTGCCGTCCGACGTGCCGATCAAGCTCAACCGTGACGACTTCCTCTACGAGGTTCGGCAGGGCTTCCCGTACGACGCGGAGGGTGGCCCGGAGCGGGTGACGCAGGTGGTGCTGGACACGCTGCGCCGCCACGTCACCCAGGGTGAGTGGCAGGACGTGAAGGACACCATGCCCAAGGACCTCGCCACGATGATGCCGTGACGGTCTGACACACCGCGAGCCCGCCCGACTGTTGTCGGGCGGGCTCAGTCGTCCTCGGCGGGCACCCGCGACACCGGGTGCCCGGCCCGGCGGGCGAGCGCGGCGAACGCCATGGCGTCCACGATCGCGGCCCCGCCCGGATCGTTGTTGAAGTAGACGTACGCCGGCTCGTCGGCGCCGAAGGCGTCGGTCAGCCGACTCACCCAGGACCGCAGCGCGGCCCGACCGTAACGCGGCCACGGCCGTGCCCGCCCCTCGTGCAGCCGCAGGTAGCCGAAGTCGGTGGTGCGCCAGCGGGGGGCGACCGGGCGGCCCAGCCGATCCGCCCAGACCAGCGCTGCCCGACGCCGTTCGAGGACCGCACGGGTGGCGTCGGTCCACCAGGAGGGGTGCCGGGGCTCGACCGCGACGCGCACCTGCGTCGGGAACAGTCGCAACGTCGCGTCCAGCGCCTCCACGTCCGCCCGCAGGTTCGGTGGCAGTTGCAGCAGCACCGGGCCGAGCCGGTCACCGAGCGCGGTGGCGCGGCCGAGGAACCGGGCCACCGGCTCCTCCGGGTCACGCAGTCGCTTGATGTGGGTGAGGTAGCGGCTCATCTTCACCGCGACGCAGAAATCAGCCGGGGTGCGCGCCCGCCAGGCGGCGAAGGTGTCCCGCTCGGGCAACCGGTAGAAGGCGTTGTTGACCTCGACCGTGGCGAACCCGGCTGCGAAGTGCTCCAACCAGAGCCGCTGCGGCAGCCCCTGCGGATAGAAGCGCCCGCGCCAGTCCCGGTACTGCCAGCCGGACGTGCCCACCAGGATCACCCACCCATCCTGGCACTCTCCGCCGCCGCTCGCGAACTGCCCGTGTCGCCCCGGTTCGGCGTCTACGGTGAGGGTTAGAGAAGATCGCGCGTGGGGTACCACCCGCAACACGACGGACCCCGGCGTACGGCGGGGCGGCACACCCGAGGGAGTACCGATGGCACTCAACGATGACGACATGCAGACCACCGGCGGCGGCGGCGCGGAGGGTCCGGCCGACGGCGGCGCGACCCCCGGTCAGCACGACGGTGGCGCCGACGGCGGCGCGGAGGGTCCCGCCGATGGTGGTGCCACTCCGGGTCAGCACGACGGTGGCGCCGATGGCAGCGCGGAGGGTCCCGCCGATGGTGGTGCCACCCCGGGCCAGCAGGACGGTGGCGCTGACGGCAGCGCCCGGTAGCGGCTCGCAATGACCTACCTCGACCCGCCGGGCGGCCACCACGGTCGCCCGGCGGTTGCGTCCGCCGAGGCCACCGCGGCGCTGGCCCGATGCGTCTCGGTCGAACCGGCCAAGTTCGCCGCCGCGCACTGGGGGCACACCCCGCTGCTGTCCCGAGCCGCCGAACTGCCCGACACGGCCGGCTTCACCGACCTGCTCAGCCCCGCCGACGCCGACGAGTTGCTGAGCCGGCGCGGTCTGCGTACCCCGTTCCTGCGCGTCGCCAAGGACGGCCAGCTGGTCGCGGCTTCGCGCTGGACCGGCGGTGGCGGCGCGGGCGCCGAGATCGGCGACCAGGTGCTCGACGAGCGGGTCCTGGAGCAGTACGCGTCCGGGGCCACCCTCGTGTTGCAGGGGTTGCACCGGATCTGGCCGCCGCTCGTCGACTTCGCCCGCGACCTGGGCCTCGCGCTCAACCAGCCGTTGCAGATCAACGCCTACCTGACCCCGGCCGGCAGCCAGGGCTTCGCCACCCACTACGACACCCACGACGTGTTCGTGCTCCAGGTCGACGGCCGCAAGCACTGGCGGATCCACCGGCCGGTCCTGCCCGACCCGTTGGAGAAGCAGCCGTGGGGTGGACGCGCCGACGAGGTCGGCGCCACCGCGCAGGGTCCGGCCGCGCTGGACGTGGTGCTCGCCCCCGGTGACTCCCTCTACCTGCCCCGGGGGTGGCTGCACAGCGCGCAGGCACAGGACGCCAGCTCGCTGCACCTGACCGTGGGCATTCGCGCGCTCACCCGCTACGCCCTGGTCGAGGAGCTGCTGGCGCTGTCCGCCGAGGACCAGCGACTGCGGGCCAGCCTGCCGTTCGGCACCGACGTCGCGGACCCGGACGCCATCGAGCCGGAGCTGACCGAGACCGTGGAGGCGCTGCGGGACTGGCTGCTGCGCGCCGACCCGAGCGCCGTCGCCGCGCGGTTGCGCCAGCGCGCCTGGCCGGCCGCCCGCCCGGCGCCGATCCGACCGCTCGCCCAGGCCGACGCGCTGGCCACACTGGACGCCGACTCCCGGCTCACCCTGCGGCCGGGCCTGCGTTGGCAGCTTGTGCCGCACGGGTCGGACAGCGTGGCGCTGCGGCTCTTCGACCGCACCATCACCCTCCCGGCGACCTGCGAGCCGGCCGCCCGCGCCCTGCTCAGCGGAGTGGTCGCCCGGGTCGGCGACCTGCCCGGCCTGCCCGACGACGCCGACCGGGTCACCCTGGCCCGCCGCCTGCTCCGCGAGGCCGTCCTGATCCCGGCCTGACCGGTCGCATCGAGGGCCGGCGCAGCGCCCTGGGTACACCCTGTCCAGGGCGCTTCACGTCCCGAGGACCTGGTGCACGGCCAGTGACACCAGACGCGACGTCCTGTTGGATGTGGGGGACGGTGCCGCGGAGGGATTCGTCCATGGGTTCTGATGGTCGTCGCTCGGCCGGATGGGTCGTGGCCGGTGTGCCGATGTTGGCTGCGCTGGGAGGTCTTGCCGCTAACGCAGCTTCCGACCAGCAGCGTTGGCCCAGGGTCCTTGAGCTGGTGCGACAGAATCCGTGGTTGACCTTGGGCGTCATAACTCTGATGTGTGTGGGGTCCGAGGTGGTGTTGCTGTGGCCGCGCCGGAGATCCAAGAGCGTTGTCCCCGCCGAGACTGAGCAGCCGGGCCCGCGTCGTATGCCGAATCGGAATCCGCTGTTCACCGGTCGGGAACAGATACTGGACGACCTTCACCTGCGACTCGAATCATCTGTCGTCTGTCTGCACGGCATAGGTGGTTCCGGTAAGACAAGTCTGGCAGTCGAATATTCGCACAGATTCAAAGAGCGTTTTTCCGTGATTTGGTGGATAGCTGCCGAACAGCCTCCGCTCGTAACCGAACAGTTGGCGGCGTTGGCTGTCGAAGTGGGTGAAGCAACCGAAGGAACACCGGTCAAGGATGCTGCCGAGAAGGCTCGGGTCTGGCTGCGCGGCCACCGGGGCTGGTTGGTGGTGTTGGACAACATGCCGGGAACCGAGCTCGTTTCGCCGGTAATTCCCGATGGTGCCGGTCAAGTGCTGATCACCTCGCGAGCCAACTACTGGAATCAGCTAGGAGCGTTGATTCAAGTGGATGTATTTTCCCGGACAGAGTCGGTGTCCTTATTGACAGCGCAGCTGAGCGGGATCAGCCCGTCGGACGCGGACAGGGTCGCGAACGCGGTGGGCGATCTGCCCCTGGCGGTAGCGCAGGCGGCGGGTTTCATGGTGGCAACGGGCATGCGGCCCAGTGAGTACGTCGATGCGATCGAAGTGCATGCGATCGAGATTCTGGACCGCGGCAGGCCGGTCGGATATCAACTGTCGTTGGCCGCGGTGGTCGCGCTCTCCGTCGAACGGCTCAGTGTTGAGGACCCCGTAGGGGTCAGCATCCTGAATCTGTGTTCGTTCCTGGGGCCAGAGCCGATTCCCTTCACCTGGCTCACTCGTATGCCGCAGGAGGGAAGTCGAAGCGCCCTCGCCAAGGCCTCACCCGTCAAACTGAGGTCATCGGTGGGGCGGCTGGTGGAATTCGGCCTTGCGCGGCTCGACTCGGACGGGGGGTCGCTCGTGGTGCACCGCACGACGGCGGCAGTCGTGCGCGATCTGCTCACCGTACGGACGCGAAGCAGGCAGTGGCAGTTGGCCGGTGAATTGCTCGCCGCGAACCGATCCGACGACCCCTCTGAGTTGGCCCTCTGGCCCCTGTGGTCCATCCTGACGGCTCACGTTGGCCCGCATCTACGGCTGGCCCCCGCATCCGCCGACGCGGGCAGCCAGGATTATCGAAGAGTCGTTCTCGATGCCGCCCGGTATCTGGAGCTGTCCGGACAGGCCGCATCAGCGAATGAGCTCGCCCGCGCAGCTCGCGAGAGATGGACCCAATCGCTGGGCAGCGACGATCTGGATGTCCTGCGGGCAGCTCGGCGGCAGTCGGCGACGCTGCCCCCGGCGCATCCCGACGCGTTGGGCATCGAGACGGACACACTTGCCCGTTTGCAGCGCCTGCTCGGTCCGGACGATCCGGAGACCCTGTCTTCGGCTGGCAACTGCGCCAGGGCCATGGCCGACCTCGGGAGATACGAGGACGCACGGCAGTTGAACCGCGACACTCTCACTCGCCTGCGGCGGATCTTCGGTGACGATGATCCCAGGACTCTGCTGTCCGCCAACAATCTGGCTAATCGAATGTCTGAGCTTGGTGAACACGAAGCTGCGAGGGCTCTGCACCGCCAGATTCTGGACCGCCGGGAAGTGGTGCTTGGTCACGATCATCCGGACACCCTGATTACCACGACCCAACTCGCTCTCGACCTAGCGAATCTCGGAGAACTGGACGAGGCGAGGACGTCGTGCCGCCTGTCCCTTGCCGAGCTCAGCCGCAGGCTTGGTCCCGACCACCGCAGCACTCTGCAGGCGGCGGCCATCCTCGCTGAAATTCTGCGCCGGGAGGGGAGTCTCCACGAGGCGCGCGCTCTTGACGAGGAGACTCTCGAACGTCGCAGGCGGGTGTTGGGCACAGACCATCCCGAAACCTTGGCCCTGGCTCAGAGCCTTTTTCCGAACTCGTCCCACCAGGGCTGAGCCCGGAATGCCGGTGTCTAGCTGGTGCTGTCTCGCGCCCCGAGCGCCCTGTCCGGTCGTTGACTGCGGCCACCCGCGGGCTGTTCGTCGGATCAGCGGCCGAGGGCCAGCAGCAGCCCGGTGGCGACCACCCCCGCACCGAGGACCACTGTGATCGGCCGGGGGCCGAGCACCGCGTGCCGGCGGTCGGCCAGCACCCGCGCCGGCACCAGACCGACCAGCGGCCCGAGCAGGGTCACCACCAGCGCCAGCACCGGCAACCCGACCGCCAGGTCTCCGCCGTACCCGATGCCGAGCGCGCGGGCGCCGGCCCCCAGCGCGTACGCCAGCACGGCGCCGGCCACCCCGCAGAGCGCCAGCAGCGGGTTGACCGAGCCCGGCAGCTCGCCCGGCTGACCGGCCCGGTCGAGCAGGTCACGGGCCTTGGCGAGCAGCACCACCGGGTCGGTGGCCCCGACGCCGTTCGCCGGGGCGGGCGGGCCACCGAGACGGCGGGCACCGAGGCGCGAACGGACCTGCTGCCACAGGTGGGTCACCTCGGCGTCGACCCGTTCCTGCTGCTCACGGGCAGCGACCAGCTCCTCCTCGGCGCTCTGGAGCTGGTCGGCGGCCTCGGCGACGGCCCGCTCGGCGGCAACGCACTGCCGCTCGTGCCAGGTGTGCGCCTCGGCGCGCTGCTCGCGTACCCGCGCGCTGAGCTCGGCCAGCCGCCGTAGCTGCGCCGCGTACGTCTCGCTGGTCACCGGTTCGTTCATCGCGTCGGTCCATACGGGATGATCACCTGTCCGGTGCGGTGCACCGCCCGGTCGAAGAAGAGCCCCCGCCAGGGGCGGGGATACCAGTCCGGGCCGCCGGTGCCCGGATAGAGCGACGAGCCCAGCTCGCCGCCGTGCGCGTCCAGGGCCACCCAGGCGCCGATCTGGTCGGTACGGGCGGCCGGCCCACCGAGATCGGCGCGCATTCGGGCCACACCCCGCCACCAGGCCAGCACGTGCGTGCGTCGTTCCGGCCCGTCGTGCATGATCCGGCGCAGCTGCTCCAGGCCGGTCCGCCGGCCCGCGCGGGCGGCCAACGCGCCCGCTGCCGCGTCGACGGCGAACAGCAGCAGGTAGTGCGGAGTTCCCGGGCCGCCGAGCCCGTCGGCCGTCTCGGCCATCAGCTCCCCGACGGTCTCCTCGTCGTACCAGGCGGCGTCGTCGGCCAGGTCGTCGTAGAGGGCGCGGGCGATCGGGTCGGCGTCCGGGTCGAGGCAGGCGATGGAGAACCGGGCGGTGCCCGGCGGGTGCTGACGGGCCAGCGACCGGGCCGCCGCGTCGAGCACCGCGCACGCCTCGTCGACGCGGGTGCCGAGCACCGCGAGGTTGCGGCCCGGGGCGCGCGGCAGCCGCAGCGACGCCGAGCGGGACTGCACGTCGATGATCTCGCCGAGCAGGGCCACCGGGTTGCGCGGCGCGGTTCCGTCCGGCGGTACGGCGAGCGCCCGGAAGTCCGGGGCGTCCGCCAGCCGGGGGATCGCGTCGCCGTCGAAGAGCCGGGCCGGCGCCGCGTCGGGGGCGCGCATCCGCCACAGCCGGTGCTGCAACCCGCTCCAGGTCTCCCAGTCGCTGGCCGCCGGGACGCGGGCCACCTCGTTGCCCTCCACCATGCCCGACTCGGCGTTGATCACCGCGTGCCAGCGCGGCAGCGACTGCGCCGCGTCGTTGCGCTCGGCGAGGATGCGCAGCGCCTTGGGCAACGCGATGCGCAGGGCGAACTGGGCGACCAGCGCGGGCCGGCCCCACAGCGCCTCGATGCCCCGCACGTCCTGCGAGGCCAGGACCAGGTGGATGCCCTGGGACCGGCCGCGGCGGGCCAGGTCCTCCAACAGGTCGGCCGCCTCCCGGGCGACCACGTCCCGGCCGGCCAGCAACATCTGGAACTCGTCCACCACGGCGACGATGCGGGGCCAGTGCCCTGTCGGGTCGACCGCCCGCAGCTCCGCCAGCTTGGTCACCTCGTGTTTCTTGGCCGCGTCGGCGCGTCGGCGCAACTCCTCGGCGAGGAAGCGCAGCAGCGCCAGTCCGAACTCCCGGTCGGTGTTGACGTTGATGCCGACCAGCCGCATGTGCGGCAGCCAACTCGGGTCGCGCCGGCCCTGCGCGAACCGCGCGAAGGAGACCCCCTCCTTGAAGTCCAGCAGGTAGAACTCCAGCTCGGCGGGGGAGTAGCGGGCGGCGAGGGCGCCGATCCACGCGAAGATCAGGTTGGTCTTGCCGGTGCCGGACGGCCCGCCGATCAGCGCGTGCGGTGGGTAGTCGCCGAGCGTCAACCGTACCGGCCGGCCCTGTGGGCCCTCACCGATCGGCGCGGTCAGCCCGTCGGCGGAGTCCTCCCGCCACATCAGCTCGGGCGGGGGCAGCAGGTCGGTGAAGGGAGTCGGCGGCGGGCCCGCGTTCACCCGGGCGGCGACGTCCCGGCAGGTCTCGGTGACCAGCGCCGCCGGTGGCGGTGGGTCCAGCCGGACCGGCAGCCCGGCCGAGCCGCCGATCCGCGCGCCGGACACGCCGGCCACCACCCGGGTCACCGTCGGATCCTCCGGCAACGGCACACCGTGTACCACCAGGTGTACGCCGCAGGCGGCGCCGGCCCGCACCACCCGGTCCAGTTGCCCGCGCTCGTGCCGGTTCAGTTCCTCCCCGCCGAGCAGCACCGCCACCCGCCACGGTTCGGGTCGTCGGCCGGTCGCCGCAGCCAGTTCGCGCAGCGACGCGTACTCGCCGGCGAGGACCGTCTCGTTGATCCGTCGGATCTGCTCCACCAGGTCGTCGAGCAGCGGGCCCAGCCCGCCCGGGCCGACGAAGGTGAGCAGCCCTGCCGTGCCCAGCGGGGCGAACCCGGCCAGGCCGCCGCCGAGCTGGTCCGGGTCGTACCCGACCAGTCGTACCACCCCGGGGTCGGCACGGCCGACGGCCCGCAGCAGCAACGCGGACACCACCGCGTCGCAGCCGGCGCGGTCGTCCCCGGAGAGGTGCACGTGCCCGGCGTCGAGCAACGGCACCAGCGCGGGAACCGGGTCGACGCCGTCGATCCGGACCGTGCCGACCCGAAGCGCGCCGGGCGGCTCGGCCCGGCGGGCGGGCGTCGGCGTCCACCCGGCCCAGTCGGCCCCCGCGCAGCCGGGCGCCTCCTGCCGGGCCGCGTCGGCGGCCCGCCGGGCCAGCTCCGCGATCCGGGTGGAGTAGCGGGCGTCGATCTCGGCGATGCGGCGGTCCCGTTGGGCGCCCACCCGCTCCGGCACGGCCGCCGCGGCCCGCTGGACCCGGGCCAGTCGTTCCCGCCCGGCGGTCAGGTCGGCCTGGGCGGCGGACAGTCGGGTGCGGGTGGCGCCCAACGCCTCGGCGAGGGTGTCCCGGACCCGGCTGGCCAGCTGACCGCGCCGGTCAGCCATCGGAGCCCCGACGCGTCGGCGCGTCCCGCCAGGGGCTGCCCGAGCGTGGGGGCTGCCCAGCGGGGCGTGGCGGCGGCCCGTCCGAGCGCTGCGGCAGACCACCGGAGCGCTGCACCGCACCGCCGACGCGGGGAACTCCGCCCGTCGACCGCACGGTCCCGCCCGGCTGCTGCGTGCCCGCCGGTTGCCCCGCCCGCGCCGGTTGCCCGACGACGCCTCGCTGCCCCGAACCCGCCGGTTCTTTCGCGCCGCCGGCCGGCAGGTCCCGGCCCAGGCGGGCGAGCAGCAGCCCGGTCGCCACCCCGGCGGTCACCGCGGAGTCGGCGGCGTGCGGGGGTTCCCCCGAGGCGCGCGGCGGCGGCATCCGGCACACCCGGGTCAGCAACGTCTCCAGCACCGGCGGCGGCAACCCGGGCAGCAGGTCGCGGACACGTCCGTCCAACTCGCCGCGCAGCCGCCCGAGATCGGTGGCGCGAGGCGGGTGCCCGAGCAACTCGCCGGCCAGCTCACGCAGCAGCGGCGGCGCCAGCGCCGCCATGCCCAGCCCCACGTCGGCCGGGGCTCGGCGCAGCTCCTTGCGGAGCCGGTCCCGGTCGCCGGAGCGGACACCACCCACCACTCGGCGCAGCAACTCCTGGGAGTCGTCCACCTGCTCGTCGGGCTCGTCGTCGGTGCCCTCGCGCCCGCCGGTCAGCTCGGCCACCCGCACCGACCACCAGCGGCGCATTCGCACCTGCTCGGCCGGCTCCGGCGCTACCGCGGCGGGCCCGGACACCGGTGGCGTGTCGTGTCGGGGAGCGCGTTGCTGCTCAGGGCGGGGCGCCGGGGCGCCGTCCGCGCCGAGCCCGATCGCCGTCAGGTACGCCGACAGCTGTTCCTGGGCCACCCGCAGCGCGTAGCCGGCGCTCTCGGCGTGCTCGGTGGCGGCGGAGAGCTCGGGCACCCCCATCGGGTTGGCCGACTCCTGTCGTACCCAGCGCAGCCGCTCCGCGGCCAGGCCGAACTTCTCCAGCGCCTGCCCGAGCAGCGCCACCGGGAACTCCTCGGTGGCGGCACGGACCTGCCCGCCGACATCCTCGATGATGGACATGACGGCCTACAGAGTGGAGACGTAGAGCTGCGCCTGCTCCACCGCGACAAGTGTCGCGGCGAGACACTCCTCCAGCTCCTGGCTGGCCTGGGTCAGTGACGCCTGGGCCGCCTCCACAGTCTCGTGCCCGCTGCCCTCCAGCGCCCCGGCAAGGGTCTGCTGTGCCTCGGAGAGTTTCTCGCCGGCTGCCTGCACGGCTGTCTGCCCGTCTCCGATCTGTTGGAGGGCGACATCGATGGCAGCCTTCAGCTCGGCGACGCTCGCCACGGCGGAACCTCCTGGGGGCGGGGAGATCTCCATTAGAGCCTATCGCCGGTTCCGAAAGAACATCCGCCCTGTCGGTGTTCCTGCCCGCCTGTCCGGAAGGCCCTCGGAAGTGCCGGGAGTCCGATCTGTGGGAGTCCCAGTGCGAGAATTTCTCAGTTGCTGGTCGGGTTCTCGCGGAGCCAGCGCGGGCCGTACACCTCGGCGCCCAGCGCCGTCACCCGGCCGCGCAACTCCCGGTCTGCGGTGACCACCAGTCGCCGACGCCGCGGCGCGCCCTCCACCAGCTCGACCACCGTGTCGTCGCCGGAGCCGGCGGCGGAGACCACCCGCACACCCTCGGTGCCCGGTACGCCCCGCGCGGCCCCCTCGACCACCAGGACCACCTCCACCGGGGCGGTCAGCCGGGCCGGCAACCCGATGGTCGCCACCGGGGCGAGCGAGTCGCGCAACCGGGCAGCGGCCCCGGCGCGGTCACGCCACCACCCGTTCGGGCGCGAGCCCACCACGTTGGCGCCATCCACGATCAGCAGCGGGGTCTCATCCATCCGGTCAGCCTGCCACCACCGCCCGTCCCTGGCCCGACGCCACTCCCGGAATGCCGGTCCTTCGCCACCTGCGGCGTTTGTCGGGCCGCGCGCCGGGTAGCCCCTGCCGACCGTGCCGAGCCCTACTGCGGAGGACAGACATGATGGGACCCGGTGACATCGGCTCCGACCCGTGGGACGAATTCCTGGCCAGGTACTTCGGCCGGGGCGAGGGAGGGCGCCGACCGCCGCACCGGGTCGACATCACCCGACTGATGACGGCGGACGCCCGGGAGATGCTGGCCGACGCGGCCCGACGGGCCGCGCAACGGCAGAGCAGCGACCTGGACACCGACCACCTGCTCTGGGCGGCGCTGCAACGCGAACCGCTGCGTGACCTGGTACGCCGGGCCGGGGCCGACCCGGACACCCTGCTCAACGCCCTCGGCGGAAAGGGCGACGGCGCGCCACGCGGGGAGGTGCCGCCCAACCTCTCGTTGACCCCCGCCGCCAAGCGGGCGCTGCTCGACGCCCATCAGCTGTCCCGCGCGATGGGTGCCAACTACATCGGCCCCGAGCACATCCTGATGGCGCTGCCGCTCAACCCGGAGTCGCCGGCCGGGCGGATGCTGGCCGCCGGCCGGATCCAACCCGAGTCGTTGCAGGCCGCCAACGCCGAGCGCGGGCCGATGACCGGGCCGAAGCCGGACCGTGGCACCCCCACCCTGGACCAGTACGGGCAGGACCTCACCGACCTGGCCCGCAACGACCAGATCGACCCGGTGATCGGGCGGGCCGACGAGATCGAGCAGGCCGTGGAGATCCTGTCCCGGCGGACCAAGAACAACCCGGTGCTGATCGGCGAGGCGGGCGTCGGCAAGACCGCCATCGTCGAAGGGCTGGCCGAACGGATCTGCGACGGCGACGTACCGCAGACCCTGCTCGGCAAGCGGGTCGTCCAGCTCGACCTGGCCGGTCTGGTCGCCGGCACCCGTTACCGGGGCGACTTCGAGGAACGGCTGAAGAAGGTGATCGACGAGATCCGGGCGCACCGGGACGAGCTGATCATCTTCATGGACGAGATCCACACCCTGGTCGGGGCCGGTGGCGCCGGCAGCGAGGGCGGAATGGACGCGTCGAACATGCTCAAACCCGCCCTCGCCCGCGGCGAGCTGCGGGTGATCGGCGCGACGACGCTGGACGAGTACCGCAAGAGCATCGAGAAGGACGCCGCCCTGGCCCGGCGCTTCCAGCCGGTGCTGGTGCCCGAGCCCAGCGTCGACGACACCATCGCCATCCTGCGCGGGCTACGCGACCGGTACGAGGCCCACCACCAGGTGCGCTTCACCGACGAGGCGTTGGTCTCGGCCGCCGAGCTGTCCGACCGGTACGTCACCGACCGGTTCCTGCCGGACAAGGCGATCGACCTCATCGACCAGGCCGGCGCCCGGGTGCGGCTGCGGACCCGCACCCCCGCGTCCGACGTGCGCGAGCTGGAGCAGGAACTCGACGAGGTACGCCGGGACAAGGAACAGGCCGTCACCGACGAGCAGTACGAGCGGGCCTCCGCGCTGCGCGACCGGATCTCCGAGCTGGAGGAGGACATCCGACGCGCCAACGGCGAGGACGGCTCGTCCGGATCCCAGGTGCCTGAGGTGGGCCCCAAGGAGATCGCCGAGGTGGTCTCCCGGGCCACCGGCATCCCGGTCAGCCAGCTCACCGAGGAGGAACGCGACCGGCTGCTGCGCCTGGAGGGTCACCTGCACCAGAAGGTGGTCGGTCAGGACGACGCGGTCACCGCGGTCGCCGAGGCGGTGCGCCGCTCCCGGGCCGGGCTGGCCGACCCGGAGCGACCGATGGGCAGCTTCCTGTTCCTCGGCCCGACCGGTGTCGGCAAGACCGAGTTGGCGCGGGCCCTGGCCGAGGCGTTGTTCGGCGAGGCGGACCGGATGGTCCGGGTGGACATGAGCGAGTTCCAGGAGCGGCACACGGTCAGTCGGCTGGTCGGCGCGCCGCCCGGATACGTCGGCTACGAGGAGGCCGGCCAGCTCACCGAGGCGGTGCGTCGCCGCCCGTACGCGGTGGTGCTGCTCGACGAGATCGAGAAGGCCCACCCGGACGTCTTCAACATCCTGCTCCAGGTGCTCGACGACGGGCGGCTCACCGACAGTCAGGGTCGCACTGTGAACTTCAAGAACACCGTCCTGATCATGACGAGCAACCTCGGCTCCGAACTGATCACCGGCGCCCAGCGCTCGGTCGGCTTCGGCACCGGGGACGTGGGCAGCGAGCAGGAGAGCAACGAGCTGCGCGAGCGCCTCATGCGCCGCCTTCAGGAGAACTTCCGCCCGGAGTTCCTCAACCGCATCGACGAGGTCATCATCTTCCGCCGGCTCGAGGCCGAGCAGCTGCGCGACATCACCGCGCTGCTGTTGGAGGAGACCCGCCGCCGGATGCACGCCCAGGACCTCCAGGTGGAGTTCACCACCGCCGGCATCGACTGGCTCGCCGAGCACGGCTACCAGCCGGAGTTCGGCGCCCGCCCGCTGCGCCGGGTGATCCAGCGGGAGGTGGACAACCACCTGTCCCGGATGCTGCTGGAGTCGGCGATCTCGCCGGGGCAGAAGGTCACTGTGGACGTCCGCGACGGGGCGCTCACCTTCGACGTGACAGCGGGCGAGCGGGGGTACACCGCCGCCACGACCACACACCCGCGATGAGCGGGCCGGCGCGAAGGGACGAACAGGAGGACCCGCACCAGCCCGCGGAGTCCGCGAAACCCCGGGACGAGGACGACCATCCCGACCCGATCCTGGCGTCGCCCACCGCGAACCCCCGCCGGACGCGGGTGCCCGCGGAGGGCCTGCATCCGAAGACCGACCAGGACGACCCGGAGACGTCCGGGCCGCCGCCCGGAGAGGAGACCTGATGGTACGCGAAGCGCGGCTCGACCCCGAGGTGGAAGTGCTCTGGGAGGACTTCCACGCCGAGGTCAACGTCCCGTCGGAGCAGCTGCGGACCTGGCTGCTGACCCGGGGTTCGGGGGAGGAGTCGTTCAGCCCGAACCCGAACCTCGACCTGCCCCAGCCCGGCCGGGAGATCCTCAAGGTGCTCAACAAGCGCAAGGTGGACCTCACCCCGGAGGACATCGAGGTGATGCGGGAGGCGGTCGAGCGGATCCGCGAGCTGATGGACGCCAAACCGTCGCGCGGCAACGCCGACGACAACTGGCGGCACTCCCTGCTGGACCTGGGTCACGACCCGCTCGTCGAACGCTGAGCGAGGTTCACCCGCGACGGTGCCGTCCCGAACCCGGGACGGCACCGTCGCGGCGCGCTACTGGCCCTGGTCGGGCTCCAGGCTGGCGATCGTCAGACCCGCCGCGTCGGCGGCGGCGTCCCGGTCGCCCCGGGTCTGGTCCTCCCGGGTGAGCAGATTCGCGTACTCGGTCACGTCGGCCGGGTCGGGCACCGTCGGCAGGCGGCGCAGGAACGCCTCCACCGCACGGGTGGCGGCGGTGTGCGCGGCAGCCGCCTGGCGCAGCAGTTCGCGGTCGTCGGCGGGCGGGTAGAGGTCGGTCATGTCCGCCAGATACCCGGCCCACGGCGGTTCGCACCGCCAGCGGCCCGGAATACCGGCAGCTCAGCCCGGCCGTACCCCGGTGGGGTGCCGGACGCCGAACCCCGGGTTGCGGGGCAGCCAGGCCAGGTACGCCGGGTGCGGCGCCAACGAGTCGACGTACGCCGCCTTCGCCGTTTCCAGCACCAGCTCCGCGCCCTGGGCGGCGGGGGAGTCCGGATGCCAGCCGAGCAGCAGCCGCCAGCGCAGCGGCGTCCCGGCGAGTTGACGGGTGACCAGACCACTCACCGGACGGAACGTCGCCTGGCACAGGGCCACCGCCACGCCGGCCTCCACCAGGTCGACGCAGCCGCGGATGTCGGTCTCGTACACCTTGCGGGGGGTGAAGCCGGCGCGGGCGCAGGCGGCGGCGAAGCAGTCGGCGAAGCAGCCGTCACCCGGCGCGGCGACCCACTGTTCGTGGCGCAGGTCGGCCAGGCGGACCTCCTCCTGCGCCGCGAGGGGATGGGTCTCCGGCAGCAGCACCAGCACCGGGTCGACGGCCACCTCCTGCCAGCTCAACCCGAACCCGGCCGACGGACTGGCGTCGCCGCACACGCCGGCCAGTGCGAAGTCCAGCCGACCGCCGGCCACCAACTGCGCCAACTCGTCCACCGACCAGGACGCGTACGTGGTGATCTGGGCGGGCGGCTGCTCGGCCGCCAAGCGGTGCACCAGCCGACCCAGGATCGGGCTGTTGACCCCGCCGAACCGGTAGCACGGCGGCGTGTCGCCTGCCCCGGCCAGCCGAGCGGCCTCGTCCTGCAACCCCTTCATCGCCGGCAGCAGCACCCGGGCGCGGGCCAGCACCAGCTCACCGAGCGCGGTGGGTCGAGCCCCGCGCCGATCCCGGTCGAACAGCGGGCCGCCCAGCGTCCGTTCGATGCGTTGAAGCTGGGCGGTGAGCGCCGGCTGGGCCAGGCCGAGCGCCGAGGCCGCCTTCGTCACACTTCCCGTCTCCGCGATCGCGCAGACCACCCGCAGGTGACGCAGCTCCAGGTTCATAGGGTGACGGTAGGACCAGGCGTCTGCTGGCGGAATAGCCTGAGCGGATCGGTGATAATGAATGCACTGTCGGTGGTCGTCGGTCAGCGGTCGCGCGGCGGCTCCGGCAGGTCCGCCAGGTACGTCGGCCGCCGGGTCACCGCGTCGAGGACCTTGTCCACGACCCCGACCGCCGGCTCCACGATCCGGTTCCACGGAGGGGTGGCCGGCGTGCCCGGGTGCGGTCGGGTCGGCGCGGCCTCTTCGGCAATCTCCAACCGGTTGCCCAGCCGGATCAGCTCCTCCTCGGTCGCGACGGCGCGCAGCTCGGTGACCAGCGCGCCCACGCCCTCGACATGCCGGCGGACCCGCTCGGCGACCTCGGTCAGCGCCTCCTCCGTCAGCCCTTTCAGGGCGCTCAGCAGGGCCGCGTCGGCGCCGATCTCCGCATCGACCCGCTCGGTGGCCGCCGGCAGCGCCGCGCGGACCGCCGGCAGCAGGTACTGCTCCTCGGCGGACAGGTGCCGCGACAGCGCGGCGGTGAGCACCGCCAACCCCTCCTGCGGTGTGGTGTCCGGGCCGGAGAGCTGGTCCAGCAGCGCCAGCAGTTGCCGGTGCTCCCCGTCGACGATGTCGGCGATGCTACGACCGGCGGGTCGGTAGCCCTCCTCGGGTGCGGGCGCGGGCGGCAGCGGCGGCAGGGGAACAGCGGACATGGTGCCCTCCTCGACTGGCGGGCGGAAGCTCCGGCAGGACGTTCGGTCGTGGGCGGCGGTACCCGAACGCGGCCGACGCGAAACCGACCCGTCGATGCGTCCACCCGCGCCGGCCTGTCGAGCGGCCCGGGCTGGTATGAAGAGGCGATGACGAGCGACGCCGCCTCCGCCCTGCCCGACCCCACCGCAGAGGTCGTGGACCTCTGCCGCGACCTGCTGCGCATCGACACCACGAACACCGGTGACAACGACACCAGCGCCGGCGAGCGCCGCGCGGCCGAGTACGTGGCGGAGAAGCTCGCCGAGGTGGGCGTGGAGTCCGTCCTGCACGAGTCCACGCCGGGCCGGGCGAATGTGGTGGCCCGCATTCCGGGCACCGACCCGAGCCGGGGCGCGCTGCTGGTGCACGGCCACCTGGACGTGGTGCCCGCCGACGCCGACGAATGGTCGGTGGGCCCGTTCTCCGGCGAGCTGCGCGACGGCTATCTCTGGGGCCGGGGCGCCATCGACATGAAGGACTTCGACGCGATGGTGCTCGCCGTGGTGCGGCACTGGCAGCGCACCGGCGTACGCCCGCCGCGCGACATCGTGCTGGCCTACACCGCCGACGAGGAGGCCGGCGGCGAGTACGGCGCGCACTTCCTGGTGGACAACCACCGGGGCCTCTTCGACGGCTGCACCGAGGCGATCGGCGAGGTCGGCGGCTTCTCCTACTCGGTCAACGACAGCCAGCGGCTCTACCTCATCGAGACCGCCGAGAAGGGCATCGACTGGCTGCGGCTGCACGCCAAGGGCCGCCCCGGGCACGGCTCGATGATGCACGACGACAACGCCGTCACCGCGCTCGCCGAGGCGGTCGCCCGGATCGGCCGGCACCGCTTCCCGGTGGTCGTCACCGACACCGTGCGAGCCTTCCTCACCGAGGTCTCCGACCTGCTCGGCATCGAACTGGACCCGGACGACCCGGAGACGGCCATCGCGAAGCTCGGCCCCATCGCCAACATCATCGGCGCGACCATCCGCAACACGGCCAACCCGACCCGGTTGAGCGCCGGATACAAGGACAACGTCATCCCCGGCCGGGCCACCGCCACCATCGACTGCCGCAGCCTTCCCGGCCAGTCCGAGCTGCTGGAGCGGCAACTGCGCGAGCTGGTCGGCCCGGACATCGCGATCGAGTACATCCAGCGGCAGCCGGCGCTGGAGACCACCTTCGACGGTGACCTGGTCGAGGCCATGTCGGCGGCCCTGCGCGCGGAGGACCCGGGGGCGCGGCCCGTCCCGTACATGCTCTCCGGGGGCACCGACGCCAAGGCGTTCTCGCAGCTCGGCATCCGCTGCTTCGGGTTCGCGCCGCTCCAACTGCCCGCCGACCTGAACTTCTCCGCGTTGTTCCACGGCATCGACGAGCGCGTTCCGGTCGACGGACTACAGTTCGGCGTGCGGGTTCTCGACCGGTTCCTCCGCACCTGCTAGTCGTGTCCGGCGGTGTCTGCCGGCGCGCAACCTCCCCATCGTGAAGGGACTGCCCCACATGACCGACCAGCATGGTGAGCTGGACGCCGCTCTCGAGCGGGTGATCGAAGCGGCCCGCCACCACCTGGCCGCCGTACGCGCCGCCCAGGGCCGCGTCGACGACGACGACGTCTGGCAGGCGTACGTGGCTTTGAACAACGCCTCCTTCGCGTACGACGAGCGGCTGCTCGACGCCTTCGGCGAGGTGACGCCGTGGGATGTCGACTCGATCGACCCGGACGAGGCGGACGAGCGTTTCGGCGGCGGCGAGGGTGCCGAGGCCAGCGACCCGCACCCTCGGGTGATCTCGGTGCGTCAGCGTCGCGACTACCGGGTGCCGAGCGTCGCCGCGCTGCTGCGGGTGGCCGAGGCGGCCCGCCGCGAGGGCACCCCGGAGGACGACGAGCCGGCGCCGGTGGAGGGCGTCGGCGAGGCCGTGCTGGAGCTGCTGCAGAGTGGTGACGGCTCGCTCGGCGCGTTGGACGTCCCCGAGTTGGAGCCACTCGACGGGGTGGTCATGGTCAGCGAGGTGGGCACCCCGGTCGACCTGGAGTCGTTCGACGACGACGACGCGGTCGGCCCGTTCCAGCCGGCTGCCGACGACCGGCTGGTCGGTCGGCTCGACGAGCACCCGTTCCTGGAGCTCGACGACGACCACGACCACGCCGGGCACCAGCACTAGGCCGGGTGCCGCCCGGGGCCGGACTCCGGCCTCGGGCGGCACCGCCCGGTCGTCAGTACGACAGACCCGGCTGCGGCTGGTTGACCCGCCGCCGACGTAGCACCACCTGCCGCGTGCCGTCCCGGTACAGCCGCACCCGGGCCAACTCCCATCCGGAGAACTCCGCCTGGATCGCCAACTGCGCCGCTGCGGTCAACCGGTCGACGTTCGGCGGCAGCCGCAGTGGCGCGTATTCGTAGTCCATGCCCTCCATGCTGCCCAGCCCAGCGACCGTTTGCCACCCCCTCCAGGGTGACCAACAACGCCGCCCCACCGCCCTGCGCCCGCCCCGCGCCCGCCCAACCCCCTCGCCACGCCGATCGGTTACCCCCGCCTTCACGCCACCCCGTGCCGCCCAACACCCTCGCCACGCCGATCTTGCACTTCCTGTCGCGACAAAACAGTCACGTCGCACCATAACGGCAACAGAAACTGCAAGATCGACGCGCTGGACCCCCAAATCCGACCCGCCGCGCGCGTCTTCCCGCAGACTCCCGTCGATCATGGAGTTGTGGTGGGTAACAAAAGGCCCGTTATTAAGCTCAATCGGGCACCACAACTCCATGATCGACGGGCTGGCCAGGCCCGTCCTGGGGGTCGACCTGGGCAGCGCCCGGACGCTCACCCTGGCCGCGATCGCAATGTGCCGGACTCCAGATCGACCAGACGGGGCGGGGCGGGCTGGATCGACCAGAATGTCTTCGGGCAGCCGCCGGCGGGTCAGCCGGCGGGCCGCTAGGAGGAACGCGTGACGTCAGGGGAGCGTGGCCGGCTCGGTCGGTTCACCGATGCGGTGCTCGGCGGCGCGCGGGCCGCCCGGGACAAGGCCCGTGTGCTGCGCGACGAGTTCCGCACCAGCGACGAACCCGAACGCGCTCTCGTCGCGCCACTGCTGCCCGGGCAGGAGTTGCGCTATGTGGGGCTCGGCCCGGTTCGCGCCCCGCAGACCCACAAGGCCGGTCGGCAGCTCGCCGATGTGATGGCCGATGAGTTCGTCGACTCGCTCGATCCGAAGGTGCTGTTCGGGCTACTCAACATCGTCAACCCGGTGGTCTGGGTGGACGCGGTGCTGACGCCGGTCCGGCTGGCCGCGGGCGTGCTGCTGCTGCCGGGCAAGGCCGGCGCCATCGCCGCCGGTGTGCCGGAGGCAGCCGAACCGGAGCCGGCCCCACCACACCAGCGGGTGCAGCGGGATCCCATCCCGCTCACCGAGGAGCAGGAGGCGTTCCGGGCGTTGTTCCGACTGAGCCAGTACCGGCCGCTGGCCGAGCAGCTCGCCGAGATCGCCCATCGCCGCCGGTACGTCTTCAGCGGCGACCTCGCCACCCTCGCCGGCAGCCTGCTGCTCTTCCTGGAGCGCTACAGCGGCACCCCGCTGGCGGTGACCGACACCCACCTGCACCTGCTGCGAATGGGCCCCCGCCCGGACGCCGACCGGCCCGACCGACGGCAGCCGCGGGTGCTGTGGAGTATGCGACGCGACCGGGTGGCCCGGGTCGACTCGGAGCGCGGCGCGACCGGGCTCGTGCAGCTGACGTCCACGATCGTCTTCGACGACGGCTCGTGGATCCGGCTCACCCAGCCCGCGCTCCGCGACGAACAGGCGCGCTTCCTGACCGCGATCCAGGACCTCCCCGGGCAGCGCCCTCAGCCGTGACCCCGCCGGCGTGACCAGCAGTACGCTGGGTCGCAGGAATAGATCAAAGCGCAGCTTCGGCAGGCAAGGGGTAGGCGACTCCTGTCGCCACTTCGGACATCGCCCACAATCGGCGTCGTGTGGCCGGGTCGCAGGCACGGTCCGGGGCCCGGTGCGGTTTCGGGTTGCCCTTGAACTGCCCCGGACCGCCCGGTCCGTAGTATTCGCCGCCGACGGCTCGCGGATCGGTGGCCGCCCGGAGTACGGACAGTGCACCGGCCCGAGCAGGCTGGGTAAACAGCCACCCAAGCGTCGCGTTGTCCACGCGGAAGCCTGAGGATGCGTCACGAAAGAGGCTGGTGCGCGCTCCGCCCGGATGAGCCGCGAGGCTGATCGTCGATGAGTCGGCCGCGGCGAGTCGATGCTGCAGTTCGAACGCGAACAGTAAGTTCGCGAGTTTCGAGGCGTTGTAGGCAGTGGTTGGCCGGTACCCGTCGAGGCTTTTGGGGTCGAGGGCCGTGACGGAGCCTGCGGCGGCCGCCTTGCTGCTGACCGTGACGATCCGTCCGGCCGGTGATCGTTCAAGCATGTCGAGGAGCAGGCCGGTCAGCGCGAAGTGGCCGAGGTGGTTGACTCCCATCTGAGACTCGAAGCCGTCCTTCGTACGCTGTGCCGGCTGCCACCACACACCGGCGTTGTTGATCAGGATGTCGAGCCGCTCGAAGCGCTTGTGGAGGTCGCTTGCCGCTTGCCGCACGGCGTGGAGGCTGGCGAGTTCGAGTGCGAGGACGCTGCCTCTGCCGGGCAACGCACGCACGGCCTCCGCACCGCGTGCCGCGTCGCGAGCGCCGATCACCACGTGAGCTCCTTGTGCGCTCAGAGCTCTTGCCATTTCCAGGCCGATGCCGGCGGTGGCTCCGGTCACCAGCGCGGTGGTGCCGTCGAGCCGGGGTATGTCACGCGCACTCCACATGGCGTCTCCTACAATCGGAACGGTCGCCCCGTTTAACTATACGGAACGATCGCCCCGCTTGTCGACAGGCCGGAGAACCCCATGCGTGCCGATGCTCGCCGCAATCGCCAGAGCGTTTTGAATGCCGCCTACGAGATCCTGGCCACCGAGGGCCTGGGCGTGCCGATCGACGAGATCGCCCGCCGCGCAGGCGTCGGCGCCGGCACCGTGTATCGGCACTTCCCGACCAAGGAATCGCTCATCCAGGCCGTGGTGCTCGACCGCCTCCACGCCCTGACCGAGAAGGCCCGTTCTGGCATCGACTTCGCCGAGTTCTTCACCGTCATGGTGGACGCCGGCCTCACCAATCGCGCCATCGCGGATGCTCTGGCCGGCGGCGGCTACCACATACCCGCCGACGCTGACGCCGCCCTCACCGCAGCCTTCGCCGAACTCCTGCACGAGGCGCAGCAACGCGGAACCATCCGTCCGGACGTCACGGCCGACGACATCAACGCTCTCGTGACCGGCTGCGTCGCGACCGCGCGTCACCGCGGCTCCGCAATTCTCGTTCAGATCGTCATCGCCGGCCTGCGCGCCTGATGCACGAAGTCTCAGTCCCAGAGCGCCAAGATCGAGAGCGCACCTGATGATGTGGCCGGGGCAGGTCGCGCGACGACCGCTCAGACCTGACCCGGCGCGGGGCCAGCCCTGGCGCGGCCGGCCGGTCAGCCGTCGCGTTCGGGGTAGCCGACCGGCACCGCGGAGACGTCGTCCAGCGCGGTGGTGATCTCCTCGGGCAGGGTGATCCGCTCCACCGCGAGCGCGCCGAGCAACTGCCCGACCGTGCGCGCGCCGAGGATCGGCGCGGTCACGCCCGGCCGGTCCCGGATCCAGGCCAACGCCACCTCCAGCGGCGACACCCCCAGCCCACCGGCCGCCGTCGCCACCGCCTCCACGATGCTGGAGCAGCGCGGCTCCAGGTAGGTCGAGACGAACCGCTCGAAGTGCGGCGACGCGGCCCGGGAGTCGGCCGGACGGCCGTGCCGGTACTTGCCGGTGAGCACGCCCCGGCCCAGCGGCGACCAGGGCAGCACGCCGAGGCCGAGCGCGTCGCACGCGGGCAGCACCTCCCGCTCCACGCCCCGTTCCAGCAGCGAATACTCCACCTGGGACGCGACCACCGGCGCCCGCCCCGGCCAGGCGGTCTGCCAGGCGGCGGCCCGCGCGGTCTGCCAGCCGGAGAAGTTCGACACCCCGACGTAGCGGACCTTGCCGCTGGCCACCGCGTGATCCAGGGCGGCCAGGGTCTCTTCGAGGGGGGTGTCCGGGTCGTAGCCGTGCACCTGGAACAGGTCGACGTGGTCGGTGCCGAGCCGGCGCAGCGACGCGTCCAAGGTGCGCAGCAGGTGTCCCCGGGAGCCGTCCCGGCGTCGGCCACTGCCGGGGCGCAACCCCGCCTTGGTGGCGATCAGCAGATCCTCGCGGGGGACGAGGGAGCCCAGCAGTGAGCCGATCACCGACTCGGCGTCGCCGTCGCCGTACACGTCGGCGGTGTCGATCAGGTTGCCGCCCGCGTCGAGGTAACTCTTCAGCTGAGCGGCCGCATCGTCGGCGTCGGTGTCCCGGCCCCAGGTCATGGTGCCGAGCGCGAGCCGCGAAACCGCCAGCCCGCTTCGGCCGAGCGGTCGCTGTTGCATGGGTGAACCTTATTTCGAACCTGCCGCCACCGATATCCTCGCTCCCGTATCTCTGCCGGTTCTGCCGGTTCCGCCGCCCCGGGCTGCCCCGATGGAGGGGGGATCATAAGGTGTCGAGCCGGTGATCGAGTCCGTTATCGGCATTGCGTAACCTGGGGCGACCTGTGCCACGGATGGGGGAGGACCAGTGCGACTCGGGCTCAGTCTCGGATACCAGACGGCGTGGAGCACACCGGCCGACCACCTGGCGCTGGCCCAGGAGGCGGACCGGCTGGGCTATTCGGTGGTGTGGGCGGCGGAGGCGTACGGCTCCGACTCGCCCAGCATGCTCGCCTGGATGGCCGGCCAGACCGAACGGATCGACGTCGGCGCAGCGGTGATGCAGATCCCCGCCCGTACGCCGGCGGCCACCGCCATGACCGCCGCCACTATCGACGCGCTCTCCGGCGGCCGGTTCCGCCTCGGCCTGGGCGTCTCCGGCCCGCAGGTCTCCGAGGGGTGGCACGGTGTGCGCTTCGCCAAGCCGCTGGCCCGGACCCGCGAGTTCGTCGACATCGTCAAGCTGGCCATCGCCCGCAAGGAGGTGGAGTACGACGGCGAGCACTACACGCTGCCGCTGCCGGACGGCCCGGGCAAGGCCCTGCGACTGGGCTTCCACCCACCGCGCGAGCACATACCGATCTACCTGGCCGCGGTCGGCCCGAAGAACCTGGAGCTGGCCGGCGAGATCGCCGACGGCTGGCTGGCGGTGTTCTACGCTCCGGAGTTCGCCGAGGAGCAGCTCGCCTCGGTGCGCGCCGGGCGGGCCAAGGTCGGCAAGGAGATGGCCGGGTTCGACGTGGTGCCGTCGGTGCCCGTGGTGATCGGCGACGACGTGGCCTCCTGCGCCGAACTCGTCCGCTGGTACGCCGCGCTCTACGTGGGCGGTATGGGCAGCCGCCAGCAGAACTTCTACAACCAGCTCGCCACCCGGATGGGCTACGGCGACGCCGCCCGCGAGGTGCAGGACCTGTACCTGGCCAAGCGGCAGCGTGACGCTGCCGCCGCCGTGCCCATGGAGTTCATCGACCGCACCTCGCTGCTCGGTCCGAAGGAGCGCGTCGCCGAACGGATGCGGGAGTACGCGGCAGCCGGGGTCACCACGCTGTCGGTGACCCTTTTCGTGGCCGACCGGGACAGCGGTGTGCAGACTCTGCGTACCGTCGCCGAGGCTCTCGACCTCTCGGGAGTCGGCGAGTGACCTGGGTCGAGGCCATCGTCCTGGGCATCGTCCAGGGACTGACCGAGTTCCTTCCGGTCAGCTCGTCGGGGCATCTGCGGATCACCTCGGCGATCTTCTTCGACCGTGACGCCGGCGCGTCGTTCACCGCGGTCACCCAGCTCGGCACCGAAGCGGCAGTGCTGATCTACTTCGCCAAGGACATCTGGCGGATCACCCGGACCTGGCTGGTGGGCATCCGGGACAAGTCGGTCCGCTCCAGCCTCGACTACCGGATGGGCTGGTACGTCATCGTCGGCTCGATCCCGATCGGGCTGTTCGGTTTCCTGTTCAAGGACCAGATCAAGACCGCCGGGCGCAACCTGTGGGTGGTGGCGACCACGCTGATCGTGTTCGCGTTCGTGCTGGCGTTCGCCGAGTACTGGGGGCGGCAGACCCGCACCCTGGAGAACTTCCGGATGAAGGACGGCATCGTGATGGGCTTCGCCCAGGCGATGGCGCTGGTCCCCGGTGTGTCCCGCTCCGGCGGCACGCTGACCGCCGGCCTGCTGCTCAACCTGACCCGGGAGGCGGCGGCACGGTATTCGTTCCTGCTGGCCATCCCGGCGGTGGTGATGTCCGGGGTGTTCAGCCTCGGGGACGTCTTCGAACCGTCCGCCCCGGGCACGTCAGTGCCGACCGTGGCCCAGACGATCGTGGCCACCCTGATCGCGTTCGGCATCGGCTACGCGGCCATCGCCTGGCTGCTGCGCTACGTCGCCCACCACACCCTGTACGTCTTCGTGCTGTACCGGGTCGCGCTGGGCACCCTGGTCCTGGCCCTGCTGCTGACCGGCACGATCGACGCCACCTGACCGGTCTGCCGACGGCCCTCGTCTCCGCCCGCGGGTGGGGACGAGGGCCGCAGTCGTGAGGTCGCCGCCCGCGACGGCCCGGCCCGGGGGTCAGGTCATAGGGTGGTCCCGTGGCGACCCTTCTGCTTCTGCGACACGGCCGTACCACGGCGAACGCCGATGGCGGCCTGGCCGGTCGGCAACCGGTCGAGTTGGACGACACCGGGCGCGCGCAGGCCACCGCGGTCGGCGAGCGCCTGCGGGCGGTGCCGTTGGCCGCCGTGGTGACCAGCCCGCTCATCCGCTGCCGGCAGACCCTGGAGCTGGCGCTCCCGCAGGCCGCCCCGATCGTCGAGGACGGGCTGATCGAGTGCGACTACGGCAGTTGGGAGGGGCAGCCGCTGAAGAAACTCGCCAAGGAGCCGCTCTGGCCGGTGGTCCAGCAGCACCCCAGCGCCGCGGTCTTCCCGGGTGGCGAGGCGATGGCGGCGATGGCGGCCCGTGCCGTGGCGGCGGTGCGTTCCTGGGACGCGCGGGTCACCGCCGAGCACGGGCCCGAGGCGGTCTGGTTGGCGTGCAGCCACGGCGATGTGATCAAGGCCATCGTGGCGGACGCGCTCGGCGTACACCTGGATGCCTTTCAGCGGATCGTGGCCGACCCGGCGTCGGTGACGGCGATCCGGTTCACGCCGCTGCGTCCGTTTCTGGTGCGACTCAACGACACCGGTGGCGACCTGGCGGCGCTGGTGCCGCCGCCGGCCAAGCGGCGTCGGCGCGCGAACCGCGTGGCCGACTCGGACGCGGCCGTCGGTGGCGGAGCGGGTGCGTCGCGGTGAGGCCCGTCACGACACCGCCCCCGGCCGGGGCGTCCGCGCAGGCCGAAATGGCCGCCACGCCCGGGTGTAACCCCTGCTACACCGGGCGCGCCGTCGCTGTGGCGATTCGCGTCGGTGGGGTGCGCGATGCCAGGGCGGGCCGGATAGGGTCGTGGGTATGACCCACCAGGTGCACGCCTTCGAACCGCCGGAGCGGTTCGTCGCCGGGACTGTCGGGCCGCCGGGGGAGCGCACGTTCTTCCTGCAGGCCCGCGGCGGCGGCAGGCTGGTCAGCGTCGCGCTGGAGAAGGTCCAGGTGTCCCTGCTCGCCGAAAAGCTTGAGGAGTTGCTCACCGAGGCGCAGCGTCGCTTCGGGGTGGACCTGCCCGAGCTGGCGCCGGTGATCGGCGACAACGAGCCGCTGGACACTCCGGTCGACGAGGAGTTCCGGGTCGGGACGCTCGGGCTGGCCTTCGACGTGGACACCGCCACCGTGGTGATCGAGGCGATCGCGGCGGGCGAGGTGGAGCCCGAGGTCGAGCTCGGCGACGAGGACGACGACGACGACGAGGACGACGACGAGGACGAAGAGCCGGACGAGGACCTGGATCGGCTCCGGGTCCGGCTCACTCCCCAGGCGACCCGCCAGTTCATCGAGCGGGCCCGGCGAGTGGTCAACGCGGGCCGGCCACCGTGCCCGCTCTGCGGCCAACCGTTGGACCCCGCCGGGCACCTCTGCCCGCGGCACAACGGTTATCACCGGTGACCTCGTCCGGCCTCCAGCCTCGCCAGGACGGCGACGCCGCGCTGCGGCTGCTGCGTGACGGCGTCCTCGACCTGGAAGGTCGGCTGGTCGACGCGTCGAACACGACGCTGCGCGGCATCCTGACCCTGGACGGGTTGACCGCCCGGTGCGTCTACAAGCCGGTCCGTGGCGAGCGCCCCCTCTGGGACTTCCCCGACGGCACCCTGGCCGGCCGGGAGGTCTCGGCGTACCTGGTCTCCCGAGCCACCGGATGGGACCTGGTGCCGCCGACGGTGCTGCGCGACGGCCCGTTCGGCCCCGGCTCCTGCCAGCTGTGGATCGACGAGCCGGAGGACGCCGAACCACTTGTCGGTTTCCTGCCCGCCGGGGAGTTGCCGCCACGCTGGATCCCGATCGCCGCGGCCCGGGACGACGACGGCGCCGCGTACGCCTTGGCCCACGCCGACGACCCACGGCTGGCCCGGCTCGCGGTGCTCGACGCGGTGCTCAACAACGCCGACCGTAAGGGCGGTCACGTGCTCGTCGGTGCCGACGACCGGATCTACGGTGTGGACCACGGGGTGAGCTTCCACGTGGAGGACAAGCTGCGCACCGTGCTCTGGGGTTGGGCTGGTAAGCGCCTGCCCGCGGACGCCGTGGAGATGCTCGACGCGCTGGCCGGTCAGGTCGCCGGTGCGCTCGGCGCGGAGTTGGCCGACCATCTGACGATCAGCGAGGTGGCCGAGGTGGCCGCCCGGGTCGACCGGCTGCGCGAGACCGGCTGCTTCCCGCAGCCTCCCGAGGACTGGCCGGCGATGCCCTGGCCGCCCATGTGACCCGCTGTCATCTTGATCACCTGTGGGGCGCTCCGGCGTTGCCGGCGGGCTGGCTAGGCTGATCCCATGGAGTCTTGGGCGGGACACGAGGTGCCACGGCTGCCGGGCAAGGGCGAGCCACTGGCGTTGTACGACTCGGCGCGGCAGGGTGTCCACCCCAGTGAGCCGGCCGACGCGGGCAGCATGTACGTCTGCGGCATCACCCCGTACGACGCCACCCATCTCGGCCACGCCGCCACCATGATCACGTTCGACCTGGTGCAGCGGATGTGGCGTGACGCCGGCCGCCCGGTGCGCTACGTGCAGAACGTCACCGACATCGACGACCCGCTGCTGGAGCGGGCCGCCCGCGACGGCGAGGACTGGGTGGTCCTGGCGATGCGCGAGACGGCGCTGTTCCGGGAGGACATGGAGGCGCTGCGGATCATCCCGCCGGCGCACTACGTGGGTGCCGTCGAGTCGATCCCGGACATCGCCGACAAGGTCGAGGTGCTGCTCAAGGACGGTGCCGCGTACCGGCTCGACGACGGCACCGGCGACGTCTACTTCGACATCTCCGCCACGCCCCGCTTCGGCTACGAGTCGAACCTGACCCGCGAGCAGATGCTGGAGATCTTCCCCGAGCGCGGTGGCGACCCCGACCGGGCCGGCAAGCGGGACCCACTGGACCCGCTGCTGTGGCGCGGCGCCCGCGAGGGCGAGCCGTCCTGGCCGGGCGGGGAGCTGGGCCCGGGCCGCCCCGGCTGGCACATCGAGTGCGCCGTCATCGCGCTCAACCTGCTCGGTGACCGGATCGACGTGCAGGGCGGCGGCAACGACCTGCTGTTCCCGCACCACGAGGCCTCCGCCGCGCACGCCGAGCGGCTCACCGGCCAGGCGCCGTTCGCCGAGCACTACGTCCACGCCGGCATGATCGGTCTGGACGGCGAGAAGATGTCCAAGTCCCGCGGCAACCTGGTCTTCGTGTCCCGGCTGCGCGCGGACAAGGTCGACCCGATGGCGATCCGGCTGGCGTTGATCTCCGGGCACTACCGCAGCGACCGCACCTGGACCGACGACCTGCTCACCGCCGCGCACGAGCGCCTGGACCGTTGGCGGCGGGCCGCCGCCGCGCCCGCCGGGCCGTCCGGGGCCGAGCTGCTGGCCGAGGTACGCGCACGCCTCGCCGACGACCTGGACACCCCCGGAGCCCTGGCCGCAGCCGACCGCTGGGCCGAGGCGACCCTCGCCGGTGCCACCGACGACCCCGAAGCGCCCGCTCTCTTCGCGACCACCGTCGACGCCCTCCTGGGCATCCGCCTCTAGCCCTTCGCAAGCCGGGCCCCGCCCCGCTCGCGTCGATCATGGAGTTGTGGTGGGCGATAAGCGGTGCTGTGCCCCTTACGCGAGGCACCACAACTCCATGATCGACGGAGGCTCTGTCGGCCGGGTCACGGAATGAACGCCACCTCGGGGAAGGACCGGCTCGGGCCGTTCAGTAGGTGGCCGCCCCGGTGCCGCAGGTGCAGGTCGAAGAACGCCAGCGGGTACGCCTGCCCGATGCGGACCGCGCGGGCGGGGTCGAGCGTGCCGACCCAACGCACGAGTTCCTCGTCGCTCATGCCGATGATTTTCGCCAGTTGCGGCACGAGCCACTGGTTGTCGCCGTAGGACGAGTGGATCGCTTCGGCGGCCTGGACGTTGAGTCGCCATCCCCGTAGGTGCGTGAAGAACTCGGCGACGGCGGGCTCCGCGGCCTGGGTGTACTCCGCCGTCATCAGCATGAACGGCCGGTACAGGTCGGTGGTGGGCATCGGCTGCGACACCATCGGGGCGTCCAGGCTCAGCCCCGCCCGGACCCGCCGGTCGGTGCCCATGGTCAGGGCCGTCGCGGTGCCGCCCTTCGACCAGCCGAACATGCCGATCCGACTCAGGTCGAGGGCGGCGCCCAGCCCGGTCGGCAGTGGCGCGTGGTCGACGTCGGGGTTGCCCCCGGCGGCGAGGTCGGAGATCTGATCGAGGACGAATCGGACGTCCCTGGTGTAGGTCCACGGGGTGGAATCGACGTCTTCCTCCTGGACGGTGACCCGGCCGTCGGGGAATTCGCTGAACCCGTCGTACGTGTGGTCCACAGTGACCACCGCGTACCCGTGGCTGGCGAGTTCCTGCACCACGATGGTGGTGTCCGAACGGTGGCTGCCGGCACCGTGCGAGTACAGCACCACCGGCAACCGCCGGCCCGGGTGCCGCACCGGGGCGCCCTCGTGCCCGGCCGTCAACGGCGCCAGCGCGGCGTGGGGGTCGAAGCCCGCGGATTCCAGCAGCACGCGCATCGAGGCGGCCGTCATCCACGGGGAACGCGGGTAGCGCCGCTCGTTCCGGGCGGGGTACCAGACGCTGACCATCAGTTCCCGATACCGCCCCGGCCCCGCCAGCGGTTCCGGCCGCGACCGGTCGACCAGATGCAGTGGCACCACACCCACGCGGTACGGCCCGGTCGGCCGGGGGAGAGTGAGCCGGGCCGGGCCCGCGTCGGCGGTTGCCGCCGTGGCGCGGCCAGCGATGCCCAACGGTACGCCGGCCCCGACGGCCAGCGCGGCTCCGACAAGGCCACGGCGCGTGATCCCCCGTGCAGCAACAGGTTTCACGGTTGGCATTGATCCTCCCCTGGGTTGCTCGACGCCGGAACGGGCCGCCCGACCATCGATATACCCGCAGTATATATACCGAGTGTATAGATGCAACGACGGCGACGAGTTTCGACAACGGGTGAGCTCTCAGAGGCAGCCCTGGCGCGCGCCAATAGCCCCGATCTTGCAGTTTCTGTCCCAGTGAAAGGTGCAGAACAGGCAAAAGCACGACCGAAAGCGCAAGATCGCCGGGCCGGCCGGACCGGGCAGGGCCAGGGCTGGGCTGGGCGGGGCGGGGCGGGGCGGGGCGGGGCGGGGCGGGGCGGGGCTGGCTAGCCCAGGACCAGGCCGGGGTCGGGTTCCGGGTCGGGGGTCGGGCCGGGGATCTTGTACTCCTCGGTGAGGGTGGTCATCGGGCCGGGCCAGGTCGCCTGGGAGACCTCGATCGGCTTGCGGTGCGCGTCGTACGCGACGTGCAGCAGGTGCAGCACCGGGGTGTCCGGCCGGATCTGGAGGGTTTCGGCCTCCTCCCGGCTCGGCTGGCGGGCGCTGATCGTGTCGGTGGCCGAGACGTACCGTCGTCCGGTGGCTTCCTCGGCCTCCTGGTAGAGCGGCCGGCCGAACGCCTCGGCGCGCTCCAGCGAGGTTCCGGCGGTGTCGCGGGGCAGGAACCAGGAGGCGCCCACCTCGACGGGGGAGTCGTCGGTGCGGACGAGGTGCCGGCGGCAGAGCAGGTTGGTGCCGTCGGAGACGCCGAAGGCGTCGGCCACCTCGGCGGGGGCGGGGGCGTGTCCCACGGAGACGAGCTGTTGACGGTACCGGGCGGCCAGGTCGGTGTGGTAGCCGCGGAAGCCGCCGTACCGGCCTCGGGAGAGGCGGTTGAGGCGGCGGCGGGTGCCCCGGACGTACGTACCGGAGCCGGGTTTGGTGATCAGGATGCCCTCGACCCGCAGTTGGTCGACGGCGCGTTGCACGGTCTGCTTGGCGACGCCGAACATCTCGGCGATGGCCGGGATGGACGGCAGCCGCTCGCCCGGCCCCCAGTCCCCGCGCCGGACCTGGGCCTTGAGCTGCGCGGCGATCTGTCGGTGCGGGAACTCGGCGGCCCCGGGATTGATCTGCACACCCGCCTCCTTGATCACATCTAGGTTCCTAGGATGCCCTAGGGGGTGTGACGGCGCTACCCCGGACACGCGAAAACGGGCCCCCGGACCACAAAAGGTCCGAAGGCCCGCAGCGAAAACAGTGCTACCAGGAGCCGGCGGTGGGGCCGGCCGAACCGCCCCGGCGGCGCAGGTACTTCTCGAACTCCTGGGCGATCTCGTCGCCGGTCAACGGGGTGATGCCCTCGTCGCCGACCCGCTCTTCCAGCTCGCGGACGTACTCGCCCAGCTCGGCGTCCTGCTCGGCGGCACTGCGCACCCGCTGCTCCCACTCGGCGGACTCCTCGGCCAGGTCGGCCATCGGCACCGGCAGGTCGACGACCTCCTCGACCCGGTGCAGCAGGGCGAGGGTGGCCTTCGGGCAGGGCGGGTTGTTGGCGTAGTGCGGCACGTGCACCCAGAACGAGACGGCGTCCACCTCGGCGCGGGTGCAGGCGTCGTGCAGCACGCCGACGATGCCGGTCGGCCCGTCGTACCGGGTGGGGGTGAGCTGGTAACGCTCGGCGGCCTGCGCGTCGGAGGCGCTGCCACTGATCGGCAGCGGCCGGGTGTACGGCACGTCGGCCAGCAACGCGCCGAGCAGCACCACCCGTTCCACCTCCAGGCTGTGGCAGATCTCCAGCACCTGCTCGCAGAACGTCCGCCAGCGCATGCTCGGCTCGATGCCGCGGATCAGCACCACGTCACGGTCGGTGCCCTCCGGGCTGGCCACCATGAACCGGGTCGTCGGCCACTCCACCCGCCGGGTCTCCCCGTCGGCCATGGTGATGGTGGGCCGGCTGACCTGGAAGTCGTAGAAGTCCTCTGGATCCAGCTCGGCGATCTGCCGGGCGTTCCAGACCTGCTCCAGGTGCTCGACCGCGGCGGTGGACGCGTCGGCGGCGTCATTCCAGCCCTCGAACGCGGCGATCGCCACCGGGGACCGCAGCACCGGCAGTCCGTCGAACTCGGTCACGCCGTCACCTCACCCTGCTCGTCGCGGCTGGCGCCGGGACCGCGCCCGGTCGTCATACCGTGTGGCACGGTGGCGTCCCTGTTGTCCTTCACGTCCGCCAGCCTACGTGCAGGGCGAGGGTGCGGCCCGTCGGCCGCGCCGGTCGGCCGCTCCGGCAGCAGGTCATACCCGAACGAACCAGACAGCGTGATTCCCGTGACACAATAGGGGATCGCACGATGATGGTCGTGGAGTCCGGTCGAATCGCACTAACCTGAACGGGTGCGGACTTCATTGATGGATGTGCTGGCTGATCGCATTCTCATCGCCGACGGCGCGATGGGCACGATGCTTCAGGCCGCGGACCTCACGCTCGACGACTTCGACGGGCTCGAGGGGTGCAACGAGATCCTCAACGTCACCCGCCCGGACGTGGTGCGCGGGGTGCACGACGCCTACCTGGCCGTCGGCGCCGACTGCGTGGAGACCAACACCTTCGGGGCCAACCTCGCCAACCTCGCCGAGTACGACATTCCGCACCGCATCCGCGAGCTGTCCGAGGCGGGCGCCCGGATCGCCCGGGAGGCCGCCGACGCGGCCAGCACCCCGGAGCGGCCCCGTTTCGTGCTCGGCTCGATCGGGCCGGGCACCAAGCTGCCCACCCTCGGGCACGCCGCCTACTCGACCCTGCGCGACGCCTACCAGGAGAACGCCGCGGGTCTGATCGTCGGTGGCGCCGACGCGTTGATCATCGAGACCTGTCAGGACCTGCTCCAGGTCAAGGCGGCGGTGGTCGGGTCGAAGCGGGCGATGGCCGAGCTGGGCCAGACGGTGCCGATCATCTGTCACGTGGCGGTGGAGACCACCGGCACCATGCTGGTCGGCAGCGAGATCGGGGCGGCCCTCGCCGCGATCGAGCCGCTCGGCGTGGACCTGATCGGGCTCAACTGCTCGACCGGCCCGGCCGAGATGAGCGAGCACCTGCGCTACCTGTCGCAGCACTCCCGCATCCCGCTGTCGGTGATGCCGAACGCCGGCCTGCCGGTGCTGACCGCCGACGGGGCGTACTTCCCGCTGACTCCCGTGGAGCTGGCCGAGGCCCTGGAGCGGTTCATCACCGAGTACGGCGTGGGGCTGATCGGTGGCTGCTGCGGCACCACCCCGGAGCACATCCGGGTGCTGGCCGAGCGGCTGCAGGGCGTCACCGCCCCGGCCCGTGAGCCGCGGCACGAGGCGGGCGTCTCCTCGGTCTACCACCCGGTGCCGTTCGCCCAGGACGCCTCGGTGCTGATGGTGGGGGAGCGGACCAACGCCAACGGCTCGAAGGCGTTCCGCGAGGCGATGCTCGCCGGCGACTGGCGGGCCTGTGTGGAGATCGCCCGCAGTCAGGCACGGGACGGCTCCCACCTGCTCGACCTATGCGTGGACTACGTTGGCCGCGACGGCACGCAGGACATGCGGGAGCTGGCCGGTCGGTTCGCCACCGCGTCCACCCTGCCGATCATGTTGGACTCCACCGAGCCGAACGTGGTGGAGGCCGGCTTGGAGATGCTCGGCGGCCGCTGCGTGGTCAACTCGGTGAACTTCGAGGACGGCGACGGCCCCGAGTCCCGGTACGCGCGCGTGATGCCGATCGTCCGGGAGCACGGCGCGTCGGTGGTGGCGCTGCTCATCGACGAGGAGGGTCAGGCCCGTACCCAGGAGTGGAAGGTCCGGGTCGCGGCGCGGTTGATCGACGACCTGACCGACCGGTGGGGCATGGACCGCGCCGACATCCTGATCGACGCGCTGACCTTCCCGATCGCCACCGGGCAGGAGGAGACCCGCCGCGACGGCATCGAGACGATCGAGGCGATCCGGGAGATCTCCCGCCGCTACCCGGGTGTCAACTTCACCCTGGGCATCTCGAACATCTCCTTCGGGCTGAACCCGGCGGCCCGGCAGGTGCTCAACTCGGTGTTCCTGCACGAGTGTGTGCAGGCCGGCCTGACCTCGGCGATCGTGCACGCCAGCAAGATCCTGCCGATGTCGAAGATTCCCGATGAGCAGCGCGAGGTCGCCCTGGACCTGGTGTACGACCGGCGACGCGAGGGGTACGACCCGGTGCAGCGTTTCCTCGAGCTCTTCGAGGGCGTCGACGTGACCAGCGCCCGCGCCAGTCGCGCCCAGGAATTGGCGGCGCTGCCGCTCGACGAGCGGCTCAAGCGGCGGATCATCGACGGTGAGCGCAACGGCCTGGAGGCCGACCTGGACGAGGCGATGGCCGGCGGCCGCTCCCCACTGTCGATCATCAACGACATCCTGCTGGACGGCATGAAGGTGGTCGGCGAGCTGTTCGGCTCCGGCCAGATGCAGCTGCCGTTCGTGCTCCAGTCCGCCGAGGTGATGAAGACGGCGGTCGCCTACCTGGAACCGCACATGGAGACCGCGGAGGACGGCGGCAAGGGCCGCATCGTGCTCGCCACCGTGCGCGGCGACGTGCACGACATCGGCAAGAACCTGGTCGACATCATCCTGTCCAACAACGGCTACGAGGTGGTGAACATCGGCATCAAGCAGCCGATCAGCGCCATCCTCGACGCAGCAGAGCAGCACCGCGCCGACGCGATCGGCATGTCCGGGCTGCTGGTTAAGAGCACCGTCATCATGAAGGAGAACCTGGCCGAGATGGCCACGCGCGGGGTCGCGGAACGCTGGCCGGTCCTGCTGGGTGGGGCGGCGCTGACCCGCGCGTACGTCGAGGACGACCTGCGGTCGACGTTCCCCGGGCAGGTGCACTACGCGCGGGACGCGTTCGAGGGTCTGTCCCTGATGGACCGGGTGATGACGGCCAAGCGCGGCGGCGCCCCGGTGATCGACCCGGAGCGGGAGGCGGCTCTCGCCGCCCGGCGGGCGCGCCGGGAACGGCAGCGCTCGATGGTCACCACGTCGCTGCCGGAGCTGCACGACTCCTCGGTCCGCTCCGACGTGGCCGCCGACGTGTCGGTGCCCACCCCGCCGTTCTTCGGCACCCGGGTCGTCAAGGGCGTGCCGATGGCCGACTATGCGGCGCTGCTCGACGAGCGGGCCACCTTCTCCGGGCAGTGGGGGTTGCGCGGCGCCCGGGGTGGCAGCGGACCCTCCTACGAGGAGCTGGTCGAGACCGAGGGCCGGCCTCGGCTGCGGTACTGGCTGGACCGGCTGATCGCCGACCAGGTCCTTGAGGCAGCCGTGGTGTACGGCTACTTCCCCGCGTACTCCGAGGGCAATGACCTGGTGGTGCTCGACGAGAACGGGCACGCGGAGCGCGCCCGGTTCTCCTTCCCGCGGCAGCGGCAGGAGCGGCGGCTCTGCCTGGCGGACTTCTTCCGGCCCCAGGGCGACCAGCTCGATGTGGTCGCGTTGCAACTGGTAACCGTCGGCCAGCCGGTCAGCGAGTACGCGGCGAAGCTGTTCGCCCGCAACGAGTACCGCGACTACCTGGAGGTGCACGGCCTCTCCGTGCAGCTCACCGAGGCCCTCGCCGAATACTGGCACCAGCGCATCCGCGCCGAGATGACCCTGCCCGACGGCCGCCCGCTGGGGCACGACGACCCGGCGGACCTGGCCGGCATCCTGCACAACGACTACCGGGGCTGCCGGTACGCGTTCGGCTACCCGGCCTGCCCCGACCTGGAAGACCGGGCGAAGATCATGGATCTGCTCGGCGCGGACCGGATCGGGGTCGAGCTGTCCGAGGAGTTCCAGCTCATGCCGGAGCAGGCCACCGACGCGATCGTGGTCCACCACCCGGAGGCCAACTACTTCAACGCCAAGTAACGGGCGCAGGGGTCGCTGACCTGCGATTGCGGCATTCCCGAGGGTCGCTGAACCATGATCATGCCGTCTTCAGGCCGTCGAGGCTTCCGGAACGTCCTCGGCTGCCTGGTCCTCACCGAAGGCCGCATCGATGGCCCTGCGCGTGCGGTCCTCGCTGGTCGGCAGGAGATGCGCGTGGGTCCGCAGAGTGAAGCCCGGTCGACGCAGGCTGGCGCTCCCTCAGTCGGATTGCTCTGTTGGGCGTAGCGGAAAGCAAGCCGTCTGATGATGGTCTCGCCCTTACCTGCTGGCAGCCAGCTGGCTTCCGTGTGCGATTCGCTCTCTTCCCACTCGGGGATGTCGGCGGGGTCGTCGCTTCCGATGCCCAGCGACACGTCGCTATGGCGGGCGCGGAAGTAGAAGCGCTCACCGTTCGGCAGGGTGCCCTCCACCTGCACTGGGGCTGCCGTGCAGGTCAGATGCGCCTCCCAGCCCTCAGTCCGGAGGGTGGCGATGAGCTGGAGCCAGGATGCCACGTGCTCCTGGTGCCGCCGTTGGCGCGCGGTCTCCGGATCCATGACGTTCATGCTGCTGCACCGGGACCTGGCTTCGTACATGGGGGAGCGCGGGCAACTCGGCGGCCAGGGCCTCACCGAGCCGCTCGGTCAGGCGAGCTGGTTTGGTGTAACCGTGGCCTCCCAGGTGGTCAGGCAGAACGGGTGGCCCGCCGGGTCGGCGTAGACGTAACACTGTTCGCTGTTGGGCTGGAACTCGTACTTTGTTGCTCCGGCAGCGAGCACGCGGGCCTCGGCGGCGTCTCGGTCCACGACCATGAAGTCGAGATGCATCATGATCGACGAGGTGGGGTCGGGCCAGGTGGGTGGCGTGTATCCGGGCACAGTCTGGAAGTTGATCCGCCCGGCCGGGCTCAGCACGCATGCCCAGCCGTCCCCGGCGTGTGTCAGGGTTCCGCCGGTGATGCTGGCGTAGAACTGCGCCAAGGCGACGGCGTCCGGGCAGTCCAGGGTGACCGCGCTGAGCCTGATCTCGTCGGACATGTCTCCTCCTGTGGCCCGTGCCGGCCGTTGCTAGGAGCGCCCGCACCGATACGACGACCAGCACGACGGCGCGCTCGACAAACTGAACGACGTAACCTAACGCACACGGTGGCGAGCACGCTGATCTAGGCCCGACCCGCACTCTCGGCTGTTTTCCGTACGTCTTCAAGGTGGCCCGAGACGGGGCCGAACGCGCCGCCGCCTGAGCGCGTGGCGGGACCCCTCCCTTAGGGCCAAGATCATGCCGTTGCCAGGTCTGGGCTTGTCCCACCCTCACGCCACAGGCAGGATTCAATACGTGGGAGCGGTCGGTAGCCCGTGGTGGCAGACAGCCAAGACGCCCAAGCAGGGTTTCATCCTCGGGGGCTTCTGGTCTTTCCTTGCTGTGGCGTACTGGGTGTTCGCCATCGGCGAGCCGATCAGTTGGTCCGCGTTCATCGCCGTGCTGGCAGCACTGCTTGGCGTTGGCTACCTGGTGACAGCCGTGCTGCTGCGTCGGCGTCAGCGCTCAGATCACTAGTTACCAAGAGCTACGCCGTAGCGGGTGGCCTACTCCGGGGATACGGGGCCGACTCCCGCGCTTGCCGAACTGGGCCGCGACGCCGACCTGTTCATTGTCGAGGCGACGGACCACGACGGCGAGACCAGCCGTCCCAGCCGGAACCTCATGACCTCCACCGAGGCCGGACTGTGGGCACACCGGGCGGGCGCCCGTCGCCTGATGCTCGCCCACTTCTGGCCAGGCAATGACCGGGCAGCCGCAGTGGTGGCGGCGCAGGCGGAGTTCGAGGACGCCGTGCTGGCGGCTCAGGAAGGGCTCACAGTGATGCTGGGGACCTCAGCCAACTGACCGCCTCAGACCTTCGTGTTCGCCACGATCCGGTCAAGGACGAGGCGGCCCATCTGGTACATGACGGGGTTGGTCTCGACGTAGTACCAGATGGCACCGAGAGCCTGTTGGAAGCTCCATGCCTTGCTGCGCTCCCACTCCAGCTCGTCGCAACCCAACTTGTCACGGAACACCGCTCGGGACGCATCGTCGAAGAAGTACCAGCCACACATGGCATCAAGGGCGGGATCGGCCGGCGCGAAGTCGCCGGTGTCGAGCACACCCACCAGCCGGCCGTCGGCCACCAGGACGTTCAGCGGCTGCAGGTCGCCATGGGACATGACGTCGGCCGACGTGCGCGGCAGTTCCCGGAAGTGACTCCACAGACGCCGAAGCGTCGGGACGTCGAGCAGGCCCTCGCTCTTTCCGAAACATACCTCGACCCACTCGTCGTGGTCGGGTAGGTCGCCACCACGGTTGTCGCCCTGGAACCGGCGGCCCTGGGTGTCGGTGGCCCGAAGCGCGCTGATCAGGTAGGCCAGGTCACGGGCGAGTTCCACGGACCCGTCGATGTCAACGGGGGCGATGCTTCCCGGTACCCACGACTGCATCGACCACGGCAGGGGGTAGTCCTTTCCGGGGTTGCCGATCGCGATCGGCCGGGGAGCCGGAAACGGGCTGTGTTCGGCGAAGCGTCGGGAGGCCTCGGCCTCCCGCTGGAGGAGCTCGGCGGCCACGGTGACATCGCGTGGCCGCAGCAGGAACCGGGCCGCCACGTCGTCGCCGATGCGGAAGATGGCGTTCACGGTGCCGTTCGACGCGACGCGCCGGACCGGTGCCGTCTCCCACCGAGGGAACTGATTCGCGATCAACTCGCGGACGACGTCATCGGTGATGGCTAACTCATCGTCGTGCATGGACATGCGGAAGATCTCCGATTCTGGTCGGGCGGGACGGCACACAGTTGGTCAGCCCGGATGTCGAGAACGCTGACGTGGCTCCGTCTCAGGGAGGATGCGGCAACGGCGACCGCACCAGACCAGGGAGATCCAGCATGGCGATCCAGCGGATGGACAACGTCCTCATTGTTGTCGACGATCTTGACGCGGTCATCGCGTTTTTCGTCGAGCTCGGCATGGAGTTGGAGGGTCGGGGGCCGGTGGAGGGGCGGTGGGTGGAGCGTGTGATCGGGATCGACGACGTCCGGCAGGAGGTGGCGATGCTGCGGACCCCGGACGGCCACGGCAAGGTGGAGTTGGCGATGTTCCACCGACCGGCGGCGATCACCGCGGAACCGAGGAACGCGCCGGCGAACACGCTCGGCATTCGACGCATCATGTTCGCCGTCAACGACATCGACGACGTGATCGCCCGCCTGCGCGGCCACGGCGCGGAACTCGTGGGGGTGTTGGAGCGGTACGAGGACGCCTATCGGCTCTGCTACGTCCGCGGCCCGGAGGGCATCCTCGTCGGCCTGGCCGAACAGCTCGGCTGAGACTCGACGCAGCCGTGCTGCCGGGAAGCCCCAGCCCAACCCAGCGTCGCGGCTCGGACGGTTTGGGGGAGCACTACGGCACCCCGCCGCTGGCAGTCGGGTGCGACAGGCGGTGCCGGGGGTGGCGCACGAGCCATGAAGAAATCCGCAGCGCACAGACACGGCCTGATGCCGAAGCGGGTGCGTTCGAGGTAGGCGATGGCTGAACGGCGGATCGGCTCGCGGCCCTTCACCGCTGCATCTCCGACCTGGCCGTGTGCATTCCGAGAATACGGACGTGATCGGCCGATCCGTCAGGAAAATCGGATGCTTGCCTGGCTGGCCAGCCCATCCGTCGTATTCCGAATTGCTCCAGCTCGGCAGTTCTTACCGGACGCGCGCGTTTCGAGCGGGTCGCACAACTCGATGAGATGACATGTGATCACCGAGCTCCTCGGCGTGATCCCACCTTGTGGTCGCCTTTCGGAACGCGCTTGGCCTGCCCAGCATTCGAGATCGACTCCTCGTAGGGCCTGGATGGACTGTGTTGGACGAACCATCGGAGCGATCTTCAAAGGGTTCGGATCCGGTCCGCACGACCCTGCCCGTCACCTAGCGGACGACCCTTGAACAAACTTTGTGGGAAGCTTGAATCTGCTGATGGGAGCAGGTGCGAACAGCGAGGGCTCATGGTCGTGCAATTCAGGCTGCTGGGCGACATCGAGGCCTTCATCGACGGCAATGCGGTTGAGCTGGGGCATGTCCGTCAGCGATGTGTGCTGGCAGTTCTGCTGGTCGAGGCGAACAAGGTTGTTCACGTCGACCAGTTGCTCGACCGGGTGTGGGTGGACCGGCCGCCGCAACGCGCACACGGCGCGCTCTACAGCTACCTCTCCCGGTTACGGCGCTGTCTGCGCAGCGCCGAGGACGTCGCCATCGTCCGGCAACAGGGCGGTTACCTGCTCAAGGTCGATCCCATGATGGTTGATCTGCACCGTTTCCAGGAGTTGGTCTCCCGCGTCCGGCTCGCCGCAGACGACGACGACGCGCTGCGGCAGTTCGACGAGGCGATCGGGCTATGGCGCGGTGAGCCGTTCGCGCGCCTGGACACCCCCTGGTTCAACGCCCTGCGTACCGCTCTGCGTCAGGCACGGCTGGCCGCCGAGCGCGACCGTACCGACATCGCCTTGCGTCGCGGTCAGCATTCGGCGTTGTTGTCCGAGCTGTCGCGTGAACTGGCCGAACAACCATTGGACGAGCGTCTCGCCGGCCAGCTCATGCTGGCGTTGTCCCGTTCCGGTCGACAGGCGGAAGCTCTCGACCAGTACCAGCAGATCCGGCAACGCCTGGCCGACGTGCTGGGCATCGACCCGGGGCGTGACCTGCAGGAGCTGTTTCTACGGGTCCTCCACGGCGAACGTGACGCCGCCTCGGCCGTGGTGCGGGCACCTGCGGAGCCGGCCACGGCTCATCCGCCCCGACAACTGCCACCGCCGCCGGCGCACTTCGCCGGCCGGGCTCGTGAGCTGGCGGCGCTGACCCGCGCCGTGGACCGCCAGCCTGAGAGCGGGCCGACCATCATGACTGTCACGGGGATGGGTGGGATCGGAAAGACCTGGCTCGCGTTGCGGTGGGGCCACGACAACCTGGACTGGTTTCCCGACGGACAGTTGGCTGTCAACCTGCGCGGCTTCGAGCCCTCCGCGGAGGCGATGCCACCGGCGGTAGCGCTACGCGGCTTCCTCGACGCCCTCGGCGTGCCGCCCGATTCGGTGCCGCTGGATCTGGACGCGCAGGTCGGTTTGTACCGCAAGATGGTCGCCGGTCGGCGAATGCTGATCGTGCTCGACAACGCCCGCGACGCCGAGCAGGTCCGTCCGTTGCTGCCCGGTGCCACGGGCTGCGTGGTGGTGGTGACCAGCCGCCAGCAGTTGTCCGGCTTGGTGGCGGTCGAGGGGGCTCATCCGGTCACGCTCGATCTCCTCAGCACCGCTGACGCCCGGGAGTTGCTGGCACGTCGACTCAGCGGCAGCAGGGTGGAGGCTGAACCGCAGCCAGTGAACGACATCGTCGAGCGGTGTTCCGGGTTGCCGCTGGCGTTGGCGATCGTGGCGGCCCGCGCGGCGACCCAGCCCGGGTTTTCGCTCGCCGCGCTCGGCCGGGAACTGGCCGAACTGCAGGGCGGCCTTGACGGCTTCTCGGGCAGCGGGGACCCAGCCAGCGATCTACGGTCGGTGTTCTCCTGGTCGTACCGCGCGCTCGGCGAGCCGGCGGCGCGGCTGTTCCGCCTGCTGGGGCTGCACCCCGGGCCGGACACTTCGGTGCGGGCCGCCGCCAGCCTCGCCGCCGTGCCGGAACGGCAGGTACGTGGCATCCTCGCTGAACTGAACCGGGCGCAGCTTCTGGTGGAGTGGGTGCCGGGCAGGTACACCTGCCACGACCTGCTGCGCGCGTACGCGGCGGAACTGGTCGAGTTGGAGCCTGCGGAGGTCCGGCGCGACGCCCTGCACCGGATTGTGGGCCACTACCTCCACAGCGCTCAGTGCGCCGACCGGCGGCTGTCCCCGTTGCGCAATCCGATCGAGCCGCCGCCAGTCCAGGTGGGCGTTCAGCCGGAGGAGCCAGCGGACAACGCCGAGGCCTTGTTCTGGTTCACCGAGGAGTACGCCGTGCTCAGGCAGGTGGTCGAGCTTGCCGCCAGGCACGGGCTCGACCGGTACGTCTGGCAGCTCGCCGGGGCACTGACCACCTTCCTGGGTCGCCGGGGGCACTGGGAGGACCTCATCGCCGTGCAGAACTGCGCGTTGACTGTCGCCCAGCGCAATGGTGACCGGGCGGCGCAGGCACAGGCACACCAGGACATCGTCCCCGCCTACTCGGAGACCGGCCGGCTCGACCTGGCCCGGGCCCACCTGGAACGCGCACTGATGTTGCTGGACGAACTCGCCGACCGGGTCGGCCAGGCGCACACGCTGTTGACCCTGAGCTGGGTCAGCGAGAAGGAAGGCGATCAGGCGGCAGCGTTGCGCCATGACCGGCGGGCGCTGAGGCTGTTCCGCGACAGCGGGCATCAGGCAGGTGCGGCTCGCGCTCTCAACGCGCTCGGGTGGGATCACGCAATGCTCGGGGAGTATCAGGAGACGGTCCGTTACTGCCAGCAGGCTGTCGTCCTGCAACGTCAGCTCGGGGACCGGACCGGCGAGGCGAACAGTTGGGACACGCTCGGCTATGCCCAACACCATCTCGGTCGGTACCAGCGGGCGGCCCGGTGTTACCGCCGGGCGCTGGAGCTCAACCGGGAACTGGGACACCGCTACAACGAGGCAGAGGCCCTACGGCACCTGGGTGACACCCAGCAGGCCCTCGGCTACCCGGAGGCCGCCAACCTCTGCTGGCTGCGGGCCCTGGAGATCCTCACAGCGATCGGGCATCCGGAGGTCGAACAGGTCCGCGACAAGCTCGCCGCACGCCAGGGCGCGCTTGCAGAGACTCGCCCGGGGTCGGCTGGCTTCGTGGGGCCACCAGCCGACCCGACCGCGCTGACCAAACCTCGCTGAGCCGAGGGCCGCCCGCCAGAGCTGACGAACCCCAACCTCCAGAACGCGGAACCCGCAGCGCCGCACGCGGCGCTGCGGGTTTGCAGCCTCAGCGGTTGACACGATCCCAGGTCAATCCACGGGAACGACTACTCTTCGTTGCTCGGCCAACAACTCGGTCGGTATGCCGGGCCCGGCTGTCGGCCCGTCGGAGGCACCAGTCGCGGTCACCTGTCCGTCGGCGAGCACCACTGTCCGGTCGGCGGCCCGAACTGTCGAACTCCGGTGCGCGATCATCAGCACCGTGCATGAACGCGAGATGTTCCGCACCAACTCCGCCAACCCCGCCTCGTTGGCCGCGTCCAGATGTGCGGTCGGCTCATCGAGCAGCAGCAACCGAGGTCGAGGCAGCAACGCGCGAGCGATTGACACCCGCTGGCGTTCCCCACCGGAGAGCATGCTGCCGTGCTCACCCACCTCGGTGTCGAGCCCGTCAGGCAGTCGGTCCACCACTTCGTCGAGGTTGGTCACCCGGAGCACCTCGGCCAGTTCATCCTCGCCCGCGCCGGGGTGGGCGTACGTGAGGTTGTCACGGAGAGTGCCGGCGAGCAGCGGACACTCCTGCTGGACATACCCGATCGCCGATCGCAGTTCGTCAACGGGCATCGAGGCGATGTCCCGACCGTCGAGCAGGATCGTTCCCCAAGACGCCTCGTAGAAGCGTTCGACCAGGGCGAAGATGGTGGTCTTGCCCGCGCCGGACGTGCCGACAAGGGCCACACTGGTATGCCGCGCGACGTCGAACGACACGCCCCGCAACACCTCCCGCCCCGGTCCGTAGGAGAAGTGGACATCGCGCAGTTCCAGGGCCGGCGTCTCTGGCCCGGCAATCGAAGCGGGCGACCCGTTCCCGTCGTCGGCGCCGTTTCGCTCGGCGTAGGTGGTCTGCTCAAGGTCGAGCCCCATGGTCTCGTGGATGCGTTGCAGAGCTGCCATTCCCTTCTGCACTGCGCTTCCCCCTGCGAAGACGGCGACCAACGGGACGAGCAGGAACGACACGTACAGGAGGAAGGCCACGAACTGACCGATGTCCAGGTGGCCGGAGGCGACCCGAGCACCACCGAGACCGAGTACGAGAAGGAACGAGCCGTTGGCGCTCAGGGACACGGCCGGAACGATCATCGCGTCCAGCCGAGCCACCCGGATGCCCGCGTCATACGCCTCCTGGGCTCGTCCACCGATCCGTTCGGCCTCCCGATCCTCGGCCCTGGCGGCGCGGACCGTCCGCATCGCCGCCAAAGCCCGCTCAAGATCGGCGAGAAGCAGACCGATCCGCCCCTGCGCATGTTCCGACCAGCGCCTGATCCCGATCATCACGAACGCGAGGATCGACCCGCCCAGGGCCACCGACGCGACCGCGAAGACGAACAGGAACCAGTCGAGCCAGAGCATCAGCGCGACCGCACCTGTCAGTGACGCCACGCCGATGACCGCGTTGACGATCCCGTTGGCCACCACTGCCCGTAGGAGGGTGGTGTCGGTACCGACCCGGGACAGGAGGTCCCCGAGGCGGAGTTGGTCGTACTCCCGCATCGGCAGCCGCAGCAGCCGGTCGGTCAGACCGAGCCGCAGCCGTAGCACCAGCGCTTCGCCGCCCCGTTGCAACAGGAAACTCTGCACACCGGAGATCACCGCGGCGGCGAGGAAGAGGAAGACCAACCAGATCGCGAGTGACGCGACCGGTTGGCCGAGCAGCATCGCGTTGATCGTGCGCATGGCCAGCAGCGGCTGGACCAGGGCGAGACCGGCCGACACGAGGCCGAGGACGGCCGCCACCAGCAGTACCGGCCGTTGTGGGCGGAGCAGGCCGAGCAGCTCACGCAGCGGCACCGCGACGGGATCTGTCGGAGGCACCGGGCCGGCCTCCAAAGGGTTTCGGCGGACATCGGTACGCACGGTGGGACTCCTCGGGTTTGACGAATGGACAGGGGGGCGGGCGGCGCGTCCGGGACCTCAGGCGGCGGAAGTCGCCGATACCCGCCGCGTCTCAGCCGGGGCCTCCTCGCTGACCCGCCGCCGGACGGAGTCGACACCGAGCAGCGGCGCGCTGAGCACGACGAGGTTGTAGAGCGCATGCGCGACCAGGGCGGCAACGATCCCGACCTCGATGGCCACGAGCCCCAACGTCACGCCGATGAGGGTCAGCTCGGCGAATCGGATCCACCGCGGACGGACCATGCTGCCGCTGTGCGTACCGGCCCACAGCACGGCGGCGACCAGGGCGGCGAGCAACGGCTGACCGGTCAGCCAGAGTACGACCGGCACCGCGAGAAGCCGGAAGACCGCCTCCTCGCCGATTGCACTCTGCGCGGTCAGCGAGAGCACGTGGGGCAGGTCCATTCCGACCGTACGCAACGAACGCCGGTCCGGGTTCGGAGAGACCCGGGCGAGTCCCGTTCGACGCAGAAGCGCGTACCCGGCCGCGGCGAGCCCCAGCCAGATCGCGGCCAGGCAGGCGCCCCAGATCAGTTGCCGACCGAGATCCGAGGTTGTGGGCATCCCGACCCGCTGCGCCACCAGGGAACCGGCCAGGGCGGCGACCACCACCACGGCACTCATGGTCACCGCCGTCACCGCCGACGTGAGCGCGTTGATCGCCCTGAAGGCGGCCCACGACTGCGTCCCCTCGTAACCGTGCACCGCGGTGTACCGGAACCGGCCACCTTCGCCGAAGAGGACCGCCAGCAGGACCGGCACCGCCAACACGGCGGCCAACGACGCCTGCGCGGTACCACCGGCGAACGCGAGGAGGGCCACCCCGCCGACCAGTGCCAGCACCGAGCCGAGCAGCGCCCCCGCCCCGGCGAGGACTTCCCGCTGCTCGGCCCGCTCAAGTGCCGGTATCTGCTCGTTGGTCAACTCCACCAGGGAGTCGATGCGCAGCACCAACGCGCCGAGTGACTCCACCTCGAACTCGATCCGGACGTCCGGACTGGTCGCCCGGAATCGACGGGTACGCTCGGTCGACTCGTCCTCACGGGTCCAGTACCCGGCGCCCACCGGCTCCGCCCCGGCCCAGACCCCGTCGGGGACACCCAGCCGTTGTCGAAGCCCCTTGTCGTCGCCAGTGCCTGGCGCCACCCCGACGTCGCCGCCCTGATCCGCGCCGCCGTCGGTCGCGCCGTCGCGCGGTCGAGTAGGTACGACGCGGTCAACGACCCGATCGCGTAGATCACCGGCGAGTTCGAAGAGCACGACCTCGCCCCGCGGTGAGAGTCCGACCAGGACGCTGCCGTCGGCGCCGATGAAGCGGACCCGCCAGGAGCCCTGTAGACCCCACCCGTTGAGGAACTCCCGTTGTCGGGCGACGAGCCCGAGGTGGTGCAGCCGGTCGACGATGCCATCGGAGTGCAGGACGGCGTAGGAGCGCCAGCCCGTGATGTCGAGACCACAGAGACGCCGCGCCGTTGCCGCTGCCTGTTCCTTTGCGGCAGCGGCGTCCATCACCGGAGGCATCGGCTCGGTGGGGTATGCCCGGGTCCGCAGGACGACGAACAGCGCACCGAACAGCAGACCGATAACGGCCAGAACGACAATCTCAGTCATGACCGCACCCCGAGCCACAGCGCGCCGCACCACAGCAGCCGCTGGTCGCCGCGTCCACGCGGATCGACGGCCCCGGCGTCAGGCCGAACGGCAGGTCAACGTCTTCGCTGGGATTCAGCCGCTGGATACAGCGGCAACCGCGGGCAGTGGACCGGACGGTGGCCAGCCGACCAGGTTCCCCGATCAGCTCGAGCGGCTCGGCGAGGATCCGACCAAGAGACTCCGCCTCGATCTGGCACGGGGTCACCCGGCCATCGGCACGGACGTGCCAACTCAGGTAGCCGGGAGTGAGGAACTCGACGGGCAGCCCGAGGGGCGCCAACTGCTCACCGAGATCCACGCACTGGTCCCAGCCCAGCGCCTCAAGGTTGAGGTGGCGTGTCTCCTGGAACTGCCGGATCACATCCGCGACCTGATCCGGTGTCAGTCCGAACCCGTCCTGGTCGCCCCTGCCCACTGGTACCACCCGACCTGCCCGGAACAGTCGGGCACCGGCGCTGTCCACGTCGGAGACGACGGCGGTGACGTCCCGGTAGTTCGCGGGGGTCACCGTCATCGCCACGATCACCGGAATCCCTGCTGCGGTGAGGCGTCGCATCGTGTGCAGCGACTCGTTGTAGGCCCCGGCCCGGCCCCGGATGAGATCGTGCCGCTCGGCGCGTCCGTCGATGCTGATCTGGGCCCGGATGTTGCCGCAGGCGGCTGCCATCGCCACCAGTTCGTCCGACCAGTGCAGGCCGTTGGTGAAGATGTCGACGTGGTCGATCAGCGCGCTGGCGGTCGCCAGGATGCGCCGAAAGTCCCGGGCGATGGTCGGCTCGCCACCAGTGAGGGTCACGGCAGCGATTCCAGACTGGGCCAGCCGCTCCAGCACCTTGACCCAGTCGTCGGCGGTCAACTCGCCGGGCAGGGCGGGCCCGGAACTCGCGTAACAGAACGAACAGCTGAGGTTGCAGCGGTTGGTGAGTTGGAGTGACGCCAACAGCGGCAGGTACGCGTCGGTCGAGCCAGACACCCGCAGGGGTTGGTCGAGCGCCCCGTTGAGCCAGGAGGAGGTCAACCACGATCCGTTCAGTGCCTCCACCATCTCCGCCTGAACCTCGTCCGGGTCACGGCGGGAGGTGCCGGCCCGGATCCGGGCGGTGCGGGCCACACTGCGCGTCCGTGCCAGTTGGAGGGCGATCTCCAGTGCCTCGCTGGACAGTCGTACGTAGTTCAGGCTGATGCGGTCCACCAACAGCCCACCGACGGGTTGCAGGTGAATGCCCCAGTCAGGTGACGGTGGGTCAGCGGGGCCGGCGAGCGAATCACCGGACGCGTGGGAAAGCGCGGTTGTCATAAGGATTCCCTCGGGATTGGCCGGCCGTCGGCCCGGCAGTTGGCGTCGGCACCGTCTTTGTCTGGGACCGGCGGGATTTTGTCGATTGGAGAGGCGCGGCCCCCTGCCGTCCGGAGCGAGCGTGACGCCCGCTCCGGACGGCAGGTCGGAATCGGTCACATGGCCTGCGAGTACGGCGGCGGCCCCCAGCACGCCGCGACGAACGGCGCCCAGCCGCTGGCCCAGCAAATGCCGCAACCCACGGACTTGACCATCGGTTCGGCCCGCTTCTCCGAGCCGAGTCGGTTGAGCGTGCTGCTCGACTTCTGCATGTCAATCACCCCCTCCCCGGATCAATCGGTCGACATCCCCGGAACAGCGCGACCCGTGATCAACCGCTCCGCAGCGGGCCATCCACCGCCCGATTTCCCGCGGAGAGACGAATCTGTGATCCGGGCCGCGCGTCGCCCGGATCCCCCCGTGTCGGTACTGTTCATCGGGGCCGTGACCGCAAATGTGCCGGGCGGCCATGCAGCAGATCTGCAACTAACCTTGAATCGACTGACCAGCAGGGTGTTCTACGGCTAGGACCATCTGCGGTGCCGGGCCGGGCAATTCAGGGCTGCGCGAGGCGGCAACGACGTATTGGCCGCTAGCGGCGCGCCGAGCAGCCCGGCCGAGGGCCGCCTGCGGGGCGTGCGCCGAGTGTCAGCCCTGATCTCGGACACGGCGCGGCACCGGCCCGGGTCGGCTGATCATGGCCGGCGGTGACCGCACCAGGGCAGGGGGCTCAGCATGGCGATCCAGCGGATGGACAACGTCCTCATCGTTGTCGAGGACCTCGACGCGGTCATCGCGTCCTTCGTCGAGCTCGGCATGGAGTTGGAGGGTCGGGGGCCGGTGGAAGGGCGGTGGGTGGAGCGTGTGATCGGGTGTGATCGCCCGGCTGCGCGGCCATGGCGCGGAACTCGTGGGGGTGTTGGAGCGGTACGAGGACGCCTATCGGCTCTGCTACGTCCGCGGCCCGGAGGGCATCCTCGTCGGCCTGGCCGAAGAACTCCGCTGAGGCTGCCGCCGGTCGGCTCGCCCGCAACTTCAGGGATGTAGGGGCCTCGCAGGCGGCGGAGACCACTACATCCCTGAAGTAGTGCGGATCTTGGCGGTGTAAACCCAGGGCTCAGGAGACCAGGGTGCCGCCGTCCACGGTCACCACCGTGCCGGTGGCGTAGGTCGCCCGCAGGAGGTAGACGAACGCCTCGGCGACCTCCTCGGGCTCGCCCACCCGGCGGAGCGGAAGCGCTTCGCTGAGCTGCGCGTACATCTGCTCCCGGGTTTCGGTGGGCAGGGAGTCCCAGAGCGGTGAGCGGATCACCCCGGCGGAGACGGCGTTGACACGGATCGGGGCGAGTTCGACGGCGAGCGCGCGGACCAACGCGTCGATCGCCCCGGTGATGCTGGCCGCGACGGACCAGCCGGCGCTGGGTCGGTGGTTGGCGGTGCCGGTGGTGAGAGTGATCGACCCGCCGGGGCGCAGGTACGGCAGTGCCGCGTTGACTGCCGACAGGGAGCCGAAGTAGCGCAGGTCGAAGGCGGCCCGGGCGGCGGTGAGATCGAGGGCGTCGACGGACATCAGCGCGAGGGGTTCGCCGGCGGTGTAGACGAGGTGGTCGAACGAGCCGAGATCGTGGAACAGCCGGGACACGGCGTCCGGGTCGGTGAGGTTGGCGACGTACCCCTGGGTGGTGGTCGGCAGGGTTGTCAGGGCGCGGTCGACGCTGCGCTGGTTGCTGGAGGCGACCACGACCTGGGCGCCGTCGCGGGCGGCACGGGCGGCGGTGGCGAGGCCGATCCCCGAGGTTCCGCCAAGTACGACGACGCGCTGGTCGATGAGGGTCATGATCGTGTCCTTCCGGATCGTGTGGTGGAGACGGTTACCACCGTGCGCCGCCGGGCACGCTCGCGTCCAAGACCTCTTTCACCTCCTGTAATGCCCGTTGGGTATGACTCCATTCATGCCCGACGGGTATCATGGAACCGCCCGTAGCGGCAACCGGACGGGGGCAGGGTGGACGTCGATCTGCGCAAGCTCCGCTACTTCGTGGCGGTGGCTGAGGAGCTGCATTTCGGCCGGGCCGCCGCCCGGCTGCACATCGCTCAGCCGGTCCTGTCGCGTCAGATCCGGGCCTTCGAGCACGAACTGCGCGCCACGCTCTTCGTTCGGGACCGCCGCTCCACGGTGCTGACCGAGGCCGGCCGACAGTTGCTGACCGACGCCCGTCCGCTGCTCGCCTCGGCCGACGCCCTGCGGCGGCGGGTGCAGCGGGCCGCGCACGGCCGGCCGACGTTCACCATCGCGTTCATGCCCGGCCTTCTCGTCACCGCCGAGGCCCGCGCCATCGGCCAGCGGCACCCCGACCTGGCCGTCAACGTCGTCCGTACGTCCTGGGACGACCAGACCGACATCGTCCGCGAGGGGCGCGCGGACGTCAGTTACGTTCGGCTTCCGGTCGACCAGAGTGGGCTGTGCCTGCGGCCACTGTTCACCGAACCCCGGGTCGTCGTCCTACCCACCGATCACCGGCTGGCCGGCAAGGAGTCGGTCGACCTCGCCGAGCTGATCGAGGAACGGCTGTTGCAGGACCCGGACGCGGTGCCGGAGTGGCGGGACCTGCCGAACCGTCCCACCGACCCCGATCCCCGACCTCGGCCCGAGCTGAACTCCGTCGAGGAGAAGCTGGAACATGTCGCCGCGTACGCCGGGATGGTGATCCTGCCGCTGTCGACGGCGACGTTCTACACGAGACCGGACGTCAGTCACGTGCCCGTCGCCGACCTCGGCCGCAACCAGGTGTGTCTGGCCTGGGCCGAGGACAACCGGTCACCGCTGGTGCAGGAGTTCGTCGAGATTGCGGCCCAGTAGGCCGGTCACCGGTCGACCCCGCGAGGGGTCAGATGGCGCGGATCGGGAAGGTCTCACGTAGGGCCGGGTCCAGCGGCCGGCCGGTGGTCGGTTCGATGAACAGGTCGGCGAGCAGCAGGTCGGGGAGGTGGCTGGGGTTGATGCCCGACTCCTTGCGGCCGAGTGCCTGCGCCGTGCCGCCGAGTCGCAGCGCGGCCCGTGCCGCGCCGGCCGGCAGACGACCGACCCGGCGGGGCCGGCCCACCGCCGCGGCGATGCGGGCGATCATGTCGTGCCAGGTGAGGTTCTCGTCGGCGACCGGGAGGTCCGCGCCGCTGGCCTGCTCCAGGGCGTCGGCAGCGACGTCGGCCACGCTGCGCGCGGAGGCCGCGGCGCTGCCGCCGGTCGGGGCGACCAGCGGGGTACGCGAGCGGGCCCACCGGTCCAGCGGACCGGCCCAGTTGGGCAGCCGGTCACCGGCCCGACCGAAGACGAAGGGCAGTTCCAGTACGGCGACAGGCAGGCCCTCGCCGGCGGCCGCCCGCCCCTCCCGGGCCTGTTCCAGGCGGCAGCGGATGTACGTGTGCCGTTCGGCGAGGCGCCACTGGGGGTGCAGCCGGTCGAAGTAGGTGTAGTAGGAGCCCATCACGACGCCCCGGGTGAGACCTTCGAGGCGGGCGGCGGTGAACAGGCGTACCACCGGGTCGACGTTGTCTCGACGGAACTCGGGATAGATCGGCTTGGGTAGCGGCCGTTGCTCGTCGGTGCGGGTGGCGTAGACGACGCCGTCGTGACCGGCGAGCAACGGCCGCAGTTCGTCGACCGGGGCGGACCCGACGTCGAGTAGGTGGTCAATGCCCGGCTGGGCGGTACGCGCCACCGTGGTAGCGGCATGACCTCGCTCGCGCAGCACGTCCACGACATGGGCACCGATCAGACCACTGCCACCCACCACAAGAATTCGCACGGTGAATCGTCCACTCTGGAACCGGTGTCTTGTCAACCCACGAGTGCCACCGAGCGGGTCACTGCTTGTTCTTCGCGACGTTGTAGATGTCCATGACGTCGTCGTCGAAGTAGGGCCCGTACATGTTCCCGGAGTACTTGTACGACATCACCGAGTTGACGTACCCGAACCGGAGGTCGTTGTCCCAGGCGCGCAGGAACGGCCCCCCGCTGGCGCCCTTGTTGAGCGGGCAGTTCTTCAGCTTGATCCGCTGCACCCCGGCGGCCTTCGTGGTGCCCGAGGAGAAGAACTGCGACTGCCCGTCGAACGGCGGCTCCCCCGGGTAGCCGAGCAGCATCGCCGAGAACGACTTGGACTTGTTGAAACTGAGCCCCTGCCCACCGGTGATGTGCACGAGCCGGTTGCCGCCGAGGGGGTGCATGGTGACGAACGCGAAGTCCCACCAGAGGTAGCCCCAGTCGACCCAGCCCTCCACCGAGGTGAACTCCTTGGCCGACCAGAGGCCGTGCAGTGGCTCGCCCTCGGTGAACTCCGGCGCGTACACCCAGTTGTTGAACCAGACCGACCCGCCGTCTCCGGGGTGTACGCAGTGACCGGCGGTGGAGACCAGGTTCGCCTGAGGGTTGTTGATGGTGGCACCGGAGCCGAAGAAGTCCTCGTTGTGGTGGGTGAAGAAGACCCGGCCGACACCGGGCGAGGCGTTCACCGCCTGGGTTCCCTGGCCGCTGCCCGCCGGGGCCGCGCTCACCGTTGAGGTCGAGGACCGCGGTGCCGCCGGTGCTGCCACGTCGCGGGCCGCGCCGACGCGGCCGGGTCGGTCGGCGGCCTCCCCGTCGGGTGCGTCGACTCCGTCCGGCATGGGAGCGGGTCGCGCCGCTCGGATGCGCTCCGGGGTCCAGTAGGCGGTCACCAGTCTCGTTGCGGTGTCGGCGTCGGTGGACGGCTGCCCGTGGATGGTGGCGCGCGCTTCGGCCACTGTCGCGGACCCCGCCACGGTTGTCGCGTCGGCCTGGGCCTGCGGCTGCGCGACGGTGACGGCGGCGAGCAGCATGACACCGGCCGAGATGAATCCGAGCGTGCTTCGCACGGGACCTCCTGGGGTGGGTTGGTCGGGCCGATGCGTTCCGGCGTCCTGGAACAGACGCTAGGCTCGGATGGAGGGTCCACAGTAGGCATGTCGTATACGGTCAGTGACGGTTGCCTGACTGCGGGATGCGCCACCGTGTGTCCGAGAACTTCTCACAAACGGGGGTTGAGGATGCCGGATCCGCGCGCCTTCTGGCTGGACGAGCAGTTCGACCGTGAGCACGGCACCGACGGGCGTGGCCGGTACGAGGCCGAGGTTTTTCGCCGGATCGACGAGTTCGCCGACACCTGGGGTGACTTCGCGCCCGTGGCGTTCGCGGTGACCGCCTGGCGGCTGGCCACCGAGCTGTCGCCGGGTTTCGTGCGCTGGCACCGGCGGATCATCTCGGCGACCTGCGCGCGTAGCCCGTGGGACGGCAGCCTGGTCTGCGCGGTGACAGTGGCCTCCCGCTGGCCGGCCGAGCTGACCTGGACCAAGCAGTGGCAGCGCGACCGTGGTTGGCAGGACTGGCCCCGGCTGTTCGGCCAGTTCACCACACCCACCGAGCAGGACCAGACGCGCCGCCCGCATCTGCGCGCGCTGCTCCAGGTGGAGGCGCCGGTCCCGCTCGACGACCTGCCACCGACGCCCGACGGCCCGAACGACGAGGTTGCCGCTGCGGCGCGCCGGGCCGTGGCGGTGCTGGCCCGGGAACTCAACGACCTCCTCGCACCGATGATCGGGCAGCTCGACGCCGGAGTTCCGGCGGACTCCTGAAACGCTCGCCCGCCGGTAGGGTCGTCGGCGTGAATTCCGACGACATCGCCGGCCGGCTCGGAGTGCCCGTCGAGGACGTCGACCGCGTGCACCGGCTCGCCGGTGACGGGCCGTCAGCTCCGTTGCCGGCCAAGGCCGACGCACCCGCGATCCTCGACCGGCTCACCGTGCCGCCGGACGACGCCGCCGAGATCCTGGCGGGCTGGCCCGACCCCGGCTCCACCCTGTGGACTCCGGAGCTGCGCTGGTTGCTCGACCGCTCGATCGCCCTGGTCCGCGCCGACCTCGCGGGCTACGACTGGCTTCCACCCGGTCCGGAGCTGCCCCGGGAGCGCGGGCCTGCCTGGCGGCACCTCTACGTGTACGCGTACCTGGCCCTTGTCGACGTGGTGCGCGGGTACCACAGCGACCACGGCATCCCCGACGCCGTGACCTGGGTGACCCTGGCTGACCTGGGCCGCAACCTCGCCATCGACCGACGGATGCGCGGCGAGGGCTGGCCGATCATGCAGAGCTGGCTGACGCTGCACTCGCGCGGCAGCGTCTACGAGCTGGGCCGGCTACAGCACCAGCGCGGTGACGGCGCGATCGGGCTGCACGTCCCCGATTCGGGGCCGTTGACTCCGGAGGCGGTGGCGTCGTCCCTCGACGAGGCCCGCGCGTTCTTTCCCCGGCACTTCCCCGACGAGCGCTACACCGCGTTCTCCTGCGCGTCGTGGCTGCTCGACCCACAGCTGCGGGAGTACCTCCCCGAGGACTCCAACATCGTGCGCTTCCAGCGCCGGTTCGAGTTGGAGCCCTACGACGAGTCCGCGGGGCCGGACGCCGACATCGAGGTCCTGCGGTTCGGGTTCCGGACCCTGACCACGCCGCTCGACGAGCTGCCACGCCGCACTGTGCTCCAATGCGCGATCATCGACCACCTGCGGGCCGGCGGCCACTGGCACTGGCGCCACGGCCGCTTTCCGATCTAGGCATCCGCGTCCCACCACGCGTCGTTGGCGGCGGCCTGGGCCGCCGGTTCGATGACTTCCCACACCTGCGCGATCAATCCGTCGGCGATCCGCAGGACGTCGACCACCACGATCTCCGGCCCTCCGTCGGGGAGTCGGCGTCGCGAGTGCACCACGACGTGGTCACCGTCGGCCAGCAGGTGCAGGATGTCGACCCGCATGCCGGTGGTCGGGCCGAGCGCGGCGCTGACCGCGGCGAGCCACTGCGCCCTGGTCGAGGTCGTCGAATCCGAGCGGTGATGGGTGAAGTCCTCGCTCAGGTACGAGGCGAGCGTATCGACGTCGCCGGTGTCGACAAGCCCCGCCAACGCACGTCCGACGATGCTCTTGTTCTCGGTGGTCATGGGCGCAAGTGTTTCCCCGGCCCGGATGGTTGTCGATGACATCGCACTTCATGGCGTCCCGAGCGAGGATGAGTAGGGTCATGATCGTGTATGCGGTCGGGGAACTCCTGCGGCAGTGGCGCAAGCGCCGAGGGCTCAGCCAACTCGACCTGGCGATCGCCGCCGACGTCTCGGCTCGGCACGTCAGCCTGGTCGAGACCGGCAAGTCCACGCCGAGCGCCGACATGATCCTCCGGCTGGCCGAGCAGCTCCACGTGCCGCTGCGTGACCGCAACCACCTGTTGCTCGCCGCCGGCTTCGCGCCCCGGTACGCGCAGCGCCCGCTCGACGACGCCGCCCTGTCGGGTGCCCTCGGCGCGGTCCGCAGGGTGCTCCGGGCGCACGAACCGTATCCGGCGCTGGTCTTCGACCGTCGGTGGAACATCCTGCTGACCAACCGCGCGGTCGACCCGTTCTTCGCGTACGTGGCCCCCGACCTGTTGCGGCCACCGGTGAACCTGGTCCGGCTCGGCCTGGACCCGCGCGGGCTCGCCTCGCTGGTCGTCAACCTGGCGGACGTGCGGGCGGTGTTCCGCAGCCGGATCTCACGCCAGCTCGCCGCAGCTCCGGACGCGGCGCTCGCCGCGCTCTACGAGGAACTGCTCAGCCCGCAGCCCGAGGAGCCGACGAGCGACTGCCTCGACGCCGACGTGGTGCTCCCGATGATCCTCCGGGTCGGTGACCGAGAGCTGCGGCTCTTCTCGACCATCACCACGTTCGGCACCCCGACGGACATCACGATCGAGGAGATCGCCGTCGAGTCCTACTACCCCGCGGACGCGGAGAGCGCCGCCTACTTCACACGGTAGGGCCCGGCCTGGTTGGTTACCAGGCCGGGCCCCGTGCACATTCCCGGTCAGCCGGTGGTCAGGATGAACCTCTCCCAGGCCCCGACCGACGTGCGGTTGGCGATCAGGGATCCGGCCCCGGCGTTCTCGGCGCACACGATCTGGTTGTTGACCGTGGCGCGCAGGCTCACCGTCCCATCCGAGTTGCTGATGAGCTGGAACGTCTCCCACGATCCGATCGCCGTGGCGTTGGCGACCAACGCTGCGGCGCCCGCGTTCGCGGCCGAGACGTAGAGCCCGTTGGCGCGCGACCGCAGGGCGATGGCACCGTTGCCGGCGTCCACCCGGTCGAACTGTTCGGTCGTCCCACCGACGCTGGCCTTGTTGGCGATCAACGCGGTGGTGCCGACCGCCGACACGTACTGGTTGTTGACCTGCGCCCGCAGCGTGCTCACCGGCGTGGTGCTACCGGTGCCGGTCGCGAAGGTGAACGCGTCGACGTCGAACAGGTAGCCGGACCCACCCTTGAACACCAGGTACAGCGTCGTCGACGCGGTGGGCGGGTTGCTGATCGTGGCGGACGCATCGACGAACGTCTCCCAGTTGCCGGTCACCGGCACCGTGACGGTACCCAGCAGGGAGCCGGTGGCCGACCCGGCCCGGACCTCGATGGTGCCGCCCGCGCCGGCCGACGACGCCCGCACGGTGATGCGGTTGGCGTTGGCCAGGTTGTACGGCTGGTACGAGATCCAGTCGTTGTTCTCGATGAACCCGGCGGTGCGACCACCCTCGGCGCTTGTGTGGTCGGTGGCCTGGACGCCGGACTGAGCGCCGAAGTGCTCACCCTGGCGGTGCTTCGGTTGCAGCGTCTTGATGCTGTGCGTGGTCAGCCCGCCGTTGTCGGTGTAGGCGGCGTCGAAGACACCGTAGATGTTCGCCGCCGAGTCGTGCTCGCCATCGGTCGGCACGGTGATCGAGCCACTGCACCCGTTCTTCGAGGTGATCTGGTGGGCGTGGCTGTCGTGGCCCAGCGCGTACGTCAGGCTCACCTTGGAACAGTCGATAGTGCCGTCCTGCGGGTCGCTCACGCTGATCTGGTACGACACCGTGTCACCGAAGTTGAACAGCTGCCCGTCGGCGGGCGAGGTGAGCGTCACCGTCGGGGCCGTGTTGCCCACGGTGATGACCAGGCTCGCCGTGCCGGTCAAGCCATTCGGGTCGGTGACCCTCAACGTGGGGGAGTACGTGCCGTTCGTGGTGTACGTCTTGGTCGGGTTCGCCGCCGTCGACGTGGTGCCGTCACCGAACGTCCACAGGTAGCTCAGCGCCCCACCCTCGGGGTCCGAGCTGCCCGCCGACGAGAAGGTGACCGTCAACGGGTTGGCCCCGGACGTCGGGTTCGCCGAGGCGACCGCGATCGGGTTGCGGTTGCCGCCGCCGATGTACTCGATCCGGAACAACGCCTGGTTGTTCGAGCCGGTGCCGTAGTCCAGCACGTACAACGCGCCGTCCGGGCCGAAGGCCATGTCCATGACCTGCGTGCCGGACCACGGGAAGTTGGAGATCTCCCCGCGGGAGCCGTCGGAGTTGACAGCGATGGCCTTGATCCAACGGCGACCGTACTCGCCGGCGAAGAACTGACCGTTGAGCGACTGCGGGAACTTGATGCTGGAGTTCAGCGACGCGTCGTACCGGTAGACCGGCCCGCCCATCGGCGACTCCGAGCCGCTGCCGAACTCCGACGGTGAACCGGAGTCGCCCGCGTACTTGATCCACGCTGCCCTCGCCGCGGGCAGCGTGCCGAGCCCGGTGTTGCGGAACGAGTTGTTGGTCGGCCCGCCGGAGCAGTTGTACTTGGACTGCGACGGCCCGGACGGGAAGGTGTATTCGTTGTACGTTTCCGAGCTCGTGTTGGCGCCGGTGCAGTACGGCCAACCGTAGTTGCCGGCCGACGCGATGCGGTTGAACTCGACCTGACCCTGCGGGCCCCGGCTGGAGTTCGTGCTGCCCGCGTCCGGGCCGTAGTCGCCGAGGTAGACGACGCCGGTGGCCTTGTCGACGCTCATCCGGAACGGGTTGCGCAGACCCATCGCGTAGATCTCCGGCCGGGTGTTGGCCGTGCCGGGGGCGAACAGGTTGCCCGACGGGATGGTGTACGTGCCGTCGGACTGCGGCTTAATCCGCAGCAGCTTGCCCCGCAGGTCGTTGGTGTTGCCCGCCGTGCGCTGGGCGTCGAACTGCGGGTTGCGGTTGGTCCGCTCGTCAAGCGGTGCGTAGCCGGACGACTCGAACGGGTTGGTGTCGTCGCCGGTGGTCAGGTACAGGTTGCCGGCGGCGTCGAAGTCCAGGTCGCCGCCGACGTGGCAGCACTGCCCACGGTCGTTGGCGACCTGGAGCACGATCTTCTCGCTGCCCAGGTTGAGCGTGTCGTCGCTGTTGAGGGTGAACCGCGACAGCCGCAGGTGCCCCTTCCACCGGTCCCAGTCCGACTGGGAGCCGGTCGTCGGCGCGTCCCCGGACGGGGTGCTCAGCGTGGGGGAGTAGTACAGGTAGATCCACCGGTTGGTGGCGAAGCCGGGGTCGACGGCGACGCCCTGCAACCCCTCCTCGTCGTGGGTGTAGACCGACAGGGTGCCGGAGGTCTTGGTGTTGCCGGCCACGTCGGTCACCCGCAGGACGCCGTTGCGGGCGGTGTGCAGCACCGAGCGGTTGGGCAGGACGGCCAGGGACATGGCCTCACCCAGCTCGGCCGAGCCGGTGGCGAGTTTGACCTGTTGATAGTCGGAGGCGGGGATCACCGCGGCCTGCGCGGTGGACGGTGCAGCCACAGCGAGGGCCGCGCTTGTGACGGTGAGAACCGCCGCGAAGAGCGCCCGGGGCCAGCGCCGGGGATACGAGAGCATGATCGTCCTTTCTCGACGACCGGGGGTGCGGGTGCGCGGGGGCGCACCACGACCAGGTGGGGGTGGTGAAGAGCGGGCGGGGGATCAGGTCAGCTGGTGGTGACCAGGTCGAACTTCTCCCACTGGCCGATGGAGGTCCGGTTGGCGATCAACGGGGAGGCGCCCGCGTTGTCGGCGGAGACGTACCGGCTGTTCACAGTGGCCCGCAGGCTCACCGTGCCGTCGGAGTTGCGGACCAGCTGGAACGTCTCCCAGGCGCCGGCGCTGCCCCGGTTGGCGATCAGCGCTGCTGCCCCGGCGTTCTCGGCCGCGACGTACTGCCCGTTGCTCTTGGCCCGCAGCGCCACGTTGCCGTTGGCGAGGTTGACCAGGTCGAACCGCTCGCTCGTGTTCACCGAGGTCTTGTTGGCGATCAGAGCGGTGGTCGAGTTGGGCGCGCTGACGTACTGGTTGTTGGCGCGGGCCCGCAGGGTGGAACCGCTGACGGTGGGCGGCGGGGTGGTCGTGCGCGGCGAGCAGTCGGCGGTCACGGAGCCCGCGGCGACCTGGAGGCCACCGAGAAGCATCCGGGTGAAGTTCGGGTCGGTGTACGACGCCTCGGTGTGCCCGAGGCCGGTGTACCAGGCCCGTCCGCCGCCGTACGCCTTGCACCAGGTGATCGGGTGGTCGCCGCTCATGTTGCCGCCGCTGTAGGACGACTCGTCGAGGTTGGCGAGGACCCGAGCGGTGGACCGGGGGTTGGTGCGGTAGTTGTACCACTCGTCGGAGCGGACCCAGGTGGCCCCGAGGTGCGCCGTCGACGGGTTGGTGTTGTCCTCGATCCGCACCGTCGCGTTCTGGATCGCCGGGTGCGAGTCGAAGTACGCGCCGACCAGTTGGCCGTACCACGGCCAGCTGTACTCGGTGTCGGCCGCGGCGTGCACGCCGACGTAGCCGCCACCAGCGGCGATGTACGACTCGAAGGCCGTCTGCTGGCTGGCGTTGAGGACGTCGCCGGTCGTCGACATGAACACCACCGCCTGGTACTGGGCCAGGTTGGAGGTGGTGAACTGGGCAGCGTCCTCGGTCGACGTCACGGTGAAGCCGTTGGCCGAGCCGAGCTGCTGGATCGCGGCGATGCCGTTGGGGATCGACGAGTGCCGGAAGCCGGCGGTCTTGCTGAACACCAGGACCTTGGTCAGTGGCGCCGCCGAGGCGGGTGTCGGCAGGGCGACCAGACTGGCCAGCATGACTGCCAGGCCGGTGACGAGTGCCAACAGGCGGGGACGGGAACGCATGGTGTTGCTCCTCTGCTGAGCGTCGACCTCAGGCCGGTGCGCATGGGCAGGCCAGGGGCCATGGTGGCGGTGGTGCGGAAGCCGGGCCGCCGATGCTCGGCTGAGGTGCTGCGGGGTGGTGGGGTGATGGAGGAGTGGTGGGGTGGAAACAGTCGATGACCTCGCCGAAACACTGTGGACGGTCAAAATTCATCGATTGGTATCGCTGACGCAGTAAACCTCCGATGTATGCGCCCCGTCAACCCCACCGGTTGCGGCCCGGGTGCGCCCGCGCACGGCCCACCTCACGGTGGAGGTGGGACGTATGGTCGGTGGCATGAGCACCGACGAAGATCGAGAACGCCTCGCAGGGCAACTCATGGCGCTGCCGGTCCGCGAGCTCGTCGACGTCCTCCGCCGTGCCCTACCGCACTTCACCGAGGAGGCGTACGGCATGCGAACGGCGCTGAACCTGGCCAGCGTCACCTACTTCGCCGACGACCTCGAGCCGGGCCTCAACGTCGAACTGGTCGCCTGGCCTGATCGCGAATACTACGACGGAGGGCTCGGGATCGACCAGGGCCTGTGGGAGAACGGCCGCTGCGGGACGTGCGACATCGAGGTCACCTCGAACGCCAAGCGCGCGTTCTGCCCGTACTGCGGATCCGCGTGCGCCCTGACCTGACCTGCAAAGACGACGGGACGTGGTACGGCTGGCCCCGGTCACCTATGCGGGCCTGCGGGTGCCAGTGGTCGCCATGAGGATGAGGTCGGCGATCGTCTCCGGGTGGGTGACCATGGCGAGATGCGACGACTCGACCTCGATGGTCGTGGCGTTCATCCGGTCGGCCAGAAACCTCTCCAGCTCCGGCGCGGTCGTGCGGTCCTGCGTGGAGATCGAGTAGTAGCAGGGCCTGTCCCGCCAGGCGGCCGTCGTCGTGCGGCCCGTGAAGAGGTCGTCGGCGATAGGCCCCTGCACCGCGTACAGAGCGCGGGCGCGGGCCTCGTCGACACCACCGGCGAAGTCGCTCAGGAAGGCGTTCTCGCTCAACTGTGCGTACCCGTCGTGGTGCACGAGGCCGGCGTTCGCCGGCGGCGTGGGGAACTTCGCGGCGAGCGCGGCGTAGTCCTCCCCGGCGTCCGGCGCGCGGGCCGCGACGTACACCAGAGCGGTAACCGTCGGATGATTGCCGGCCTCGCTGATGATCGTGCCGGCCCAGGAATGGCCCGCCAGCACGGTTGGCCCGTCCTGCCGGTCGAGGGCGCGGTTGGTGGCCGCGACGTCGTCGGCCAGCGAGGTCAGCGGGTTCTGCACAGCGGTGACCGTGAGCCCGGCCCGCTGAAGGATCGGGATGACGTCGGACCAGGAGGAGCCGTCGGCGTACGCGCCGTGGACCAGGACGACGTTGCGGGCCCTCTTGGCCGAAGACGTGTCGCTCATCCGAAAACCTCCGCACGACGCCGTGCCGTCGCTCGCTCGTCAACAGCTCTCGTCCGCCACTCTTCCGCACGCCGCTCGGACCGGTGGGCCGAATGCCCAGGCTTCAGCCGCTCTGGCGCGCCGGCTCCGGTGCGAGGGCGTTCCAGTTCAGGTGGTCGCGGTAGCGGTGTCGCAGGACGATCCAGCTGACCGAGAACGGAACGGCCCCCATGGCCACCACGCCCAGGACGTTCGCGCCGACCACGTCGAAGACCGCCCCGACGTCGCCGAACAGCTGAGCGACCGTCTGGAACGCGACGTGCAGGCCGATGCCGGCCCAGATGTCGCCGGTGGCGGCACGGAAGGCGCCCAACAGCAACGCGAAGACGAAGAACAGCGCCAGCCGGTCGACGGATCTGGCCGCCCCGATGAGGAACCCGAAGACTGTGAACAGCACCGCCTGCCCGATGACCGCCTGCCAGGCGGGCAGCCGGGTGGCGAGGTGGTGTTGCAGGTACCCACGGAAGACCAGCTCCTCCGGCAGCGCCTCCTTGAGGAAAACCAGCACGACCAGCAGCGCCGCCACCCGCAGCACATCCCCGACGGACGTCCGGACACCGATCTCCACCCAGCCGAGACCGAGGCAGAGCGCGAACCCCGCCGCGGCGGGGACGAGCCAGCAGGCCATCCCGAACAGCAGACGCCGCCAGCCGGCGCGCAGCGACGGCAACCCGAGGCCGGCCCAGGGCCGACGGTCCAGGACACGACGGGCGACGACCACCAGGGGTACGACGACAGCGGTGGTGAGGACCGCCCCGATCGCATGGGTCGGTCGGTCGTAGTCCCGGCCGAGCAGAGCGCCCAGGACCAGCCACACCAGCACGGCGGCGCCGGCCACGACGAGGATCCGCCACGGCAGGGCGGGGCGAGATCCGGCGCTCACCACGCGCAGCGTAGCCAGCGGCGTCAACTGTTGACGGTCAGCGGCCGAGGACGAGGTAGCCGAGGCCGAGGACACCCCGGTAACCGCCGACGTACTCGCGCAACCGGTCGTCGAGCTCCGCGCGGACCTCGGCCGCACGGGGATCCTCCGGGTACGCCAGCAGCCACTCCTGCCGCCCGGCGAGCCAGGTGGACTCGAAGTCGTCCCACTCCCGCTGATCGGCGGTGCTCAGGTGCAGCAACCGCCAGCCCCGCTGGTGGGCGGCCTCGACCAGCCCGGGCAGGGTCGGAACCTCCGGGCCGAAGACCTCGGCGATCTCCGCCGTGGGGGACCGCTCCCAGTACGCGTCGCCGAACAGCAGCCGCCCACCGGGTCGGACCACGGCGGCGAGGGCGTCGAGGGCGGCCTCGGTGCCGCCGAAGGCGTGTGCCGAGCCGATGCAGAGGACCCGGTCGGCCGGCTCCTGCCAGGTCGCCGCTTCCCCCCTCACGAAGGCGACGTGCCGGTTCAGCGACCGCCCCGCGGCCAGCCGCCGCCCTCGGTCGAGCGCTGCCTCATCGGTGTCGACGCCGACGCCGCGGGTCGGAACCGGGCCGGAGACACCACCGGCGGCGACCGCCCGCAGCAGCAGCTCACCCCAGCCGCAGCCGAGGTCGAGCACACGCGCGCCGGGCCGGACGTCGAGCCGTTCCAGCAGCAACGCGGCGTGCTCCGGCGAGAGTGGAGTGTTCCAACGCATCCGCGCGTAGCGGCTGGCGGCGAGGTGGTCGGTTGACTGCATCCGTTGAGGGTGTCAAAGCGTGCGCCGGGTCCGGCACCGGGGCGTACGGCAGGATCGGTGGGGTGGACGCGCAAAGACCGGGGCCGGCGCGGCGGCCGACCCCGCAGGAGGTGGCTGCGGCGGCCGGCCGGGGTCTGCCGGACATCATCGGCCCCGGGCTGCGCGTGCTGTTCTGCGGCTTCAACCCGGGCCTCTACTCGGCCGCCGTGGGGGAGCCGTTCGCCCGCCGGGGCAGCCGATTCTGGCCGGCCCTGCACGGGGCGGGCTTCACCGACCGCCAGCTGCACTCATGGGAACGCGACGAGCTGCTGCGGCAGGGCCTGGGCATCACCAGCCTGAGCAACCGGGCCACCGCCCGCGCCGCCGAGCTGACCTCGGAGGAACTGGTGGCCGGGGTGACCGGGCTGGCGGTGAAGGCCGAGCGCTACCGGCCGCGCTGGGTGGCGATTCTCGGGGTGAGCGCGTACCGGATCGCCTTCGCCCGACCGAAGGCCGGGCTTGGCCCGCGACCGGAGCGGCTGGGGCCGGCCCAGGTCTGGGTGCTGCCGAACCCCAGCGGCCTGAACGCGCACTTCCCGCTGCCGGCGTTGACCGCCGAGTTCGCCAGGCTGCGGCGGGCCCTCGACCCCTAGCCGGCCGTGGCGAGCAGCCCCTGGTAGTACTGCTGCATCGCCGGGTGGTAGTCGTCGAACTCGGGGCGGGGCGAACCGTCCCGGGAGGCGACCAGCATGTCGAGGTAGTACTCCCAACCGGCACCCACCTCGGCGATGCCCTCCACGCTGCTCAGGTGCTGCACGAACCGCAGCTCGGTGGTGCCGTCGGTCTCGGTCAGTGTCAGCTCCAGCAGCCAGCTGCCGTAGTCGTCGACCATCGACACGGCGAGGCGCTGCCGCGGTTCGCACGCGTCGATGCGCATTTCGCACCAGGGCTGCTGTTCCTCGTACGCCATCTGGACCCGGATGGTCCGGCCGGGGCCGGCGTCGCCCTCCCACGGGCCGAACCAGCGGGCCGTACGCTCGGGCTCGGTCAGGCTGGCCCAGACGTCCGCTGCCGGAGCGCGGAAGGTTCGGGTGAGGACGAGATCGTGGCCGGTGTCGGTGTGAAACAGGCGTCCGGCGGGTGTGCGGGTCATGCCGTGTGCTCCCTTCGGTGCTCCGCCGGGCCGCGGCCGCGGCGCTCTCGGCGGGTGCGATAGACCTCGGTCTCCAACGCGTCGAGGTGCCGGCCCCACCGGTCGCTGGCCGCGAGCGCGGCGAGCCAGTCGGCCAGCGGGCCGAGCGGGCGCGGATCGAGTCGGTAGATCCTCTGTCGGCCGACCATCTCGTCGTGCACCAGACCGCTCTCGCGCAGTAGCCGCAGGTGGCGGCTGATCGCGGGTCGGCTGATCACGAATCGCTGGGCGATGTCACCAGCGGACAACGGCTCGTCGCGCAGCAGGGTCAGGATGTGCCGTCGTACCGGGTCCGCGATCGCGGTGGCCACCTCGTCCACCCCGGAAGCGTAACCTATGGGTTACGGGTTGGCGTGGTGAAGCCCACTGACCGCCGCATGTCGCCGCGTCGATGGTGGGCACATGATCACTTGACCTGGCACTCTTTATGGCATGGCCGCCCTCCTTCGCTCCCGCCTGACCGACTGGACGTTCGTCGTACCTGTGCTCGCCGTCCTGATATTGATGGTCACCTGGGGGCGGAGCCTGCCTGGCCCCGTCATCGTGGTTGTCGCGGTGCTGCTGGGCGGCGCGGTGCTCGCGGCGGTGCACCACGCCGAGGTGGTCGCCCACCGGGTGGGAGAGCCGTACGGGTCCCTCGTGCTCGCCGTCGCGGTCACCGTGATCGAGGTGGCCCTGATCGTCACGCTCATGATCAGCGGGCCGGAGAAGACCCAGTCACTCGCCCGGGACACCGTCTTCGCCGCCGTCATGATCACGTGTAACGGAATACTGGGTCTGTCCCTGCTACTCGGGGCGCTGCGCCGCCGCGTCGCGGTGTTCAACCCGGAGGGCACCGGCGGAGCCCTGGCCACCGTGATCACCCTGGCCACCCTGAGCCTGGTCATCCCCAGCTTCACCACGGCCCGCCCAGGCCCGGAGTTCAGCCCGGCCCAACTCGTCTTCGCCGCCGTCGCGTCGCTGGCCCTGTACGGGCTGTTCGTGCTCGTGCAGACCGGCCGGCACCGCGACTACTTCCTGCCGGTCGACAGCCGGGGCAAGGTCATCGAGACGGAGGAGCACGCCAAGCCGCCCACGACCCGCGCGGCGTTGGTCAGCCTGGTCCTGCTGCTGGTGGCGCTGGTCGCGGTGGTCGGCGACGCCAAGACGGTCTCCCCGACCATCGAGGCCGGGGTCGCGGCGGCGAACCTGCCACACGCGTTCGTCGGCGTGATAATCGCGCTGCTCGTGCTGCTGCCGGAGACCCTGGCCGCCGCCCGCGCCGCCCGCCGAGACCGGGTCCAGACCAGCCTGAACCTCGCGCTCGGCTCCGCGATGGCCAGCATCGGCCTGACCATCCCGGCCATCGCGATCGCCTCGATCTGGTTGGACGGCCCGCTGCTGCTCGGCCTCGGCGGCACCCAGCTCACGCTGCTCGCGCTCACCGCCGTGACCGCCGTCCTCACTGTGGTGCCCGGCCGGGCCAACGTGTTGCAGGGCGGCGTACACCTGGTGCTGATGGCCGCCTTCGTCTTCCTGGCCGCCAGCCCGTGACCCGCACGGCCCGCCGGCTCAGCCCGTGACCCGCACGGCCCGCCGGCTCGTTTCGTGACCCGCACGGCCCGCCGGCTCGTTTCGTGACCCGCACGGCCCGTGCGGGTCAGCCGGCGGGCGGTGGGTCGCCCGCGAGGCGCTCCGCGCGGGCGTTCAGGTAGCGCTGCTGCGCCAGGTTCGTCGAGCGCGCCGCCGCCATCCGGTACGCCTCCCGCGCGGCGACCCGCTCACCCTCCAGCTCCCACAGGTGGGCGCGAGCGGCCGGCAGTCGAGGGTCGTCGGCGAGACGGGGGTCGTCGGCCAGGTCGGCGAGCAGCGCCAAGCCGGCCGGCGCGCCCCGGCTCATGGCCACCGCCACCGCGTGGTTGAGCGCCACCACCGGGTTGTCGGACATCCCGAGAAGCACCTCGTACAGCGCGGTGATCTGCGCCCAGTCGGTGGCCGCCGCGCTGGGCGCCTCGTCGTGCACGGCCGCGATGGCCGCCTGGAGCTGGTACGCCCCGACCACCCCGCGCGGCAGTGCCCCGGTGATCAGCTCGACCCCTTCGGCGATCTGGTCGGCCCGCCACCGGGAGCGGTCCTGCTCGGCCATCGGCACCAGCTCACCGTGCGGGCCGATCCGCGCCGGCGCGCGGGCGTCGGTGAGCAGCATCAACGCGAGCAGCCCGGTGACCTCGGGGTCCTCGGGCACCAGCCGGCGCACCAGCCGGGTCAGCCGGATCGCCTCGGCGGTCAGGTCGGCGCGTAGCAGACCGGGCCCGGCGGTGCGGGCGTACCCCTCCGTGAAGATCAGGTAGAGCACGTGCAGCACGGCGGCGAGCCGGTCGGCGCGCTCCGGGCCGGTGGGCGGCGCGAACCGCAGCCCACTGTCACGGATCCGCTGCTTACCCCGACTGATCCGCCGGGTCATCGTCGCCTCCGGGACCAGGAACGCGCGCGCCACCTCGGCGGTGCTGAGCCCGCCCACCGCCCGCAGGGTGAGCGCGATCTGCGACGCCGCCGACAGCGCCGGGTGGCAGCACAGGAACAACAGGATGAGCGTGTCGTCGGCGTCCGCCTGCGGACGGTCGGCGGCGGGGGCGCTCCACTGCTCCGGCAGCACCCACCGGGCCACCGTGTCCTCCCGTCGCATCCGGGCCTGTTCGCGACGCAGCAGGTCGGTCAGCCGGCGGGACGCCACGGTGATCAGCCAGCCACGCGGATTCTCCGGTACGCCGTCGCGCGGCCAACCGTGCGCGGCGGCGATCAACGCCTCCTGCACCGCGTCCTCGGCCGTGTCGAAGTGCCCGTAGCGGCGGACCAGCGCGCCGAGGACCTGCGGCGCCAGCTCGCGCAGCAGGCCCTCGGCGGGAGTCTCCGGCACCGGGTCAGCCGGCCAGGTCCTCGACACCGTCGAGCACCGGGCGCACATCCACGTACCCGCCGGGGGCGTCCGGGTCGACCAGGCCGGCGGCGATCTCGGTGGCCCGGTCGAAGCTGGCGCACTCCACGATGGTGTAACCGGCGAGGACCTCCTGCGTCTCCGGGTACGGGCCGTCGGTGACCACTGGTGCCCCCTCGCGCACCTGCACCCGGCGGGCGTGCACCGGCTCGCTCAGGCCTCGGGCGTCGACCAACTCCCCGGACTCGGCCAGCGCCTGGTGGAAGGTCTCCATGTGCTGGTGCATCTTCGCGATCTGCTCGGCCGACATCGCCGGCCGGTCCGAAGCCCGCCCCGACAGCACGTCGTAGTCCTGCTGCGACCCGTAGAGCAAAATCATGTACTTCACGATCTCTCCCCTCCTCCGCGAGGCACCACCGCGGCCCCCACCGAAACGTCGAACCCAACCCCCGCCCTCCGGACACACCACCCCAACCCGAATCGGTGATCATGAAGTTAGCGTCACGACACGCCGAGCGGGTTGACGCAAACTCCATGATCACCGGGGTTCGGGGGTGGTGGGCGGGGCTTAGGTTGGCGGCATGACTGTGGTGTGGGTGGTGGTGGGGGGTTTCGTCGTCGCGGCCGGGGTGGCGTACGGCGTTGTGGCTCGGCGGGGGCGAGCGGACGCCGGGGACGATCCGGCGGCTGGGCGGGAGGCCCGGAGTCGCCAGCACAGGTACGAGGCCGAGCGGCACGGTGACCAGGGTGACACCTGGCATCGCGGTCGGGAGTCGAGCGGTTGAGCGACGCTGCTGGCCGTACGAGCGGCGGAGCCGGTCGTTGATCAGGTAGTTGAGGCGGTGGCGTAGGTGCCCGAGGGTGCTCTCGCTTGGTAGGTCGCCGTCGGTGGTGAGCGTCCAGCGCAGCGCGCAGTCCCCGCCGGGCTGCCCGGCCGTCAGGTCGAAGCGGATCCGGTCCAACGGTCGGTGCGGCCACAGCGACGACCACACGAGCAGCACGGGCGCGTAGCCGGCCACCACCCGGGGCGGCACCTCGTCGCGCAACTGCCGAGCAAACCCGCCGCCCTGTGCCACGTAAACCCGATGCCCCTGCCCGCGCAAACCCGCCGCCCCCGGCGCCGCCAGAACAGCACCGAACTGATCGGCGTGAACCCGTCCGTCCCCACCCTGCGTAGAACCGGTGATGGGCGTGGCGGTCGTATCGTCGGGGTACATCGCAGCGCGAGCACCGATGTCTGGGGAGGCACAGTGGGGGCACGGTTCGGACGCGACGCGCGGGGCCCGGTGGCGGGTCTGCTGATCGCCGCCCTGGTCTCCCTCGCCTGCGCGGGCGGTGGGCTGGCCGAGCCGGAGGCCGAGCGCCCCGGGGCGAACCCGCCGGCAGCGTCACCGGGACCGGGCACCACCCGGGCCGACAGCACCACCAGCGTCGCCGAGTTCGAGCAGGACGTCGCCGACGCGCAGGCGATCGCCGAGCGGTACTGGGCGGCCCAGTTCAAGGAATCCGGGCAGCAGTTCCGACCGATCCGGCGGATCATCCCGTACCAGCGTGACGGCGAGGTGTCCTGCGGCGGACAGGCGTTGCCCCGTAACAACGCCGTCTACTGCTCGCAGGGCGACTTCATCGCGTACGACGTCGCCTGGTCGGTGGCGGCGTTCCGCGAGGTCGGTGACGCGTTCGTGTTCTACCTGCTCGGGCACGAGTACGCGCACGCCATCCAGGTGCGGCTGGGCATCAACTACAGCTTCACCATCCAGCAGGAGTTGCAGGCCGACTGCATGGCCGGGGCGTACCTCGGCGACTCGGTGCGCTCGGGGACCCTGACCCTCGCCGAGGGTGACCTGGACGAGTTCCGGGAGGGGGTGGCGGCGGTCGGCGACGACCCGGACCAGCCGTGGTTCGCGGAAGGGGCGCACGGCACCGCCGAGCAGCGCACCGACAGGTTCTTCCGGGGTTACGAGGGTTCCCTGAAGGAGTGCGACCTGGGCTGAACGGGGTTGCCCGGATCACCCTGACGCCCGTTGCCGCCACCGGCCCCTGCGGCTGCTGGCAGGATCGCCGGTGTCGGTCACGACCCTGGAGGTTCCGCTGAGCAGCCATCACCCCGCCGCTGTGCTCTTCGACATGGACGGCACGTTGGTCGACAGCGAGAAGCTGTGGGACGTCGCGTTGCAGGAACTCGCGAAGGAGTACGGCGGGGAACTCTCCGTCGACGCCCGCCAGTCGATCATCGGCACCGCCATGGCCGAGTCGATGCGCATCCTGCATGACGACCTGGGGCAGCCCGAACGGGATCCGGAGATCAGCGCGGCGTGGATCAACGCCCGGATCCTGGAGCTGTTCCGCACCGGTCTGCGCTGGCAGCCGGGCGCGTTCGACCTGTTGGGAGCGGTCCGCGCGGCGGGAATCCCCACCGCGCTGGTTACCTCCAGCCCCCGGGCCCTCGTCGAGATCGCCCTGGACACCCTCGGTCGGGACAACTTCGACACGGTGGTCGCCGGCGACGAGGTGGTGGCGGCCAAGCCGCACCCCGAGCCGTACCTGACCGCCGCCCGGCTGTTGGGTGTGCCGATCGAGCGGTGCGTGGCGATCGAGGACTCACCGACGGGGGTGGCCAGCGCGCTCGCCTCGGGCGCGGCGGTCCTGGCCGTACCGGCGGAGGTGGCGTTGCCGAGCACTGTCGGCGTACACCAGGTGGAGAGCCTAACCGGCGTGGACCTGGCGCTGCTCGCGGCGCTGTTGACCGATCGGGCCGCTGCCTGAACAAAAAAGGGAGGCCCTGCTGACGCGCTCGCGTCAGCAGGGCCTCCCTTTTTGTCCGATCAGTCGTGGGCGATGGCGCCCAGGACGTTGATCCGGGCCGCCCGGACGGCCGGGAGCACCGCGGCCACCACGCCGATGATGGCGGCCAGGCCGAGGAAGACACCCATCTGCCCCCAGGGCAGGATCAGGTCGGTGATGCCCTCGTCCTTGAGGGCCTCGACCACAGCGGCGCCGAGGCCGGTGCCCACCACCACGCCGAGCAGCGCGCCGAACACCGAGATCACCACCGCCTCCACGGTGATCATGCCCATGGTCTGGGACCGGCGGAGGCCGATCGCCCGCAGCAGACCCAGCTCGCGGGTCCGCTCCAGCACCGACAGGGCCAGGGTGTTGATGATGCCGAGCACGGCGATCACGATGGCCAGCGCGAGGAGGATCTGGATCATCGTGAGCAGCCCGTCGAGCGAGCTGGTCTGCTGCTCGATGAACGCGTCCCGGTCGGCCACCGACACCTCGGGGCTGTCCGCGAGCAACGCCTCCACCTGCGGCTGGACGTCGGACACCCGGGTGCCCGGGTCCAGTTGAATGAAGCCCTGGATGGGCTGCGGGATGGCGAAGTCCTTCGCCGCGGTCGCCGGCAGCGTCACCGGGTTGGTCAGCTGCGACGACTCGTAGATGCCGCTGATCGTGTAGGTGCGTGCCTCGCCCCGGGTCAGTTGCACGTTGACCGTCGAGCCCACCGACCAGCCACGGGACGTGGCCGTGTCCGAGCTGGCGAGCATCTGGGTCGGCCCGAGCCGGTCGATGTCACCGGCGGTCGGCTTCGCGCCGAAGATCTGCCGCAGCGACGCGATGTCGCTGCTCGCCGCGACCCAGGTGCTCTCACCGTCGATCCGCCCCATGTCGCCGTACTCGCCGTCGACCAACCGCACACCGGGCAGGGCCTTGGCCTGGTCCAGCACACCCGGGTCGAAGGTCGGCGGACGCGGGCCGCCCTGCTGACCGGCGATCACCAGCTCGGCCTTGATGGTGTCCTGGGCGAGCGCGCTGATGCTGCCCTTGGCCGAGTCGAGGATCACCGTGACGCCGGTGACCAACGCGATGCCGACCATCAGCGCGGCGGCGGTGATCGCCGTACGACGTGGGTTGCGCCCGGAGTTGAGCCGGCCCAGCTTGCCCGGCACCGACCAGGAGAAGATCACGCCCAGCAGGCTCACCACCGGCCGGCTGATCAACGGGGTCAGCAGCGCCACCCCGATGAAGGCGAACAGCACGCCACCGAGGATGGTCGACAGCGTCTGACCGCCGGCGTTGCCGCTGAGCCCGAGGAACAGCAGCACCGCGCCGATGCCGGTGACCAGCGACCCGGCCACCGTGACCTTGGTCAACGGCCGGTCCGGGGTGGCCACGTCCTGCATGGCCGCGATCGGCGGGATCCGGGACGCCCGCAGCGCCGGCAGCAACGCCGCCACCACGGTGATCACCAGACCGACGGCGAACGAACCGATCACCGCGGCCGCCGGCACGCCGATTCCGGCCAGGGTGAGCCCACCGGCGAGCTTGCCGAACAGGAACGCCAGCAGCGCGCCCACCCCGATGCCGGCGGCGAGGCCGAGTACCGACGCGATCAACCCCACCGCGATGGCCTCCAGCACCACCGAACCGATGATCTGCCGGCCGCTGGCCCCGATGGCGCGCATGAGCGCCAACTCCCGGGTCCGCTGCGCCACGATGATCGAGAAGGTGTTGAGGATCAGGAAGGTGCCCACCAGCAGCGCCACCGCGGCGAAGCCGAGCAGGATCTTGTTGAAGAAGGACAGCCCCTCCTTCAGACTGGCCGAGGCGTCCGCTGCCACCTGCTCGCCGGTCTTCACCTCGAAGTCCGCGCCCAGGGTGCGGGCCACGTCGTCGCGAAGCTTCTCGTCCGAGACCCCAGCGGCGGCCTGCACGGTGATGCTGCTGAACACGTCCGGCTCGCCCAGCATCAGCCGCTGCGCCACCGGCGTGGTGAAGAAGACCTCGTTGACCCCGCCGATCGAGTCCCGGTCACCGCTGTAACCGAAGACGCCGACCAGTGTGAATTCCCGCTTCTTCGACTCGAACGCGGTCAGCACACCGACCTTCTGGCCGACCTGCACCTTCGCTGCCGTGGCCAACGCCTTGTTGATGACGATCTCGTCCTCGGCCTGCGGCGCGCGCCCCTCACGCAGCTTCAGCAGATCGCTCTCGCCGGTCCAGTTCTCGCCCAACTGCGGCGGGCCGAACGAGGTGACGACCTTGCCGTTGCTGCCGATCACCCGGGCGCCGTCGGCGTTGACCACACCGGTCGCCGAGGCCGCCCCCGGCACCTGCTTCACCCGGTCCACCAGGGCGGCCGGCAGCGGGGCGGCGGTCTGCTCGCCCTCCAGCTCATTGACCTGTACCTTCGGCTTCGCCGCGACGTTCACGTCGATCTCGGAGAAGCCGTCGGCGAAGACCGAGTCGAAGGAGCGACCCAGCGTGTCGGTGAGCACGAACGCGCCGGAGACGAACATCACCCCGAGCACCACCGCCAGGCCGGACAGGATCAGCCGGACCTTACGGGCCAGCAGACTCTTCAGCGTCGCGCGGAACATCAGTTGCCCACCTCGGCCGGAGTGTCCAGCTTCTTCATGGTGTCCAGCACCGTCTCGGCGGTCGGCTCGATCAGCTCCGAGACGATCTCACCGTCGGCGAGGAAGACCACCCGGTCGGCGTACGCGGCGGCCGTCGGGTCGTGGGTGACCATCACGATGGTCTGGCCGTGCTCCCGGACCGAGTTCCGCAGGAAGTTGAGCACCTCCGCGCCGGAGCGCGAGTCCAGGTTGCCGGTCGGCTCGTCCGCGAAGATCACCTCGGGGCGGGAGACCAGCGCCCGCGCGCACGCCACCCGCTGCTGCTGCCCACCGGAGAGCTGCGCCGGCCGGTGGTCCAGCCGGTCCTTCAGCCCCACCGTCTCAATCACCGTGTCGTACCAGGCCGGGTCCGGCTTGCGTCCGGCGATCGACAGCGGCAGCAGGATGTTCTCCTTGGCGGTCAGCGTCGGCAGCAGGTTGAACTGCTGGAAGATGAAGCCCACCTTGTCGCGCCGCAGCTTCGTCAGCCCCGCGTCGCCCAGCCCGGTGACGGTCGTCTCACCGATCGACACCGTCCCCCGGGTCACCGAGTCCAGACCGGCCAGGCAGTGCATCAGCGTCGACTTACCGGAACCCGACGGGCCCATGATCGCGGTGAAGCGACCACGTTCGAACTCCGCGCTGACCCCCCGCAGCGCGATGACCTGAGCCTCGCCGCTGCCGTACACCTTCCACACGTCGTTCGCCCGGGCCGCGGCCTGCGCCTGCTGGCCTACCGTCGCGGTCACGTCATCTACCTCTTCCGTCTGTCCGAAAATGCACGCCGCCCCCCGATGGTCCGGCGCGACTGTTCAATCATCGGTGCCGAATACGCCCGCCCCGTCCGACCCTGGGGGGACCCGGAGCGGATTTCCCGCTGCGGGTGCACCCCCATATCGCATCAGGGTTGCCCCTGAGTCGACGGCCGGTCGACCGTTTTTCCACACAGCGGCGGCAGCACCGACACTTGCACCTGACGCCACAGGAGGGTCAACCGAACCGGGCCGTCTCCGGTCACGGTAGGTGACGACCGCAACGCCGGCCGTCCCCCCACGGAGGGATCTTCGAGTACGCCGGGTGAGGTACTTCAGCCGGAGCGACTACGCCCGGGGGCGGACCAGCCCCGACTCGTACGCCAGCACCACCGCCTGCACCCGGTCGCGCAGCCGCAGCTTGGTCAGTACATGCCCGACGTGCGTCTTGATGGTGGTCTCGCTCACCGACAGGACCGTCGCGATCTCGGCGTTGGACAACCCTCGGGCGACCTGCACGAGCACCTCGCGCTCCCGGTCGGTGAGCGCGTTGAGCGCCGCCGCCGGGGTCGCCGCCGGGTCGGGCAGCAGGTCGGCGAAGCGGTCCAGCAGTCGCCGCAGGATCCGAGGTGACACCACCGCGTCCCCGCCGGCGACAGTGCGGATCGCCGCGATCAGATCCTCGGCCGGCACGTCCTTGGCCAGGAACCCGCTGGCGCCGGCCCGCAACGCGCCCACCACGTACTCGTCCAGGTCGAAGGTGGTGAGGACCAGCACCCGTACCGGCAGCCGGGCGTCGACGATGGCCCGGGTCGCCGCCACCCCGTCCATCCGGGGCATCCGGATGTCCATCAGTACGACGTCGGGCAGCAGCCGGCGGGACAACTCCACCGCCTCCACGCCGTCACCGGCCTCCGCCACCACGTCCAGGTCGCTCTCGGCGCCCAGCACCATCCGGAACCCGGTCCGCAGCAGCGGCTGGTCGTCGGCGAGCAGGATCCGCACCGGCCGCGCCGAGGGCGCCTGATCGCTCATCTGGTCTCCCGTCCCGCCGACGTCGTGGCGCGCACCGGTCATCCTCGCGCACCGGAGCCGGTGCGTCGCGGATCACCGTAGAGGCCAGCCGGTAGTCCTGTCCCGACCGCAGCGGCACCGCTGCTGTCGGGTCTTCGGCGTGCGGCAGGCGATCCCGGCGGCCGGAATCGCCGCACCGGGCGTACGCGTCGCTCAGGAGGCCGTCACTCGTCGGCACCCGGCGCGACCGGAGTGGCCGCCCGGGAGTCGCGCAGCGGGTCGGCGCCCGCCGCCGCGACCGGGAACGGCGGCGGAGTGCCGCCGAAGCTGGGACAGAGCGCCTGGTGGCTGCACCAGTCGCAGAGCCGGCTCGGCCGGGGCCGGAAATCCTGCCGGGCGGTGGCCTGCTCGATCGCCCGCCACAGCGCCACCACTGTGCGTTCGAAGCGGACCAGCTCGTCGGCGTCCGGGGTGTAGTCCAACACCTCGGCGTCGCGCAGGTAGAGCAGGCGCAGCACCCGGGGCACCACCCCCCGGGTGCGCCACAGCACCAGGGCGTAGAACTTCAGCTGGAACAGCGCCCGCGCCTCGAACGCCTCCCGCGGCGCACCCCCGGTCTTGTAGTCGACCACCCGCAGCGCGCCGTCCGGAGCGACGTCGAGCCGGTCGAGGTAACCCCGGATCAGCAGCTCCTCGTCGACGACCGCGGAGATCAGGGCCTCGCGTTCGGCCGGCTCCAGTCGGGTCGGGTCCTCCACCGCGAAGTAACCCTGCAACAGCCCGGCGGCGGAGCGGAGGAACTCCACCGGGCCGGCCGGCTCCGCGCCGTCGAAGATCCCGGCCAGCTCGGGCTGCTCGGTGACCAGTCGGTCCCACTGGGGGGCCACCAGGTCGCCGGCCGCCTCCGGTGTGCGGCCGGTGGCCGGCAGGTCGAACAGGCGCTCCAGCACCGCGTGCACCAACGTGCCCCGGGCCTGCTCGATGGTGGTGCGCTCGGGCAGCCGGTCGATGCTGCGGAACCGGTAGAGCAGCGGGCAGGTCTTGAAATCCGCCGCCCGCGACGGGGACAGCGAGGCCCGCACCGTCGGCGGCGCCTGCGCCGCGGGGGAGGGCTGGGGGGTGGTGACCGATTCCGCCGTCATGTCGGCAAAGGTTAGGGCACCGGTGTGACACCGCCCGCCGCCCGCCCCGCCCAGCGACGGTCCGTAGCATCGTGGCGATGGAGCAGACAACCAGGCCGCCGCGCCGACCGGACCGACGACTCGGCCTGAGCGTCGGCAAGGTGTTCGGGGTGCCGCTGTACCTCAACGGCTCCATGGTCCTGCTCGCGGTGCTCATCGCTGTGCTGTACGGCGAGTTCGCCCGCCGACAACTGGACCTGTCGCAGCTCAGCGGCTACCTGATCGGCTTCGGGTTCGTCGTGTCGCTGCTCGGCTCGGTGCTGCTGCACGAGCTGGGCCACGCCCTCACCGCCCGGCGGTACGGCATCGGTGTGCGCGGGATCACCCTGGAGCTGCTCGGCGGTTACACCGAGATGGACCGCGACGCCCCGTCGCCCCGCGTCGACCTGCTGGTCTCGTTGGCCGGCCCGGCGGTCTCCGCTGTGCTCGGCGTCCTGGCGGTCGCCGCCACGCTCGCCCTGCCCGAGGGGACCGTGGCGCACCAGCTCGCCTTCCAGCTCGCGGTCAGCAACGTCATCGTGGCCCTGTTCAACAGCCTGCCCGGGCTTCCGCTCGACGGCGGCCGGGCGCTGCGCGCCGCGGTGTGGGGGCTGACCCGCGACCGGCACCTCGGCACCGAGGTCGCCGGGTGGGCCGGCCGGATCGTCGCCGTCGGCACCGCGGCCCTGGTGGTGCTGCTCACCGTCGAGCGGCGGCTGGCGCCGCTGGCGCTGCCGCTGATGCTCCTGGTCGCCGTCACCCTCTGGCGTGGCGCCGGGCAGTCGATCCGGGCCGCCCGGGTCAGCCGCCGGTTCCCGCTCATCGACCTCGCCCGGCTGGCCCGTCCGGTCTGGCCGGTGTCCACCGGTACGCCACTGGCCGAGGCCCAGCGCCGCCGCGCCGAGAGCGGGCAGCCCGACGCCGCGCTGGTGGTCACCGACTCCACCGGTCGACCGGTGGCGCTGGTCGACCCGGCCGCCGCCGACGCGGTGCCGGTCGAGCGCCGACCGTGGTTGGCGGTCGACGCCGTCGCCCGGTCGCTGGGCACTCTTCCCACGTTGTCGCTCGGGTGGGACGGCGAGCGGGTGATGGAGGCCGTACAGACCTACCCGGGCGCACAGTACGTGGTGACGTCAGGCGAAGATGTCGTCGGCATTCTGCACATCGCGGACCTGGCACAGCTCCTTGAACCCAACCGGAAGATGACACCGTGACCGCAACTCCCTCCACCGTCGCCGCCGACCCCGCCAGCCCGGCGCTGACACCCGTGCACCGTGGGCCGTTCCGGCCCGGCGACCGGGTCCAGCTGACCGACCCCAAGGGGCGGATGCACACCGTGACGCTGGAGCCCGGCAAGGAGTTCCACACCCACCGCGGCATCCTGGCCCACGACGCGCTGATCGGGCTCCCCGACGGCAGCGTGGTGACCACCTCCGGTGGGGGCACCGCATTCCTGGCCCTGCGGCCGCTGCTGTCGGACTACGTGCTGTCCATGCCGCGCGGCGCCCAGGTGATCTACCCGAAGGACTCGGCGCAGATCGTGGCGATGGGCGACATCTTCCCCGGCGCGAAGGTCCTCGAGGCCGGCGCCGGCTCCGGCGCGCTGAGCTGCTCCCTGCTGCGAGCAGTCGGCACGGAGGGCGAGCTGCACTCGTTCGAGCTGCGCGACGACTTCGCCCAGATCGCCAAGCGCAACGTCGAGGCGTTCTTCAACGGGCCGCACCCCTCGTGGAACCTGCACGTCGGCGACGTCGCGCAGTGCCAGGAGACCGGCTTCGACCGGATCATCCTGGACATGTTGACCCCCTGGGAGACCCTCGACATGGTCGAGCGGGCGCTGGTGCCCGGTGGGGTGTTCATCGGCTACGTCGCCACCACACCGCAGCTGTCCGAGCTGGTGGAGGCGCTGCGCGAGCGCGGCGGCTGGACCGAGCCCCGGGCCTGGGAGTCCCTGGTGCGCGACTGGCACGCCGAGGGCCTCGCCGTCCGTCCGGACCACCGGATGATCGCGCACACCGCCTTCCTGGTGTCCGCCCGCAAGCTGGCCCCGGGGGTCACCGCGCCGCCGCGCCGCCGCAAGCCCAGCAAGGGCACCGAGGCGTACGCGCAGCGCCGTCAGGACCTGCGTGAGGCGGAGGCGGCCCGACAGGCCGCCGCCGCGCAGGCGGCGGGCGCGCAATCCAACGGTGCGGGGGAGATGGACAGGCCGTGACCATCGAGCTGGGTGTCGGCAGCGCCGAGCAGGGGGAGACGCTGGCATGAGCCGACCGGGCTACGGCGGTGGAGACCTCCCCGCGGTCTTTCCCGACTGGTCGCCCTACCAGGACCTGGAGTCGGCGGCGCGGGCCTACCTGCGCGACCCGGACGTCGCCCTGGAGGCGCTCGGCGGCGTGCTGCGCGGCGCGTCGGTGCTCGGCTTCACCCTGGAACGCTTCGTCAACGAGGTCAACGGGGTGTGGCAGGAGGTCGTGGTCTGCGACGGCAGCCGGCTCATCCTCTGGCACGGCGAGGACGTACCGCCGGAGGAGGGCCCTCCGGGCTCGATGACCTCGTCGCTGCGGGTGGTGCCGGTCTCCACCGTCACCGAGGTGGGCTGCCGGCGGCGACTCAACCGTGCCGAGAGCGGCGAGATCCGGGTCGACAGCATCGACGTCTACCTGCTGCTCACCTCGTTGGACGAGGCGCCGCCGAGTGAGGAGATGCCCGGCACGCCCCGGCACGACGCGTTGCGCTTCGGCAAGACCCTCGACGACGGCGGCGCCGGGCAGATCGCCCGGTTGGAGGAGTTCGCGCGGTTGGTCGCCTCGGTGGTCGGCCGTCCGATGCTCTGAGGCGTACCCCAGTTGTCCACCGGCCGGGCCGCGCGGCCCGGCCGGTGGGTCAGTCGTCCTCGGCGTCCGGGCCGGCGACCTCGACACCGTCGCCACGCACCACGTGGATGCAGTCGCCCGGGCACTCCTTCGCGGAGTCGATCACCTCGAGGCGCAGGTGCGCGGGGACGTCGACCCGGCTGCCCGGTGCCATCCGCAGCTCACCGTCGACGCCCTTGACGTAGGCCAGGCCGTCGATGTCGAACTCGAACACCTCCGGCGCGTACTGCACGCAGAGCCCGTCGCCCGTGCAGAGGTCCTGGTCGACCCAGACCTGCAATTCGTCGGTCGCGACCTCGGCCACCTGTGCACCCCCCATGTTCTCCCGTCCCACGCTCCGACGGTACCCGAACGCCGGTAACGGCCCGTCAGGCCACCCTTGGCGATCAAGGTTCGGTGACGAGGGTGTTGCGTGGGACCGAATCGGCCTCATAGCGGCTAGTGTTAGGGCAGAACGTTCAAGCCCCCCGGGGAGGTGGGACGTGGCAGCACGTAGCGACGACGCGGACTCGCGCGCCGCACGGTGGGAGAAGGAAGCCCACGATCTCTCCACGCAGGTCGCGTTCCTGCAAGAGGAACTCGCCCTGGTGCGGCGCAAGTTGACCGAAAGCCCCCGACACGTCCGGCAGCTCGAAGAGCGGCTGGCGGCCACCCAGGCACAGTTGGCGCGGCTGACCGAGAACAACGACCGGCTGGTGAGCACCCTCAAGGAAGCTCGCACGCAGATCGTGACGCTCAAGGAGGAGATCGACCGGCTCGCGCAACCGCCGAGCGGTTACGGAGTCTTCCTGGCCAAGCACGAGGACGGCACGGTGGACGTCTTCACCGGTGGCCGCAAACTACGGGTCGCGGTCTCGCCCTCGCTCGATGTGGGTGACCTGCGGCGCGGCCAGGAGGTCCTGCTCAACGACGCGCTCAACATCGTCGACGCGTTCGGTTACGAGCGGGTTGGCGAAGTGGTGATGCTCAAGGAGATCCTGGAGGGACCGAACGGCGGGCCGGGCGACCGGGCGCTGGTGGTCTCCCACTCCGACGAGGAGCGCATCGTGCACCTCGCCGAGACGCTCATCGGCTCGGCGATCCGGGCCGGCGACTCGCTCATGATCGAGCCCCGTTCGGCGTACGCGTACGAGCGGATCCCGAAGAGCGAGGTCGAGGAGCTGGTCCTGGAGGAGGTGCCCGACGTCGACTACGGCGACATCGGTGGCCTTCAGTCGCAGATCGAGCAGATCCGCGACGCGGTGGAGTTGCCGTTCCTGCACGCGGACCTGTTCCGTGAGCACCAGCTCCGCCCACCCAAGGGCATCCTGCTCTACGGCCCACCCGGCTGTGGCAAGACGCTCATCGCCAAGGCGGTGGCCAACTCGCTGGCCAAGAAGATCGCCGAGCGGCAGGGCAAGGAAAAGCACACCAGCTTCTTCCTCAACATCAAAGGCCCGGAGCTGCTCAACAAGTACGTCGGTGAGACCGAGCGGCACATCCGGCTGATCTTCCAGCGCGCCCGGGAGAAGGCCGGCGAGGGCACGCCGGTGATCGTGTTCTTCGACGAGATGGACTCGATCTTCCGAACCCGTGGCTCCGGTGTCTCCTCGGACGTGGAGAACACCATCGTTCCGCAGCTGCTCAGCGAGATCGACGGCGTGGAGGGGCTGGAGAACGTCATCGTCATCGGCGCCTCCAACCGGGAAGACATGATCGACCCGGCGATCCTGCGCCCCGGTCGCCTCGACGTGAAGATCAAGATCGAGCGACCGGACGCCGAGGCGGCCAAGGACATCTTCTCCAAGTACATCCTCTCCGGGCTGCCCCTGCACCCGGACGACCTGGCCGAACACGGCACCGACCCCCAGGCCACCGTCGCGGCGATGATCGACGCCGTGGTGCTGCGGATGTACTCAGAAACCGAGGAGAACCGATTCCTCGAGGTCACCTACGCCAACGGTGACAAGGAAGTCCTCTACTTCAAGGACTTCAACTCCGGCGCGATGATCCAGAACATCGTCGACCGGAGCAAGAAGATGGCCATCAAGGAGTTCCTCACCTCGGGTCGCAAGGGGCTGCGCCTTCAGCACCTGCTCGACGCCTGCGTCGACGAGTTCCGCGAGAACGAAGACCTCCCCAACACCACCAACCCCGACGACTGGGCGCGCATCTCCGGCAAGAAGGGCGAGCGGATCGTCTACATCCGCACGCTCGTCTCCGGCGGCAAGGGCGCCGAGGCCGGCCGGTCCATCGAGACCGCCAGCAACACCGGCCAGTACCTCTGACCCCAGCAGCGAGGGTGCCCACCATTCGGTGGGCACCCTCGCTGCGGGTATTCCAGGGCGTCGGTCAGGCAGCGAAGATCCACCGCTTCGACACCACGTAGTTCGCCGCCGACAGCGACGCCGTCACCAACAGCTTCGCCAGCAGGTACGGCGTGCCCGCCCAGGTCAACGCGGACACCAGCACCACGTTGGCGGTCAGGTTCGCGAGGACCAGCGCGAAGTAGCGCCCCACCTGCGGCACCATCTGGGCGGACGAGCCGAACGACCACGCCCGGTTCAGCCCGAAGTTGACCCAGAACGAGGTCAGGAACGACATCCCGGCCGCAACCGGCAGGACGATCCGGAGAACTCCGTGGTACACGAAGAGTGATCCCGTGTCCACGGCGACGCTCAGACCCCCGACGACCAGAAACCGCACAGCGCTGTGTCGGGACAGGTGGCGGACGGACTCGGCAACAGGTGACAGCAAAGAGTTCTCCAAGGGGGGACCCGGAGCGGTGAGGACGACGAGGGAGTCTATCGTCTGTCCATCTACCCAGCGGGGCCTGCCCGCGCGAGCCGCGAGGTTGACGTGCCTGATCCCGGAAGAGCGACGTTGCCGGCCACCAGCGGAAGCCCGGCGGTCACCATCAGCACAGGCCGACGACACTGGGCCCTCGCCTTCGCCGCTTTTTTCCTGATCATCTTCGCCTGGTCGATGGCCGCCCCGTATGACGGCACCCCGGACGAGCGGGAGCACATCGTCCGAGCGGCCGGCGTCGCCGCCGGGCAGATCGCGCCACCGCCCGCCGACGCGAAGAAGGGCACCGGCGCCTTCCAGACCGTTCCCGGTGGTCTCGTCCGCGAGCAGTGCTGGCAGTTCAAGAAGGAAGTCTCGGCGGCCTGCGCCCAGCCCCCCAGCAGCGACGACACACCGACCCGCGCCGGCACCGGGGCCGGTCGTTACTTCCCCGCCTACTACGCCCTCGTCGGCGCACCCACCGTGCTCTGGCCCGGCTGGTCCGGCGTCCTGCTCGCCCGCATGATCAGCGCCCTGTGCTCCGCCGCGCTGCTCGCCTGCGCGTACGTCGTGATCCGCAACCGGTCCCGCCGCGGCCTCATGATGGGCGCCCTGCTCGTCGTCACCACCCCGATGGCCGTGCACATGGCCAGCGCGGTCAACCCGAACGGCCTGGAGATCGCCGCCGGCATCGCCTTCTTCAGCGCGGTCATCCCCCTGCTCCTCGGTCCACCCGGCCCACGGCGTGGCCTCATCGTCCTCGTCGGGATCAGCGCGCTGCTCCTCGCTGTGCTGCGCCAGACCGGCCCGCTGTGGCTGGCGACCGCGTTCATCGCGTTCGCCTTCCCGCTGCGCCGCGGCAACCTCCTCGGCCTACTGCGGGACCGGGCCGCGCAGCTCTGGGCTGGTGGCATCGTCCTGTCCACTCTCGCCGTGCTCGCCTGGTCCGTCCGCCAGCAGACCTCCGACCTCGGCAACTACTCCGCCGACCGGCTCACCTACGGGCAGGCGGCCCTGCGTGAGGCCGACCGGTGGCGGGGATACCTCGACCAGATCGTCGGGGTCACCTCCTGGCTGGACACCCGGATGCCCGCCCCGCCCTACCTGATCTGGCAGCTCGTCGCCGGAGCGCTGCTGCTCATCGGGGTCGTCTGGGGCAGCACGCTCGACCGGTGGCGCCTGCTCGTGCTGCTCGGCGGCGGCGTGGCCGTCCCCTCCCTCATGCAGATCGCCCTGGTCAACGAGAGCGGCTTCGTCACCCAGGGCCGCTACATGCTGCCCATGCTGGTCGGCGTTCTGCTCTACGCCGCGTGGATCGCCGAACAACGCGGCTTCGAGGTCGCCCGGGCCCGCTCGTTCACCCGACTCGCCGTCCTGCTCCTCCTGCCGATCCAGCTGTTCTGCCTGGCGTACACGATGGTCCGCTGGCAGAACGGCCTGCCCGCCAACATCGGGCTGAGCAGCCTCAACCCCCTCGCCGGCGACTGGCACCCGGTGGTCGGCTCGGTGATCCCGCTGCTGAGCGCCAGCGTCGGCCTGGTGCTGTTCGGTTGGCTCGTCTGGACCACCGGCTCCGCCGCGACCGACGACCTGACGCCGCCCCCTGGGCATTCCGACACCGAATCCGGCGAACTGTCGCGGCCCGCCGGCACTCACCTACAGAGTGCAGGTGCTCAGGGCGGACTACGCTCGACCTGACGGTGGACCGGGTCGGGCGAGCGAAGCGGGTAGGTCGATGAGCGTAAGACGGATCATGGGCACCGAGGTCGAGTACGGCATCTCAGTGCCCGGGCAGGCCGGAGCCAACCCGATGGTCACCTCATCGCAGGTGGTCAACGCCTACGGGGCACGCCCGGAACTCAACCGGGGCGGCCGGGCCCGGTGGGACTACGAGGAAGAGTCGCCGCTGCGCGACGCCCGCGGCTTCACCTACTCCGGTGCCGCGTACGACCCCGCCGAGGCCCTCGCGGACGAAGACCTCGGCCTGGCCAACGTGATACTCACCAACGGCGCACGGCTCTACGTGGACCACGCGCACCCCGAATACTCCACCCCCGAGGTCACCACCCCCAGGGACATCGTGCGCTGGGACAAGGCCGGCGAGCGGGTGATGGCCGAGGCTTCCCGCCGTGCCGCCACCATCCCGGGCACCCAGCCGATCCACCTCTACAAGAACAACACCGACAACAAGGGCGCCAGCTACGGTGCCCACGAGAACTACCTGATGCGCCGGCAGACGCCGTTCGCCGACATCGTGGCGTACCTGACGCCGTTCTTCGTCACCCGGCAGATCGTCTGCGGCGCCGGCCGGGTCGGCATCGGCCAGGACGGCGGCCAGAGCGGTTTCCAGATCTCCCAGCGTGCCGACTTCTTCGAGGTCGAGGTCGGCCTGGAGACCACCCTCAAGCGGCCGATCATCAACACCCGGGACGAGCCGCACGCCGACGCCGACAAGTACCGCCGGCTGCACGTCATCATCGGCGACGCCAACCTCTCCGAGATCTCCACCTACCTCAAGGTCGGCACCACCGCGCTGATCCTCACCATGATCGAGGAAAAGGCCCTCGGCGCAGACCTCGGCATCGCCGACCCGGTCAGCGAACTGCGCGCCGTCAGCCACGACCCCGCCCTGACGCACCGCATGCGACTGCGCGACGGCCGCCGGCTCACCGCCCTCGACCTGCAATGGGCGTACCTGGAGCGGGTCCGGTCCTTTGTCGACGACCGGTACGGCACCGACGCCGACGAGCAGACCATCGACGTGCTCGACCGCTGGGAGAGCGTCCTGGACCGGCTCGGCCGGGACCCGATGCTCTGCGCCGACGAGTTGGACTGGGTGGCCAAGCTGCGACTGCTGGAGGGCTACCGGGAGCGGGAGAAGCTCGGTTGGGGCTCGCACAAGCTCCAGCTCGTCGACCTCCAATATTCCGACGTCCGGCCGGAGAAGGGCCTCTACCACCGCCTGGTCAGCCGGGGGGCGATGAAGACGCTGCTCACCGACGACGAGACGCGCAGCGCGATGACCGAGCCACCGGAGGACACCAGGGCCTACTTCCGCGGTCGCTGCCTCGCCCAGTACGCCTCCGAGGTGGTCGCCGCGAGCTGGGACTCGGTGATTTTCGACGTGGGCCGGGAGTCGTTGGTCCGGGTGCCGATGATGGAACCCGAGCGGGGCACCCGCGCCCACGTTGGGGCGTTGTTCGATCGCTGCGCCAGCGCCAAGGACCTGTTGGAGACGTTGACCGGGGGCTGAGATCCGGTGCCTCCGCCGGGAATCGCTCTGTGGCATGCTAGGCCGTCCCCCGATCCGTCGACCCACACGGTGATGCGATGCTCCCCTCAGCCCGGCAGGTTGGCCTGCGTGCGATGACCGTTGTACCGCTGTCGAACGCGTACGCCGGGCGTGCCAACAGCTTCGGCTTCCTGCGGCTCTGCTTCGCCGTCGCGGTCGTCCTCGCGCACACCGCGGTGATCGGGTACGCCCGACCGTTGACCGAGGTCGTCGACGTGGCCGGTCTGGGGGTGGCCGGCTTCTTCGGCATCTCTGGCTTCCTCATCACCCGCAGCGCCCGGAGGGCCAGCCTGCCCCGCTACCTGTGGCACCGCGCCCTGCGGATCTGGCCGGGCCTCTGGGTGTGTCTGCTGTTCATCGGCTTCGTGGTGGCCCCGATCGTCTGGTACGCCGATCGCGGCAACCTGGACGGCCTGTGGCGACACCCGGCCGGCGTGGTCAACTTCCTGCAGGCGAACTGGTGGGGTGGCTACCGCCAACAGGGGATCATGGACGTCTTCCGGGACACGCCGTACGGCGACCTGGTGCGTAAGAGCGTTCTCGACGGCTCACTCTGGACGCTCAGTTACGAGATCTTCTGCTACCTGATCGTGGCGTCGCTGGCCGTGGTGGCGGTGCTGCGTCGGGCCCGCTGGCTGGTGCTCGCGGCCGCCGTTCTCGTCTTCGGTCTGCTGCTGTGGAACCAGTACGAGGCGCTGCGCTTCGGCGGATCGACATACTTCACCAGCGGCTCCGTCGGCACGTTGCCGCTGCTCGGCACACTCAGCAAGATCTGGTTCCTGCGGTTCGGCTTCATGTTCCTGGTGGGCGCCGTGGCGGACCTCTACAGCGACAAGCTGCCCATCAGCGACGTCCTGGGCGTGCTCGCCATCGTGGTGACGGGCTGGCAGACCCTGGAGGGCCACCTGTTCGGCCCGGCGTTGCTCGCCTACGAGTACGCCATCCTCTACCTCGCGGTCCGGTTGCCACGGCTGCTGCACCGCGTGGGCCAGAAGAACGACTACTCGTACGGCATCTACATCTACTCCTTCGTCGTGCAGCAGATGCTGGCCTGGCTGGGGGCGGCTGCCTGGGGGTTCGTCGGCTACTTCGCGGTGGTCATGGTCTTCACCGTCGTCCTGGCGTTCCTGTCCTGGCATCTGGTGGAGAAGCAGGCGTTGCGGTTCAAGGACTGGACACCCCGCCTGCGGCGCGGGGCACCTCCGGCGGAGGCGTCGGGGGAGGAGCAGCGTAAGCCGGAGCGGGTCCCGGTGCCGGTGCCGGGCCCGGCACCGGCAGATGCCTCGTCTCCTCGGAGCTGACCGCTGCACGGCAATTGAAGGCCCCCGACCCGAACACGGCGGACGTGAGGGCTTTCTGTCGTCTGCACGGGGTAGATTTCTTCTCAGACGATCGTGGAGGAGACAGCCATGGCCACTCATGACAGCGGCGGCCAGTCGCAGTCCGGCAAGTCCCGTCAGGGCGAGGAAATCGAGGACGTCACCACCGAGGCCAACCCCGAGGTGGCCGAGCGGCACGCCGAGATCACCGAGGACGTCGACGACCTTCTCGACGAGATCGACTCCGTCCTCGAAGAGAACGCAGAAGAATTTGTGAGGGGATACGTGCAAAAAGGCGGCCAGTAGGGCATAAGGGCGCAAAGCGGACAGCCCCGTCCTCTGGATGACCGGGATGGCCACCGCCGCTGCCGCGATTGCGGCGAGTGGCTGCCCCACCTGCGGCGCCGGTACGGCGTGGGTGAGAAAGAGTTTCAGGAGCTCCTGGCCGAGCAGGGCGGGGTCTGCGCGATCTGCGGCGGCGCCGACCCGCAACATCTGGACCACCATCATCGCACCGGATGGGTGCGCGGGATACTCTGCTTCAACTGCAACGGTGGTCTTGGCCAGTTCCGTGACAGTCCCATGAGGCTGGCCAGGGCGATCACGTACCTGAGAGGAACCACGTGGCAGCGGGCTTTGATCCATCCGGGCGTCTTCCAGATGTGTTCACCAACGCGGGGACGTCCTCCTTCACGACGTTTCTGAGTCGGGTGGCCCCCGAGATGTTGCCCGGTCGGCGACCGCTGCCGCCGGGCATGGCCGCCGACCTGGCGCCCCACGCGACCACCATCGTCGCCATCGCGGCGGCCGAGGGTGTGGTGATGGCGGGCGACCGACGGGCCACCATGGGCAATTTGATCGCGCAGCGCGACATCGAGAAGGTGCACCCCGCCGACGCGTACTCGCTGGTCGGCATCGCGGGCACCGCCGGTATCGGCATCGAGCTGATGCGACTGTTCCAGGTGGAGCTGGAGCACTACGAGAAGATCGAGGGCGCGATGCTCTCGTTGGACGGTAAGGCTAACCGGTTGGCCTCGATGATCCGGGGCAATCTGGGGGCGGCCATGCAGGGGTTGGCAGTGGTGCCGCTCTTCGCCGGGTTCGACCTGGCCGCCTCCGACCCGGCGCGAGCCGGTCGGATCTTCAGCTTCGACGTGACCGGTGGCCCGTACGAGGAGACCGGCTACGACGCGATCGGGTCCGGGTCGCTGTTCGCGAAGTCCGCGTTGAAGAAGCGGTTCCGGGCCGGGTTGTCCGTCGAGGACGCGACGCGGCTGGCGGTCGAGGCGCTCTACGACGCCGCCGACGACGACACCGCGACCGGTGGGCCGGATCTGACCCGCCGGATCTACCCCGTGGTGATGACCGCGACCGCCGAGGGCACCCGCCGGTTGACCGACCCCGAGACGGCGGCGATCGCCGAGGGCGTGGTTGCCGGCCGGATGGAGAACCCGGGCGGTTGAGACCCGCACCTCACCAGTCAGCAGTCGTCAGCACAGCGCCGTAAGGAGAACCGCCGACGTGGCCATGCAGTTCTACGCCTCTCCCGAACAGATCATGCGCGACCGCTCCGAGTTGGCCCGCAAGGGCATCGCTCGGGGTCGCAGCGCGGTGGTCCTCAGCTACTCCGGCGGGGTCCTCTTCGTCGCGGAGAACCTTTCCAGCGCCCTGCACAAGGTGAGCGAGATCTACGACAGGATCGGGTTCGCCGCGGTCGGCCGGTACAACGAGTTCGAGAACCTGCGCCGCGCCGGAGTCCGGATGGCCGACCTGAACGGGCTCAGCTACGACCGGCGTGACGTCACTGGTCGGGCGCTGGCCAACGCGTTCGCGCAGACCCTGGGTGCCATCTTCACCGAGCAGTCGAAGCCGTTCGAGGTGGAGATCTGCGTGGCGGAGGTCGGTGCCACCCCGGAGGCGGACGAGCTGTACCGGCTGACCTATGACGGTTCGGTGAACGACGAGCCGGGGCGGATGGCCATGGGTGGTCAGGCCGAGGCGATCACCGGTGTGTTGAAGTCGGAGCATCGGGCGGACATGTCCCTGGCCGAGGCGGTCAGGGTGGCGGTGCAGGCGTTGAGCAGCGCCGGTGGTGAGGGCGGTGCCGCCCGGACGATCGCCGCGAACCAGCTCGAGGTGGCGGTCCTGGACCGTCAGCGGATCGGACGCACGTTCCGGCGGATCACCGGTGCCGCGCTGACGGCTCTGTTGGACGGGGATGCGACGGCCGAGGGGCAGGCGGCGGACGCGGCGGGCGGTCCCGCCGAGCCGGTCGTGCCGACCACGGAGGGGCACAAGCCGACGTCGTCGGCCGGTTCCGCGGACCTGGAGGACCGGCCCGCGGAGGGCGGCGAGCGCTAGGGTTCTGCCCGCCTGTGCCGGCCCCGTGTTCCGGGGCCGGCACCAGCGGTCATCCTCGGCGCAGCAGGGGCCGGGCCAGGGCCCAGTAACCGCCGGCGACGGCGTTGAACGCTCCCAGGCCGGGTGTGGTCGGCACACCGGAGGGCGTGACCCGACCGGTCATCAGCTTCGCGATGACCCCGTCCGGCACCCGGCGTTCAGCCTGTAGCTGCCGTCGACGGCCGCGAACCCAGTCGCGGTTGCGCCACAACCAGCCCCAACCCCGCAGCTTCTGCCGGGACCAGCCGCCGGCGACCGCGGCGGTGAGCATGGCGGCCTCGGTGAGCAGCAGCGCCGGGGCGAGCACCACGAGTGTCCGCGCCTCGTAGGCGGTGAGCAGGGTGACCAGTCGGTTCCGCTCGACCAGGTAGAGCTTCAGGGCGTTGCGGGAGAACTCGTAGTGGTGCCGCACGACGGCGTCCGGCACGTACTCCAGTCGTAGTCCGCGCTGCCACAGTCGCAGGCTGAGTTCGGTGTCCTCGTGGTACGCGAAGTATTCGGCGGCGAAGCCGTCGAGCTCGCGCCAGAGCTGTCGGCTGATCACGAAGCAGCAGCCGCTGAGGGAGGGCACGGCACGGCGTTCGGCGTGGTTGCTGGCCGGTTCGCCGTTGCCGCCGGCCCAGGAGAGGCCGGTGAAGTGCAGCGGGTTGCCGCTGGTGTTGATCAGCTCGGGAGTGTCGGCCAACCGGATCGACGCCATGGCCGCGCCTACGCCCGCTTCGGCGGCCACGGCGGTGGTCTTGGCCAGGGCGTCGGGTGCGACGACGGCATCGGAGTTGACGAACGCGAGCCAGTCACCGGTGGCTTCGGCGGCGCCGACCCGGCAGCCACCTGAGTAGCCGGTGTTCTCCTCCGGTCGGATCACCCGCACCCCGGGCAGGCCCTTGACGATGTCGATGCCGTCGCCGGTGCAGCCGTTGTCGACGACGATGAGGTCGATCTCGACGTCGGTGCTGGCCAGCACCGCCTGGGCGGCGTCGACGAGGTAGGGCTCCGGGCCGTAGGCGAGCATGACGGCGCTCACCCGGGGTCGGGTCATCGGATGCCTCCGGATGCGGCAGGGGCAACGGCCTCGGCGAGCGGCCGGGCGGGGGTGGTGGGTCGGCTGAAGCCGCCACGCAGCAGCATCGCCATGGTGGCGGCCACGATGACGGAGCCGATGGTGTACGCCAGTTCGACTCGCAGGGTGACCGGAGCCGGGATCAGCGTCACGGCGATCAGGGCGGCGACGCCGGCGGTCCAGGCGAGGGCCTGGGCGCGGTGCCGGTCGAGGGCGAGCAGGGCCTGACCGAGCACCATCGCCCACAGGTAGGCGAGCGTGGCGGCCGCCAGCCAGGCGAAGTCGCCGTGACCGAGGACGCCGGGTGCGTCGAAGAGGGTGCCGACCAACCATGGGCCGAGCAGCACGGCGCCGAGGGCGCCGGCGAGGCCGAGCGCGGTGACGATGCCGAGCGCCCGACGAAGCAGGCTGTGGAAGCCAGCCTGGTCGCCGGTGGTGGCGGTGGTGGCCAGGCCGGGCAGCAGTGACGCCTGCAGGGAGCCGAAGACGAACAGGGGGATGCGGACCAGCACGAGGGCGGAGAGCAGTGCGCCGGCGGCTGCCGCGTCGGAGGGGGAGAGCAGCTGTACGTTGATCACCCCGATGTTCACCACGACCTGGGAGAGCAGGCTGGAGGCGGTGAGCAGGCCGAGGCCGCGTAGCAGCGTGGCCCAGGCGACCGGCGGGCCTCCGCCGATGGCGCGCAGCACCGGTGGCAGGGTGAGGAGGACGCTGACCAGGGGGGCGGCGACGAGTACGAGCCCGTACCAGACGGGCGACGTCACTCCGGCCAGCCCGAGCAGGGCCACCATGATGATCCGCAGGCCGCCGTCGATCCCGAGTTGAGCGCCGTACCAGGGGAACAGTTGCAGGCCGGAGAGGACGCCACGGGTGGCGTAGGCGACGGCCATCGCGGCGAGTGCGCCGATCAGCACGGTGACCAGGTTGCCGTCACCGGCGAAGAGCTTGTCGGCGAGCGGCTGGCGGCCGATGGTGACGGCCAACACCAGTACCGCGAGCATCACGGCGGCGACGGTGACGCCGCGGGCCAGCACCGGGCCGGGCGGTAGCCCCTGGCTGTGTCGGGCGGCGACGACCCGGGCGACCTCCTGCTCGATCGGCATGAACACGCCGATGCCGAGGGTGAACACGATCGACCAGAGCACTGACAGGGACGAGTAGTCGGCCTGGCTGAGGCTGTGGCCGGCGACGGCGAGGTGAACGTAGGAGGCGAGCCCGAGAAGGGCCAGCCCGGCACCGACAGCGACGGTGCCGGGCGGGACCAGGCTCAGTAGCCGTCGGATCACCGGCGGATGAGCGCCAGCGTGAGAACGGCGAACGCGCGGCCGAGGTAGACCATCGCCTTGGCGGGGGAGTGGCTGGGCGTGCCCGCCATCCGCTTGCGCATGGCGACCGGCACCTGGCGGATGCGGAAGCCGCGGCGAGCGGTGTGCACCAGGGTCTCCACCGTGTCGCCGAGGTATTCGGCCGGGTACCAGCTGGCGAACATCTCGATGACCCGCCGGTTGGCGGCCCGGAAGCCGGAGGTGGTGTCGGTGAGCTTGGTGCGGGCGACGCGGGACAGCACGGCGGAGAGCATGACCATCGCCCAGCGGCGGGGGCCGCGGACGTTGTAGTCGCCCTCACCGGCGAAGCGGGCACCGATGACGAGGTCGTTGTCGTCGAGCAGGTCGACGAGCTTCGGCACGTACCGGGGGTCGTGCTGGCCGTCGGCGTCGATCTGGATGGCGACGTCGTAGTCGTGGTCACGGGCGTAGCGGTAGCCGAGGCGCATGGCCCCACCGACGCCGAGGTTGTACGGCAGTTTGGCGACCAGGGCACCGGCGGCGGCGGCGACGGCGGCGGTGCGATCGGTGGAGCCGTCGTCGACGACGAGCACGTCGACGCCGGGCAGTTCGCCGCGGACCTCGCCGACGACGTCGGCGATCGAGCCCGACTCGTTGAGAGCCGGGATGATGATCAATGTGCGCTTGCCGTTAACCATCGGTCGACACCAGTTCGTCTCGGGCTGCCCGGTCCGCGTCGATCTCAGCGCGGAGCAGGGCGAAGTCTTCGGCCAGGGTGCGGGTCTCTTCTTCCAGGGCGCTGACCTCCCAGCTCAGGTGCACGCACACCAACAGCAGGAAGACGATGCCAAGGAAGAGCACCAGGCTGACACCGGAGGCGACGCCGAGGAGTTCGGCGACGTTGTCGAGCAGCCGGGGGAAAAGGGACAGCGGAATCACAATGATCAGTACGGCGAGCCAGAGCATGCCGTACTTCTCGCGCAGCTGACGGCGGCGCAACAGCTCGACGATGGTGCCGAGGAGCAGCAGGCCGGTCAGGCCGGTGACGAGGGTGAGCTTCATGCGACCTTCCACGGGGCGGGTGGAGCGGGGGAGTGGAACGCGTCAACCAGGGCGCTGTGCCAGTCTGGAAGCGGGGGTAGACCCACGGCTGCCCAGCGGCTGTGCCCTAGCACACTGTACGCAGGCCGTGGAGCGGGACGTGGATACCGGTCGCTGGTGGTGGGTCGGATCCGGTCCGGGTCCAGTCCGGCCAGCGTGAACGCGGCGCGCGCCAACCCGTACCAGGTCGTCTGCCCGGCGCAGGTGCCGTGGTAGACGCCGGGCGGCGCGTGACCGGCCAGCGCCGCGTCGGCGAGCGCGACGAGCCGTTCGGCGAGCGCGTACGACCAGGTGGGTTGGCCGTGTTGGTCGTCGACCACGTCGAGGTGTTCGTGCTGGGTGGCGAGTCGGAGCATGGTGGCCACGAAGTTCGGGCCGTGCGCGCCGTAGAGCCAGGCGGTGCGTACGACGTACCCGGTGTCGGGCAGTAGCCGCGCGACGGCCTGTTCGCCGACCAGCTTGCTGCGGCCGTAGGCGTTGACCGGCGCGATGGGCGCGTCCTCCGGGTACGGGGCGTCCGCGTTGCCGGCGAGGACGTAGTCGGTGGAGATCTGGATCAGCCGTGTTCCGTCGGTGGCGCATGCCGCGGCCAGGTTGGCCACGGCGTGGCCGTTGACTGCCGTCGCCGCGGCCTCGTCGGCCTCGGCGGCGTCGACGTTGGTCCACGCGCCAGCGTTGATCACCAGGTCGTGCCCAGCGACGGCGGTGCGGACCGCGGCGGGGTCGGTGATGTCGAGGTCGGCGCGGGTGGCGGCGGTCACCTTGAGGTCGGGTCGTGCACCCAGCACGGCGACCAGGTCCCGGCCGAGCATCCCGCCCGCGCCGGTGACGAGGAGTCGGGTCATGCGGTCGGCGCGGACTTGAGAGGTTCCCACCAGGTGCGGTTGTCCCGGTACCAGCGGACGGTGTCGGCGAGGCCCTGGTCGAGGGTGATGCTGGGGTGGTAGCCGAGCTCTTCGCTGATCTTGCTGATGTCGAGGGAGTACCGGCGGTCGTGGCCCTTGCGGTCGGTGACCGGGACGACCCGGTCCCACCCGGCGCCGCAGGCGTCCAGGAGTAGGCCGGTGAGTTCCTTGTTGGTCAACTCGGTGCCGCCGCCGATGTTGTAGACCTCACCGGCACGGCCCTTCTGCTGGACGAGGGCGATGCCCCGGCAGTGGTCGTGCACGTGCAGCCAGTCACGGATGTTGCCGCCGTCGCCGTAGAGGGGGACGGTGCCACCGTCGAGCAGGTTGGTGACGAACAGCGGGATGACCTTCTCGGGGAACTGGTACGGGCCGTAGTTGTTGGAGCAGCGGGTGACGACCACGTCCATGCCGTGGGTGCGGTGGTACGACAGCGCGAGCAGGTCGGAGCCGGCCTTGGATGCCGAGTACGGCGAGTTGGGGGCGAGTGGCCAGGTCTCGGTCCAGGAGCCCTCGTCGATCGAGCCGTAGACCTCGTCGGTGGAGACGTGCACGAATCGTCTGGTGCCGTGGCGCAGCGCCGCGTCGAGCAGCGTCTGGGTGCCCAGCACGTTGGTGGTGACGAACGGCGCGGCGCCCGCGATGGAACGGTCGACGTGTGACTCGGCGGCGAAGTGCACGATCACGTCGTGGTCGGCCACCGCCTCGTCGACAACCACCGGGTCGCAGATGTCGCCCTGCACGAAGCGCAGTCGCGGGTCGTCGCGGACGGGCTCGAGGTTGGCCAGGTTGCCCGAGTAGGTCAGCTTGTCCAGCACGGTCACGACGGCCGGCTCGAGCGTCGGCACGCTCTCCGCGCTGCCGAGGGGCTTGCCCAGCAGCAGGCGAACGTACTCCGACCCGATGAATCCGGCTCCGCCGGTGACGAGGATCCTCACGGGTCCGGAAGTATACGCGACGGGCGGGGCGGCGCCTGGTGTGTGACCCCCGCACGACGTGCCCGGGTGCGGCTAGGCTTCCCCGATGCGCGGAATCCTACTTGCCGGCGGCACCGGGTCCCGGCTCTGGCCGATCACCCGGGCGGTCTCGAAGCAGCTGATGCCGGTCTTCGACAAGCCGATGATCTATTACCCGCTCTCCACCCTGGTGATGGCCGGGGTCCGGGAGATTCTGGTGATCACGACTCCGGACGATCAGGACCAGTTCCGTCGGCTGCTCGGCGACGGCAGCCAGTTCGGGCTGCGGCTGGAGTACGTCAGTCAGGAGCGCCCGGAGGGCATCGCGCAGGCGTTCATCCTCGGCGCGGACTTCATCGGCGCCGAGTCGGTGGCGTTGGTCCTCGGCGACAACATCTTCCACGGCGTGGGTCTGGGTGGGCAGCTCGCCGACCACAGTGACCTGGTCGGTGGGCGGGTCTTCGCCTATCAGGTGGCCAACCCGCAGGAGTACGGCGTGGTCGACTTCGACGCCGATGGTCGGGTGCTCTCGATCGAGGAGAAGCCGGCCCGGCCGAAGTCCCGCTACGCGGTGCCCGGCCTCTACTTCTACGACAACCGGGTGGTGGACATCGCCCGCAAGCTCACCCCGAGCGCCCGCGGCGAACTGGAGATCACGGCGGTCAACGAGGTGTACCGGGAGACCGGGGAGCTGGCGGTGACGGTGCTGGATCGGGGCACCGCCTGGCTGGACACCGGCACGTTCAGCTCGATGATGCAGGCCGCCGAGTTCGTCCGGGTGGTCGAGGAGCGGCAGGGTCTCAAGATCGGTTGCATCGAGGAGGTCGCCTGGCGGGCCGGCCTGATCGACGACGCACAGCTGCGCGCGCTCGCCGAGCCGCTGACCAAGAGCGGCTACGGCACCTACCTGCTCGGTCTGCTCAGCGATCAGGCCGGCAACGACGGGGGTTCCTGGTGAAGATCCGGGAGCTGAGCATCGAGGGTGCCTGGGAGATCATCCCCCAGCAGCACGGTGACCCGCGCGGCATGTTCATGGAGTGGTACCGCTTCGACAAGCTCGCCGAGGTGGTGGGGCATCCGCTCCGGCTGGCCCAGGCCAACCTGTCGGTCTCCGCGCGCGGCGTGGTGCGCGGCGTCCACTTCGCCGACGTCCCGCCCGGGCAGGCCAAGTACGTGACGTGCGTGCGGGGCGCTGTCCTCGACGTGGTCGTGGACCTGCGGGTCGGCTCGCCGACCTTCGGTCGTTGGGAGGGCGTCCGGCTGGACGACACCGACCGTCGGGCGGTCTACCTCAGCGAGGGGCTGGGGCACGGGTTCTGCGCGTTGACCGACGACGCGACGTTGAGCTACCTCTGCTCGACCACCTACAACCCGACCGGCGAGCACGCCGTGCACCCGCTGGACGAGGAGTTGGGCATCGAGTGGCCCGCCGACGTTCCACTGCTGTCCGCGCGCGACGACGCGGCGCCGACTCTGGCGCAGGTCCGCGAGCGGGGTCTGCTTCCGGAGTACGACAGCTGCCGGCAGTTCACGGCGAGCCTCGGTCCGGACGGAATGTCGCACTCAACCGGTATGTGACCGCGCTCGGGGCACGACCTGTGGTCTGACAGTGACGAACCGGGCCTCCGGGCGGCTAATGTCTCACCATGGAGCGGCGAATCTTCGGCCTCGAGACCGAGTACGGCGTCACCTGCACCTATCGCGGGCAGCGGCGGCTGTCCCCGGACGAGGTCGCGCGGTATCTGTTCCGTCGCGTGGTGTCCTGGGGCCGGTCGAGCAATGTCTTCCTACGCAATGGGGCCCGGCTCTACCTGGACGTCGGGTCGCATCCGGAGTACGCGACACCGGAGTGCGACTCGGTGACCGATCTCGTCGCCCACGACCGGGCCGGCGAGCGGATCCTGGAGGGCCTGCTCGTCGACGCGGAGAAGCGGCTGCACGACGAGGGCATCGCGGGTGAGATCTACCTGTTCAAGAACAACACCGATTCGGCCGGCAACTCGTACGGCTGCCACGAGAACTACCTGGTCTCCCGACACGGCGAGTTCGGCCGGCTCGCCGACGTGCTCATCCCGTTCCTGGTCACCCGGCAGTTGATCTGCGGGGCCGGCAAGGTCCTGCAAACTCCACGCGGCGCGGTCTACTGCCTCTCGCAGCGGGCCGAGCACATCTGGGAGGGCGTCTCCTCGGCGACCACCCGCAGCCGCCCGATCATCAACACCCGCGACGAGCCGCACGCTGACGCCGAGCGCTACCGACGGCTGCACGTGATCGTCGGCGACTCCAACATGAACGAGGTCACCACGCTGCTCAAGGTCGGCACCGCCGACATCGTGCTGCGGATGATCGAGGCCGGGGTGGTGATGCGCGACCTGTCCCTGGAGAACCCGATCCGGGCCATCCGGGAGGTGTCGCACGACATCACCGGCCGGCGCAAGGTGCGGTTGGCCAACGGCAAGGAGGTCAGCGCCCTGGACATCCAGCAGGAATACCTCGCCAAGGCCACCGAGTTCGTCGAGCGGCGCGGCGGCGACCAGGCCGCCAAGCGGGTCGTCGAGCTGTGGGGCCGGGTGCTCAACGCGGTGGAGAGCGGCGACCTGGAGCCGGTCTCCCGGGAGATCGACTGGGTCAGCAAGTTGCGGTTGATCGAGCGCTACCAGCGCAAGCACGACCTGCCGCTGTCGCACCCCCGGGTGGCACAGATGGATCTGGCCTACCACGACGTGCGCCGCGGCCGGGGCCTCTACGGGCTCCTGGAGCGCCGCGGCGACGTCGACCGGGTGGCCACCGACCCGGAGATCTTCGAGGCCAAGGAGACCCCGCCGCAGACCACCCGGGCTCGGCTGCGGGGCGAGTTCATCCGGCACGCCCAGGAAAAGCGTCGGGACTTCACCGTCGACTGGGTGCATCTGAAGCTCAACGACCAGGCGCAGCGCACCGTGCTCTGCAAGGACCCGTTCCGGGCGTACGACGAACGGGTGGAGCGGCTGATCGCCAGCATGTGACCGGTTGCCGGCCCCGTCGACGCGCTGCGTCGCCGGGGCCGGTCAGCCCGGCGCACCGAGCGGTTAAGCTGAGCGCGCCATGACGACTCCTGGACCTTCCGACCGCCCCGAGCGCGGCACCGAGCGGCAGAACTGGATCGAACGCCGGCGGGAGAAGATCCGCGCCGAGGTCGACCGTAACCGGCGCGGTGACTACACAGTGCCGACGTGGGTGCTGGCCCTGGCGCTGGCGCTCATCGTGGGCGGCTGGCTAGCCCTGATCTTCCTGGCCTGACCCGCACGCACCCTCTTCGGCCCGCGATGATCATGAGGTTATTGCCATGACACGCCGAGGCGGAGCGCAATAACCTCATGATCGACGCGGGCTGGGCAGGGTCAGGGGAGCAGGGTTGCCGCGTGGCGGCCGGCGGCGGCTGCTGCCAGGAAGTAGGCGTGGTCGGCGTCGAGGGCACGGCCCATGGTGGACAGGGGTACCGCGCTGGCCCGCAGCGCGGCGTCCAGACCGTCGGTGAGCACCCGGACGATCCGGTGTCGGGTCGCCAGGGGCGCCAGCGCCGCGTCCACCTCGGCGGCAAGGGCCGGGTCCAGGTCGTCGGGCACCACCAGCTCCGCCGCGGCGAGCGCCACCCGTCCGTACGCGGTGAGGCTGTGGTGTGACACGCCCCGGTGTCGGGGGCGGGCGTCGGCGTCGGAGATGCGCAGCGAGCCGACCGGCTTCCCGCCCAGCGTGGCGATCGCGTTGACCGCCTCGCCGACGGCGACGCCGGAGAAGCCCCACCGGGTGCCGGTGCCCAGGTTGCCGGGCCCCTGGGCCACGATCGCCACGTCCGCGTCGAGCACGTGGCGGGCGGCGAGCAGACCACCGTGCAGGGTGGTGGCCTCCAGGTCGCCACCGAACGCCTGCCCGACGGTGATCGTGCCAACCAACTCGTCCCGCAGCCCGGCGAGGGTACGGGAGAACCAGGCGGGCAGCGCCCCACCGTCGGTGAGCAGGTACGCCACCCGCGCCTGCGGGGCGTCGGCCCGGATGCCGGCCAGGATCGCCGGGAGCGCCGAGTGCAGGTCGGCGGTGACCACCGGCAGGCCGCCCAGGTCGTCCGCGTCGGCCAGTACGTCGCGGTGTGGGGAGGCTTCCTCGTCGACGCCGAGGAGGATCGGCTGCAACGGCGTGTAGCGGGCCTTGACCAGATGCCCGGCGTCGCGGGTGTCGGCGACCTCCGGCGGGTCCGGCGGCAGTCGGTCGGGCAGGGCGACCACCAGGGCGTACCCGCCGGTGCCCAGCCCCATCAGCAGCGCGCCCGCGTTGAGCAGCACCCGGTCGCCGGGCTGGGGCGTGCCGACCAGCTCCGGGTACGCGAGGGCCCGCATCCGCGTGCCGTCGGGCAGGTCGACGTCCAGCTCCACCGCCCCGGTCCACTGCCGTCGCAGCGTCGCCACCGTCCCCGTACGCCATCGCACCATGACGGGCACGCTAGCCGCGCGGGCGTGGCGGCCCGCGCCCGGGTGTGGGTCAGGCCGGCTCGGGGCCGCCGGCGTCCGGGCTCGGCCCGGCCTGGGTGTGCCGGGCGGTGCCGGTGGCGCCCGGCATCGAACGGGTCGGGTCGAGGAAGACGAAGCGGATCTCCGGGTACCGGTTGGTGAGCAGCCGCTCGGCCTCGTCGGCGCTGGCCTCGATCTGCGCGCCGGTGGCCTCGTCGCGGAAGTCGACCTTCGCGGCGACCAGGATGTCCTGCGGGCCGAGCTGCATGGTCAACAGGGTGTCGATGCGTTCCACCTCGGGCAGCCCGGCCAGATCCTGCTCGATCTCGTGACGCAGCCGCTCCGGGACGGCCCGGCCGACCAGCAGCGACAGGTTGTTGCTGGCGAGGATCCCGGCGACGGTCAGCAGCAGGAGCCCGATCAGGATCGACGCGACGCCGTCCCACACCTCGTCGCCGGTGGCGTGCGACAGACCGACGCCGAGCCCGGCCAGCACCAGACCGATCAGGGCCGCGCTGTCCTCCAGGAAGACCGCCTTGACGGTGGTGTCGGCGGTCAACCGCAGGAACCGCCGAGGCGTGGTCCGCCAGCGCCGCGACTCGCGGCGGACCTGCCGCACGGCCCGGGCCAGCGAGATCGACTCGATGACGAACGACACCCCGAGCACGATGTACGAGATCAGGTAGTCGCCGCTGTGCTTGTGCACCAGGATCGTGGTGACGCCGTGGGTGACGGCGAAACCGGCGCCGGCGACGAACGTGAACATGGCGGCGAAGAACGCCCAGACGTAGCTTTCCTTGCCGTACCCGAAGGGGTGTCGCTGGTCGGCCGGGCGGGCGCCGCGGCGCAGCGCCTGGAAGAGCAGCACCTCGGTGGTGGTGTCGGCGATCGAGTGCGCCGCCTCGGAGAGCATCGCGGCTGATCCGGAGATCAGCCCGGCGATCAGCTTGGCGACCGCGATGGCGAGGTTGGCCGCCCCGGCGACGACGACGGTGCCGACGCTCTCGCTCTCGGGTCTGGCCTCCGCTTGCGACATGAGGATCACCCTATGACCGCTGACGGCGACGCGCCGGGGGAGGCCCGATCCGAACAAGTGTGCGGCACGCCCGCGCGGGTGCGCGGTCTGGGCGGGTCGGCTGCTAGCGTCTACCGCGTGTCGCGGACCCGCACCGAACGCCTGGTCAACCTGGTGATCTGCCTGCTGTCCACGCGACGGTTCCTGACCGCCGCGCAGATCGCCGCGACCGTGCCCGGTTACGAGCACGATCCGGACGACGCGCGCGACCACGAGGCGTTCCAACGCAAGTTCGAGCGGGACAAGGCCGAGCTGCGCGAGCTGGGTGTCCCACTGGAGACCGGCACGGCGAGCGCCTTCGACGCCGAGCCCGGCTACCGGATCGCCCACCGTGAATACGCGCTGCCCGACATCCTCCTCGAACCGGACGAGGCCGCCGCGGTCGGCATCGCCGCCCGACTGTGGCAGCACGCCGGGTTGGCCGCCGCCGCGTCGTCGGGGCTGGCCAAGCTGCGCGCCGCCGGGGTGGACGTGGACCCGCAGGCGACCCTCGGCCTGGAGCCGATGGTCACTGTCGACCCGGCGTTCGCGCCGCTGACCGCCGCCGCCCGGGACCGCCGCGAGGTGGGGTTCGACTACCGGGTGCCCGATCGCGACGCGCCCACCCGGCGACGGTTGCAACCGTGGGGCGTGGTCTGCTGGCGCGGCCGGTGGTATGTGGTCGGCCACGACCAGGACCGGGAGGCGACCCGCTGCTTCCGGCTGTCCCGGGTCGTCGGCGCGGTCCGGGTGACTGGCGCCCCCGGCGCGTACGAGCCGCCGGCCAACGTCGACCTGATCAGCCACGTGGCCCGCTGGTCGGGTCCGGTGGAGCGCACCGGTCGGGCCACCGTGCTGGCCGCGCCCGGGCGGGCCGCCGGGCTGCGGCGTTGGGCGGTGGAGGTGACCGCCGGGCCGGACGGCGACTGGCTGGTCCTGCCGTACGCCGACCCGGACGGGCTGGCCGGTCATCTCGTCGGCTACGGCCCGGACGTGCGGGTCGTCGACCCACCGGAGGTCCGCGAGGCGGTCATCCAACGACTCAAGGAGATCGCCGTGCGCCACGACGAGCTGGCCGTCGGCGGGGGTGCCCGGTGACCCGCCCGGCCGCCCGCAACGGCTCCCGCGCGTCCGCCGACCGGCTGGCCCGACTGCTCAACCTGGTGCCCTACCTGCTGGCCCGGCCCGGCATCGAGATCGCCGAGGCGGCCGGTGACCTGGGCGTCACCGAGCGCCAGCTCCGGGAGGATCTGGAGCTGCTCTGGGTGTGCGGGCTCCCCGGGTACGGCCCCGGTGACCTGATCGACATGGCGTTCGACGGTGACCGGGTGACCATCACCTACGACGCCGGCATCGACCGGCCGTTGCGGCTGACCCCCGACGAGGCCCTGGCCCTCGTGGTGGCGCTGCGGATGCTGGCCGAGACGCCCGGGGTGGCCAACCGGGAGGCCGTCGAACGGGCCCTCGCCAAGATCGAGGCCGCGGGTGACCTGGTGGGTGCGCCGGTGGCGGTCCGGTTGCCCGGGGACGCCCCGCGGGTCGAGGCGCTGCGTGCCGCCGTGGAGGGCGGCAGGGCCCTGCGGATCACCTACTACACGGCCGCCCGGGACGAGACCACCGAGCGGGTCATCGACCCGCTGCGGATGCTGATGGTCGGCGGCCGGGCGTACGTGGAGGCGTGGTGTCGGCGCGCGGAGGCCGTCCGGCTGTTCCGCGCAGACCGGATCGACGCGGTCACCGAGCTGGACGAGCCGGCCACGGTGCCGCCGCAGGCGGTCCCGCACGACCTCACCGAGGGCGTGTTCCGCCCCTCGGCCGACCTACCGCTGATCACCCTGCGCATCGGTCGGGGCGAACGGTGGATCACCGAGTACTACCCGTGCGAGCGGGTGGAGGCCGGCGACGGCGACCAGTGGCTCGTCTCCCTGCGGGTCACCGACCTGGGGTGGGCCCGCCGGTTCGTGCTGGGCCTCGGCCCGGAGGTGACAGTGGTCGCCCCGGTGGAGCTGGCCGAGCAGGTGCGGGCGACGGCGGCCGCCGCGCTGGACGCGTACGCCGTGCCGGCGGCCGTGCCCCGGCTGCCGGAGGTCGACCCGGTGCGCGCGCCGTCGGGTGACCCGGCGGTGGCTGGCCGCACCCAGTAGGCTGACCGCCGTGCTGATCTGGATCGTGCTCGCGGTGGTGCTGCTACCTCTCGTGGTGCTCGCGTTGGCCGTGCGCCCGGTGCTGGCCCGGCTGCCCCGACTGCGCCGCGCCGCCGTGGCGTTGCAGCGGCGTGCCGCGGAGGCCGAGGCGCTGCGGGACACCGCCGAGGCGCTGCAACAGCGTGCCGAGGACGTCCAACGTTCGCTCGACACCACGTCCCAGCGGCTCGCGGTGATCAAGGCCAAGCGCGGCTGATCGGGTACGCGCCCGGCGGTGGTTGACGGATCATCGCGGGTTGGTCAAGACTTCACCCTCTCGCCCAGACCACCACCACCCAGCGGGTGGCGGGCAGCCGATCCGCACGTACGATGGGCTGCGTACCACCCCCCGGACACAGAGCGACTGGAGCTTCTCATGGGTGCCCTCAAGCCGTGGCACATCGCTGTTCTCGTGGTTGTGCTGATCCTGCTCTTCGGTGCGAAGCGGCTCCCCGACGCGGCCCGTTCGCTGGGTCGGTCGCTGCGAATCATCAAGGCCGAGACCAAGAGCCTGCAGGATGACGACCGCGACCTCGCCGAGAAGGCCGACGCGCAGGCCGGCTACCAGCCGCTGCCGCCGCACGCCGGGCAGCAGGCGCCGTACGCTGGCCAGCCGCAGCAGGCCCCGTACCAGCAGGCCCCGCCGCAGCAGCCGGTCGTCGACCCGGTGCACCGCGTCCGCGACAACTGACCGAAGGGCCCCACTTCCGTGGCCTTCGCACTGCGTAAACGCGCCCCCAAGTCGTTCGAACGGGCCGCCGACGGCTCGATGACGCTCATCGAGCACGTCCGCGAACTGCGTAACCGTCTGTTCCGCGCGTCCGTGGCGATCCTCATCGGCTTCGGCTTCGGTTTTTGGTTGGCCAAGCCGGTGCTGCACCTGCTCCAGCAGCCCTACTGTGACCTGCCGCAGGCTCGATATGTCGACGGCAAGTGCGAGTTCGTGCAGCTCGGCCCGGCCGACCTGTTCCTGCTCAACCTGAAGGTCGCGCTCTGGGTCGGGTTGATCGTGGCCGCGCCGATCTGGCTGTACCAGCTCTGGGCGTTCATCGCCCCCGGCCTGCACCGGCACGAGCGGCGCTACGCGTACTTCTTCACCGCCCTCGCCGCGCCGCTGTTCGCGGCCGGTGCGGTGCTGGCGTACTTCGTCACGGCCAAGGGCTTGGAGTTCCTGCTCAGCATCTCGGACAGCGAGATCAGCACGACCTTGGAGATCACCAAGTACATCTCCTTCGTCACCAACCTGATCCTGTTGTTCGGCGTGGCCTTCGAGTTCCCGCTCGTCGTGCTGATGCTCAACTTCGTGGGCATCGCCAGCGCGAAGCGGTTGCTCAGCTGGTGGCGCGTGGCGATCTTCGTGTTCTTCGCGTTCTCCGCCGTGGTCACTCCGACGCCGGACCCGTTCGGCATGACGGCCCTGGCGATCTGCCTCTCCGCTCTCTACTTCGGTGCGGTGGGCGTCGCCTTCCTCAACGACAAGCGGCGTGGGCGCGGCAAGGAGATCTACGCCGGCATCGACGACGACGAGGTGTCGCCGTTGGAGTTCGACGCGGACCCGGTCGTGGCCGGGCAGCGGGTCGACTCGGCAGCGCCGATCGGCGAACCCGAGCCGATCGCCAAACCGGCGCCGATCGAACGCCGCTACGACGACATGACCTGACGGCTCCGCGCCGACCGGTCCACCGACGCCGTCCCCGTGTTTCGGGGGCGGCGTCGTCACGTCACCTGCCGCGCCGGCGGCGGAACTGTTGGTGACGGCACCTGCCCCTGGTGAACGGCGGGTGTCCGACCGGTACGGTGCTGCCCGTGACCGCAGACGACCACCTGCCCGGCCCGGTCGCCGGCGAACCCGTCGACCGCGCCCCGCTCGCCGGTGGGCCGGTGGCCGTGCTCACCAACCCGTCCGCCGGTCGGGGACGGTACAGCGCACTGCTGCCCCGATTGTTGGACGGGCTGGCCGGCGCGGGTCGGCCGCTTCGAGTGCTGTCGGCGTCCAGCCCGGGCGAGGCGGAGGCGGCATGCCGTCAGGCGGTCGCGGACGGCGCGGGTGCGCTGGTGGCGGTCGGCGGCGACGGCACCGTGCACCGGGCGTTGCAGGCGGTCGCCGGGACCGACGTGCCGTTCGGCCCGATCCCGGCCGGCACCGGCAACGACTTCGCCCTGGACACCGGCTTTCCAGCCGACCCCCTAGCTGCGGCGGCGGTGATCGCCGAGGCGGTACGCGACGGCCGCAGTCAATCGGTCGACCTGGCCCGGATGGTAGGGGTCGACGGCGTCGAGCGCTGGTACGGGGCGGTCCTCGCGGCCGGGTTCGACGCGATCGTCAACGAGCGGGCCAACCGGATGCGCTGGCCCCGCGGCCCGCGCCGATACGACCTGGCGATCCTGGTCGAGCTGGCCCGGCTGCGCCCACGCCGCTACACGCTGCGCCTCGACGGCGTGCCGCACGACCTGGACGCGGTGCTCGTGGCGGTGGGCAACTGCCCCACGTACGGCGGTGGCATGCGGATCTGCCCCGACGCGGACCCGACCGACGGGCTGCTCGACGTGGTGGTGGCGGGTCGGGTCAACCGGCGCACCCTGATCCGGGTGAAGCCGCGCATCTACCAGGGCACCCACATCAGCCATCCGCTGGTGCGCAGCTTCCGGGCCCGCACCGTGGAGTTGGCGGCCGAGGGCATCACGTCGTACGCCGACGGGGAACGCTCCCTGGAGTTGCCGGTGACGATCAGCGCGGTTCCGGGCGCCGTGCGGCTGCTGCGTTGACCCGTACCGCGCCGATGCTGGCGACGATCACCAGCACGATGGCGGTGCACTCCAGCACTGTCAACTCCTGCCGCAGCACCAGCCAGCCGGCGAGGGTGGCGACGGCCGGGCCGAGGCTCATCAGAACGGCGAAGGTGGCGGTGGGCATCCGCCGCAGCGCCATCAGCTCCAGGGTGTAGGGCAGCCCGGAGGCGAGCACGGCGAGGGCGGCGCCGAGGGCCAGCACCCGCGGGTCGAGCAGCGCCGCGCCGCCGTCGACGATGCCCAGCGGCAGGGTGACCAGCGCGGCGACGGTCAGCGCCAGGGCCAGCCCGTCCGCGCCGGGAAAGCGGCCGCCGACCCGGGCGCTCAGCACGATGTACGCGGCCCACATGGCGCCCGCGCCGAACGCGAAGGCCACCCCGACCGGGTTCAGCCTGTCGAAGCCGCCCTGCCCGAGCAGGGCCACCCCGGCCAGCGCGAGCCCCGCCCAGCCCCAGCTGGCCAGTCGGCGGGCGGAGAACACCGACAGCGCGAGGGGGCCGAGCACCTCGAGCGTCACCGCCGGGCCGAGCGGGATGCGTTCGATGGCCTGGTAGAACAGCGAGTTCATGCCGGCCAGCGCCAGCCCGAACGCGCCGGCCGCCAGCCAGGCCGACCGGTCGTGTCCGCGCAGGCGGGGCCGGCACACGACGAGCAGCAGCACCGCCGCGATGGTCAGCCGCAGGGTCACCGCACCGGCCACCCCGGTACGCGGGAAGAGCAACGCGGCCACGGCGGCGCCGAACTGCACCGACAGGGCCCCACCGAGCACCAGCCCCACCGCGACGACGCCACCGCCGCGGGCTGGTGGCGTTTCTGCCGGTGCCGGCGTGGGCAGCAGGATCTCGGTCACGGGCACGACGGTAGGCGCTCAGCTGCGGCTACCTCTCGGCGGTGTGCACCTGCCGCGATTCATTGCCGACTGACGAAACACACACCGTCGGTCAGCCGGGCAGGGCGAGGTCGAGCACCGCGCCCAGCCCGTTCTCCCGGCCCGGCTCGGCCGCCGGGAGCACCAGCGCCGAGCAGCCGGCGGCCACCGCGCCCGCGTCCGCCGGGGTGTCACCGACCATCAGGGTCTGCTCCGGGTCGACGCCCAGCATGCCGCAGGCACGCCAGAAGATCGCCGGGTCGGGCTTGCAGCGCCCCACCTCGTACGAGAGCACGAACGCGCCGACCAGGTCGGTCAGCCCCCAGGCGTCGAAGTGTGGCCGCAGGTCGAAGCCGATGTTGCTGACCACCGCCACCGGCACCCCGGCATCGCGTAACGCGGTCAGCGTGGGGGCGGTGTCGGCGTACGGCAGCCAGCCCTCGGTGGTCAGCAGCCGCTCGTAGAGCGCGTCGGCGAAGCCGTCGATGCCGGCGTCGACGGTCTCGGCCAGCCCGGTGTACGCGCCCCGGTGGGCGTGTTGGTAGAGGTCCCGGTCGGCCCACAGTTCGGCGAGTCGGGGCGGCACCCGTGCCGGCAGTGGCCCGCCGGCGCGACCGGCGGTGAGCAGTCGGTCGGCCAGCGAGGTGGCGCGGACGCGGTCCAGGGTGACGCCGCACGCCGCCGCGGCCTCCGACACCCACCGCTGGGGGTCCTCCACCTGGGCCAGGGTGCCGTGGAAGTCGAAGAGCACCGCCTTGACAGGGCGTCGGGACGCCCGGCGCTCGGTGGTGCCCGGCGGACTGGTCTGGGGCGGTTCGGCATGGTCCGGCACGCCGTGCACCCTACCGACCGCCCCCGACCGCGCCTCCGGACGGCCTTGTGGGGTGACATGACGCGGCACGCACTAATCTTGGTGCCATGTCGAGCCCCGCCGAGCGGTACGCAGCGGCGCGCCGCAAGGCCGCACAAGCCGCACAGTTTCCGGCGCTGGACGAGTTCGCCCTCGAGTTGGGGTTCGACCTCGACGACTTCCAGCGGGAGGCGTGCCAGTCGCTGGAGCGGGGCAGCGGTGTGCTGGTCTGCGCTCCCACCGGCGCCGGTAAGACGGTGGTCGGGGAGTTCGCCGTCCACCTGGCGTTGCGGGGTCGGCCCGATGACCCGGTGCCCGCCGTCGACGCGACGACCCCACCGGTGCGACGCAAGTGCTTCTACACCACCCCGATCAAGGCGCTGTCCAACCAGAAGTACCACGACCTGGTCGCCCGGTACGGCGCCGAGCAGGTCGGCCTGCTGACCGGCGACAACGCGATCAACGGCGACGCGCCGGTGGTGGTGATGACCACCGAGGTGCTGCGCAACATGCTCTACGCGGGCTCCAGCACCCTCCAGGGCCTCGCGTACGTGGTGATGGACGAGGTGCACTACCTGGCTGACCGGTTCCGCGGTGGAGTGTGGGAAGAGGTGATCATTCACCTGCCGGCTTCGGTCACCCTGGTCTCGTTGTCGGCGACGGTCTCCAACGCCGAGGAGTTCGCCGACTGGCTGGTCACCGTGCGCGGGGAGACCGCCGTGGTGGTCAGTGAGCACCGGCCGGTGCCGTTGTGGCAGCACATGCTGGTCGGCAAGCGGATGTTCGACCTGTTCCACGACGCCGACGCGGCCCGCAAGCACGACGTGCACCCGGAGTTGCTGCGCTACACCCGGGAGACCGCGCGGCGGCTGGAGTTGGGTGAGGGGCGCAGCGCCGGGCCCGGTGCCGGCCGGCGTGGTCCGCGTTGGCGTGGCCCGTTGCGCCCGGACATCGTCGACCGGCTGGACCGGGAGGGTCTGCTACCGGCGATCTTGTTCATCTTCAGCCGGGCCGGTTGCGCCGCCGCGGTGCAGCAGTGCCTCGCCGCCGGGTTGCGGCTCACCTCGGCGGAGGAACGGGCCGAGATCCGCCGGGTCGTCGAGTCGCGGGTCACCGCCATTCCCGGCGAGGACCTGTCGGTCCTGGGCTACTGGGAGTGGCTCGACGGCCTGGAACGCGGCCTGGCCGCCCACCACGCCGGCATGCTGCCGGTGTTCAAGGAGGTCGTCGAGGAGCTGTTCGTCCGCGGCCTGGTCAAGGCGGTCTTCGCCACCGAGACGCTGGCTTTGGGCATCAACATGCCGGCCCGCTGCGTGGTGCTGGAACGGCTGGTCAAGTACAACGGCGAGGCGCACGTCGACCTGACCCCGGGGGAGTACACCCAGCTCACCGGGCGTGCCGGCCGCCGAGGCATCGATGTGGAGGGGCACGCCGTCGTGGTGTGGTCCCCGGAGATTGACCCACGGCACGTGGCCGGGCTCGCGTCCACCCGCACCTATCCGCTGCGCTCCAGCTTCCGGCCGTCGTACAACATGGCGGTGAACCTGGTCGGCACGGTCGGCGCGGAGCCGGCCCGGGCGCTGCTGGAGTCCTCGTTCGCCCAGTTCCAGGCGGACCGGTCGGTGGTCGGCCTGGCCCGGCAGGTGCAGCGCAACACCGAGACCATCGAGGCGTACGGCGCGGAGGCCGCCTGCCACCACGGCGACTTCGACGAGTACTTCGCGCTGCGGGTGGCGATCGCCGATCGGGAGAAGGCGATCGCCCGGCAGGGGCAGACCCAGCGCAAGGCCGCCGCGGTGGCCTCTCTGGAGCGGCTGCGGGTCGGCGACGTGATCCGGGTGCCGTCGGGCCGGCGGGCTGGGCTGGCCGTGGTGTTGGACCCGGCGACCGGTGGGTTCGGTGAGCCCCGTCCGTTGGTGCTCACCCAGGACCGTTGGGCCGGGCGGGTCAGCCCCGGCGACTTCACCACTCCGGCCGAGGTGTTGGCCCGGATCCGGGTGCCCAAACACTTCAACCACCGGTCCCCGGGCGCCCGGCGGGATCTCGCCGCCGAGGTCAGCGGCACCGGCCTGGATCGGCACGCTGGCCGACGCGGGGGCCGTTCCCGGCAGGCGACCGGCGAGGACCACCAGATCACCCAGCTCCGCAGCGAGCTGCGTCACCACCCCTGCCACGCCTGCCCGGAGCGCGAGGATCACGCCCGCTGGGCGGAGCGGCGTCGGCGGCTGGAGCGCGACACCGAGGAACTGCGCGAGCGCGTCAGTGGTCGTACCGGGTCCCTCGCGCGAACGTTCGACCGGATCGTGGCGCTGCTGACCGAGCGTGGCTACCTCGCCCGCGACGGCGCGGTCACCGACGCCGGTCGGATGCTGGGCCGGATCTGGACCGAGGCGGACCTGCTGGTCGCCGAGTGCCTGCGCCGGGGGGTGTGGAACGGGCTGTCCCCGGCCGAGCTGGCCGCCGCGGTGTCGGTGGTGGTGTTCGAGGCGCGCCGCGATGTCGACGAGAGGGCGTCGCTGCCGCGCGGGCCGGTGGCCGACGCGGTGGACGAGACGCTGAAGCTGTGGGGGGAGATCGAGGCCGACGAGGCGGCGCGAGGGCTGACGGCGACCCGGGAGCCGGATCTCGGTTTCGCCTGGCCCGTCTACCGGTGGGCCCGGGGGGAGGCGCTGGCGAAGGTGCTCGGCAGCGGTCACGAGATCGATGGTGAGATGCCCGCCGGTGACTTCGTCCGGTGGGCCCGACAGGTCGTCGATCTGCTCGGTCAGCTTGCCGACTCCGGGGGCGCTTCGCCGGAGCTGCGGTCCACCGCCCGGCAGGCGATCGCGGCGGTCAACCGGGGTGTTCTGGCCTACCACACCTCGGTCTGATTACTACTCCCGGTGAAGACCGTCGGCTGATCGACGCAGCGGTCGCGCCGGACAACCCGTCCCGCTGACGTCGACAGTCAGCTCACCAGGCCCGTCCGGTAGGCGTAGACGACCGCCTGCACCCGGTCGCGCAGGTCGAGCTTGGTGAGGATCCGTGACACGTGGGTCTTCACGGTCTCCTGGCTGATCACCAGCCGGGCGGCGATCTCGCCGTTGGACAGGCCGGTGGCGACGAGGCGCAACACCTCCAGCTCACGCGGAGTCAGGCCGACGTCGTCCACGGTGCCCCCGGCCGGGCGGATCCGCTCGGCGTACCTGCCCACGAGCTGCCGGGTCACCTCGGGCGCCAGCAGCGCGGCACCGGACGCGACAGTGCGGATGCCGTGCAGCAGTTGGGCCGGAGGGGCGTCCTTGAGCAGGAAACCGCTCGCCCCGGCGCGCAGCGCCTCGTACACGTACTCGTCGAGGTTGAACGTCGTCACCACGAGCACCTTGACGGGCTCGGTGACCCCGGGGCCGGCCAGCAGCCGGGTTGCCCCGATGCCGTCGAGGATCGGCATCCGTACGTCCATGACGACCACGTCCGGGCGCAGCCGGCGGGCGAGGTCGACAGCGTCGCGCCCGTTGCCGCACTCGCCCACCACGTCGATGTCGGGCTGGGCGTCGATGATCGTGGCGAAGCCGGTGCGGATCAGCTCCTGGTCGTCGCAGACAAGCACCCGGACAGACGCGGTCACGACGGGCTCCCGGTGGGGATGCGGGCCCGCACGACGAAACCGCCGCCCGCCTGCCGTTCCGCGCTGAACTCGCCACCGAGCACGTGGACCCGTTCGCGTAGCCCGGCGAGGCCACGCCCGCTCCCACCGGGCGTCGCGGCGGGCGAGCCCGATCCGTCGGTGCTGACGTTCACCGAGGTGTCCCTTTCGCCGTGCCGCACGTGGACGATGGTGCGGCTGCCGTGGTCGTGCTTGAGGGCGTTCGTCAGCGCCTCCTGCACGACCCGGTAGGCGACGACCTCGCCGCCGCCGGTCACCCCCGCGGGGCTGCCCTCCTCGGTGAACTCCACAGGCTGCCCGGCCCGGCGGGTCTGCTCCACGATGGCGCGTAGGTCGCCGACGGCCGGCGTACGAGGATCGGTGGCGTGGTCGGGGTTGAGCAGGTCGAGCAGATGCCGCAGGTCGGTGATGGCCCGCCGGCCGGTGTCGGTGATGGCGGTCAGGGTCGTGTCGAGGCGCTCGGGGGCGGCGGTCAGGTAACGCGCCGCCTCCGCCTGCACGACCATCGCCGTCACGTGGTGGGTCACCACGTCGTGGAGTTCGCTGGCGATGCGGGTGCGTTCGGCGTTGCGGGCGGCCAGGGCGACGTGTCGACGGCGTTCCGCCTCGGCTGCCCGGGACTGCCGTAGCCACACCCCGATGCCCCACGCGAAGGCCAGCATCAGATAGAACGTGCCGAACCCGAGCACGCCCTCGGTCGAGCCTTGCCGATGCAGGGCGACAGCCAGCGACACGTACGCGGCGGAGGCCAGGACCACCGCGGTCCGCCGGTGCTGGTCGAGGTGGGCCGCCGCGCTCACCAGCGCGATGGCAAGCCCGGCACCCGCCACCGTGTGGTAGGCCCGGAGCTGGTCGAGCGCGAAGCCGAGGGACACCAGGGTGAGGCAGAGCGCCGGCCAGCGTCGACGGACGGCGAGTGGCAGGCACTGGAGGAGGATCGCCACGAAGGCCAGCGTGTCGAAGGGACGCGCCGGCAGGTCGCCGAGCTGCGTCCCGCGGTCCTGCAACGCCGGCACCACCGACGCGGCGGCGAGCAGCAGTGCCACCGGGAGATCCCGGACCGTGACGGCGTGCTGCCGCCACCGGTCCAGGAACGTCCGACGGTCGATCACGCGGTGACTGTAACCGTCGTCGGGGCGGCGGCCGCGCGGCGGCGACGCGGGACGATGGTGCCGCGGCGGTGAGCCATCCACATGAACCCCGCGGTCATCAGCACGCCCGCCGTGACCGCGAACACGCTCGCCTCGGGGCCGAAGTTACCCCCGGTGAGCAGCGCCGGGCCCGACATCGCAGTCTCCAGCAGGCCCTTCGACTGCTCGTTGCCCGAAACCACGGAGCTGAAGATGCCGCCCGCGGCGATGTTCCAGCCGAAGTGCAGGCCGATCGGCAGCCACAGGTTGCGGGTTGCGGCGTAGGCGGCGGCGAACATGAACCCGGCCTCGATCGTGATCGCGGTCGCGCCCCACAGGCTGGCATCCGGGTTGGTCAGGTGCATCATGCCGAACGCCACCCCGGTGAGGAGCAGGGCGATCCAGGTGCCGGCGCGTTCCTCGATGACGCGGAACAGGACGCCGCGGAAGAGCACCTCCTCGGTCACGGCGGCGGCGACCATGAACCCGACCAGCCCCATCGCGCCCGTCGCCGAACCGAAGCCGTTGATGTGGTACTCGGCGAAGAGCGCGATGGTGACGAGGACGGCCACGAACATCCCGACCCCGAGCACCGTTCCCAGGCCGGTCTGCGAGACGGCTCCGGCCCTCGCGAGTTCGGTGACCGCGCGACCTTCGGTACGCCGTACGACCCAGATGTAGACGAGGATGGCGAGCACCGACGTCAGCACGCCGAGTGGCAGTGTGAGCCAGTCGTTGCCCTGCGCGGCGACGGTGGCCTGGCCGCCGGCGAAAGCGACCGCCGCGACGGCCACGAGTTGCTTTACGAAACGCATCGGAGTCCTTCCCAAGGCCGTTGCACGGGCGCAGCGGCCTGGGTTGAACGCTATTTTTTCGCCTGCCGGAAATCGTCACCGCTCGGAGCGCACCTGCGGTAGCTCGCACGGGGGACAAACGGGCCGTCGAGGTGCGTGTCCGCACTGCGCCACACCCGGGAGGCCGCGCGGCGGCTGGAGTTGGGTGAGGGGCGTGGCGCCGGGGCCGGTGCCGGCCGGCGTGGCCCGCGTCACCGCCATTCCCGTGGCCCGGGGGGAGGCGCTGGCGAGGCCCGCCAGGTCGTCGACCTGCTCGGTCAGATTGCCGACTCCGGCGGTGCCACAACGGAGCTGCGGTCGACAGCTCGACAGGCTATAGCGGCCGTCAATCGAGGCGTTCTCGCGTACCACACGTCAGCGTGATAGTTACTTCCAGTAACTTTCGTCGGGTAAATCGACGCAGCGGACGGTTACCGAAACGGCACACCTCGAATAGCCCGGGGGGCCTATTGCGCCTGATCACAGCACCCCTGATCATTGCCGGGGCGTCTTGTTGACGCATCGGTAACGAATGGGGAGAAAGCCGCCGTGGCGGAAATCAATCACTTTGAGTACGGGTGGATCACGCCCGCGTTGAGTTACGCGCTGTCCGTGCTCGGCTCGATCCTCGGTCTGGTCTGCGCCGGGCGCATCCGTACGGCCCGGACGAACGGCCAGCGGGCGTGGTGGGGTCTGCTGTCGGCCTGGGCGCTGGGCGGCACCGCCATCTGGGCGATGCACTTCATGGCCATGCTCGGCTTCGCCGTCGAGAACACCCGGATGCGTTACGACGTGCCGCTGACCGCGGCCAGCACTGTCATCGCCGTGGTGGCGGTCGGTATCGGCCTGGCCATCGTGGGCACCGGCCGGCTCAATCCCGTACGACTGATCGCCGGCGGTGTCTTCACCGGCGTCGGCGTGGCCTCCATGCACTACACCGGCATGGCCGCCATGCGTCTCAACGGCACCCTCGGCTACGACACGGTCCGGGTCGTGCTCTCGGTGGTCATCGCCGTGGTGGCGTCCACCGTCGCGCTGTGGCTCGCGATGACCGTCCGGCGGGGGTTGGCGATCTTCGCCTCCGCGCTGGTCATGGGGATCGCCGTCAACGGGATGCACTTCACCGGCATGAGCGCCCTGTCGGTGCACCGCCACGAGCGGGCGGGCGAGGTGACCGGCGCCGGGGTGAGCACCCTGCTGGTGCCGATCGTGCTGGCGGTGATCTTCGGGGTGGTCGGTCTGCTCTACGCGCTGCTCGCCGCTCCGACCGATGACGACCGGGCCGCCACCGCGTACCTGAACGGGCTGCGGCTCTCGGAGCCGCCGGCCCCGGCCCCCACCCCTGCTCCCGACCCGGTCGGGTTGCGCGCCCGCTCCACCCTCGGCCAGCCCGGTACTCCGTTCCCGTCCCGCCGGGACACGCCGCCGCGCTGACGCCGTGCGGCCGGCCCGCGCCGCGTTGCTGGCGACCTCGGGGATCCGGCCGTCTCCGTGCCCGGACGGAGGCGGATCAGGCCGGCCGCCGGCCGGGACGGCTGCTGTCGATCGTGAGGGTGACCAGCAGCCCGGGGTGGTCGGTCGTCCCGTTCATGGGCACCTGGCTGCGACAGCAGAGGGTGATGTCGGCGGTCGCCGTGACGTGTTGCAGTCGGCCATCGTCGACCCGCTGATGGCCAGGTGGGATGCAGGACCGCACGTCGGGGTCGGGGCCGGCGCGCAGGTTGAGGTCGCCGCCGAGCACGGTCGGCTCGTACCCGGCGTCGCGGCTGATCGTCGGCAGGATGGTGCCGAGCAGGTGGTCGCACTGCGCGAGCGCGACCCGGTAGCCGCCGCTGGCCGACAGGTGCGTGGTGCAGGCGAGCAGGGCGCGGTCGACGTCGACGCAGAGCCAGGCGCGTTCCTCGGGGTCCGCGAGGTCCTGCGTGGGGTGGGTTCCGGCGTACACGGTGCTTGGTGTGCCCGGCGTCCGCAGGTGGGCCAGTAACCCGATGCCGAACCGTTGTCCGTTGCGGCAGCGGGTGTCGTCGCCGCTCGGGCGGTCGCCGGCGGCCTGGAACGCGGCCACCACGCTCTGGCCAGGGTGGACGGTTTGGAACACCCGGCGCAGGGCCGGCAGGTCGTCCGCGCAGATCTCGTTGAGGGTGACCAGGTCGGGCGCCTCGGCGGTGATCACCTCTGCGGCCCTGGCCATCGCGCGGCCGGTGTAGCAGCCGGCGAGGCCACTGTTGCAGAGGTTCATCTGCAGCATTCGCAGGACCGTGGGTTGCGCGACGGCGGTGGGCGCGGCCGGTGGTGCGGCCTGCGGGTTGGCGGGCAGTGCGGCGGCGGCGAGGATGCAGCCCACGACCAGGGTTCGGCGCAGGAACCGATAGGGACGGGCGGCCACACGGACTCCGGGGTGCGCGAGGCGACAGTCGTCGCCGAGGTGCCAGTGATCTTACTGGCGGCCGAAACGACGATCGAGGTCCCAGGAGCGGTGGGCCGAGGGGCACCCGCGCGGCGGGTGCCCCTCGGGTCGCTCAGTGGGCGCGGACCGCGACCGCCGTGTAGGGCGTGGTGGGGGTCGGCGGTGTGGTGAACCGGGCGTTGGGCAGGTAGAGCCGGCCCAGCGCCTTGGCGACGGTGGTGGGTACGTCGAAGTGCGGATCGGTGATGGTGCCGGTGAGCGCTCCGGCGGTGCCGGAGTGGTTCAGCCTGACCACCGCGATCTGGTTGAGGCGGTTCTGCACGACGTATAGGGTGCGGCCGAGCAGGAGAAGCCCGTCGCCGTTGGTGAAGGTGTGGCCCGGCACGTCCACGACGGTGCTCGCCCCGGTCGCCGGGTCGACCCGGTACAACGTGCCGGTGGAGGACTGGACGACGATCAGCGCCCGGCCGTCGGGTGTGGTGGTGATGCCGTTGAGGTTCACCCCCGTGCCGACCTGCTCGTACGCGCCGGTGAGCGTGATCGTGGTGAAGGCGTCGGCGGGCGGCAGCGCGCCACCGCGACCGAGCGGCAGCCGGTAGAGCACCGGCCGGTTCGAGTCGGTGAAGTATGCCGCGTCGCGGGTCAGCACGACGTCGTTGACGAACGTCGGGGCGGTGGCGAACTGGTAGCGGGCCAGCACCTCGCCGGTGCGGGTGTCGAGCACGCGAGCGTCGCCAGCCGTGCCACCGGAGACGAAGAGCCGGCCACGTGTGTCGACCTTGAGGCCGAGCGACGGCGTGCCGGTGGCCGCGCCGATCGTCGTGCCCCGGCCGGTGACCAGGTCGACGCGCTGGATGGCACCGGTGGCGCGGGAGCCGAAGTAGGCGTACCGGCCGGCGGTGGCGATGCCCTCGGGCTGGAACCCGTCGGGGAGGGCGAGGACGGCCGGCGGGCGCCCTGCGGGGTGCGCCTGCGCCGGCGCGACGGCGACGGTGGCCAGCATGACGGCGGCCAACGCGCTGCCAAGCGTGGTGCGGAGGGGGCGGTTCACTGTGCTCCTTCCGGGCGGAAGCGGCACGAGCCGACACGTCCGCCACGTTCACTGGGGCCAGGACCCTCCCCACTGTACGACCGCTGGCGGGCGCCCGCCCGGCGTCACCGGCGCGGCCTTCGGGTGACCGCGCCGGTGAGCCCGTCGAGCGGGGGCGGAGGTCAGGCGTTGCGGACCAGCCTCCACCGGTTGTCCGCGCTGCCGTTGTCCGGATCCTGCACTGCCTGCGCTCCCCAGGCGGTCGACCCGTTCAGGATTCCGAGCAGTTTGTTGCTGTTGACGTTGCGGATCTTGTAGGTGCCGTCGCCGTTGTCCACCAGGATCCACCGGTGATCGGCGGTGCCGTTGTCGGCCCACTGGAGAACCCGGGCGTTGTCGGCGGTGGACATGTTCTCCACGCCCAGGACCTTGCCGCTGTTGACGTTGCGGAACCGGACGGCGTTGCCGTCGGTGATGACCACCCAGTTGTGGTCCGCGGTGCCGCTGTCGCTCCACTGCACGGCCAGACCACCGTCGGCGGTGGACATGTTCTGGATACCGAGGACCAGCCCGGTGCCGACGTTGACCAGTCGGTAGCTGCCGCCGGTGCCGCCGCTTCCGCTGGTGTTCCAGTAGACCGTGTAGTTGAAGCCGTGGGCGTCGTGGAAGGGGCCGAGATTCACAGTGGACCCGTTGGCGCTCGCGGAGAACGCGAGTGAGCTGGTGCTGGTCCGGGTGATCGAGGAGACGGTGATGGTCGGCGGGGCGCTCAGCGCCGTGTTGCCGTAGTTGCCGGCCAGCACCGCCGGGCCGTACATGATCGCGCCGATGGTGGCGTTGTCGTTGGCGGCCCGGACGGCGACCTGCATCGGCAGCCGAACGGTGATGGTGTCGCCGGCGGCCCAGGTGCGCGTGACGGTGGCGTAGCTGCCCGGGGTGGTGGCCACGTTCTCCACGGTGCCGTTGACGGCGATCGTCGCGCCGCTGGTCCAGGACGGGATCCGCACCCGGATGCTCCACGAGCCGCTCATCGAGCCGCTCAGGGTGAGGGTGCTGGTGTCACTGACCGGGAAGTTGGTGCTCTGGGTGACAGTGATGCCGCGTTGCGTCCAGTCCAGCACCGACGGCGCGAACAGGTTCACACTCAGCGTGGTCCCGTTGTAGAAGTAGATGGAGTCCATCAACCTCGTGTTGATTTCCAGGCCGGTGCCCTGGCAGCACCAGAACGAGTTGTAGTCGGTGCTCCAGGTGCCACCACCCCACGCCGGGCCCACGCCCCGCCGACCGCCCGGCCGCAACGGGGTGAAGTAGGTGATGTGGCCGTGGCTGTCGGCCGGGTTCTGCCCGCCGATCAGGTGGTTGATCAGCGCGCGCTCGTAGAAGTCGAAGTAGTCCGCCCGGCTCGGGTCGAGCAGCCACAGCTCCCGGGTCAGTTTGAGCATGTTGTGCGTGTTGCACTGCTCGCAGGTGTCGTTGCTGAGGTAGCCGGCGATGGCGTTCGGTGCCCGGAAGTGCTCCGCCTGGCTGTTGCCGCCGATGGCGTAGGTGTGCGCGCCCACGGTGATACGCCACGCGTTGCTGGCGATGTCCCGGTAACGGGTGGTCCCGGTGGCCTTGTACTCCCGGGCGGCGCCGATCCACTTGGGCACCTGCGTGTTGGCGTGCAGCCCGTTGAGCTGGTCCTGGTTGGCGGCCAGGGGATTGAACACGGCGGCGTGGTCGAACCGCTGGGCGGTGGTGAGCCACCGGGAGTCGCCGGTCTGCTGGTAGATGTCCGCGAGCACGTCGTTCATGCCACCGAACTCGGTGCCCAGCATCGACTGCATCTGGCTGGAGCTCAGCCGGGCCGTCCGGGTGTCGACCCAGCCGGCGAGGGACAGCAGCACCGTACGGGCCTGCGTGTTGCCGATGTAACGCCAGACGTCGAGGAGGCCGGCGAGGGTCTTGTGGATGCAGTAGTAGGGCACGTTGCCGTTGGAGAGCGTCCGTGCCTCCAGCGCGGTGAAGTCGGACTCCGGGAAGCCGGAGAGGTAACCCGCGCCGAACCCGGCGGCACCGTTGTTCGCCTGGCACTTGGCCAGTTCGGCGACCATGTAGTTCGCCTTGTCCCGGCAGGTGGTGTCGCCGAGCACCGCGTACGCGTACGCCCAGGCGCTCAGGAAGTGACCCTGCATGTGGGTCCGGAACGGGAAGTTCGGCGCGTCCCAGCCCCCGTTGGTGGCGGCGCCGTTCGTGGACAGCCGGTGGTTGGCGCGGAAGTTGTAGAGCATCCGGTCGACATCGACGAACCGCAGGTAGTTCAGCGTCCGGGTCTGGTTGTCCATCCAACGGCCGGCGGTGAGTCGTACCTGGCCCGGGTCGAATCCGTACGCCGAGACGCCGATGTCGGACCGGGCCGGGGGCACGATGGCGGCGGACGCGCTTGCGGGGGAGACGGCGACGCCGGTCGCGGAGACCACCACGGTGGCTCCGGCGGCCTGAAGCAGGTGGCGGCGGCTGAGGGGCAGGGATGGCATGGGGAACCTCCAGGTGGCCGGGTACGTCGGGGCCGCCATCGATGGCGGTGGGTCGTCGGCGGCACAAGGGGGCCGACGCCGGGAGCGGTGTGGTGGGTGGGACGTGGGTCGCCGTGGACGCCGGGTGCCCACCCCTGCGCTTATCGCGGCACATCGATGTGATCGCTAACATAGTTCGTCGTTAACACGCCCGCAACCCCCGGAGTGTCTGGTCGACCCATTTCCGCGACGACCTGGCCCGGGGTCGCCCGGTCCCGGCGGCGGTTGTGGTCCGAAACGGACATCTACCGGGCTCGCGATCATCGGAGCGTCGCCGTGAGTGACCGTTGCCGGTGGTTGCCCCTCCGTTGACGCCCGTCCGGTGGCTCAGTACCGTGCATCGTAAATCTTCGATGTCAACGTTGATACCTCAATGCTGCGATGGGGTTACGACGGTCATCCCGCGCCACACAAAAATCCAGGCCAGCTAGGGGAAGGAGGCATTGGCGAATAGCTGTTAGCGCTAACACGGCCGCCGGTCGTGCTGCCCAGCGCGCGAACCACAAGCCCGTTCGAGCGGCCGCCGCAGCGGTGGCTCCCCCCGTCAAGCACCGCGCACTCTCTGTGGGAGTAATCGTGAACGTTAAGGATCCAACCGCAACCCGGGCCGCTCGCCGGACCAGGCGAACCGTCGCCTGGCTGGCCAGCATGGCCTGCCTCCTCGCACTGATCCCGGGTACGGCCAGGGCCGACAACCCCATCGTCCAGAACATCTACACCGCCGACCCCGCGCCGATGGTGCACAACGGTCGGGTCTACCTCTACACCGGACACGACGAGGACGGATCCACCTACTTCACCATGCGCGAATGGCGGGTGTACTCGTCCGCCGACATGGTGAACTGGACCGATCACGGCTCGCCGATGAATCTGGCGACGTTCGCGTGGGCGGACGCCAACGCGTGGGCCGGGCAGGTCGTTCCGCGTAACGGAAAGTTCTACTGGTACGTGCCGGTGCGCCAGCGCTCCAACGGGCAGATGGTCATCGGCGTCGGCGTGGCCGACAGCCCCACCGGGCCGTTCCGCGACGCGCTCGGTCGACCACTGGTCGGCAACAACGAGATCGACCCGCACGCGTTCATCGACGATGACGGACAGGCGTATCTGTACTGGGGTAACCCCGGTCTGTGGTACGTGAAGTTGAACCCGGACATGATTTCGTTCTCCGGCAGCGCGACACGCATTCCACTCACGACCGCGGGGTTCGGCACCCGTAACGGTAATGCGAGTCGGCCGACGCTGTACGAGGAGGGGCCGTGGGTGTTCAAACGCAACGGCTTGTACTACAACGTGTTCGCGGCGGAATGCTGCTCCGAATTCATCGCGTACTCCACGGCGACGGGACCGACGGGGCCGTGGACATATCGGGGAACGATCATGCCGCGACAGGGAGCCAGTTTCACCAATCACGCGGGTGTGATCGACTTCCAGGGCGGTTCGTATTTCTTCTATCACAACGGGGCGTTGCCCGGTGGTAGCGGTTACACCCGTTCGGTAGCGGTGGAGAAGTTCACCTACACCAGCAGCGGCATGTTCCCGACGATCAACATGACCACCACGGGGGCGCCGCAGGTGGGCACCCTGAACCCGTACGTGCGGCAGGAGGCCGAGACGATCGCCTGGGGCTCGGGGATCGAGACCGAGGTGTCCAGCGAGGGCGGGATGAACGTCGGCTGGATCGAGAACGGCGACCACATCAAGGTCAAGGGTGTCGCGTTCGGCGCGGGTGCGACCTCGTTCAGCGCCCGGGTCGCGTCGGCCACCAGCGGCGGGCGGATCGAGGTACGCCTCGACAGCGCCAACGGCCCGACAGTGGGCACCTGCACCGTGGGTGGCACCGGCGGCTGGCAGACCTGGAGCACCACCACCTGCGCGATCAGCGGAGCGACCGGCACCCATGATCTTTACCTGCGCTTCGCCGGCGGCAGCGGCAACCTGTTCAACATCAACTGGTGGCAGTTCGGCGGCACCGGCGGCACCGTCACCAACCTGCTCACCAACGGCGACGTGGAGAACGGCACGACGGGCTGGGGAGTGCACGGCAGCGGCACGCTCTCCCGCAACACGAGCGTGGCGCACGGTGGCAGCGGGTCGCTGTCGATCACCGGCCGGACCGGCGCCTGGAACGGCCCCGGCCAGGACGTGACCGCCACGCTCACCAACGGCAGGAGCTACACCACGAACGTCTGGGTACGCGCACAGGGCGGCACCCCGTCGGCGAAGGCGACACTGTCGCTGACCGCGAACGGCACGACGAACTACCTCCAGCTGACGCCGGCGGTGGGAGTGAACGTCAACGGCTGGACCCTGCTCACCGGCACCACGACAGTGTCGTGGAGCGGCACGCTGACCAGCGCCACCTTCTACGTCGAGACAGCCGAGGGCACCGACAGCCTCCTGGTCGACGACGCCTCGTTCCAGTGACTGTCGCTGCCGGGGCCGTGCTCGGCACGGCTCCGGCAGCACGGCGACAGGCCCACCACCGTGACGGAGCGACAGGTTTCCCGGCGCGGTTGGTTACGACTTGACGAACGGCATGTTATCGCTCACAGTCGATGGTTGAGGGCAGCCGCACCTGTGGTTCACCGGGCGAACCTGCTGTGGCACCTCGACCCGTGACGTCCGCCCAGGGCATGCCGGACGTCGGGTCAGGACTCCCCGCACCGCTGCCGCGACGGCGATCGTTGCTGACATCCCCCCATGTCGCAGGAGCGGCTCCGGGCGTGCGTCTCCATCGCTGCACCACCACAGAGAAGGAATCCGCATGAATCACAGAAGAGCCCTGCGAGCGGCGGTGACCATCGCCGTTACCGGCGCCCTCGCCGCAGGCATGACGATGACGCTGACCTCCACGGCCAGCGCCGGCACGACCCTCCGGGCCTCGGCGGCCGAGAAGGGCCGTTACTTCGGCGCGGCCGTCGCGACGAACAAGCTCTCCACCAGCGTCTACACGACCGTCCTGAACCGTGAGTTCAACAGTGTCGTGGCCGAGAACGAGATGAAGTGGGACGCCACCGAGCCGCAGCAGGGTCGGTTCAGCTACACCGGTGGTGATCGTCTGGTCAGTCACGCGCAGGCCAACGGCATGAGCGTGCGCGGTCACGCGCTCTTGTGGCACCAGCAGGAGCCGGGTTGGGCCCAGGGTATGTCGGGCAGCGCGTTGCGCAGCGCGATGATCAACCACGTCACGCAGGTGGCGACGCACTTCCGCGGGAAGATCTACGCCTGGGACGTGGTGAACGAGGCGTTCGCCGACGGTGGTTCCGGTGGGCGGCGTGACTCGAACCTGCAGCGCACCGGCAACGACTGGATCGAGGCGGCGTTCCGGGCGGCGCGGGCGGCGGATCCGGGTGCGAAGTTGTGTTACAACGACTACAACACCGACGGGGTCAACGCGAAGTCGACCGGGATCTACAACATGGTGCGGGACTTCAAGTCCCGTGGCGTGCCGATCGACTGCGTGGGTTTCCAGTCGCACCTGGGCACCTCGCTGGCCGGTGACTACCAGGCCAACCTGCAGCGGTTCGCCGACCTCGGCGTGGACGTCCAGATCACCGAGCTGGACGTGATGACCGGCGGCAACCAGGCCAACATCTACGGCGCCGTCACCCGCGCCTGCATGAACGTCTCGCGCTGCACCGGCATCACGGTGTGGGGTGTGCGGGACTGTGACTCGTGGCGTGGCTCGGACAACGCGCTGCTGTTCGACTGCAACGGCAACAAGAAGGCCGCGTACACCAACGTTCTGAACGCCCTCAACGCCGGTACGGGCACCCCTACGACCCCGCCGCCGACCACGCCCCCGCCCACCGACCCGCCGCCCACCACCCCGCCGCCCACGACCCCGCCGCCGACCACCGGCGGTTGCTCGGCGTCGGTGTCGCTGAACTCGTGGAACGGTGGGTTCGTGGCCACCGTGAAGGTGACCGCCGGCTCCGCCGGCACGAACGGGTGGAACGTCAGCGTCACCCTCGCGAGTGGTGCCAGTGTCACGAACACCTGGAGCGCGACGGCCAGTGGCTCGACCGGCACGGTGCGGTTCGCCAACGTGGACTACAACGGCCGCCTCGGCGCGGGTCAGGTCACCGAGTTCGGTTTCCAGGGCACGGGCAGTGGGGCCGGCATCACGCCCACCTGCACCGCCTCCTGACAACGACTGACTGACCGCACAGCGTCGGCCGGTGTGCGGGACCGATCCTGGTCCCGCACACCGGCCGACGTCGTGCGGCGTTCGATCTAGCCGATCAGGAGTACGGAAGCCGCAGCACCGACTGGTTGCCGATGCCCAGCGTGGTCGGGTTGTTGCCGATCGCCGACCAGACCTCCACCCGGACCGTGCCGTTGCTCAGCGCGCCCAACGTGCCGGTGGCCGAGGACAGGCCGGCGTTCTGGGTGTAGTGCTCGTAGCCGGTGACCGGGTCGGTGGCGAAGTAGCGCAGCGTCTCCACCCGTTCCCAACTACCGTTGCCGGTGAGGTCGTAGGAGATCCGCACCTGCACGCCGTTGCCGACCGCTGTCCCGGCGTCGACGAACAGGTCGAACGCCGTCTGCCCGCCGGCGTAGGCGAGGTTGAGGCCGGTCGCCGTGAAGACCTGGGCGTTGGTCGGCGTACCGTCGTGGTTGCCGTTCGCCGCCGCGACCGTCGTCGTGGCCGCGCTGCCGGCGCCGCCCAACCCACCTCCCGGCAGCAGGTAGCGGGTCGGCCCGCCGGTGGACGGCGGCGGGGTGGTCGTCGGCGGGGTGGTCGTCGGCGGGGGATCCGTCGGCGTCGTCGGGGGAACGCCGCCGGCCGCGTTGCCACCACTCCAGGTGTACGCCCCGGTGGTGGCCGTCTTGCCGGCACCCACCGCGAGCGTGGTGCCGTTGGAGAACGTCACGGTGATCGGCGTCGCCGTCGGGTTCGACGCCACGTAGGTCCGTGCCCCGTTGCGGGAGAAGACCGCGGACAGCGGGTGGTTGCCGGTCACCGTCGTGTCGACGTTGCCGAGGGCGGCGAGGTTACGGATCCAGTGGAACGTGTGCGCCCGGCTCTCTCCCTCCTCCGGCGTGTAGCCGGGGTTCGCGCGCAGGTTCGCCAGCGCGGCGTCGGCGTCCCCGAGGGCCTGGAACTGCCAGAGGATGTCCTGCCACACCGTCGGTTGTCCGCCGTTGTTGCGGACGAGTTCGGCGTAGTTGGTCCGCACGTACGCCGGGTTGTTACCGAGGTAGAGGTGACCGCCGGTGACCGGCAGCAGGTTGATGCCCTGGATCATCTCCGGCTCGGCGCTGAACCAGGTGGCGTACGCGCCGCCGTCACCCCAGACCATGCCGACCGTCGAGTGCCCGAAGGCGGCGGGGAAGTTCTGGTCGCTGACGTCGAACCAGTACTCCTGGATCGCCGCGGCCTGCGTGGTGTAGAGGAAGACACCCGCGTCGCGGACAGCGGTGTCGCCGGTCGTCTGCCCCCACTGGATCAGGGCGCTCGCGAAGTTCATCCCCTCCGACGAGGACTCCTGGTTGTTGCCGGAACCGAACGAGCCGTGCCCGGACGCCCAGTCGTGCCCGGCGTAGATGTCGAAGTCCCGCAGGTACGGGAAGCGGGTGTCGTCGCGACGGTAGTTGTTGGCGTCGCGGATCAGCAGGTCGACCATCCCGCCGTAGCGGCTGGTGGCCGCCCAGGCCGGGTCGAACTTCGCCAGGGTCGCGGCGGCGGCGATGTAGTAGCCGTAGTGGAAGTGGTGGTCGTTGAGCTCCTGGTCGGACCCGTACGACGCCGGGTAGCCGATCAGCGTGCCCCAGTTGTTGTCGTAGTAGAAGACCCGGCTGGTCTTGCCGCTGGACGCGGTGAACCAGTCGGTGAGCGTGCTGCGGATCGCGTTCAGCGCGCTGTCGCGCGTCGTGGTGTCGTTGACCTGGTCGGCGATCTCGGCGATCCGCGCGGCACGGCCGAGCCCCTTGCCGGTCCAGTAGGTGTCGTTGCCGCGTTGGTCCATCGGGTTGGCGCGGGTGGCGGCCAGGTGGCCGGTGAGCGTCGACAGGTCGCCACCGCTGCCGTCGCCGACGGCCGGCAACTCCGGCAGGATGCCCTGGAACTTCATCGCGGTGCGGAACTGGTTGACGCCGGTGAGCACCTTCATCCGGCCACGCGCCGACGGATAGGTCGGCGTGATCGCTGTGGAACCGCTCAGCGACTTCCACTGGTGCGGGTAGAGGCTGACCACCGTCTGCGTGGCGGTGCCCTCCCGGGCGGTGGTGGTGAACGCGTACGTGGTGGTCAGGCCGCTGGTCGCGGGGTTGTAGGCGTACGAGACCTGGGTGCCGGTCACGTGGGCGTGCGCGTACTGACCGTAGGTCGCGGCCAGCGCGGCGCGCTCCGTCGCGCTGGACGTCGGCGGCAGCAGGGCGACGGAGAAGTAGCCGCGGCCGGCCAGGGTGGACGAGATCCGGCCGGACGCCACGGTCCAGCTGGCGCCGCTGGGCGCGAACCCGACGTAGTCGTGGCCGTTGACCCGGAAGCCGATGGTGGCACCACTGTTGGACCAGACGTCGGGGGTGCCGGCGGTGCTGATCTGCGCGTTCCCGCCGGTGGTCTGGAAGTACGCGAAGGGCAGACCGTGGCCGATGGTCGCGCGCATGGTGCGCGTGCCGTCGCTCCAGTGCGGGCTGACCGTCCAGTCCGTCCAGCCGTCGACCTTCACCAGGGGTGCGGCGAGCCCGGCCACACCGACCCGGATGTCCTGCACGTACGGGTAGTGGAACTCACCGACGCCGGTGGCGGTGCCGCTGATGGCGGGCGTGGAGTTGGCGGAGAAGCCGAGGCCGTCGCCGAAGGTGTCGTACGAGATCGGGTGGGCGTGCAGCGGCTCACTGAACGAGCAGTCGGTGCGCTTCCACAGCAGCGAGGACCACCAGTCGTTGGTGGGGATCGGCCCGGCGGGCGCGTTGGCGGTGGCGAACTGCCGGGGGTTGCTGGTCATCGCGCCGCAGCCGCTGGGCAGCGGGCCGACCGGGGTGGTGGTGTAGCTGCCGGCGCCGACGGGTGCGGCCTCGGCCGCGCGGGTGACGGGGATGGTGAGGCCGCCGACGACCAGGGCCAGCGCGGTGGCGGCGGCCAGGGCCCATCGGCGGTGGGGGACGGGAGGTTTCATCGTGCCTCCATCGCGCGCGCCGGGTGCGGCCCTTGCCGGGTCCAGCGCTTTGCGTCTGAATTGGGGGGAAGGTCGGGTGAGAGAGCGCTCTCTCGGCCACGGTAATGGAGCACCGAGATCCCCGTCAATGTGTCCAACGCGTTGCGTGCTGATATCGCTATTTGCCGGCGCCCGCACTGTCGCTCAACAGCGAGTCCGGCACGCGCATCCGCCACGCGTCGGTCACCAGCTCGGTCAACCGGTCCAGGTCGACCGCCGCCAGGCGTAGCAGCACCAGGGGCAGGCCGTCGTAGCCCGGCGTGGTGAAGAAGATCTCGGGCTCCCCGAGCAGGAGAGCCTGCTTCTCGGCCTCGTCGCCGACGAACAGCACCGCGATGTCGAGCCTGATCACCCGGGGCTTGCCCGGTGTCCGCTCCGGATAGGACCAGACGAAGCCCTTGTCGGCCACCCGGAAGTCGAAGCCGTCACTCGCGATCTCCACCGTGTGCGGCAGGGCCAGCGCCACCCGGCGTACGTCGTCCGCGTCAGCCACCGGATCCCCTCACACCGCGCACCATCCGCATGGGCTGAGATTACGCGGTGGACAGCTCGATGGCCGTGGCGCCGACGATCGCCCGTTCGCCGTTCTCCTGGACGTAGCCGACCACGCTGGCGCGTCGCGGATCGAGACCAGGTGGCGTCGCCAGCTCCAGCTGCCCCCGCTCGGCGTCCAGGCCCACCGACCTGAAGGCGCGTACGACGTTGTCCTGCCGCAGCGTCCGCCCGGCGTTCTCCCCCCGGGCGATGGCGCTGGTCAGCTCTCGTTCCACGACCGCCATGTGCACCACCGCGCGCTCCGGCGGCTGTTCGGTGCGGTAGTCCACCATCACCCGGTCATTGCCCAGGTTGGCGATGGAGAGCGCCAGTGGTGTGGCGGCGGTCGAGGCCATGGCGGACATGATCGCGGCGGCTGCCCGTCGGCGATCGGAACCGACGAACTCGACGGTGCCGTTGACGACCATTTGCGGGGTGTAGAGACCCCGGGTGCCGAACGCGCGCGCGTACGCCTCCTGGCGCGCGGTGTACGCGGCGTCCGCGAACTGGTCGGGCCAGCCCAGGTCGTCCCAGTAGTCGACGTGGAACCCGAGGGCGAAGACGTTCTGGCCCCGGTCCCGGGCGTCGCGCTCGATCTCGCTCAGCAACTCCTCCGCGGGCGGGCAACTGTTGCAGCCCTGGGACGTGAACATCTCGACGACGGCGAAGCCGCCGTCCGTCGATGGATTCGTCATGGTGGCGTGTCCCCTCCCACGGTCTGCCCGACGGCGTCGCGTACCCCGGTGCCCGACGGCCTTGCGTTTCCCGTTCCGGCCGAGACAATGCGCGTGGGGCCGCGTCCCTGCCGGCCTCGCGACGAGCGCCGTCGGGCCGGGTGGTTGGATGGTCGGGTGCAGTTCACCGTGACAGACGCGCCGGCGCGGGAGCGTTTCGAGGCGCGCGACGAGGCGGGCACGGTCGTCGGGTTCGTCACCTACCAGCTGACCGGCTCGATCATCGCCTACACCCACACCGAGGTCGATCCGGCGTACGAGGGCAAGGGCGTCGGGTCGACGCTGGCGCGGGCCGTGCTGGACGACGCGCGGGGCAAGGGCCGGACCGTCGTGCCGATCTGCCCGTTCATCGCCGACTGGGTGGTCAAGCACCCCGAGTACGAGAGCATCGTGGTGCGCTCCACCCGCAAGATCAAATAACCGCTGGTGTCAGGCGTCCGGTAGGAGCTTGGCGGCGAGGGTGCGGGCCGTGGCGGTCAGGGTGTCGATGTCCAGCCCCGTCCGCCCCATGAACACCAGGCCCTGCTGCGCGGCGAGCAGCGCGCGCGCCGTCTCGACCGGGTCGACGTCGCTCGGCAGGTCGCCCTCGTCCTGCGCCCGCCCGACGCTCTCGGCGACCAGGGCGGTCGTCGCCTCGTAGGTACGCCGCGCCTCGGCGAGGACGTCGGGATCGCTGGTGGCGAGTTCGTACGTGCTGTTGGCCATGAGGCAGCCGCGCCGGGCGGCAGCACCACCGGTGTCGTCCACCGGTGCCATGACGAACGCGCGCAGCGCGTCCAGGGCGCGGGGGGCGGCGGCGAGCATCTCGCGCAGGTAGCCGCCGCTGGTGTCGGTGTATTCCCGCAGCGCCCGCAGGAACAGCCGGTGTTTGTCGCCGAAGGCGCCGTAGAGGCTGCCCTTGCCCAGCCCGCTGACGCGTACCAGGTCCTCCAGGGAGGTCGCCGCGTAGCCGGCGTCCCAGAACTGGTCCCGGACGGCGCGGATCACCTGCTCCTCGTCGAACTGCCGTGGCCTCGCCATCTGACCAGCGTAACGATTGTTGACCGTATGGTCCACCAAACGTAGGGTGGTCCGATGCGCACCGCGGCGAAGATGCCGCCCGACAACGGCCGGATCGTCACCATCGGCGGGAGACCACAACGATGACAGCCTCCACCTTCCGCGCCCTGCACCACGACCGTGCCATCGGTGACCCGCTCGTCCTGCCGGGCCCCTGGGACGCGGCCAGCGCCCGGGTCCTGGCCGACGCCGGTTACCCGGCGCTCGCAACCCCGAGCGCGGGTGTGGCGGCCTCGCTCGGGTACGAGGACGGCGCGACACCGCCGGACGAGATGTTCGCGGCTGTCGCGCGCATCGTCCGCGCCGTGTCCGTTCCGGTGTCCGCCGACGTCGAGGGCGGTTACGGCCTCGCCCCCCGCGAGCTGGTCGGACGGCTGTTGGAGGCTGGCGCCGTCGGCTGCAACCTGGAGGACTCGGAGGGGGACGCCACCCTCAAGGACCCCCGGCGGCACGCTGACTGGCTGGCCGAGGTGCGCGCGGAGGCGGGCGACGCTCTCTTCGTCAACGCCCGCGTCGACACGTTCCTGTTCGGAGCGGGTGACCCGGCCGACGCGGTGGAACGTGCCCGCCTCTACGTGGCCGCCGGCGCCGACTGCGTCTACCCGATCCTGGCGCCGCCACAGGTGCTCCCGCGGCTGCGGGAGGGCATCTCCGGGCCGATCAACATGGCCGCCGGACCCACCCGGAAGTCCGTTGCCGAACTGGGCCGGCAGGGCGCCACACGCATCACCTTCGGGCCAGGAATGCAGCGGTACGCGATGGCGTCGATCGGCGACCTCGCGGCCGAGCTGCGCACCTGAGCCTGCCCGTCGACCCTGCGCCCCACCGCAGCTTCGACGCGGCGGCCCGGAGGATCGGGCGCAGCGCCTTCCGGCTTGCGCCGCAAGATCGCGCCACATCGACGGTGACCGTTCACACGGCTGACCGAACGTGGCGTCAGATGACGGGGAGTTCACCACCGTCGACTGTCAGGCTCACTCCGGTGACCCACTGGGCCCGGTCCGATACGAGGTACGCGACTGCCTCGGCGATGTCGCGCGGGTCTCCGGGACGACCCAGAGGGATGCCCGCTGTGGTGGCGGCAAGCGTGACCTCCATCGCGTCGGCGAAGTTCTGGCGGATCGCGTCGGCGCCGGGGGTGAGCACGTTCCCGGGAATGATCGTGGTGACGCGGATTCCGGCAGGCGCGAGCTCGGAGGCGAGCGCTTTGCCGTAGGCGTTGAGGGCGGCCTTGGCGGCGCCGTAGTGCGCCAACGGCGGTGCCGGCGTGAGGGACGCTCCCGACGAGATGTTGACGATCACACTGCCCGACCCGGCCTCGCGCAGCGCCGGTAGCAGCTCGTTGTTGACTCTCACGGCGGACAGGTAGTTGAGGTCGAGCGCGTCGATCCACTCCTCATCGGGGATGGATGAGATACCGCCGATGTGGGCGCGTGCCGCCGCCGCGTTGTTGACCACGATGTCGACGCCGCCGAGTTCGTCGAGCGCTGCCGCAGTGAATGCCCGCACGCCCGCGAGCGTGCCGATGTCGCCCTGAATGAAGGTCGCGGCTTTCGGCGTCTCGTCGGAGGCGTTACGCGCCGTGGTGACGACCGTCGCGCCGCCGTCGAGCAACCGCTGCACGATGGCAGCGCCGATCCCGCGAGAACCTCCCGTGACGACCGCGCGCTTGCCGGCGAACTCGGTGGGATCCGGCGGGGCAGGAGCTTTGAACATGAACTCACAGTAGCGAGTGCCACGGTGCTCGGCGGGCTGATCGTCAGCACGCATCGCGGGCTTGGCGCGACCTCGCCGACCTCGCCGTTGGACTGAGCAAGCGCGGGGCGGCAATTGCCGATCCAGCGACGGCCGAGCCCCCGGCGCGCCGTCGTGGTGGACGGCTGCCGGGGGCTCGAACGCAGTCGGTCAGGCCTGGTTGCCGCTCGGCAGCACCGCGGCCATCTCGTCGCCGGCGCCGGCGAGCACGCGTGCCTGCTGCGGCCAGCTGGCCAGCCCAGGTGCGGCGCGCAGGCCGGCGGTCCGGATCAGGTCGCGCAGCGCCGGCTCGTCCAACCCGCCGAGCTGGTCGTACGTGCGCACGCCAGCGTCCTGCAACGCGGCCGCCATCTTCGGCCCGATCCCCTGGATCCGGCGGAAGTCGTCGGCAGGGCCCGTCGGGTCGGCCTCGACGCTGCTGGTCGTCGTGTCGACGGCAGAACGGACCGGAGGGGTCGCGGCGGGGGTCGGGCGGACCGGAGGCGCGGCCACCGCCGACTCGTCGGCCTCGGTGGAGGCAACCGCAGGCTCGGCGTCCACGGGCTCGGCGTGCGCCGGCTCAGCATCGGACGGGCCCGGGGTCCCCAACGCCTCTGCCGGCGTGGCGTCGACCGCCGTGGCCTTGGTCTCCACGTCGTCGGCCGGGCCACCGGGGGCCGCCACGTCGTCGGCTGGCGTCGTGTCGAGCGGTGCGGTGTCGGCGGGCAGGAGGTCGTCCGCCGGCTGGCGGGGGGCGACCACGGCCGCCGAGGCGGGCTGCTCGTCGGCCGTGACCGGCTCGAGGGCCGAGTCCACGCCCGAGTCCTGCCGCAGCTCGGCGGCGTCGGGCTGCTCGGTGGCCGGTACGGGCGGCGGGTCCTCGGTCAGCGCCATGTCCGCCGGGTCGACGGTGCTCGGGGCGTCCGCCGGCACGGGCACCGGGGTGGGACCGTCCGGTCCGGTCACTGCGGCCGGCGCGCTGACCGTGTCGACCGGTACCGGCTCGTCGGCTACCGCGGTGGGTGCCGGGTCGACGGCGGCGGCGGGCTGGGCCTCGTCGGTGGTGGCGGCCGGCGTGGGCGTGGAGATCACGGCCAGACCGGCGACGGGGTCACCATCCACAATCGATTTGCCCTGTACGCCCCGCCGGCCGCGCAGCAGCCACCCGGCGGCCAGGCCCAGCAACAGTGCAAGTACCACTATCAGCGAGTGTCCGAAAGACCACGCCACGGCGAACCTCCCTCTCAGGTCGTTGGAAAAGTCACGAGAAAAACTCGCCGCAGCTTCGCACACGCGTATTGCCGACGACAGGCAGGATCGGCCGTCAGCGTTGCGGGTGGGACAGCCACCTCAGCCGGTGCCTGCCGGGTGACACAGCGTCGCCCGATCACACCAGAACCCGGCCCGATGAGACCCGGGTCGGGCACGGAGCGGGTCAGGTGTGGCTCGGTCGGATGGAGCGCTCCGGACGCGATGAGACCCGGGCCCGGCGAGGACGCCGAGCCCGGGTCGGGTGATGCCGGGTTCAGTCCCGGTCGCCCTCGTAGGTGTGGAATTCGTCGACGAACCGGCGACGGAGCCGTGGTACCCGGCTGGTCACTCCGAAGTAGCCGCGCGCACCGAGCAACGCGAGTCGACCCACCACCGGCCGGTACATCCGGTCGTCGCCGCTGGTGCCGCTGCGGTTCAACGATTCGGCGACCCGGGCGAAGCCGTACGGCGCCATCACGGCCTCGTAGTCGGCGACCGCCTGGAGCAGCGTCTTGTCGCCGGCGGTGGCGCGGCTGAGTTGTGCGCAGAGCAGGCGGGCGTCGCGCAGCGCGGTGTTCGCCCCCACGCCCCGGCCCGGGGTCATGGTGTGGATGGCGTCGCCGAGCATGGTGACGGTGCTGCTCTTCCAGGGTGGCACCGGCTCGGATGTGGACACTTTGATCGGTAGGGCGCTGGCCGGGTCCGCGTGGGCGAGCAGTTCCCGCAGGTGCGGGTGCCAGTTCGCGGTGAGATCCAGGGCGACCTGCACCAGGTCCTCACCGCGGCGTTCCATGATGTCGGTCGGGAACCGGTTGGCCGCACTCCAGATGATCAGGTTGATGTTGTCGGTGGTGGTGTCGTGGGCCAGGCCGGGCCAGTCTCGGAGCAGGGCGGCGTCGGGCTCGCTGACGCCGGGCTTCATCGCGCGTTCGGCGTCCCACTTGAACTCCATGACGTGCAGCACGCCCATCATCCCGCCGACGCCGAAGATCAGTGAGATGCCCTGCTGGACCCGCTCCGGAATGAGACCGCGGGTGTGCGGGGTCAGCGGGATGCGGGTGGCGATGTTGATCGTCCCGGCGTCGCGGGTGACGGCGTGTGGCAGGTACTGGCGGCGTACGGCGGAATGGGTGCCGTCGGCCGCCACCAGCAGGTCGCCGGTGGCGCTGGTGCCGTCGGCGAAGTGCGCGCTGACAGTGCCGTCGTCGCGCTGCTCGTACCGGGTGAAGGTCTTGTCGAAGTGCACCACGTCCTCCAGGCCGGTCAGTAGCACCTGGCGCAGCACCATCCGGGCCACCGAGTGTTCGGTGCGGACCGGGTCGGCGGTCGGCCGCAGCGCGAACGACGCGGTCTGGCGCAGCCCTTGAGTCACGACGTTGAAGTAGTGCGGCGGCCGGGCGCAGGTGGCCAGGAAGGTGGCGAACAGCTCCGGGGGCAGGCACTCCTTCAGCGCTCGGCTACCGGTGGGGCCGATGCCGACCCGGTAGCCGAGCAGCCCCTCGGCGCGGTCGCGGTGCCGTTCGTAGACGGCGACGCTGATCCCGGCGCGGCGCAGGCCGTGCGCCAGGCACAGCCCGCCCGTGCCCGCGCCGATGATCAGGACGTGCGGCGGCGCGGCGGACATCTCAGCCGGCCGGGTGCGCGGCGGGCGCCTCGGTGACGGCCGGGCGCGGAGCGGGTGCCTCGGTGCTGGCCGGGCGCGGAGCGGTTGCGTCGGTACCGGCCGGCCGCGCCGCGGGCGCCTCGGCCGCGTCCCACCGGTAGAAGCAGCCGGCGATCGCGTCCCGGGGGGAACGCCAGGTCGGCAGGTACGGCGACGTGTGCGCGGAGAGCCGCTCGTTGACCTGTCGGAAGAGCGGGTGGTTGCGGGCCGCCGCGAGCGCGTCCGGGTCGACGTCGTCCGAGGTCTCCAGCAGGTGTACGTACAGGTCGTGCAGGCAGTACAGGGATCGGTGCGTGACACCGGTCAGGCCGGGCAGTTCGGTGGCGTCGGACTCGGCGAAGATCTGCGCGACCCGCCCCTCCGCTCCCGGGATGATCCGGCTGACGATCAGTAGACGACTCATGGGACCCCTTCCGCCGGTGGCCTGCCCGACCCCTCGGGGACCGGTGCCACGTGCTCTGTGCGCCCACCGTGCCGTAGCGCCTGTCACATCACCGTCACGTAGGCCGAACGGACGGTGACGGCCACCGCTGTCACGTACGCCGGACGGCGGGTGACGGGCGGTCGGCAACGGCCTCGCGGCTGGCCTGGCGGATCGGGGCGAGGGTGTCGTCGAGTAAGGCGCTCATGGCTGGGCTCGGCTCCAGCCGCAGCTCCCGGCGCAGCAGGTCCCGATAGACGTAGAAGGCGTGCACCGCTTCGAAGGCGTTGCCCTCGGCCAGGTGGATGCGGACCACCAGCCGGTGTGGTGTCTCCCGTAACGGCTCGGCGGCCATCGCCTCCAACGCGGCTTCGAGGGCCTCGCCGTGCCGCCCCGCGGCCAGGTGGTGCCCGGCCACCTGTTCCAGCATGTGCAGGCGGAGTTGGCGCAGGCGTTCCCGGTCCAGCAGCACCCAGTCGTCGTACCAGCCGGGCAGGAGGTCGTGCCGCCCGGCGGCGAGCGCGCCGGCCGCGGTGCGGGGGTCGTCGCCGTCCCGGACCCGGGCCGCGGTGCCGACCAGGTCGTCCACGTCGAGCCGGACGGCCGGGCCGAGGCGCACGGTGTCGCTCGCCACTGTCATCGGGCAGCACGGGTCCTGTCGCAGCCGCCACAGGGCGGTACGCAGGGAGGACAGCGCCCGTTCCTCCGAAGCGTCGGGCCAGAGCAGCCCGGCGAGCTGGCTGCGGGTGGCGCCGGGGCGGAGCCCGATCAGCGCGATCACCCGTTGCAGCCCGCGCGGCACCACGACCGGCACCGCCTCGCGGAGGAGCCGGAAACCTCCGAGCAGGTGCAGTGAGACGCCCTCCTCGGGCGGGTCTCCGGCGGTCGGCACGGACGAATCAGTGGCCACGGCGGCACCCCCTGCGGAACGCTCGTCCCGACTGTCTGCTGTGTCCCGGATCGGTTGCCCTCGACGCCACTGTCGACCCCGCCGATCGCGGCGTGGCCGGGCGCGGCCCCGCCCGCCGAGGCCGCCGGGCTGACCACGCTGAAGATTATCAATAACGGTCACGTTGCGTCAACGCCAACGCGGACGTTCTATTGGCGACAGCCAACCCGAAATCGCTTCCGAACTGCATAAACATTAGCGCGTCGAACCCGTCCGGCACATAGCTGATACACAGGTTGCGTCAACGCAGCGTCACCATCATCCGTCGCTGGCCGACCTGGCACGGTGACGCCGCCGTGACGAGGATCGGCGCATCGTGTCGGCAGTCGTCCAGCGCGTCCGGGGGCCACCCGTCGCCGGCCGGACGCCGTGGGGGGAGGCCCAACATGGACCGATCGCTGATCATCGCGAAGGTCGATCCGACCGCCGAGGAGCGGGTCGCCGAGATCTTCGCCGAGTCGGACGCGACGGAGCTGCCGCGCCTGGTCGGTGTCCGGCACCGCTCGCTGTACCGACTGCACGACCTCTATGTGCACCTGCTCGAGACCGCCCAGCCGGCGGAGGGCGCGGTGGAGGCCGCGCGTGACCACCCCGAGTTCATCCGGGTCAGTGACCGCCTACGCCCGTACGTGTCGCCGTACCTGTCGACCTGGCGCTCGCCGCGCGACGCCATGGCGCGGTGCTTCTACCGGTTCGACTCCCCGGACACCGGGCGGCGGTCGTGACGGCCACCGCGCCGCGTGAAGAGCAGCTCTGGTCCCGCTGCGCGGGCTGCGCGACCCTGCTCTACCGCAAACGGCTGCGCCGCAACCTCGACGTCTGCCCGGAGTGCGGGGAGCATGCCCGACTCGGCGCGCCGGAACGCCTGCGCCAACTGGTCGACCCGGGTTCGCTGCGCCTGCTGCCCGACCGGCTGCCGGGGGCGGACCCGCTCGACTTCGTCGACGTGCTGCCGTACCCGCACCGGCTCACCGGCGCGCGGGCCAGCACGGGTCTTGCCGAGGGGGTCGTCTGCGCCACGGCCACCATCGGCGGGAACCCGGTGACCCTGGCGGTGATGGACTTCCGCTTCCTCGGTGGCAGCCTGGGCTGCGCGGTCGGCGAGCTGATCACCAGGGCCGCCGAACGGGCGCTCGACGACCGCACGCCGCTCATCCTGATCACCGCCTCCGGCGGGGCGCGGATGCAGGAAGGCGCGCTGTCGTTGATGCAGATGGCGACCGTCAGTCAGGCCATCGCCGCGTTGCGCGAGGCGGGACTGCTCACCGTGAGCGTCCTCACCGACCCGACCTACGGCGGAGTGGCCGCCTCGTTCGCCACCAACACCGATCTGGTGCTCGCCGAGAGTGGCGCGCGGATGGGCTTCGCCGGCCCCCGGGTGATCCGTCAGATCACCGGGCGGGCCCTGCCGGAGGGCTTCCAGACCGCCGACTTCCTGCTCCGACACGGGCAGGTCGACATGGTGGTGCAGCGCCGGTCGCTGCGCGGACGGCTGACGGCGCTGCTCGCCGCGACCCGCGCCGGCCGTCCGGCGCATCCGCCCGTACCCCGTCAGGAGCCGGCGTCGCACCGCGAGCGCCTTGCCGACGACGGCGCCGTCGTGACGGGGCAGACGGACCCGGCGGCCGAGGGAGACGCCGGCAACCCGGCGGTACGCGACGCGTGGGACACCGTCCGGATGGCGCGGCACCCGGGGCGGCCCACCACACTGGACTACCTGGACTCGGTCTTCGACGGGTTCGTGGAGCTGCACGGCGATCGGCTCGGTGCGGACTGCCCGGCCATCGTTGGTGGGGTGGCGCGGTTGGCCGGCCGGCATGTGATGGTCATCGGTCACCAGAAGGGGCACACCACCGCCGAGCTGGTCGCCCGCAACTTCGGCATGGCCAGCCCGGCCGGGCACCGTAAGGCGCTGCGGCTCATGCGCCTCGCGGCCCGCCTCGGCCTACCCGTGGTCACCCTGGTGGACACCCCCGGCGCCGACCCGGGGGTGAGCGCCGAGGAACACGGCCAGGCGGCGGCCATCGCGGAGAACATCCTCACCCTCACCGTGCTGCCCACCCCCGTGCTCGCGGTGATCACCGGCGAGGGTGGCAGCGGCGGCGCGTTGGCGCTGGCGGTGGCCGACCGGGTGCTGATGCTGGAGAACGCCGTCTACTCGGTGATCAGCCCCGAGGGGTGTGCGGCGATCCTCTGGCCGGACCGGTCGGCGGCCCCGCAGGCCGCCCGCGCCCTGCGACTGACCGCGCCCGACCTGCGCCGGCTCGGGGTTGTCGACGAGGTCGTGCCGGAGCCGTCGAGCGCCGCGCACGACGACCCGGCGGAGGCCGCCCACCGGTTGCGTGCCGCCCTGCTGGCCAACCTCCTGCCGCTGCTGGACGTGCCGCCGGCCATGCTGGTCCGGCTGCGCCGGCAACGCTTCCGACGGTTCGGCGCGAACCGCGTCGGCGCTCGGGCGGGCCTGCGATGACGGCCGGCGACGGGGCGCTGTCGACAGTCGACGCGTCCGACGACGTCGGGGTGGACGGCGAGGAGGCCCTCGCCGGGCTGCGCCGGCAGGCGCAGCACCTGATCGCCGAGCTGGCCGGGCCGGTTCGCCGGATCCGGCTGCGCAGCGGGCCGGCGGTGCTGGAGGTCGAGTGGCACCCCGAGGAGGCGACCCGACCGGACGTACCCCTGCCCCGGGCCGAGGTGGCACCGGCGGTCGGTCCGGCGCCCAACGCCGCCCCTGCAATGCTCCGGCCGCCGGTGCCCGGGCGTGCCGCGGTGCGGGCACCGATCGTCGGCACCTTCTACCGGGCGCCGGAGCCGGGCGCGCGGCCGTTCGTCGCGGTGGGCGACCTGGTCCGCCCCGGCCAGCCGGTGGCCATCGTCGAGGCGATGAAGCTGATGAACGAGGTGACCGCCGACCGGGCCGGCCGGGTGGCCGCGATCCTCGTCGAGGACGGCCAGCCGGTCGAGTACGACCAGCCGCTCGTCGAACTGGATCCGGCATGACGGCGCGGGGTGGTTGACCATGTTCGAGACCGTGCTGATCGCCAACCGGGGCGAGATCGCGCTGCGGGTGTTGCGCGCCTGCAAGGAGCTCGGCGTCCGGACGGCGGTGGTCTACTCCGCCGCCGACGCCGACTCGGCGGCGGTACGCCTCGCCGACCAGGCCGTCCGGATCGGACCGGCGTCGAGTCGGCGCAGCTACCTCAACGCCGCCGCCATCGTGGAGGCGGCCCGGCAGGTGGGGGCGCAGGCCGTGCACCCCGGCTACGGCTTCCTCTCCGAGGACGCCGACTTCGCCGAGATCTGCGCCGACAACGGGCTGACGTTCATCGGCCCGCCACCGGCGGTGATGGCCGCGCTGGCCGACAAGTCCTCGGCCCGCGCACTGATGAGCCGCGCCGGCCTGCCGCTGTCGCCGGGCAGTGTCGCGCCGGTACCGACCGCCGCCGCGGCGGCCGAGGTGGCCGACGCCGTCGGCTACCCGGTGATCGTGAAAGCCGCCGCCGGGGGCGGGGGCCGGGGGATGACAGTGGTGCGCACCCCGGGCGAGCTGCGCCGGGCGTACACCCGGACCCGGGCCGCCGCGCAGGCAGCCTTCGGCGACGACCGGGTGTACGTCGAGCGTTACCTCACCGATGCGCGGCACGTCGAGGTGCAGGTGCTCTGCGACGCCCACGGCAACGGGGTGCACCTGGGCACCCGGGACTGCTCGGTGCAGCGCCGGCACCAGAAACTGGTCGAGGAGGCACCCGCGCCGGCGCTGCCCGCCGCCGTTCTCGACACCATCGCCGAGACCGCCCTGCGGGGTGCCCTCAAGGTCGGTTTCGTTGGCGCCGGCACGCTGGAGTTCCTTGTCGACGCCGAGGAGAAGTTCCACTTCCTGGAGATCAACTGCCGGATCCAGGTGGAGCATCCCGTCACCGAGATGGTCACCGGGATCGACCTGGTGCACGAGCAACTCCACATCGCCGCCGGCGTACCGCTGCGGTGGCGGCAGAAGGAGATCCGCCTGCACGGCGTCGCTGTGGAGTGTCGGGTCAACACCGAGGACCCCGGGCGCGGCTTCGCCCCCACCCCCGGCCGGTTGGAGCGGTTCACCCCACCCGGTGGCCCGTTCACCCGGGTGGACACCCACGCCAGCGCCGGTTACCTGGTCGGTCCCTGGTACGACTCGCTGCTCGCCAAGGTGATCGTCTGGGCGCCCGACCGGGAGCTGGCCCTCAACCGGCTGGAACGTGCCCTGGACGAGTTCGACGTCGCCGGTCCGGGCGTGCACACCACCATCCCGTTCGTCCGGCGGGTGCTCGACGACGCCGCATTCCGCAAGGGCCGCTACACCACCGGCCTGGTCGACCGTCTGCTCTCCGCGCCCGCTCCGGGGCCGACGACCACCCCCGCACCGCGTACCGCGCCCGCCGCAGATCCCGACGCAACCCACAGGAGGACCCGATGACCGTCACCCATGGTCGCCCGATGACCGCCGAGATCACCGACATCCTGGTGGCGCACTGCGGGCTGGACGCCGACGCCGCGGCCCGCGCGCCCGCCGCGTCGCTGGAGGAGCTGGGCATGGACTCGCTCGCCCTGCTGGAACTGTCGGCGGTCGTCGCCGACCGCTGGCAGGTGGCCATCCCCGAGCAGGCCGGACAGCTGAGCATCCCGGCGGTGGCCGACCTGGTCGCCCGCCGCGCCGACCCGCCCGGGCACACCGAGAACAGCGTGGTCATCGACGCGCCGCTGGGGCTGGTCTGGGAGGTCACCAACGACGTGGCGAACTGGACCGAACTGTTCACCGAGTACGCCGTGGTGGAGATCCTGCACCGCGAGGCGCACACGGTGCGGTTCCGCCTCACCATGTACCCCGACGAGAACGGGGTGTCCTGGAGCTGGGTCAGCGAGCGCACCGCCGACCCGGTGAGCAGGCAGGTCCGGGCGCACCGGGTGGAGACCGGGCCGTTCGAGTACATGCGGATCCACTGGCGCTACACCGAGGAGGCCGGTGGCACCCGGATGACCTGGACGCAGGACTTCGCGATGAAGCCGACCGCGCCTGTCGACAACGCCGCGATGACCGAGCGGATCAACACCAACAGCGTGATCCAACTCGCGGTGATCAAGGACCGGGTGGAGCGGATCGCCTGGCAGCGCGCCGACCAGGGCACGCCGACCGCCAGCGACGCACCGACGGGAGCCGACGATGAGTGACCTGAGCACCCGCCCGATCGCCGCCCGGGACGTACCCGCCGACCGCCGGCGCGGCGGTGAGCTGCGGGTGCTGCTCGGCCCCCGCACCGTCGGCAGCACCTCGGGTTTCCTCGGTGTGGCCACACTCGAGCCGGGGGAGCGGATCGCCGAGCACTACCACCCGTACAGCGAGGAGTTCCTGTACCTGGTGCGGGGCGCGATCACCGTCGACCTGGACGACCACCCGACGCTGCTGGCCGCCGGTGAGGGGCTTTTCGTCCCGGTGAACGTGCGGCACCGGCTGCGCAACACCGGCGTCGAACCGGCCGAGGTGGTCTTCCACCTGGGCCCGCTCGCCCCCCGACCCGAACTGGGCCACGTCGACACCGAACTGGTGGAGGCACCATGACCGGGCGCCGCACGGTGGTGACCGGGATCGGGGTGGTGGCCCCGGGCGGCGCCAGCCGGGACCGCTTCTGGAAGACCATCACCGAGGGGCGCACCGCCACCCGGCGGATCAGTTTCTTCGACCCGTCGGCGTTCCGGTCGCAGATCGCGGCGGAGTGCGACTTCGACCCGGTCGCGGCGGGCCTGAGCGAGGCCGAGCGACGCCGGGCCGACCGGTACGTGCAGTTCGCGCTGGCCTGCTCCGCCGAGGCGGTGGCCGACGCCCAGTTGGAGCTCACCGACGCGCAACGGGACCGGGCCGGGGTGGTGCTGGGCACGGCGGTGGGCGGCACGATGGCCTTGGAACAGGAGTACGTCACAGTGAGCGAGCACGGCCGACGGTGGCTGGTGGACGGCACGCGCGGTGGCCCGTACCTCTATCAGGCGCTGGTGCCCAGCAGCCTCGCCGCGGACGTGGCGTGCCGGCACGGGCTGCACGGCCCGGCGCAGGTGGTGTCCACCGGCTGCACCTCGGGCATCGACGCCATCGGGTACGCCCACCAGATGATCGTGGACGGTGAGGCGGACGTGATGCTGGCCGGCGCGTCCGACTCGCCGATCTCGCCGGTCACTGTCGCCTCGTTCGACGCGATCAAGGCGACCAGTCCGGACAACGACGACCCGGCACACGCCTCCCGCCCGTTCGACGCCGACCGGCACGGGTTCGTGCTGGCCGAGGGCGGGGCGGTGCTGGTGCTGGAGGAGGCCGGCCACGCCCGGCGTCGGGGAGCGCACATCTACTGCGAGGTGGCCGGCTACGCCAGCCGCAGCAACGGCTTCCACATGACCGGGCTGCGGCCGGACGGGCTGGAGATGGGCCTCGCCGTCACCGACGCGCTCCGGCAGGGCCGGATCCTGCCCGAACAGGTCTCCTACATCAGCGCCCACGGCTCGGGCACCCGGCAGAACGACCGACACGAGACGGCCGCGTTCAAGCGGGCGCTGGGCCAGGCCGCGTACCGGATCCCGATCAGCTCGATCAAGTCGATGGTCGGGCACTCGCTCGGCGCGATCGGTTCGATCGAGATGGCCGCGTGCGCCCTCGCCATCGAGTTCGGTGTGGTGCCGCCGACGGCGAACTGGAGCACCCGGGATCCGGAGTGCGACCTGGACTACGTACCCAATGAGGCACGGGAGGTGCCGGTGGACGTGGCCCTCTCGGTGGGCAGCGGTTTCGGCGGTTTCCAGTCGGCCATGGTCTTCCGTCGGATGCTCGGCGCGGTGGCGGCGTGAGCGCCGCTTCGCACAGTGGCGGCGCGACGGCCCGGGCTGTGGTGACCGGCATCGGGGTGGTCGCACCGAGCGGCATCGGCGCGGACGCGCACTGGCGCACGGTCCTTGCCGGCACCCGCCGGACCGGGCCGATCACCTTGTTCGACCCGGCCGGCTATCCAACCCGATTCGGCGGGGAGGTGCCCGGCTTCACCGCCGACTCCTACGCCGACAGTCGACAGTTGGTGCAGACCGACAGGTGGACGCACCTCGGCTTCGCCGCCACCCGGCTGGCGCTGGCCGATGCCGGCCTGCCCGACCGGGCACCCGACCCGTACGGCTACGCGGTGACCCTGGCCAGTTCGTCCGGGGGCAACCTGTTCGGTCAGCGGGAACTGCAACGGCTGTGGGGCGGCACCACGCGGACGGTCGGGGCGTACCAGTCGATCGCCTGGTTCTACGCGGCCAGCGTCGGGCAGCTCTCCATCCACCACCAGTTCAAGGGCCCGAGCGGGGTGCTGGTCGCGGAGTCGGCCGGCGGGCTGGACAGCCTGGCCCACGCCGCCCGCGCGGTGCGCCGGGGCACCCCGGTCGTGATCGCCGGGGCCACCGAGTGCCCGTTGAGCCCGTACGCGCTCGCCTGCCAGCTGCGCTCGGGGCTGCTCAGTGACGTCGCCGACCCGGAGCGGGCGTACCGGCCGTTCGACGCCACCGCCAGCGGCTACCTGCCGGCCGAGGGCGGAGCGGTGTTCGTGGTGGAGGAGTTGGGGCACGCCCTGGCCCGGGGCGCCCGGGTCTACGGCGAGGTGAGCGGGTGGGGCTCCACCCACGACGCCGCGCACACCACTGCGGAGAGCAGCGGCGACCCGGCCCAGTACGCGCGGGCGATGCGGCTGGCCCTGGACCGGGCGGGCGTCGCCGCCGCCGGAATCGACGTGGTGCTGCCCGACGCTCTCGGCGTGCCCCGCTACGACCGCAGCGAGGCCGAGGCGCTGCGGGCAGTGTTCGCCGACCGGCCGCCCCCGGTGACCACGCAGAAACCGCTGACCGGTCGGGCGTACCAGGGCGGCTCGGCGTTGGACGTGGCCACCGCGCTGCTCGCCTTCGCCCACGACACGTTGCCCGCGTCGGCGGGCCCGGACGAGGTGGCCGAGGGCTGCGAGCTGGACTTCCTGCGCGAGCACCGTCGACCGCGCAGTCGACTCGCCCTGATCTGCGCGCGGGGCTTCGACGGGTTCAACAGTGCGCTGGTCCTGCGCGGGGCCGCGCCGATGAGGGGAGAGGCGTCATGAGCGACAAACGGGCCCGGGTGGTCTTTCTGGTACGGGTGCCGGTGCCGCGCACCGAGGCGTTCCTCGCCGCTTACGAACAGGTGCGGCACCTGGTCGCCGGCGGTGTGCCGGGGCACCTGGTCGACCAGGTGTGCCGGTCGTCGACCGACCCGGAGCAGTGGCTGATCACCAGCGAGTGGGCGAGCCTGGCCGACTTCGAGGAGTGGGAACGCAGCCCCGAACACCGGGACCTCGTACGCCCGATGCGGGAGTGCTTCACCGACGCCCGTTCGCTGCGCTTCCACATCCACGCCCAAACCCCAGCCCTGGCCTGAAGGTCCCCGCGCCCCCGGCGCCGCCCCCGTCGCCCTCTTCCCGCGATCTTGTACTTGGTGTCGCGACATAGGGAGCATGTCACGCGTCTCGACGACCGAAACTGCAAGATCGACGCGGTGGGGACGGATTGCGGCGCGTAGGGTCTTGGAATTGTGAAGGTACTGATCTCCGTCGACATGGAGGGCGTCTCGGGGATCGTTCATCCCACCGAGACGAATCCGGATCGGTACGACTACGAGCGCGGCCGGGCATTGATGACGGCCGAGGCGAACGCGGTGATCGCCGGGGTCCTCGATGCCGAACCCGAGGCGGTCGTGTGGGTCGCCGACGCGCACGGGACGTTCCGGAACATCCTGCCCGAGGACCTCGACCGGCGTGCTCACCTGGTGCGGGGCAAACCCCGCCCGCTGGGCATGCTCGCCGGGCTGGACGAGCACACGGATGCCGTCCTGCTCGTCGGCTATCACGCTCGCGCCGGTGCCGGGCCCGCCGTCCTGGCCCACACGTTCAGTGACGCCATCCTCGACGTGCGGGTGGCCGGGCGGTCGCTGGGCGAGATCGGCCTCAACGTCGCCATGGCAGGGCACCTCGATGCGCCCGTCGTCCTGCTCAGCGGAGACGACACCGCCTGCGCCGAGTTCAGCGCGCTGGTGCCCTCGGCGGTCACCGTCGCCGTCAAGCAGACCCTGGGTCAGGCCGCCGCGGTGGCCCTGCATCCGCAGGAGGCACGGGAGCGGCTGCGCCATGCCGCCGCCGACGCGATCGCCCGGCGCGCCTCGATCCCACCGGCGCAGATGGCCGGGCCGGTTGACGTCGAGGTCGACCTGTACGGGCCGTACATGGTCGACCTCGCGGTTCTGGTGCCGGGTGTTACCCGCGTCGGTGGCGGCCGGACGGTCGCCTTCCACGCCGCCGATGTCGCCGAGGCGTACCGGCTGGTTCAGCTGCTCGTCCAACTCGCCAGCATCAAACCGAGCTAGGGCCTGTTTCGTCAGAACTGGCCGGCCTGCGCCGGGCCCGGACGACGACCGGCGGCGTTGCGGTTTCGTCTCGCTCGGCCGGCGACCGCGCCGCCATCGGCCGTCCGGCTGAGGACGCGCGACGGTTGTACGAGGGGTCATACCTCGGTGACGCTCCGCCGAATCACCCGCCCGATCCTGCCCGCCGAACGGGCTGTCGGCAATCCGGCTGGCCGCTGCTTTTGATCCATCCATTCGCATCTAGCAATGGCCACGTGGGAGTCGTATGGTTCCCCGCAGCACCCCGACAAGCGTACGTGATGGGCGGATTCGCCCTCTTTCATGCTGGGCGGTGAACGGCAGTGACGGCAGAAGATCCTACGGCGACAGACCCCGGCTGGGTGGACGAAGTCCTCTTCGCCGGTCACCCGACCGACGTTTGTCTTCGTCTGCCCGAGCCCGTCGACCGGGCGACCCTGCACCGGCTGGTCACCGCCGCGCAGGAGCGGCTGACCACCGCCGGACTGCGCCCCGGTGGCGCCGTGGCGCTGCGGTTGCCGCCGTCGCTGGCGTACGTGGTGAACCTGCTCGCCACCTGGCGCGCCGGGGGGCAGGCGATCCTGCTCGACCACCGGCTCACCGACCACGAGGTGGACCGGGCGCTGACCCGGTTGGCCCCGCAGGTGGTGGTCGCTCCGGTGCGGACCGGTGGCGGCGCCCTGAAGATCTTCGTCGACGTCACCGAGGGCGTCACCCGGTACGCCGACCGCCCGGCGGTCAGCGGCCACGCCGTGATCCAGCTCAGCTCCGGCTCCACCGGCCCGTCCAAGGTGATCGGCCGCACCGCCGCCGACCTGGTCGCCGAGGTGCACCGCTACACCCGGATCGACGGGGTGGCGCTGCCCGGCGAGCGGATCATCCTGCTGCCCTCGATGGTGCACGTGCTCGGCCTGGTCGGTGGCCTGCTCTACGGGCTGCACGCCGGGGTCGAGCTGGTGCCGCCGGAGCGGCTCAGCGGTGACGCCGTCCTGGCCGCGATCAGCGCCGGCCCCACGCCAGCCACGGTGCTCGGCGTGCCGTTCCACATCGGACTGCTCGCCTCCACCCGTCCGACCGGTCCACTGCCACAGCTGCGGCGGATGACCACCGGGGGTGAGCTGGTCCCGGCCGCCGTCGCCCGTGCGTTCACCGACCGGTACGGCGTACCCCTGGGCAACATGTACGGGATGACCGAGGTCGGGGTGATCGGCACCGACCTGCACGGGTCGCACCGACCGTCGATCGCCCCCGCGCCCGGGATCGAGGTCCGCGAGTCCGGCGGTGAGCTGTGGGTGTCCTGCCCGGCGTCGCCGTACGTCGGGCTGAGCGACCCGACCCGCTGGTCCGACGGGTGGCTGCACACCCGCGACGCCGGGACCGTCGATGGCGACACCGGCCTGGTCACGGTGCGCGGTCGACTCGACTCGCAGGTCTCCGTCGGCGGGATGAAGGTCGACCTGACCGAGGTGGAGGCCACCGTCGCCGAGCTGACCGGCGTCGCCGCCGCCGTGGTGGTCTGGGACGACGGCATCACCGCGTACGTCCAACCGGACGGCCCGCTGTCGGAGGAGACGCTGGACAAGCTCCTCGCCGAGCGGTTGGCCGGCTACAAACGGCCCAGGGCGCTGCACCTGCTCGATCAGTTGCCCCGTACCACCACCGGCAAGCTGGTCCGCTCGACCGATGCCCTGCGCTCGGCGGTCACCCCGTGACCGGGCCGCTGCATCACCTCGATGCCGACCTGCTCGCCCGCGTGCGCGGCGACGGCCAGGACGAGGCCCCCGCCCAGGTGCGGATGACCGACGCACAGGTGCTCGGCGCTGGGCACCGGCCGCAACGGCAGCCCCGGCGGCGGCATCAGCCGGCGCAATCCGCCGCCGCGCAACCCCTGCCCGAGCGCCTTGCCGACCGCCTCCTTGGCAGTCCACAGCCGCAGGAAGTCCACAGTCCGGCTGGCCTCGGGCCGATCGCCCAACCAGGCCAGCTCGGCGGGCGGGAACCAGCGGCGGGCCAGCGCGAGCGCCGGCAGCGGGCGGATCCGCTCCACGTCCACCCCGACCGCGCCGGCTTGACGGGCGGCGACCACCACCAGCCCGGCGGTGCGGCTGACGCTGACCGCCAGCTCGACCGACCCGGTCACCTCGTCGACCCGGACGACCGGCCGTCCCTCGCGGTCGTGCGTCAGCACCAGCTCGGCGTCCGGGCGACCGAGCAACAGAGCACCCGCCCGCCGCAGCAGCACAGCGGCCGGATCCGGCTGACCGCCGGTGTCCCGGCCGACCCAGACGTAGGCGGTGTCCCGACCGGACACCGTCAGCTGAGCCACGCAGAAAGGGTATCCATGAGAGCCGAGGTCCGCGCCTTCGTCGTCGAGCAGCTCGCCGACATGAATTACGACGTCGAGGGGCTCGACGACGACACCACGCTCGGCCCTTCCGGCGTCGACCTGGAGTCACTCGCCCTGGCCGACCTGTCCGTCCGGGTCGAGGACCGGTACGGCCTGACGTTCGCCGACGACGAGTCGGAGCAGCTCGCCCTGATGACGGTCGGCGAGTTCACCACAATGGTCGCCGATCGCGTCACCGAGGCGACGAGCGACAAGAGCTGATGGGCGGTCAGCCCGATCTGGGGCGAGCTGACCTGATGACCATGCTCGCCGAACTCACAGCGAAACCGGCTGCCGACGTGTCCGACCGGATCGGCTCGATGGAGCTTGCCTGGCTGGTGCACCTCGTCGAGCAGCGCTACGAACGCCGGCTCGACCTCACCGACGACGAACTGGCCGGCATCCGCACAGTCGACGACGCCCTGGTGGTGTTCCAGGCGTCGCTGACCGCCTCCGCAGATGGTTGAGGCGCGCGTAGCCCAGCTCACCGGCGTGTACGCGGTCAGCGCCCTCGGGCGGGGCGCCGACGCGCAGCTCGCCGGGGTGTTGGCCGGCGTGCCGGCGTTCGGGCCGGTGGACCGGTTCGACACCGCCGCCCGCCGGGTCACAGTGGCGGCCACCCTGCCCGAGGTCGCTACCCTCCCCGACGAGTTGGCCACCGCGATCGACGCGGCCTGCCGCGCGGCCGGTCTGAACCGCGCGCAGCGCGCCGGGTGTGCCCTGCTGCTCGCCGTGCACGGCGGCCCGGCCGTGGGCCCGACGCCGGCCGTGCTCGCCGGTCAGCTCGCCGCGCGATGTGGACTGTCCGGGCACACCCGGGTCTACACCAGCGCCTGCGTGTCGGCCAGCACGGCGGTGGCCGACGCCGCCGCCCGGATCACCCGGGACGATGTCGAGCGGGTCGTGGTCGCGGCCGGCTACCTGGTGGAGTCGGACCAGTACGCGCTCTTCGACGCCGGTCGCGCCCTCGCTGTCGACGGGGCGGTCCGCCCGTTCAGCGCCGGCCGTCGAGGGTTGCTGCTGGGCGACGGCGTGGCCGCGGTGGTGCTGGAGTCGAGCGCCGTCCGACGACGCGGTGTCGAACCGGTGGCCACAGTGGTCGGTTGGGGGCGGGCCGGCGACGCGTTCCATCCCTGCCAGCCGGAGCCCGGCGGCACCGGGCTGGCCCGCGCTGTCGACGGCGCGCTGCGCCGGGCCGGGCTGCCACCGCAGTCCGTCGGCTACGTCAACGCCAACGCCACCGGTACCGCGCAGAGCGACGCCGCCGAGGCCGCCGCCCTGCGTCGGGCTCTCGGCGGTCATGCCGCCCAGGTCCCGGTCAGCTCGACGAAGTCGGTGCACGGGCACGCGCTGGAGGCGTCCGGGTTGCTCGAACTGGTGGTCACCGCGCTCGCGCTGCGCCACGGCGACCTGCCGGTCAACGCCGGATGGCTGGGCCCCGACGAATCCTGCCCTCTGAACGTCGTCAAAGACCGTCCGCAAAGGACGGAGGCCACCCACGCCCTGACCCTCAACGCCGCCTTCGGTGGCGCCAACACCGCTCTCCTGGTCGGCGTCGGATGACCGGATCGCCGGGGGAGAGGGCTCGGGCTCTCTGGCCCGAGGGCGGGGACGTCGGGGGCACCGTGGCGGGGGTGCCGGGGTTCGTGCACTCGGACTTCGCGCCGGTGGTGGTGGCCGTCGCGGAACGGTGTCTGCGGCGGGGATACGGGTCAGCGGGAGTGCCCGCCGGGGTGCGGACGGGAATCGTGCTGGTCAGCGCCAGCGGTGATCTCGCCAGCGCTCGGCACGTACGGGCCACCGTCGAGGCCGGCGGGCGGGTCGGCCCGCTGTTCTTCTTCCAGTCCGTGCCCAACAGCGTCGCCGGGCACCTCGCGGCCCGCTGGAACCTGCGAGGACCGGTGGTCTGCCTCAGCCCGACCGGCGACCCGTACACCGACGGTGTCGCCGAGGCCGACCTGCTGCGCGACGACGGCGACACCGACGAGGTGTTGCTGATCCTGATCGAACAGGCACCCGACGGGCCGACCGAGGCGGTCGCGGTGCTGCTGGGGGGAGGAGCACGACCATGAGGACACGGGGACTGCGCGGCGCACTGGCCGCCGACACCGAACTGGGCGCGGGCAACGTCCTGGCCCGGGTGCTGGCGCACGGCGCCGACCCGGACGGGCCCGGCCTGACCTTCGACACCGCCGTCGACGGGCACCCCGCCGAGACGCCGCTGACGCTGGGCCGGCTCGACGAGCGGGTCGCCGCCCGCGCCGCCTGGCTGCACGAACAAGGAGTACGCCCCCGCGACCCGGTCGCCGTCTGGGCCACCGCCGCCGCCGACATGGTGCTCAGCTTCCTGGCGCTGGCCCGGCTCGGGGCGATCCCGGCGCTGATGAACGGCAAACTCCGCCCGGAGATCGCCGCCGAGTACATCCGCCGCCTGCGGGGCGTCGGTGTGCTGGCCGACGACGCGCACACCGCGCTGCTGGCCGGGCACGACCTCGGCGTACCCCTGCTCGGCACTCCCGCGCAGGCCGGCACGGGTGACCCGGCCGCGGCCCCGGCGCACTACCGGCACCACCCGGACGACCCGATCGTGATCACCCACACCTCCGGGACGACCGGGGTGCCCAAGGCGGTGCTGCACTCGCACGCCAGCCTTTTCGCGGCCACCCGGCACCTGCTCACCATGCCGCAGGCGCAGGGCACCACCCGGATCCTCAACGCGCTGCCCGCACCGCACACCGCGACGGTGCTGATGGTCAACCAGGCGCTGGGCAACCGCGCGCAGATGTTCCTGCTCTCCGAGCAGGGCGGCGAGCAGGTGCTGGACGCCATCCAACGCTGGCGCCCCGACGGGGTGTTCGGTTTCTCGGTCACCTGGGCGGAGTTGGCCCGCTTCGACCTGTCCGGGTACGACCTGGACTCGGTGCGGCTGTGGTTCAACACCGGCGACGCCTCGCACGAGCCGCACATCCGCCGGCTGGTCGCGGTCGGTTGGCGCGACACCATCACCCGCGACGGGGTGGCGAAGGTGCCCGGCTCGGTCTTCATCGACGGGTTGGGCTCCAGCGAGATGGGGCACTCGATGTTCCACATCACCCACCGCGCCGACACCGACCGGTACGGCCGCTGCATCGGCCGCCCGTACCGGTTCGCGAAGGTGGCGGTGCTCGACGCCGACGGTGAGCCGGTGCCGGTTGGCGAGGTGGGTTTCCTGGGCATCGACTCACCGTCGCTGTTCCGGGGCTACTGGAACGACTCGGTCACCACCTACCGCTTCCGCCAGCGCGGCTGGTACCTCACCGGTGACCTGGTGCGCGCCGACACCGACGGCCGCTACTACCACCTGGACCGGGCGGTGGACTCGGTCGACGCGGGTGCCGGGCGGCGGTTCTTCACCGCGCTGTCCGAGGAGCGCATCCTCGCGGCCTGCCCGGACGTCACCGACTGCACCGTGGTGATCGTCGCCGAGGCCGGGGCGGTCGTCACCGACGTGCTGCTGGAGTTGGCCGCCGGCGCCGACGAGGCCGAGGACCGCACCGAGCGGGTCCGCGCCGCCCTCGGCCCGGACGTCGGCGTCACACTGCGTCGGGTCGTGCCGGTGCGCTCCGCCGACATCCCGGTCACCGTGACCGGGAAGGTCCGCAAGGTGGTCCTGCGCGAGCGCTACCTCACCGAGGCACGCTCATGACCGCGTTGATCACGGGGATGGGTCTGTTCACACCGGTCGGTCGGGGCGTCGAGGAAACCTTCGACGCGCTGACCACCGGCCGGTCCGGGCTGACCCGTCTGCCCGAGGGGCACCCGGCGAGCGCGTCGCTGGACGTCGCCGGCCTGCTACCCGACATCGACCCACGTACCGTCGCGTCCGGGCCGGAGACCCGGGTGCTGGACCGGATCGTCGTCCTCGCCCTGCTCGCCGCCGCCGACGCTCTCACCGACGCCGGCATCGAGGTGGGCCACGACGTCGACCCCGACCGGATCGGTGTGATCGTCGGTGGGGTCGGCGGGATGGCCACCCTGGAGTCGCAGGTGCTGGCCCGGGCGGCCCGGGGTCGGGCGGCGGTCAGCCCGTACCTGCTCACCGGGATCCTGCCGAACATGCCGGCGGCGCGGATCGCCATCGCGCACGGCATCCGCGGCTACAGCTCGTCGGTCGGCACGGCCTGCGCCTCCGGCGCCCAGGCGGTCGCCGACGGGGTGCGGCTCATCGCGACCGGCGAGGTCGACGTGGTGCTCTGCGGGGCCAGCGAGGCACCGCTCTTCCCGACCTTCGCCGACACCTTCGGTAACGCGCGGGCGTTGGCGCGCGCCGGCACCGACCCGGGCCGGGCGAGTCGGCCGTTCGACACCTCCCGCAGCGGGTTCGTCCTGTCCGAGGGCGCCGCGCTGCTGGTGCTCGAACGCGCCGAGCACGCCGCGGCCCGCGGCGTCGCCGGGTACGCGGAGGTGGCCGGCCACGGCGCGACGACGGACGCGTTCCACCCGACCGCCCCCCGCCCGGACGGCGCCGGCGCGGCGGCGTGCATCCGCCGGGCGCTGCGCAGCGCCGGTGTGCCGGCGGCGGCGGTCGGATACGTCAACGCGCACGGCACCGGCACGAAGCTCGGTGACATCGCGGAGACCACGGCGCTGGCCGACGTCTTCGGCGTCGGCGGTGTGCCGGTCAGCTCCACCAAGGCGCTCACCGGTCACCTGCTCGGTGCCTCCGGGGCGCTGGAGGCGGCGGCCACCGCGTTGGCGCTCGGTCGGGGCCTGCTGCCGCCGACGTACCACCTCGACGATCCGGATCCGGCCTGCCCGGCGGACCACATCCGTGGCACGGCCCGCAAGACAGACCTGGAGTACGCCGTCACCAACTCGTTCGGGTTCGGCGGCCAGAACGTGAGCCTGCTGCTGGCGCGCGTCGCCGAGCCGAGGGGGTGATCGAGGCGGCATCCCGGGCGGGGTGTGCCCGGACGGCAACACAGGGGGAATCGGGTGGGAAGGGTTTCAGGCGACATGGACATCCGTGGTATCGACCACATCGAACTCTATGTGGGGGACGCCCGACAGGCGGCCTTCTACTTCAGCACCGCCGTCGGCTTCGAGATCTGTGGCCAGGGCGGTCCGGAGACCGGGCTGGCGGGGCAGCGCTCACTGCTGCTCTGCCACGGCGACATCCGGTTGCTGCTCACCTCCGGGCTGAGCGCCGAGCATCCGGCGTCGCGGTACGTGCAACGCCACGGTGACGGCATCGGGGTCGTCGCCGTCGAGGTCGACGACGTGCCGGCCGCGTACGCCGAGCTGGTGGGTCGGGGCGCGACAGGGGTGACGCCGCCGACCACCCGCACCGGCGCGGACGCCGAGGTGGTGACCGCCGAGGTGGACGGCTTCGCCGACGTGCGGCACCGGCTGGTGCAGCGCCGGGGCGAGGGGAGCGAGTTCCTGCCCGGCGCCATCACCGCGGCGACGTCCACGACGGACGGCCACCCGCCGGTGCTCGCCGAGATCGACCACCTGGCGGTCTGCGTGCCGCCCGGCCAGCTCGACGAGACGGTCCGGCACTTCGAGGCGCTGTTCGACTTCGCGCAGATCTTCGAGGAGCACATCGAGGTCGACGGACAGGGCATGAACTCCAAGGTGGTGCAGAGCCCGTCCGGGCGGGTCACTGTGGTGCTGCTCGAACCGGACCGCAACCGGCGACCCGGGCAGATCGACGCGTTCCTCGACCAGCACGCCGGTGGGGGAGTGCAGCACCTGGGGCTGCGCACCGACGACATCGTCGGCGCAGTCGAGGCGCTCGGCCGGCGCGGGGTGCGCTTCGCCGGCACCCCCGCCAGCTACTACGACGCCCTGGAGGCGCGGGTCGGTCGGGTCGACGCCCCACTGCACCGGCTGCGCGAGCTGGGTGTGCTCGTCGACTCCGACCACGACGGCCAGCTGCTGCAGATCTTCGCCGAGTCGATGCACGTGCGTCGCACGCTCTTCCTGGAGTTGATCGAGCGACGCGGCGCGCGCGGCTTCGGCAGCGGCAACATCAAGGCCCTCTACGAGGCCAAGGAGCGGGAACTGGCCACCGCGGTGGCCACACCACAGGGGGTGGGGGCATGACCGCGACGGAGTACGAGCCGACGTTGACCGCCGAGGAGCAGGCGCTGCTGCCGTCCGACGACGACGTGCGGCACTACGCCGAGCACGGCTGGTACCTGTCGAAGAAGGTGTTCACCGACGACGAGGTGGACGCCCTCGCCGCCGCCACGCAGCGCTACTACGACGGGGAGCGGGACCGGCGGCTGCCGGTACGCCCACCGAAGCTGGCCTACTGGGAGCCCTCCAAGGGGCCGGTGCAGCGGCACAACGACTACGTCCACCACGAGCACGACGGGCTCGGCGCGATTCTGCGCAAACCGCTGCTCGGCGCGGTCGCCGCCCGGCTCGCCCGAGCCGACGAGATCCGGGTCTTCCAGTCCACGCTGATCTACAAGCCGCCGATCTCCGGCGAGCCGAGCAACATCGTGCCCTGGCACTTCGACAAGCACTACTGGGCGTCCTCGTCGTCGGAGAAGATGCTGACCGCGTTCATCCCCTTCCACGACTGCGGGGAGGAGATGGGCACCATCACGATGGTCGACGGTTCGCACCGGTGGAAGGAGATCGGCGCGGACGACACTGTGGTGCGGCACTTCGCCGACCGGGACCGCAGCCAGCTGGAGGAGATGCTGGCCGAGAACGCCGCGTACAACGGCGCGGAGATCCGCAAGATCCCGATGGTGATCCCCAAGGGACACGTCAGTTTCCACCACTGCCGCACCTACCACGGCAGTGGCCCCAACGTCAGCGGTCGCCCCCGACAGGCGATCTCGCTGCATTTGCAGGACGGCGACAACGCCTGGCGGGAGTATCCGCTCTCCGACGGCACGCTCGCCTCGTACAACCACGACGTGCTGGTCCGCCGCACCCACGACGGGCGGCCGGACTACGCGGACCCCGATTACTGCCCGGTCATCTGGCGCCACCGCGCCCAGCAGGGAGGCTGACATGTCACGCTACGACTGGGGTAAGACGCACCCGGGCATCGAGCGGTTGGAGCGGGCGGTGACCGACCGGCGCGACGCCGTGGTCAAGCACCCGCTCTACGCCAACCTCGACACCCACGACGCGCTGGTCACCTTCATGCAGCACCACGTCTTCGCGGTGTGGGACTTCATGTCCCTGCTGAAGTCGCTGCAACGGCAGCTGACCTGTGTCACGGTGCCGTGGATCCCGACCGGCCCGACCGGCAGCCGCCGCCTCATCAACGACATCGTCATGGTCGAGGAGAGCGACGAGCTGGGCGGTGGCTACATCAGCCACTTCGAGCTGTACGTGGGGGGCATGGCCGAGGCCGGCGCGGACACCACGGCGGTGAACGCGCTCATCGACCTGCTGCGCGCCGGCCGACCGGTCACCGAGGCGCTCGCCGAGGCCGGGGTGCCGGCCGCGTCGGCGAGGTTCGCCGCGACCACCTGGCAGATCATCGAGTCCACCCCGGTGCACTGCCAGGCGGCGGCGTTCGCGTTCGGCCGGGAGGACCTGATCCCGGACATGTTCACCCAGGTCGTCTCGGTCAACGAGGTCAGCAACCGGCTGCACACCTTCGTCGACTACCTGGAGCGGCACATCGAGGTCGACGGCGAACAGCACACTCCGATGGCCATGCAGATGCTCGCCGACCTGTGCGGCGACGACGACACCAAGTGGCAGGAGTGCGCCGACACCGTCAACACCGCCCTCGCCGCCCGGGCACGGCTCTGGGACGACATCCTGGCCGCCATCAAGGGGCCCGTGTGACCGACGCCGACCCGGTCCGGCTCTACCGCACGGTCCGGCTGATCCGCCGGTTCGAGGAACGGGCGGTGGAGATGGTCCACGGTGGGCAGATCGTCGGCGGCATCCACCCGTACCTCGGTCAGGAGGGGATCGCCGCCGGCGTCTGCGCCGCGCTGGGCGCCGACGACGTGCTCGCCGGCACCCACCGTGGGCACGGGCACGTCCTGGCCCGCGGGGCCGACCCGGCCCGGATGCTCGCCGAGCTGTGCGGCCGGGTCACCGGCCTCAACGCCGGCCGGGGCGGTTCGATGCACGCCGCCGACCTGAGCATCGGCGTGCTCGGGGCCAACGCGATCGTCGGCGCCTCGGGGGCGATCATCACGGGTGCGGTCTGGGCCCACCGCCGCCGGGGCCGCGACACCGTCGGGGTGAGCTTCTTCGGCGACGGCGCGGTCAACGAGGGGATGCTGCTGGAGGCGTTGAACCTGGCCGCGCTCTGGCGGGTGCCGGTGCTGTTCGTCTGCGAGAACAACGGTTACGCGACCACCATGGCGGTGGCCGGCGCGGTGGCCGGCAGCATCGCCGGCCGGGCCGCCGCGTTCGACATCCCGGCCGTCCAGGTCGACGGCCAGGACCCCGAGACGGTACGCGTCGCCGCGTGCGCCGCCGTCGACCGGATGCGCGCCGGCGGCGGCCCCGAGCTGATCGAGGCCCGGACCTACCGCTTCGACGTGCACCACACCTTCGAACACGCGGTACGCCTCGACTACCGGCCCCCCGACGAGGTGACCCGTGGTCGGGCCCGGGACCCGGTGCGCATCCAGGGTGAACGCCTCACCGACACCGACCGCGCCGCCGTGGACGCCGAGGTCGAGGCGACCCTCGACGCGGCGGTGCGGTTCGCCCTGAACAGCCCGCAACCCGACCCGGCCGACGCGTTGACCTACCTGTACGCCAGCGGCCTGACCGCCCGCACCGGAGGTGGCTGAGGTGCCCCGACTGTCGTACCGCCGGGCGCTGACGAGGGCCCTCGGCGACGAGTTGGCCCGCGACGAGGCGGTGTTCCTGCTCGGCGAGGACGTCCAGGTCGGGGCGTCGCTGGTGACCACCGGGCTGGCCAAGCGGTTCGGCAGCGACCGGGTCCGCGACACCCCCCTGTCGGAGCAGGCGTTCACCAGCTTCGCCACCGGTGCGGCGCTGGCCGGGCTGCGCCCGGTGATCGAGTTCCAGATCCCGTCGCTGCTGTTCCTGGTCTTCGAACAGATCGTCAACCACGCGCACAAGTTCCCGTTGATGACCGGCGGGCAGTGCCGCGTTCCCGTCACCTACCTGGTGCCCGGGTCCGGCTCGCGTACCGGGTGGGCCGGGCAGCACTCCGACCACCCGTACAGCCTCTTCGCCCACGTCGGCGTGGTCACCGTCGTACCCGCCACTCCGGCCGACGCGTACGGGCTGCTGGTCACCGCGATCCGCCACGACGACCCGGTGGTGGTGTTCGCCCCGGCCGGCGCGATGGACGTGCGTGACGACGTCGACGACCTGACGCCGGTGCCGCTGGGCCGGGGTCGGATCCACCGTTTCGGCGACGACGTGACAGTGGTCGCGATCGGGCACCTGGTGCACGACGCGCTGGCCGTCGCCGAGGAGCTGGCCGACCAGGTCTCGGTGGAGGTGTTCGACCCGCGCACCCTGTACCCGTTCGACATCGACGGTCTCACCGAGTCGGTGGCCCGCACCGGACGCCTCGTGGTGCTCGACGACGGCAACCGTTCCTGCGGCATGGCCGCCGAGATCATCACCTCGGTGGTGGAGCGGGTCCGGCTGCTCGCCCCGCCGCGCCGGGTCACCCGCCCGGACGGGGCGGTGCTGCCGTTCGCCCCGGCACTGGACCGGGCCGTCCAGCCCGGCCGCGACCAGCTCGCCACCGCGATCCACCTCACGATGAAGGACGGCTCATGACTGATCCGCACTACCCGTGGCCGGCGGCCGACCGGGCCTGGAACGACCTGCCGGAGCCGGCCCGTCGAGCCATGGTGGCAAGCGGGGCGGCGGCCTGGGAGCAGGTCTTCCACGGTCGGGCGACGTACAACAAGCAGTGGCGGTTGGCCCGGCCCCCGGTGCTCACCGCCGACGCCTGGCGGCAGCTCAACGAGGTCTGCGATCGGCTGGCCCAGCTCATCCTCGACGCCTGCCGCCGGCGGGCCGACACCGCCGGTGAGCTGCGCCGGCTGCTCGGCGTGCCGGCGGGGGAGACCCGGCTGCTGGACGAGGCCGAGCCGCTGACCGAGGCGCTGCTGGCCGCGTACCGCCCGGACGTCATCTTCTCCGCCGGCGTGCCGAAGTTCGTCGAGTACAACATCGACAGCAGCCTCGGTGGCGGGTTCGACGCCGACACCGTCATCCAACGGTACGAGGGTCTCTACCGGGAGCACGGCATCCTCGACGACCTGCCGGTGCGGGCCGCGCCGTCGCTGCTGGACCAGCGGTTCGTGGCGATCCGCGAGGAGCTGCGGCTGCCCGAGGGCGCCCGGGTGGCGCTGTTGATGGACTTCGACGGCGACTACCCGGGCCTCGACGACCCGCAGACGTTCATCCGGATCCTCGACCCCCTCGCCGTACGGGCCCGGGACTTCGGCATCGACCTGGTCATCGCCCCGGTCGCCACCGCCAGACTGGACGCCGACAGCCGCCTGGTCGTCGACGGCGCACCTGTCGACGCGCTGTTCCGGCTGTTCGTGCCCAACCGGGTCACTCCGACCGCCGGTCTGGACGCGGTGGCCGTGGCCCTCGCCGCCGGCACCCTACCGATGTTCGTGTCAGCGGCAGCCTGGCTGCTCGGTAACAAGACCACGTTCGGTTGGCTGTGGGAGGACGTGGACGGGCTGCCCGCCGACGACCAGGCACTGATCCGCCGGCACGTGCCGTACACGGTGCCGTTGACCGCCGCGGTGCTCGACCGGGCCATCGCCGAGCAGGCCACGCTGGTGGCGAAGCCGGCCGACGGTTCGGCCGGGCACGGTGTCCTGCTCGGCCCGGAGCTGAGCGCCGCGGACTGGGCCGACGGTGTGCGGGCCGCCGTCGAGCAGGGCGGCGCCATCCTTCAGGAGTACCTGCCGACCGACCGGGTGTCGATGGACTTCGTCCAGATCGAGACGGGTGAGACGGTCACCGCCGACGTCCCGTACTCCCTGGCCCCGTACCTGTTCGGCCGGCACGCCTCCGGCGGCCTGGCCCGGGTCGGCTACCCCGGCTGCGACGGCATCCTCAACCTGGCCCACGGCGTCCTCCTGACCGGAATCCTCCTGAGCGACTGAAGACCCGGCCCCACCCCCACCCGCGGTGATCATGAAGTTATTGCCCCGCGCTGCGGCGTGTCGTGGCAATAACTTCATGATCAACAGGTGGGTAGGGGTGGGGTCAGGGAATGCGGGGGGTGCGGTGGGGGGAGAGGACGCGCAGGGTCTGGGCCGTGGCTATGGCGTCGCTGCGGGCGCTGCCGTGGCGGCCGTCGGTGCTGTAGAGGCTGGGATCGGCCGTCAGGGGATGGTCGGTCAGGTGCACGTGGATCGTGTTCAGCCGCTCGGCCAGGTTCGCCGTGTGGGCCGACAGGCGGCGCATCCTGTCGCCCAGGCCGGGCCGGAGGTGCGCGGGCACCGCCGGGCTGTGTGAGACGTCGAACATGCCCACTGTGATCACGTCGGCGCCCACCTCGCGCAGCGCGACGATCATCGCGGTCAGCTCGGCGTCCACCGCCTCCGCGTCGTACGCCGGGTGAAAGGCGTCGTTGCCGCCGCAGACGACAAGCGCCAGGTCCGGTGCGAAGGCCAGCGCCGGGCCGAGCTGGGTGGCCCGCACCTGGTGCGCGCGCAGCCCGCGTCGACCCAGATTCCGGTACGCCAGTTCGGGGCGCACGGCGGTCAGCTCGGCGGCGACCCGGTCGACCCACTGCATGTCCGGGTAGCCCGGTGTCGGCTCACACATGCCCTCCACGACGCTGTCGCCGAGCGCCACGAACCGCCGCCACCGGTGCCCGCTCAGCAACTCGGTCGCCTCCCCGGGGCGCAGACAGTACGGGTCCGTCGATTCGGTGAGCGTCGATGGCATGCCGGCACGCTAGCCGACCGCCGGGCTGCCGGGCCAGGCTCAGCCGGTCAGGCTGACCTCGGCCAGGTAGACACAGGTCTTCCCCTCGTGTGACGAGTAGTAGCTCACCCACAGCAGGTCGTCGTGCCAGACCAGCCCGGGGTAGCTGGTGTCGCCACCGGACGGCAGCGCGACCAGTTCGGTCAGCTCGCCCCGGTCCGCATCGACGACGCAGATCGCGGTGCGGACCTCGCCGTCGTGCAGGCGCACCCCGGCCAGCAGCAGCCCGTCGGGCAGTCGGAGCAGCGCCGGCCCGCCCACCTGGACACCCAGATCCGTCCAGGTCCAGTCCCGGTACGGCGGCACGGCACGGCCGAGCTGCGCGCTCGCGGTGGCCGCGTCCCGCCGCAGCAGGCACACTGCGGTACCGTCCGGCGCGAAGACCAGGCCGGACTCGTTGGGGTACCCGTCAGCGAACAGCGTCGGCACCCACTGCCGCAGGTCCAGCCCGTCCGTGCTGCGGTAGAGCCGGGCGAACCTCGGCTCCCGGGTGGCGTAGCCGACGCCGTACATCGCGTCGTCGTGCCAGGCCGCCCGCCACACCCAGACGCCCGGCTCGCCCACCGGGGTCGGATCACCCCAGGTGTGACCGTCAATGCTGAGCCAGGTCACCGTCTGGAACGTCTTGCTGGCCGCGCCGGTGGCGGCCGCCGCGAGCAGTTGCAGCCGCCCGTCGGGGCGCGCCACGAAGCGGGGGTCACGCAGGTCGGCACCGGGCTGCGCGATGACCGTCGTGGAGGTCCAGGACCGGCCGTCGCTCGACGTCAGTACCCGGATCACGCCGTCGTCGCTGAGGTGGGTGCGGGCCTCCCGGAAGGCGCAGAACCAGCTTCCGGCGTACCGGACGAGGTCGGTGAACGCGCTGTGCGGCGCGCTGTCGCCGATCCGGAGCACGGCGACGACCTCCGCGGTGCGGCGGCGGGTGGGTGACGACGTCATACGCGGCGGCCTCCAGGTGCGGTGACGACCGTAGACGCTAGTCAGCCGTCGCCGACGCCCACGCGACCAGCAACCGAACGTCCGACGAACAACGCGCGGGCGCTGTCGGATCGGCGTCGTTGGCGCGACTAAATCGGCGCGCTGGGCCGGGATGTTGGCACCCACCGCCCACCATGGGCGGTGGGTCGACCGTGGAATCAATCGGCGAGGGAGGTGACCGGATGCTCGGTTCAATGCTTCAGGCTCTCGCGACGAAACTGGTCGAGGAGATCCTCAAGCTCCTGGTGCAGTGGTTGGCGCCGAAGGCGCTGCGGTCGGTGCCGCACCGCGCCTCGCCGAACTGCCCACGCTGCGGCGGGTACGGGGTCCGCCGCTGGGCGCCGGGCGGCATGTGGATGTTCCTGCCGTCCCTGCTGACCTTCGCCTGGGGTTTCGGGTTCACAGTGCTCGGTGTGCCGGTGGTCGTGCTCGCTGTGGTCGCCGAGTTGGTCTCCGACGGCCTCGGCGGAGTGCCGACCGCGCTGCTCGCGCCGCTCGGTCTGCTGGTCCCCGTCGCGCTGATGATCGCGGGCGCGTTCGGTCTCGCCCACTACCACAGCTACCCGCCGAAGTGGTGCGCCCGCTGTCACGGCCGGTGGCCGCACCGGGACCGGGACGAATACCTCCGCGCGTCGGTGCCGGTGTTGACCTGCGGCTGCGGTCAGCGGCTCCGGGTGCCCCGGGCGGCAGCCGGGACGCGGCTGCGCTGCCCGCGTTGCCGTACCGAGCACGCCACCCGGGCCCCGGCCGACCGGTGACGGTTCAGCGGCGCGCGTGGTGTTCGGTGAGGAGTTCACCGGGTGGTGGCGGGAGTGGGCCGCACCGGTGTCTCCGGGCCGGAGGCCCTGCTCAGCAGCGGGTACGCGGTGACCACCAGGCACGCCGCCGCCATGGTCAGCAGGGCCGGGGTGAATCCCAGCGCGTCCACCGACCAGCCGCCGAGCAGCGCGCCGACCGGCAGACCGACGAACGCCAACGAACCGGCGATGCCGATCACCCGGGTCTGCAGCTCCGGCGGCACCCGCTCGTAGAGCGCCACCCCGAGCAGCGGGTTGACCGCCGCGATGCCGATTCCGGACAGGAACGTCACCACGAGCACCACCGGCAGCTCGTCGCTGATCGCCAGCGCCACCAACCGGGGCGTGCCGGCGACCAGCGCGCCGACCAGGAACGTCAGCCGCCGGGGCAGCCGGGGCCCGAGCGCGGTGAACACCAGGTTCCCCAGCAGCGCGCCCGCCGAGAACGCCGCCAACACCAGACCGAGGCCGCTCGGGCCGGGAAGCTCCCGGGCGACCCAGACCGGGATGTAGACGGCCACGCTGGCGTTGGCCACCATGTTCAGCGCCGAGATGACGGCGAGCATGCCGAGCAGCGGCCGGTCCCGGCCCAGGTAACTGAAGCCACCCCGCAGGGCGCGCAGGTAACTCTCCGGCTGGGTGGGTTGCGTCGGGGCGGCCGGCGGACGGACCAGGACGCCGATGAGCAGCGCGCAGACCCCGAAGCTGGCCGCATCGATGAGGATCGCCTCGGTCACCCCGAAGACGGCGATCAGCAGGCCGCCCACCGCGGCGCCGAACAGTGTCACCACCCGGCTGAGCCCGTCGTACGCGGAGGTCAGGCGGATCAGCGGCACTCCGGCGGCCTCCGCGACCGGTCGGAACATCACGTGCTTCACCCGGTCCCCGATGCCCCGCAGCGCGCCGGCCACCGCGACGAGCGCCACCAGCGGGACGAAGCCCAACCACGGGGTCAGCGCCACGACGACCATCACCACCGCGCTGCCCGCGTCGCAGAGGATCGAGGTACGGCGCAGGCCGATCCGGTCCGCCCAGGGTGTGCCCAACGCGCTGGACAGCAGGTACGGCAGGGTCTCGGCGAACGCGACCAGTCCCATCTTGGTGGGGCTGCCGGTGGTGACCAGCACCAGCCACGGAATGGTCACCACCGAGATGCGGGTGCCCAGGTTGGAGATCAGGTCCGCGCTGACCAGGACGACCAGTTGCCGGCGGGGGGTCACGCCCCGACCGCCGCCGCCCGACGGGCCGCGTACCGCGCGCGCAGCGCCCGCTTGTCCACCTTCATCGACCGGTTGACCGGCAGCCGGTCGATGACCTCCACAGTGGCCGGCGCCCACATCTCGTTGAGTTCGACGGTCACCAGGTCGATCAGCTCCGCCCCGGTGACCGTCGCGCCCGGCCCGAGCACCACGTACGCGTGCGGCACCTCGCCGACCGTCTCGTCCGGTACGCCGATGACGGCGGCGGCCCGTACCTGGGGGTGCCCGACCAGCACGTCCTCGATGGGACGGCAGAAGATCGCCCAGTTCCGGCGATGCGTGACGATCATGTCGTGTGCCCGGTCGACGAGGTAGAGGTAGCCGTCGTCGTCGAGGTGGCCGATGTCGCGGGTCCGCACCCACCCGTCGACGAGCGTCTGCGCGGTCAGCTCCGGCTGACCGTGGTAGCCGGCGAAGCTCAGTCGGGTCCGTACCCACACCTCGCCGTCGCGGCCCGTCGGCAGCACCGCGCCGTCGTCATCGCGGATCTCAATGTGGACGTCGCCGTAGGGCCTTCCGCATGAGCGCAACCGTTCCGGGTGCTCCGGATCGTCGGTCAGCCCGGGCAGCGCGGTGATCACGACCGCCTCGCTGAGGCCGTACACGATGCGCAGCACCGGGCCGAACCGGGCGATGGCTTGGCGCAGCCGGGCGGGCGCGGCGGGCCCGGCGCCCACGTTGAACATGAACATGGCGGAGAAGTCCGCGCCGACCAGCGCCGGGTGGTCCAGCACCTCGTAGAGCATCGGCGGCGTGACGAAGGTCGAGTTGATCCGCTCCCGTTGCACGGTGTCCACGAAGGCCACCGGGTCCCAGTCGTCGCGCAGGAACAGCACCCCGCCGGTGAACAGGTTGAACAGCGTGGTGATCTGCCCGCTGGCCAGCCACATCGGCGAGTGCGACAGGTGCCGCAGCAACGGGAACCCGGCGGCGCGGAAGTCGGCGGCCAGGGCGAGGATCTGGGCGTAGAAACTCTCCCGGTGGTGCACCAGCTTCGGGCTGCCGGTGGTGCCGCTGGTCTGCAGGAACGACTCGGGCGCCGGCACCGACGCCGGCAGGCCCGTCACGTCGGCGTCGGCGTCGGCGTCGGCCGTGAGATCGGGCCCGGTGCCGCCCGAGCCCAGACAGCACACCGGTGTGCCGGGCAGCGCGGCGGCCAGCTCCGGGCCCAGACTGGCCCGATCCCGGGCGTCGTAAACCAGGGCGTCCGGGCGGGCCAACCGGATGAACTCGTCGACCTCCCGGCGCGCGGTCACCGGGGCGACCCACATCGTCCGGCAGCCGAGCAGATGCAGGGCGAGCTGTAGCAGCGGACCCTCCACCGCGTTCGCGACTGTCACCAGCACCGCCGACCCGGGCCGTACGCCGTGCCGGGTCACCGTCGCGGCCATCGCCCGGACCAGTGCGGCGGCCTCGGTGTAGGTGAGTCGGCGACCGGCGCCGACAAGCGCCTCCCGGTCGCCGAACTCGGCGAAGAGGTCCAACACCCTGTCCACATAGGTAGTGGTGTGCCCGGGTCCGTCAGTCATCCGGCAGCCCCCATTTGAGAAAAGCGGCGGTCCCCGGGCAGTTCCGGTGACGACGCGACGGTGGCGCGGTTGGCGACCGCACCGCCGCCGCCTGGAAGCCTAGGCGCGAACCGGCTGGTCGGGACCGTGCCGACGGGCGATCCGAACGGCCCGCCGGACATTTGATCGCGTCGATCAGGTTGATTGACGCCCGTCAGCGGCGGCGGCTAGGTTTCTGGACCATCGTCCAGGCGGGCGCCGTCAGCGGACGGCCCTGGGCTGCCACACGATGGAGGTTCCATGGCAACGGCAACCCCGAAGAGATGGCATGTCATCGCCGCTGCGGCCGCGCTGTTGGTCGCCGGCGCACCCGCCGTCGTCGCCAGCGCCGGTCCGTCCGGCACCGCCGCCGGCCGACCCGACTCCCGCGCCGAGTGGGCGGGCAGTTGGGCCACCGCGGTCACCCGGGGCAACTCGGTCGGGCTGACGAACACCGGCCTCAACAACCAGAGCGTCCGGATGATCGTGCACGTCTCCGTGGGCGGCCCGGCGCTGCGGGTCCGCCTGAGCAACCTCTACGGCGAGCAGGCGGTCACCGTCGGTCGCGCCACCGTCGCCCGGCCGAACACCGCGACACCGGACGACCTCTCCGACATCGACGCGGCCTCGGTACGTCCGTTGAGTTTCACCGGTGCGACCACGGCGACAATGAACCGGGGCGCCGAACTGCTCAGCGACCCGCTGGCCTTCCCGGTCGCTGACGACAGCGACCTGGTGGTCACAGTGCACTTCCCGACGCCGACCGGCCCGACCACGTTCCACGGGCAGTCCCAGCAGGCCAACTTCATCGGCGCCGGGGATCTGACCGGGGCGGCCGAGGGCACCGGCTTCACCACCCGTCCCACCTGCTGCTGGTTCTTCCTCTCCGGCGTCGACGTGCAACGCAAGGGCAGCCCTGGCGCGCTGGTCGTGCTCAGTGACTCCATCGGTGACGGCAACGGCAGCACCGTCAACGCCAACCGGCGCTGGCCCGACCTGCTTTCCGACCGGTTGCTCGCCGACCGGCCGGACAAGCGCACCCCGGGCGTGCTCAACCTGAGCCTGGCCGGCAGCCGGCTCAACCACGAGGGCACCGAGCCGGGCGACGGCAACTACCCGGGCTACTACCAGCTCGGCCCGAACGCGGCGGCCCGGCTCAACGAGGACGTGTTCCCGCAGACCGGTGTGCGTACCGTCGTCACCCACCTGGGCATCAACGACATCTGGATGTCGAACGACTCACCCGAGGCGATCATAGGCACGCTGCGGCAGATCAACCAGCAGCTCCAGCAGCGCGGGCTGACCAGTTTGGTGGCCACGCTGACCCCGTACGAGGGGCACGGCGCGCCGGGTGTGTGGACGCCGCAGAAGGAGGCCACCCGCCAGGCGGTGAACGCGTACCTGCGCGGCAGCAGGGAGTTCGACGGGCTGCTCGACTTCGACCGGGTGCTGCGCGACCCGGCCCGGCCCAGCCAGTTGCTGCCCGCGTACGACTCGGGGGACCACATCCACCCGAACGACGCAGGCAACCAGGCATTGGCAGACGCCGTGCCGCTGCGGCTGCTCGACCTGTGATCCGGACCGGGGGTGGCGGGTGATCCCCGCCGCCCCCGGTCACCGACATCCTGGGGAGGAGTTCGATCATGGAGGTAGGGGAGTTACTCACCGGCCTGTACAGCGAGCAGGGCAGACAGGACCCGTACCCGTGGTACGCGGAACTGCACCGGCTCGGCCCGATCAGCGCGGTGCCGGCGCGCGCCGAGCACCGTACGGTGGCCGCGGTCGCTGTCGGCTACGACCTCGTCGACGGGTTGCTGCGCGATCCGGAATGGACGAAACAGCCGCCGCCGGGCTGGGAGGAGCAGGAGATCCTGCGGACCTTTCAGACCTCGATGATGTTCGTCAACCCGCCCGATCACACCCGGATGCGGCACGTCTTCTCCCGCACCTTCACGCCACGCCGGCTCGGCGCGCTGGAACCGGTGATCCTGCGCGTGGTCGACGAGCTGCTGGACCGGATGGCGGACGCCGGGGATGGCGTGGTCGACTTCGTGGCCGACTTCGCGTACCCGATTCCGGCCCTGGTGATGGCCGAGTTCGTCGGCATCCCGGCCGCCGATCTGCCGTGGTACCGCGAGCGGGTGGAGTGGATCGACGAATTCCTGGACGTGGCGGGGAAGACCCCGCAGCGGCTGGCTGCGGCCAACACCGCCGCTGAGGAGTTGCGGGCCTTCTACCGGGAGTTGATCGGGCACCGCCGCCGGCTGCCCGGGGACGACCTGCTCAGCGCGTTGGTCGAGGCGCTCGACTCCGGGGAGGTGGAGCTGACCGAGGACGAGTTGGTCAGCAACCTGATCGTGCTGTTCAACGCCAGCTTCGTCACCACCGTCTACATGTTCAGCAACGGGCTGCCGCTACTCCTGGCCCACCCGCGGACGGTCGCGGCGCTGCCCACCGACGCCACGCTGGCGCAGGGCTGCGTCGACGAGGTGCTGCGGTTGGCGAGCCCTGTGCACTTCCTGGCCCGCGCCGCGCCGGCCGACACCGTGCTGCACGGCGTGCCAGTCGCCGCAAACGACAACGTGCTGATCATGATCGGGGCGGCCAACCGCGATCCGGCCCGTTTCCCGGCCCCGGACACCTTCGACCCGACCCGTCCCGGCCCGCCGTCGCTGGCCTTCGGGGTGGGTCTGCACTTCTGCCTCGGCGCGGCGGTGTCGCGGTTGGAGGGTCGCCTCGCGCTGCCCCGGCTGTTCGCCAGGTTCCCCGCGCTGACGGTCACCGAGACACCGACGTTCAGCGGCAGCCTGTTCCTGCGTGGCATCGACAAGCTGCTGGTCAGCACCGGCGGATAGGAGCGACATGGCAGCACACCCGGAGGTGGCCGCGTACCGGGCGGCCCGCGCCGCGGCCGGCACCCCACCGCTGTACGCACAGACCCTCTCCGAGGCGCGCGCCGCGGACCTGGCCGCGATCCGCGCCGGCAGCGGCGCGGTCGAGCCGGTGACCGAGGTACGCGACGAGCGGATCCCCGGCCCCGCCGGGGAGCTGCCACTGCGGGTGTACCGACCGGCCGGGTCGGGTCCGCTGCCCACCCTGCTGTACTTCTTCGGCGGCGGGTGGACGCTCGGCAGCATCGACACCGCCGACGGCATCTGCCGACGGCTGGCCAACGCGGTGCCCTGTCAGGTGATCACCGTCGGCTACCGCCTCGCCCCGGAGCACCCCTTCCCGGCGGCGGTGCACGACTGCCACGCCGCCACCTCGTGGATCGCCCGGCACGCCGACGAGCTGGGCGCCGACCCCACCCGACTGGCGGTCGGTGGGGACAGCGCCGGTGGGAACCTGGCCGCCGCGGTCACCCTGCTCAGCCGTACGGACGGGCCGCCGCTCGCCGCGCAACTGCTGGTCTACCCGAACACCGACCAGAGCGGCGAACCGGCCGGGGACGAGGACCCGGCGCTGTTCAACCGCCGTTCGGTCGTCTGGTACCGGAGGAACTACCTGGTCGACCCGGCCCACGCGAGGGACCCGCTGGCCTCGCCGCTGCTCGCCGAGGACCTGTCCGGGTTGCCGCCGGCGCTGGTGATCACCGCCGAACTGGATCCCCTGTGCGCCGAGGGGCAGCGGTACGCCGATCGGCTGCGCGACGCCGGCGTGCCCACCCGGCTGGCGCACTACCCCGGCATGATCCACGGGTTCTTCGCCATGCCGGGCACCTTCACCGACGGGCGGCGCGCGCAGGAAAGCGCGGCGGTCTTCCTCCGCGAGCGCTTCGGACTGCCGGCCTCGGCGGGCTCGGGCGAGGCGGCCGGCGTGGCCGCGGCGGGGCCCGGCGATGGGTGAGCGGGGGTTGGCCGACCGGCCGGCCGTGTCGCTCGCCGACTACGCCGAGCGCGCCCGGGCCGTGCTGCCGCCGGATGTGTGGGACTACCTGGCCGGCGGCAGCGCGTCGGAGGTGACCCTCGCCGCGAACCGTCGCGCGCTGGACCGGGTCGCGGTGCTGCCCCGGGTGCTGCGCGGCGTGGACACCGTCGACCTCGGCGCCCACCTGCTCGGCCGTCGGTACGCCATGCCGGTCGGGGTGGCGCCGATGGCGTACCAGCGGCTCGTGCACCCGGACGGAGAGCTCGCTCTGGCCGCGGCGGCCGGCGCGGCCGGAATCCCCTACCTGGCCAGCACGCTGGGCAGCACCCCCATCGAACAGGTCACCCGGGCGGGGGCGGACGTCTGGTTCCAGCTCTACTGGCTGCGCGACCGGGCGCTCGTCCGCGACCTGCTGGACCGGGTCGTCGCGGCCGGCTGCCGGGCGCTGGTGGTTACAGTGGACGTCCCGGTGCTCGGCCGACGTCCCCGGGACCTCCGCAACGCGTTCCGGCTGCCGAGCGAGGTGGTCGCCGCGAACCTCCCCGACGGTCGAGACGCGTTGGCCCACTCCGGCGCCCCCGGGGTGTCCGCGATCGCCGCGCACACCGCCGCGTCGTTCGCGCCGGCGCTGCGCTGGGCGGACCTGGCCTGGCTGCGCGAGCAGGTCGACCTGCCGCTGGTGGTCAAGGGGCTGCTGGACCCGCGCGACGCGACCGAGGCGGTACGGGTCGGCGCGGACGCGGTGGTCGTCTCCAACCACGGCGGGCGGCAACTGGACGGCTCACCGGCGAGCGTCACCATGCTGCCGGAGGTCGTCGACGCGGTCGGGGACGGCTGCCAGGTGCTGCTGGACAGCGGCATCCGTTGCGGCACCGACGTGCTGCGGGCGCTGGCGTTGGGTGCGGCCGGGGTGCTTGTCGGCCGACCGCTGCTCTGGGCGCTGGCCGTCGGTGGCGAACCGGCCGCCCGGGACGCGTTGGGGCTGCTCGCCGCCGAGCTGACCGACGCGCTCACCCTGGCCGGCTGCGCCGACGTGGTGGCGGCCGGCCAACTGCGCACCCTCGGGGTGGGCTGAGGGATGAGCGCTGCCGAACCGGTCGACCTGACCGTCGCCGACCTGCACCCCGCGCTGGGCGATCCGGCGCTGACCTCGATGAACTTCCTCAACGAGGTGTCCGAGCGTCACCCGACGGCGGTGTCCCTCGCGGCCGGCCGGCCGTACGAGGAGTTCTTCGACGTCGCGGCGGTGCACCGACACCTGGACACCTTCCACCGGCACCTCGTCGACGACCTGGGGCACCGACCCGAGCAGGCCCGGCGGCTGCTGCTGCAGTACGGCCGGACCAAGGGCATCGTGCACCACCTGATCGCCCGCAACCTCGCCGTCGACGAGGGGATCACCGTCGACCCGGAGGACGTGGTGGTGACCGTCGGCTGCCAGGAGGCCATGTTCCTGGTGCTGCGGGCGTTGCGGGCCGGCCCGGCGGATGTGCTGCTCGCGGTCGCCCCGACCTACGTCGGCCTGACCGGGGCGGCCCGGCTGGTGGACCTGCCGGTGTGGCCGGTCGCCGGTGGGCCGACCGGGGTCGACCTGGACGACCTGGCCGCCCAGGTACGCCGGGCCCGGGCCGCGGGGCTGCGGCCGCGCGCCTGCTACCTGATGCCGGACTTCGCCAACCCCTCCGGCGTCAGTATCGACACCGCACACCGGCAACGGTTGCTGGACCTGGCGGCGCAGGAGGATCTGCTGCTGCTGGAGGACAACCCGTACGGACTGTTCCACAGCGACGACGGGCCGCGCCCGCCCACCCTGAAGGCGTTGGACACCGGCCGGCGGGTCGTCTACCTCGGCTCGTTCGCCAAGACCGTGCTCCCCGGGGCACGGGTCGGCTACGTCGTCGCCGACCAGCGGGTCGGCGGCCCGGGCGGGCGGGTCGGCACGCTCGCCGACCAGCTCGCCATGATCAAGAGCATGGTCACCGTGAACACGTCACCGATCGCGCAGGCCGTGATCGGCGGCCGGCTGCTGGAGCACGGATGCAGCCTGGTCGCCGCCAACACCCGGGAGCGGTCCGCGTACACCAGGAATCTGCGCCACCTGGTGGCCGGCCTCACCCGGCGCTTTCCGGCTCACCCGGACCAGCCCGGGGTGCGGTGGACGGTGCCGGCCGGCGGGTTCTTCGTGGTGGTGACAGTGCCGTTCCCGGTCGACGACGCGTTGCTGGACCGATCGGCGCGCGACTACGGGGTGCTGTGGACGCCGATGGCGCACTTCTACGACGACTCCGCGCCGGTGTGCGCGTTGCGGTTGTCGGTGAGCGCTGTCACACCGGAGCAGATCGACGTCGGGCTGGATCGCCTCGCGGCGCTGATCACCGACGAGTTGACTCGCCGGGCGGGTTGACACACCGCGTTCATCGGATGGCAATGCGCGACGACCCGCGTACCGCCGTCCTCGTTGGACGGTCATAATAAGCCGCATGGTTGCCTGGGAGTACGCCCTGCTCGTCCGTCGCTATCAGGGACAGGGCCGCAATTTTCACGTCTCGTTCGTCTGGTACGCGCCGGACGGGTCCCGCAAGGACATCACCGCCTACGGCGACACCGCCATCGCGCACCTCAACCGCGCCGGCCGCGAGGGGTGGGAGCTGGTCTCCGCCGCCGAGGACGTCAACAACGTCCAAGGCAGCACCGAAGTCCACCGCTACCACCTCAAGCGCCCCATGGGCTGACTCCGGCCCCCCGCCCCCGTCCCCGTCCGCCCCCGTCCGCGTCGATCATGGAGTTGTGGTGGTGGGCGAAAGTCGCTACCCGCCCTCATTCGGGCACCACAACTCCATGATCGACGCGAGTCGGTCGGGTCAGCTCAGGTCGACGCCGGGGTAGAGCGGGTACGTGGCCAGCAGGTCGGTGGCCTGGCGGGCGATCTTGTCGGCCAGGCCCGCGTCCAGCGTGTACTTCGCCTTCGACGGGGTGCCGTCGGCGTTGGCGCCGGCGGTGGTCTGGGTCAGCACGGTGTGGATCAGCTCGGCGGTCTGGTCCATCTCGGCGGTGCCCAGGCCCCGGGTGGTCAGCGCCGGGGTGCCGATCCGGATGCCGGAGGTGTACCAGGCGCCGTTCGGGTCCTGCGGAACCGAGTTGCGGTTGGTGACGATGCCCGAGTCGAGGAGGGCCTGCTCGGCCTGCCGGCCGGTGAGCCCGTAACCGGACACGTCGATCAGCACCAGGTGGTTGTCGGTGCCGCCGGTGACGAGCTTCGCGCCCCGACGCAACAGCCCCTCGGCGAGGGCCTGCGAGTTGTCCACGATCCGCTGGGCGTAGTCGGCGAAGTCGGGCCGGCGGGCCTCGGCGAGCGCGACCGCCTTGGCGGCCATCACGTGCGGCAGCGGCCCGCCGAGCACCATCGGGCAGCCCCGGTCCACCTGGTCGGCCAGCTCCGGCTGGCAGAGCACCATGCCGCCGCGCGGGCCGCGCAACGACTTGTGGGTGGTGGTCGTGACGATGTGCGCGTGCGGCACCGGGTCGAAGTCGCCGGTGAACACCTTGCCGGCCACCAGGCCCGCGAAGTGCGCCATGTCGACCATGAAGGTCGCGCCGACCGAGTCGGCGATCTCGCGCAGGATCCGGAAGTTCACCTTCCGGGGGTACGCCGAGTAGCCGCCCACCAGGATCAGCGGCTTGAACTCGCGGGCCGCCTCGGCCACCCGGTCGTAGTCGATCAGGCCGGTCGCCGGGTCGGTGCCGTAACTGCGCTGGTCGAACATCTTGCCGGAGATGTTCGGCCGGAAACCGTGGGTGAGGTGGCCGCCGGCGTCCAGCGACATGCCGAGCATCCGCTGGTTGCCCAGCTCGCGGCGCAGCGCGAACCAGTCGGCCTCGGTGAGGTCGTTGACCTGGCGGACCTGGGCCTTCTTCAGGGCGGGGGACTCCACCCGGTCGGCGAGCACCGCCCAGAACGCGACCAGGTTGGCGTCGATGCCCGAGTGCGGCTGCACGTACGCGTGCGCGGCGCCGAACAGCTCCTGGGCGTGCTCGGCGGCGAGCGCCTCGACGGTGTCGACGTTCTGACAGCCGGCGTAGAAGCGGCGGCCGACGGTGCCCTCGGCGTACTTGTCGCTGAACCAGTTGCCCATGGCCAGCAGGGTCGCCGGGGAGGCGTAATTTTCGCTGGCGATCAGCTTGAGTGACTCCCGCTGGTCGGCCAGCTCGGCGCCGATGGCGTCGGCGACCCGCGGCTCGACAGCCCGGATCACCTCAAGGGCACTCCGGAATGCGGTGGACTCTGCGTTGCGGGACATGCGACCTCCAACAGACGTGCGGGGAAGGCCCAGGCGCTCGGCAAACGTCCACGTGACGAGGCCGCTCCCCGATGGTTCTCCATCCCCACGCGCCAGTAACGGCCCGGGAGGATCCTACCGGGCCGTTACTGGCCGTTCGGGCCGCCCTCCGGGAGGCGACCCCGCCAACGTAATGAGGGGTGATCAGACGATCACCGCCGGCTCGCTGATCAACAAGGTGCAGACCGCCGCCGGCAAGATCATTCCGGACCGGCTCAAGTCCGAGCAGCACCGCCGGATGGCCGAACCAGGCTCAGGCAGCTAACCCCCGCCCCCCGCCCCGCGCCGCCCCGGCTCCCTCATCCCGCGATCTTGCACTTTCTGTCGTGACAAAACGGCACGAGACATCGCCAACCGGCAACAGAAAGTGCAAGATCGCGGGCCGGGCCGGGCCGGGCCGGGGCGGGGCGGCACGACGAAGGGCCCGGCGTTGTGCCGGGCCCTTCGGAGTGAGCGGGTGCCTCAGGCCGTCACCGCATCGAGCGCCTTCTTGATCGCCTTCGGGGCGGTGGGGGTACGCGGCGCGTCCGCGCGCAGCGCGATCATCTTCTCGCCGATCTCCTGGAGCTGCTTGCGGCCCAACGCGTCGCGGACCTTGGGGAACCACTCCTGCTCTTCCTCCTCGACGTGGTGCGTGACGTTCTCGATCAGCACCGTCGTCTTGGCGTTGAAGCGCTCGTCGTCGGCGTCCATGCTGGCCAGCTCGGCGCAGAGCACATCGGCGACGTGGTGTTCCTCGTACGACTCGAGGATGTCGTCCTCCAGGTCGGGCAGCAGTCGGCGGACCTCCGGATACATCACCTCGTTCTCCAGGTAGGTGTGCACTGTCAGTGCCTCCAGGATCTGGTCCACCAACTTCTGCCGCTGGTTCGCCGGCCCCTCCTCGGCGTCCTGGAAGGCCTTGAACAGGCGGCGCATTTCCTTGTGGTCCTCTTTGAGCAGGACGATGGCATCGGTCGACACCGGTATGACCTCCCTGACGAGTCTCGGCTGGTGGGGATCCGGTACCCCTACGCCGAACGCGGAAACAGGTGAAACCGCCTCAGACCATCGCCAGGGTGCGGGGGATCTCGTCGAGCAGCTCCCGAGCCAGAAAGCCGATCCGGCCGTAGCGGGGGATCAGCCGCTGGCCGCTCACCGAGTGCGCGAACGAGCCCCAGCAGGCCGCCTGCGCCGGGTCGGCACCCCGGGACAACAGCCCCGCCAGCAACCCGGCGAGCACGTCCCCGCTGCCGGAGGTGCCCAGCCCGGCGTCGCCGCTCTCCTCCCGCCAACCCCGCCCGTCCGGTGCGGCCACGTGCCCGTACAGCGACACCACCGCCTCGTACCGGGCGGCCAACTCGGCCGCCTCGGAGTCCAGGTCGTCGCCCGGCTCCCGCCCGAGCAGGTGCTCGGCCTCGGTGACGTTGGGGGTGAGAACCACGGGTCGACCCGAGCCGACCAGCAGGTCCGGTGAGTGGCTGAGCGCACCGAGGGCGTACGCGTCGAGGACCAGCGACGTGTCCGGGCGGGCCGCCTCCAGGACCAGGCTCAGCAGACGGTTGGTCTCGTCGATCGCCTTCAGGCCGGGGCCGATCGCCACCACGTCGGCCTGCGTGACCAGGTCGCCGAGCTGGCCGTCCCGGTCGGCGGCGACCGCACCGTCGGTGGTTTCCGGCAGGCCGACCACGAGCGCCTCGGGCACCTGGATGCTCAGCGCCGCCGCCGTGGACTCCGCGGCGGCGAGCTGGAGCACCCCGGCACCGGCGCGCAAGGCGGCCACTCCGGCGAGCAGCACCGCGCCCGGCGTGAAGCGGGAACCGCCGACCACCAGCACGGTGCCCCGGCTCTCCTTCCCGCCCACCGGCACGGGCAGTGCCCAGTCCCGCAGCAACGCCGGGGTGATCACCTTCACCTCAGACCGGCTCGGCATGGATCTCGTCCTCCCTGGTCGGCTGGGCGCCCTGCTGACGCAGGTGCGCGACATCGTTGAAGGCGGTGAGAGCAAGGCGGCCGTCGTCGTCAGCCGACCACTCGGTGATCGAACAGTTGGCGATCACGTCCTGCCGGGTGAGGGCCATCAGCTCGTCCTCGGTCAACCCCTCCAGCAGATAGCGAAGCAGGAAGACCAGCGCGTCGTGGCCGAAGAGCAGCACCCGGCAACCGTCGTGGTCACGACGCAGGTCGCCCAGCAGCGTCCGCAGCCGCAACGCCACATCCGTCCAGGACTCCCCGCCCGGCGGCCGGTAGTAGAACTTGCCCAACCGCTCCCGACGTTCGGCCTCGTCCGGGTACCGCCGGCGCACCCCGTGCCCGGTCAGCCCGTCGAGGATGCCCAGCTCCCGGTCGCGCAGCCGCTCGTCGCGGTGGACGGGAATGTCGGTGCCGGCCAGCGCCAGCCGCGAGGTCTGCACCGCGCGCAGGTACGGCGACACGACCGCCACATCCGGGCGCCTCGCGTCCGGCAGTTCGGCCAGCCAACGGCCGGTGGCCCGAGCCTGCTCCTCGCCGGTCGCGGACAGCGGCACGTCGGCGTCGCGATGGGTGAGGTCGATCAGCTCCGCGCCCGACGCCTCGGCGTGCGTCGCCGCGACGTTCGCGGTGCTCTCGCCGTGCCGGACGATCCAGAGGGTTGCCAGTTCCGCCATGCGGCCCCCCTACCCGGGCGCCGCCGACGGTAACCGTGTCCGGTGGTGGCTGTCGGTTTCGGGGCAGCGCCGCGACCCGGTGATGCGAAACAATGTGCGCCGGACAGGTGACGGGGGTCAAGAATGACTGTCTTGCGAGGTCTGCGGGAAGCGGTCCTGTTGTTCGTGGTGGTCGGGGCGCTGGTCGCGGTCGCGGCGATGATCTGGGTGGCGGTCGCCGGCGGTGACTACGCCGCTCGGCTGGGCATCGGGTTGGTTGTGGTGGGCGGGCTCATCGGCATGACGGGCGACCTGACGATGAGTCGGATCGGCATGCTCGGCCCGCGCGCCACCTTCGGTGCCGCGCCGGAGCGGGAGACGGCCGGCGGTGGGCGTGTGCTCACCGGGGTCGGCGTCTTCCTCTTCGTCGGGCTGCCACTGGTCGTGGTCGGCGTGCTGCTGCTCACCTGAGCGAGCGCGTCGTCGCTGCCGTCGAAGCCCCGCTCCGTCGGCGCCGCGCCAGTGTCCGCTCGGTGGCTGTACGGGGCGCTTGTGCGCCGTACCCTCAGGGCGTGGCCACGGCGGCGGAGGAGATCCAGGTGGGGGAGCGGCTGGTCCGCGTCTCCAGCCCCGACAAGCCGTACTTCCCGGAGCGTGGGCTGACCAAGCTGGACGTGGTCCGCTACTTCCTGGCGGTGGGCGACGGCATCCTGCGCGCGTTGCGGGACCGGCCGACCATGTTGGAACGCTGGCCCCGCGGTGTCTTCGAGGGCGCGACGATCGCCACCCGGCAGACCAACCGGGGCGACGCGTTCTACCAGAAGCGGCTGCCGGCCGGCGCGCCCGAGTGGGTGCGAACGGCGCACATCACGTTCCCCAGTGGCCGGACCGCCGACGAGATCGCGCCGAGCGAGTTGGCAGTGGTCATCTGGGCGGCCAACCTGGGCACCCTGCGGTTCCACCCGTGGCCGGTCACCGCCGCCGACGTGGAACGCCCCGACCAGTTGCGCATCGACCTGGACCCGATGCCCGGCGTCGGCTTCGAGCAGGTGGTGCCGGTGGCGCACGAGGTGCGGGCGTTCCTCGCCGAGCTGGGCATGACCGGCTACCCGAAGACCACCGGCGGTCGGGGGCTGCACGTCTACCTGTCGATCGAGCCGCGGTGGAGCTTCGGTGACTGCCGTCGGGCGGTGCTCGCGCTGGGCCGGGAGATGCAGCGCCGGCTGCCGGACCTGGTCACCACCACCTGGTGGCGCGACCAACGGGACCGGCCGGTCTTCGTCGACTACAACCAGATGGCCCGGGACCACACGGTGACCTCGGCGTACTCGATCCGGCCGACGCCGGCCGCGCTGGTCTCCGCGCCGCTGGACTGGTCGGAGCTGGACAAGGCCCGCCCGGAGGACTTCGACGTGCTCAGCATGCCGGCCCGGTTCGCCGAGCGCGGCGACCCGCACGCCGGCCTCGACGGTGACCGGCACTCGCTGGAACCGTTGCTGGAGTTGGCCGACCGCGACGGGCTGGAGGCCCCGCCGGAGCGCTGAGGCCGGCGGTCACGCCCAGGGGCTGCCAACCCCGTCGAACTCCTCGAAGACCAGCCAGGTGCGGGTGGACAGCACCCCCGGAATGCTTTGCACCCGACCCAGCACCACGTCGCGCAGCGCGGCGTTGTCCGGCGCGCGCACCAGCGCGAGCACGTCGTGGTCACCGCCGAGTAACGCGGCGTGCTCGATGTAGCGCACCTGGGCCAGCTCGGCCGACACCTCCCGCCAGGTGTTCTGCTCGATGGTCAGGGCGATGTACGCCGACGTGCCCAGCCCGGCCGCCTCGGGCGCCACCTGTGCCCGGAATCCGGTGATCACCCCGTCGCGCAGCAACCGCTCCACCCGCGCGTACGCGTTGGTGCGGGAGATGTGGATCCGCTCGGCGAGGGTACGCACCGACGTCCGGCCGTCGCGGACCAGCTCGTCGAGGATCCGCCGGTCGACCTCGTCCAACGCTCGGGCCGATCGTCCCGATCCCGCGCCCCGGCCTGCGTCGTCGGCGGTCTCCTGGCTCACTGGTACGCCCTCCGCATGCCAACCGTCCCGCCTTCTGTGTCGATCTTGAGTCAATCATCCACAAGCGGAAGCATAGGCTCACCACACGTCCCAGGAGGTTCCGCCGTGACGACCACTCCCCAGGCGGTCCGCAGGGCATCCCCGCGCACCCGTCGAACGGTCACCCCGCCCGACCCGGCGCGCTCGTTGCTACCGGACGCCGAGCCGGTCCGCCTGCTCGCCGAGAACGGCACGCCGCTGCCCGCCCGCGCCGACTACCCCGAACCACCCGCCGAGGTGCTGCGCGAGCTGTACCGCCGGATGGTGCTCGGCCGCCGATTCGACACCCAGGCGACCGCCCTGACCAAGCAGGGTCGGCTGGCCGTCTACCCGTCCTCGCGGGGCCAGGAGGCGTGCCAGGTCGGCGCGGTCCTCGCGGTCCGCGACACCGACTGGGTCTTCCCCACGTACCGCGAGTCGATGGCGCTGGTTGCCCGAGGCATCGACCCGGTCGAGGTGCTCACCCTGCTGCGCGGCGACTGGCACTGCGGCTACGACCCGACCGAGGTGCACACCGCGCCCCAGTGCACCCCCCTCGCCACCCAGTGCGTGCACGCCGCCGGCCTGGCGCACGGCGAGGCGTACCAGGGCCGCGACACCGTGGCGCTGGCCTTCATCGGTGACGGCGCCACCAGCGAGGGCGACTTCCACGAGGGGATCAACTTCGCCGCCGTGTTCAAGGCGCCGGTGGTCTACTTCGTGCAGAACAACAGGTACGCGATCAGCGTCCCGCTGTCCCGGCAGACCGCCGCGCCGTCGCTGGCTTACAAGGGCGTCGGCTACGGCGTACCCAGTGAGCAGGTCGACGGCAACGACCCGGTGGCGGTGCTCGCCGTGCTCACCCGCGCGGTCGCCCACGCCCGGGCCGGCAAGGGACCGTTCCTGGTCGAGGCGCACACCTACCGGATGGAGCCGCACACCAACGCCGACGACGCCAGCCGCTACCGCGACGGCGCCGAGGTCGACGCCTGGCGGGACCGGGACCCGGTCGCCCGCCTGGAGACCTACCTGCGCGCCCGCGGTGTGCTCGACGACGCGGCCGTCGCCGAGATCGCCGAGCAGGCCGAGGCGTACGCGGCGGACCTGCGGACCCGGATGAACGAGCAGCCCACAGTCGATCCGCTGAGCCTCTTCGACCACGTCTACGCCGAGCCCACCCCGCAGCTTGTCGAACAGCGTGAGCAGGTCCGCGCCGAGCTGGCCGCCGCGCACGCCGAGGAGGGCGACGCCTGATGGCCACCACCATGGCGAAGGCGCTCAACACCGCGCTCGCCGACGCGCTCGCCGCCGACGACCGGGTCGTCGTCTTCGGTGAGGACGTCGGCGCGCTCGGCGGCGTCTTCCGGATCACCGACGGCCTCCAGGCCCGCTTCGGCGAGAACCGCTGCTTCGACACCCCCCTCGCCGAGGCCGGCATCGTCGGCTTCGCCGTCGGCATGGCCATGTCCGGCCTGCGCCCGGTGGTCGAGATGCAGTTCGACGCTTTCGCGTACCCGGCGTTCGAGCAGATCGCCTCCCACGTGGCGAAGCTGCGCAACCGCACCCGGGGCGCGCTGAGCGTGCCGATCGTCATCCGCGTGCCGTACGCGGGCGGGATCGGCGGGGTCGAGCACCACTGCGATTCGTCCGAGGCGTACTACGCGCACACCCCTGGACTGAAGGTGGTCACCCCGGCGACCGTCGACGACGCGTACTCGCTGCTGCGCGAGGCCATCGAGGACCCCGACCCGGTGGTCTTCATGGAGCCCAAGAAGCTCTACTTCGCCAGCGCCGAGGCGTCCCTGCCGACCCGCAACGAGCCGTTCGGCCGGGCCGTCGTGCGCCGGCCCGGACGCGACGCCACCCTGGTGGCGTACGGGCCGGCGGTGCCGGTCGCGTTGGAGGCCGCCGAGGCCGCCCGGGAGGAGGGATGGGACCTGGAGGTCATCGACGTACGCACCATCGTGCCGTTCGACGACGAGACCATCACCGCCTCGGTCCGGCGTACCGGCCGGTGCGTGGTGATCCAGGAGGCGCCCGGCTTTGCGGGCGTCGGCGCGGAGATCGCCGCCCGGGTGCAGGAGCGCTGCTTCCACGCGCTGCACGCCCCGGTGCTGCGGGTCGCCGGGCTGGACATCCCCTACCCGGCGCCGATGCTGGAGCACACCCACCTGCCCGGCGTGGACCGGGTGCTCGACGCGGTCGCCCGCCTCCAGTGGGACGACCAGCCGGACGCGCGTTGGGCGGCGGCATGACCACCGTCGAACGGACGCAGGTCTTCCTCCTGCCCGACCTGGGCGAAGGGTTGAGCGAGGCCGAGATCGTCGAGTGGCGGGTCGCCGTGGGTGACGTGGTCACCGTCGACCAGAGCGTGGTCGAGGTGGAGACCGCCAAAGCCGTCGTCGACGTGCCCTGCCCGTACGCCGGCCGGGTGGTCACCCTGCACGGCACGGCCGGTGAGGTACGCCCGGTCGGCCAGCCGTTGATCACCATCGCGCCGCTGGATGGGGGCGACGAGCCCGCCGGGCACGCCACCTACCGCGAGGAGGAACGGGCCGGTTCGGGCAACGTGCTGATCGGGTACGGCACCGGCCACGGCACCGCCACCCGCCGTCGGCGTCGGCCCCGCCTGGCGGTGGCCCCCGAACCGGCTGACGCCGGCCCGACCGGCGGCACCGGCGCGGCTGCCGGTGCCGTGTCGCGCGACCCGGCAGCGCCCTCCGCCGTCCTGGTCATCTCCCCGATAGTGCGGCGGTTGGCCCGTGAGCACGGCGTCGACCTCGACACGGTGCGGGGCACCGGACCCGGGGGTGTGATCCGCCGCGCCGACGTGGAGGCCGCGCTGACCGCGCCCGCCGCCCGGCTCGCCGCCGTGCCGGACCCGCAGGTCGGGTCGGCCCCGGCCGGGGACGGCGACGTCATCGTCGCGCTGACCGGCGTCCGCAAGGTGATCGCCGACAAGCTCTCCCGCAGCCGGCGGGAGATCCCGGAGGTGACCATCTGGGTCGACGTGGACGCCACCGGGCTGTTGGAGACCCGCGCCGCGATCAACGCCGCGACGCCCGACGCGCCGGTGAGCATCCTGGCCCTGCTGGCCCGGATCTGCCTCAGCGGACTACGCCGGTTCCCGCAGCTCAACGCCCGGGTCGACACCGAGGCGCAGCGCATCGTCCAGTCCGCCGGGGTGCACCTCGGCATCGCCGCGCAGACCGACCGGGGGCTCCTGGTGCCGGTGATGCGCGACGCCCAGCGGCTCACCACCGCCGAGCTGGCCGCCGAACTGGCGGCCACCACGGCCGCCGCGCGGGCCGGCAGCCTGCCCCCGGCCCGGCTGACCGGTGGCACCTTCACCCTGAACAACTACGGGGTGTTCGGCGTCGACGGCTCCACGCCGATCATCAACCACCCCGAGGCGGCCCTGCTCGGGATCGGGCGGATCGTGGACAAGCCGTGGGTGGTCGACGGGCAGCTCGCCGTCCGCAAGGTGACCCAGCTGAGCCTCACCTTCGACCATCGGGTCTGCGACGGCGGGGTGGCCGGCGGCTTCCTGCGGCACGTCGCCGACTGCGTGGAGCGACCGGCGCTGCTGATCGCCGCCGTCTGACGCGTACCCCCTCGGCCCCGGCGCTGCCCGTGCGGCGCCGGGGCCGGCGCACGTCCAGGCCTCCCCGGCGGTGTCATCGGGCCGGCGGCATCGGGCCGGCGCACGTCCAGGCCTCCCCGGCGGTGTCATCGGGCCGGCGGCATCGGGCCGGCGGCGTCATCGGGTCGGGGTTTCCCGGCGGCCTCACCGGGAAGTCGGCCCCGCCGGAACGCACCGAACGCGTCGAAGGGAGCCCGCCGTGGCCGTGGCGAACGAGCTGCTGTTGAACTCGGTCCGGGTACGACGGCCCGCCTCGGCCGGCGCGCCGCTGTACTGCGACGCGCTGGAGTACGGGCTCACCGGTGACGGTGCGACCAACGACCAGCCGGCGCTGGCCGCTCTCGTGGACCGCCTCGGCGCCGGGTACGCCTCGGACGGACGGGCCCGGGTCATCTACTGCCCGCCGGGCATCTACTCGATCCGGGACGCGGGCACCGTGTGGCGCAGCGGTGTGTCGCTGATCGGGGCCGGCCCGGCGGCGACCCGGTTCATGCTCAGCAACGAGGGCAACCGGGCCGACCCCACCCCGTTGGCCTTCTGGACCACCGTGCAGCACGGCGCCGACCGGGACCGGCACATCGCCGACTGCACCTTCTCCGACTTCCAGATCGACGGCTCCGGCGTCGCCATGGCCGAGTACAACTACCTGGCCAAGGGCCTCGGCCTCCAGTACGTGGTGCGGGGCGTCTTCCGCAACCTCTACATCCACCACACCGCCGCCACCGGGCTGGGCTGCGACTTCCTCCAGGACTCGCTGATCGACGGCGTGGTGGTGGTCGGCTGTGGCCGACTGGACAACGGCGAGCAGATGGGTGGTGCCGGCATCGGGATCGGCATCGGTGGCTGGGGAGCGGTGGAGCGGCTGACCATCGCCAACTGCACCGCCCTGGCCAACGGCACCAACGGGATCTTCCTGGAGCTGCAGAAGGACTACTGGGCGCCGCCGCGCGGATACCGCATCGTCGGCTGCCACAGTCAGGGCAACCGCTTCGGCATCTCCGACTGGGGCGCCGACGGCCTGATCGTCTCCGCCTGCACCATGACCGGAAACCTGGAGACCGGGTTCGACGTGTCGGCGCAGGGCACCTCGTCGGTGGCCGGCCGGGGTGGGCTGCTCACCGACTGCGTCATCGACGGCAACATGTACGACGGGGTCAGTATCGGTAACAGCCCTGGCCCGTACACCGTCCGAGGCAATCGGATCAGCGGCAACGGCCGGTACGGTTATCACTCGCACGACCTCGGGCGCGGCTACCGCGGCTCGATCCGGGACGTGGTGATCGAGAGCAACGAGTTCTGGGGCAACGGCCTCGACGCGATCCGGATCGACCACCAGATGACCGACGCGGTGCTGCTCAACAACCGGATCCGCAACAACGGACGGCAGTACGGCGAGGGCACCGGCGGTACCGGTGACGCCGTCCGCTACAGCGAGCGGTCCCTGGTGGACCGGTCGGCCAACTGGCCGCACGACGGGCACCGGGGCAAGGTCCTGCGGGTCGGGAAGGCGGTGGCCATGGTGGCCTCCAACACCGGCGACGAACTCACCCTCGCCCCGGTCCGCCCGGACGCGTTCAGCGCGTGGAGCGGGGACGTGCCACCGCCGGGATGCGGATACGAGCTGGCCGCCGCACCGAAGCTGCGGGCCGGAATCACCGTCGACGCGCCGTTCGACTCGGCGACCATCCGGGGCAACCGGGTGTGGGACAACCACGACAACCCGACCCAGACGCACGGGCTGTGGATCACCGAGCGGGGCAGTTGCGTGGACTGCCGGGTCGAGGACAACGACCTGGCCGGCAACGCCGACGAGGGCATGCGACTGGACACCCCGCCGGTGGGCGGACGGTGGCGGGACAACCACGTGGACAGCGACTGGAGCTGACCCGACGTCGGTCGCCGTCGGGACGCCAGGGCGATGGCGACGGCGAGACCCGGAAGCTGAACGACGTGCGGCGGCGGCCGGAAGGATCCGGCCCCCGCCACTGTCGTGGTGAAACCGATCAGCCGGCCAGACCGGCAACCGGGGTCGGGTCCAGCACCACAGTCGCCGAAGCGGACTGCGGGGGTACGCCCGGGTCGGTCGGGGCGTCGGTGTACTCCGCGACGAACACCGCGGTCAGGTTGTCAGCGCCGCTGTGCCCACCGTCGAGGAAGGTGGGGATGCTTCCGGAGCAACCCGTCGAGGTGGACAGCGGGTGCCCGTGCTCATCGTGCCCGAGCACGTAGGTGACCTTCACCCGGGAGCAGTCCACCGGCAGGTCGTCGGTGACCTTCACCTCGTACGCGACGGTCTGCCCGAACTGGAACGGCTGCCCGGCCTCCGGGGCGACGAACTCGATGACCGGCGCGGTCGGCCCGACCACCAGCGGCAGGGACGCCGAGGCGGACCGTCCGGTGCGGTCGGTGACCTTCAACGTCGGCGTGTACGAGCCGTTCTCCGGGAACGTCCAGCTCGCGTTCGGAGCGGTGCTGTCCACCGAGCCGTCCGCGTTGAAGTCCCACGCGTAGCTGAGCTTGTCACCGTCCGGGTCGGTCGTGCCGGCGCTGGAGAACGCGACGGTCAGCGGGGCCTGCCCAACGGTCGGGGTGCCACTGATCTTCGGGATCGGCGTCCGGTTGCCCCGCACGAAGTCGATCCGGGACAGCTGCGCGTCCGGGTTCTCAGCGAAGTAACCGTCGCCGTACTCCAGGACGTAGAGCGCGCCATCCGGGCCGAACTCCATGTCCATCGGGTTGTCCACTACCAGCGACGGCGCCACCGGACGGATGTCGTCGACATCGCCGTCCTCGTCGAGGCGGAACTCCTTGATGTAGTCGCGGGACCACTCGTAGAACAGCGGCACCCCGTCGTAGTAAGCCGGCCAGCGGGTGCGCGACGTGCTGGTCCCGTCGTACTCGTACGCCGGGCCGCCCATCGGAGAGATGCCGCCGGAGCCCAGCTGCGGGAACTCGGCCGAGGGTGCGGCCGCGTACCAGACCTCCGGCTGCTCGACCGGCGGCAGCACGCGCTTGCCGGTGTTGTGCGGTGAGTCGTTGACCGGGCGCTTGCAGTTGAATGTGGCGCCGGACTCACCGGTGGCGAAGTCGTAGTCGTTGTAGGCGATCGTCGGCGTCACGCAGTACGGCCAGCCGTAGTTCGCCGGCTTGTCGACGCGCATCCACCGGCCGTGCCCGGCCGGCCCGCGCTCCGGGTTCGGGTTGGACGCGTCCGGGGAGTAGTCGCCCACGTACACGTCGTCGGTCCGCTTGTCGACGGAGAACCGGAACGCGTTGCGTAGCCCCATCGCGTAGATCTCAGGGCGGGTCTGCGCCGTGCCGGCCTTGAACAGGTTGCCGGCCGGCACAGTGTAACCACCACCGGCCTTGACCTTGATGCGCAGCAGCTTGCCGCGCAGGTCGTTGGTGTTGGCCGAGGTGCGCTGGGCGTCGTACGCCGGGTTGCGGTCGGCCCGCTCGTCGATCGGGATGTAGCCGTCGGAGGCGAACGGGTTGGTGTCGTCACCCGTCGACAGGTACAGGTTGCCCTTGCTGTCGAAGTCGATCTGGCCGCCGACGTGGCAGCAGATGCCCCGGTCGGTGGGCACGTCGATGATCTGCTGCTCGCTGGCGAGGTTCAGCTTCTGCCCGTCCAGCTTGAACCGGGACAGCCGCAGCGCGCCCTTGAAGCGCTGCCAGTCCGCCTCGGTGCCGGTCTCCGGCGCGTCGCCCTCGTTGACGCCGGGAGTCGCCGGGTCGTCCACCGGCGTGTCCATCGGCGGCGAGTAGTAGAGGTACACCCACTTGTTCTGGGCGAAGTTCGGGTCGATGGCGACGCCCTGCAACCCCTCCTCGTCGTGCTCGTACACCGGAATGTCGGCGGCGATGGTGTTCAGCCCGGTGCGCGGGTCGTGGATGCGGACCTCACCGGTACGGGAGGTGTGCAGCACCCGCAGGTCGGGCAGGACGGCGAGGCTCATCGGCTCGCCCGGGAAGTCGTTCAGTGTCACTTTCTGGAAGCTGCTGTCCGGCGGCGCGGCTGGCGCTGCGGACGCTGCCGACGGTGGTACGGCCAGACCGGCCGTCACCAACAGCAGGGCGGACGCGAATGCGGTCCTGTTCATCAGGTGAGTCCCCCGGGGTGGTTTCAGTACCGAAGTGAAGCGAGATAGTCGAAGCCGACGCGAGCGGTGTCCAGTGCGTCGGCGGGGGAGCGCGGCGCGGTGCCCGCGTCGTCGCGCTCCACGATGTACTCCTCGATGCCGGCTTCCCGCTCGTGGGCGAAGATGCGGCCGAAATCGATGACGCCGTCGCCGAGGTCGGCGAAACCACCCTCGACGTCGAGGTCCTTGACGTGTACCTGGCGGATCCGGCCGCGGTTGGCACGGATCACGTCGACCGGGTCGTGGGCGCCCCGCCAGGTCCAGTAGAGGTCCAGCTCGAAGTGCACCAGCCGGGAATCGGTCTGCGAGCTGAGGATGTCGAACCCGGTCGAGCCGCCGGTCAGCGGCACGAACTCGAGCTGGTGGTTGTGGTAGCCGAAGTCCAGCCCCGCGCGTTCGGCGAGGCGACCGGCGCGGTTCAGGTCCCGAGCCAGGGCCCGGTAGACGGCGGGGTCGCGGATCGGCTGACCGCTCGCGTCCCGACCGAAGTACGGGTGGACGATCTTCTTGCAGCCCACTACGTTGGCGTCGGCGAGAGCCTGCTCCCAGGTGGCCGCGTCGAACGGCTGCGGGATGCCGACGTGACCGGAGGTGGAACGCAGCCCGGCCTCGTCGAGCGCGGCCCGGAACTGTGCGGCGGTGCGTCCAACGAAACCGGCGTGCTCCACTCGCCGGTAGCCGATCCGACGCAGCGCGTCCAAGGTGCCGGGCAGGTCGGCGGCGAGCTGGTCACGCAGCGTGTAGAGCTGAATGCTGATCCGGTCCACCGGCACCCGGCGGCGGCCCTGGGCCTGCCCGGTGGTCGCGGCGGGCGCGGCGACGGCTGGGCCGCCGAGCAGACCGGCGGCGCCGACAGCGGCCGCGGAGACAGTCGCGGCGCGCAGCACTCCCCGCCGGCTGACCGGCTCGGACACCGGTGTCGGCCCCGGTCGGTTGAGTTGTTGATCCATGGTGGTGGTCCCTTCCTGACGGCTGGGACGCCGTCGGCGGCGGTCGACCTGACTGCCGTCCGCCGGGCGCGCCGAACCGGCCGGAGGCGGGCTCCGGCTGGACGGTGAGGGACGGCGCGGGTGCGGCCCGGACCCATCGGGAGCGGAACGCGGCGACCCGGCAGAGGTGGCGGCAAGTTGATCGACGAATGGGCAACCCTCTATCTAGATCCAGACCTTACCCTTGCCTCCGGACGAAGGCAAAGCTTTGTCGCGTTCGCCGGAAGTTTCGCTTCAACTGACAAAAGTCCGCCCACGAGGTGCGCCACCGGGCCTGAGCTTCTACTTCCCGTGGGATTCCTGGAAGTCGCGGTGTCGGGACGGCCGGGATGCCCCAACTTCCTTGAAGCCGAGTCGATCATGAGCCGGGTCGACGGTGCCGCCGCCTCCGCTCGCCATCCGGACAGTCGACGTTGCGTCGCTCAAGCGGAGCAAAGTGCATGACACGGGTCGGTTGAACCCCTGTCTGGGCCAAGCGGAGCATTGTTGGAAAATGGGTCGATAAATGCGCGGCCAATTATTTCCGAATGCCGCGAATGGTCCCGTCAAGCGGGCAAGAATGCGGGGGAGGGAAGTCGAAAAACGGGGGGACTGAAACATGACGTCTAGGCGGCGATTGACGCTGTTGGCGGTAACCATCGCAGCGGCACCACTCGTCCTGGGTGCGTGCACCGTCGACCGGGGTTCGGCGACCGGCTCGGCCAAGAAGCACGCCGCCCCACCGGAACTCGCCGTGACGCCGGGGGACAAGGCCCGGGACGTCCCGGTCAGCGCCGAGGTGGGCACCGTGGTCAAGGGTGGACGGGTCACCGGCGTACGGCTCACTGACGACAAGGGCAAGCAGGTCAACGCCGAACCGCGCGAGGACGGGTCCGGCTGGGTGCCGAGCGCCCCGCTGCAACCGCGACGGACCTACACCGCGGAGGTGACCGCGACCGGTGACTCCGGTGCCACCACCACCCGCACCACCACGTTCACGACGATGGCCAAGTCGACCAAGCCGCAGATCACCAGCACCCTCTATTTCAACGGCAATCGGACGTACGGCACGGCGATGCCGGTAACGGTGGCCTTCGACCCAGGAATTCCGAAAGAGGCCAGGGCGGATGTCCAGCGGCGGTTGTTCGTAAAGACGAATCCGCCGCAACCGGGTGCCTGGTCGTGGCTTGAAGATGGAAGCCAGGTCTATTACCGGGCCCCCGATTTCTGGAAGCCCGGGACCACCATCAGTGTCCGGGCCGGTCTGGAGGGTCTGCCGATCGGAAAGAAGCTGGTCGGCGACGCCGAGCGGACTGCGACCTCCAAGATCGGACGGCAGGTCTCGCTGGAGATCGACAACGCCACCAAGCAGATGACCGTCCTGCGCGACGGCAAGCAGGTGCGCCGGATCCCGGTGAGCCTGGGTAAACCGAGCACGCCGAGTTCCAGCGGCAAGATGGTGATCATGGAAAAGCACGAGCGGGTCACCTTCGACACCCGGGGTGAGCCGAACGGTGGCTACGTGGTCGACGTCGACGACGCCCAGCGCTACACCTGGGGCGGCGAGTTCATCCACTCCGCGCCCTGGTCGGAGGGGGACCAGGGCAACACCAACGTCTCGCACGGTTGCGCGAACGTCTCCGCCACCGCGGCCGACTGGCTGATGGGGGTGACGCAGGTCGGTGACCTGGTCACCGTCAAGGGCACCGAGGTGGAGCTACAGCCGGGCAACGGCTGGACCGCGTGGAACGTGAGCTGGGACGAGTTCGCCAAGGGCAGCGCCCTGCCGGTGCCGCCCGGGCTCAAGCCCGCGCCGGTCGCCCCGGCGCACCCGGGCGCGGTGGCCGGCGGGTCGCCCGCACCGGCACCCTCCGTCAGCGGCCGCTGAGCGGAAGAACGGGGGCCGGTCCGCACGACGACGGTAGTCCCGTCGCCCGTAGCCGGGCGACGGGACGGGACACCCACCGCGTCGATCTTGCACTTACTGCGGCGGCATAAGGGGCATTTCACGCAACCCGGCGACAGGGAACGCAAGATCGGCGCGGTGGTGGGGTGCAGGGCAGGGTCAGGTTAGGGGTACGCGGGCCACTCCGGGACCGGTCAGGCTGCCCAGCCAGAGGTGGTCGCCGTGTTGGCGTACCCCGGTGATCATCGAGTAGTGCCCGTTCGGACCGTGCAGCGTCCGGCGGACCGTTCCCGCGTCGTCGACCAGCGCGACCAGCCCGTAGCGGCGTGGCTGCGGCTGCATCGCGTCGGGCAGCAGGGCGGCGATCTGGCGCAGACGCGGATGGGGAAGCAGCCGTTCGGCGATCGGCACCCGGGGGCTGGGCAGCGCGATCCAGTACGTCCCATCACCCACCGAGGCGAGATTGTCCGGGTACGCGGGCAGGTCGGCGAGGACCCGCACACCGCCGCCGAGCTCGACCCGCAGCAGACGGTGCGTGCTGGTCTCCACCAGCATCAGCGCCGACTCGTCCGGGGTCAGCGCGATCCCGTTGGGAAAGTACAGCCCATCGGTCACCACCTCGGTGCGGCCGCTGCCCGGATGGTGGGCCAGCACCCGCCCGTTGGGACGGTGCTCCAGCAGGTCCCGCTTCCAGTGCGAGACCGGAAACCGGTCGGAGCTGTCGGTGAAGTAGATGGTGCCGTCACGGCCCACCGTCGCGTTGTTGGCCAGGTGCACCGGGGGTGCCGTTCCGGTCAGTTCGCGTACCGCGCCGTCCGGGGTGACCCGCAGCAACCCGCGGTACGCGTCGCAGACCACCAGGGCCTCACCGGACGGGTCCAGCTCAATGCCGAGCGGACGGCCCCCGGTCTCGGCCAGCAGGTGGGGTGTGGTGCCGGCCCGCGCGTCGACCGGCCACCACCAGAGCCGACCGTCCTCGTCGCCACTGATCACCCGCCCGGCGCCGTCGACCAGCACGTCCTCGGGGCCGACGGCGCCCGCGGGGAGGGGGAGCAACTCGGCCTCGTCCAGCCGACGGTCGATGGGGGCCCATGCCCCGGCCAGCGCCGGAGGGCTGGTCGCCGGCTCGCGGACGGGGCGGATCAGCCGGGGCGGCCGGGGCCGGGGGATCAGCATCGACCTATTCTCCACCCGGATGCCGGCCGGCCCCCGGGTTCCGAGCCCGCGCGGCGCGCCGCGGGAGGCCCCTGACTCCACCCCGAGGAGGAGGTGGGGTACCTCGGGGTATGCCCCTGGGCGTACCCGGAATCACTCCGTGGAGGGGCGAAAGTGTCGGTGGTGGGGGCTAGATTTCTGGGCATGGAAGAGCACAGCGACCGGCTGGACGTGCAGGTCAGCGTGGGTGACCAGATGGTCCTCGTGCGGGTGGCCGGCGAGATCGACATCGCCACCGTGGCCGCGTTCCGGTCCGCGCTGTGGTCCGCGCCGCCCCGGCCGGTCCTTCAACTGGACCTGTCCGGGCTGCGGCTGCTCTCCGCCACCGGCGTTCGCACGCTGCTCGCGGCGCATCTGCGCGTACGGGCCTGCGGTGGCGAGCTGGTCCTGGTCGACCCGAGCCCGGTGGTGGCGCGGGTGCTGCGCGTCAGCGGGCTGCACCGCGTGATGCCGATTCTGGAGCTGACCTGGCCGATCGAGGCCGCCGCGCGTCGCCCGGTGATCGCCACCACGGACCTGCAACTGGCCGCCTGATCTCGATCGACGAGGTTGCCCGTCACCGTCTCAGCCGGGCACGGGGCCGCCGGCGCGTACCGGCGACCCCGACAATCGGTCAGCTCACGCCGAGCAGGTCGACGACGAAGACCAGCGTCTCGCCCGGCTTGATGACGCCGCCGGCACCCCGGTCGCCGTACCCCAGGTGCGGCGGAATGGTCAGACGGCGGCGACCGCCGACGCGCATGCCGGCGACGCCCTGGTCCCAGCCGGCGATGACCTGACCGCCGCCGAGCGGAAAGTCGAACGCCTCGCCCCGGTTCCAGGACGAGTCGAACTCGCCGCCCGTGGAGTGCGACACGCCGACGTAGTGCACGCTGACCAGTTGGCCCGGCTCGGCCTGCGGGCCGTCGCCAACGGTGATGTCCTCGATCACGAGGTCGGCCGGCGGTGCACCCTCGATCGGACCAACCTCGGGCTTGCCCGACTGGGCGCCTGCTGCCTGGGTCATGCGGGGATCTCCTGCCGTGTTGGGTGATGTGTCCGGTCACCGTCGATCCTGCCGGATCACCCCTCACCGATGTGCGGCGGACCCGCAACCTGCTCCGCAGCCCTCATCCGTCGGTCGAGCACCGGCGTCCCGGTGGCGCTGGGGGCCCGGCCGGTGGAACGACGCCGTGGCGGGCGTCACCGATGCTGGTGACGCCCGCTGAGGGGGGTGTGCGGAGTTCACCGCAGCCAGGGTGTCCGCTGGACGATCGGCAGCGTCGCCCACACCCGGCCCAGGCCCCAGGTGTCGCCCGCGTTGACCAGCGCCAGGACCGCCAGCACCGCCGCGTAGATGAGGTGGTCGTCCATGAAGGGGTTGTTCTCCGGAGGCAGGACGGCGGTCCACATCATGACCAGCAGCAGCCCACCGGCCACGGCGGCGACCCGCATGCCGATGCCGAGCAGCAGCGCGACACCGATCCCGGCCAGGCCGATCATGAAGAGCCAGTCCGCCCAGGCGGCACCGGCGATCCCGGTGTAGAGATCCTTGAACGGGCCGGTCACGCCGAAGGTCAGGAATCCCTTGGTGGGGCTACCCCCGTTGATCCAGGCGTTCTTCGACTCGGTGGCCATCCCGAAACCGAACACCTTGTCGATGAAGGCCCAGAGGAAGATCCAGCCCAGTGCCAGCCGGGTGCCGGCCAGGATGTACCGGACGGCCCGCTCGTGAGTGGTGCCGGCCTTCGCAGCGGGGTTCTCGGCGGTGACCCGCTCGGTCGTCGCGATCATGGTCTCCACGTCCTTTCTCAGCTTCGCACCGCGCTTCCCGGTGGCATCTCCAGTGGACGCTCCCGGCGTTCACGGCGGCAGGGCCGACAGACCGCAACCGCTCGGGACGTTCGACCCCTCCGGTCCGGTCCGGCGGCCCTGACGACCGTCGGCGCTCGGTCGTAGCGTCCGAGATGGACCACGAGAGAGAGGCCGTGATGAGGACCTGGCAGGTGGGTGACGTGATGACCCGGGAGGTCGAGACCGTGGTGGCCGAGACCCCGTACCGGGAGATCGTCGATGTGCTGTTGCGCCGCGGGGTCAGCGCGGTGCCGGTGATCGACGATTTCCGCCGAGTGCTGGGGGTGGTGTCCGAGGCCGATCTGCTGCACCGGGTCGAACGCGCCGGTGAGCCGGCGCTGCGACGGGTCTTCGAGAGCCACCGTCGGCGTGGCGCGCGGAGCAAGGGTGCGGCCCTGCTGGCCGGCGACCTGATGACCGCGCCGGCGGTCACCACCGATCCGGAGGCGCCGCTGTCCGCCGCTGCCCGCGTGATGGACCGCGAGCAGGTCAAGCGGCTGCCCGTGGTGGACGACCTCGGCCGGTTGATCGGCATCGTCGGTCGTGCCGACCTGCTGCGGGTGCACCTGCGGTCGGACGCCGAGATTCGTGAGGACGTGGTGCAGGAGGTGCTTCGCCGGGTGCTCGCCGTGCGGGACGGACTGGTCACGGTCGAGGTCCGCCACGGTGACGTGACGCTTGCCGGTCGGCTGGACCGCCGCTCCGCCGTCGACCTCGCCGGTCGGCTCGCGGCGCAGGTCAGTGGCGTGGTGCGGGTGACAAACGCGATCGCCTACGACGCCGACGACACGGTCACCGACCCCGGCCAGGTGATGCCGGTCGCCTGAGGGCGGCTACCCGCCCGCCCGGAGCCTCAGCCGCCGCCCGCACTGCTAGCTGCCAGATCATCGTATGGGCCCGACCCGACTTCGTTCGACCGCCCGATGCCGGGTCGGGCGTTCACCTAGGCTCGAAAAGGGCACCAGCGACACCACCCGCACCCGCGTACCTCCGTTCGCCGCCGGCACCGATCATGCCCCTTCGGGCCGACGTCTGGTCAGGGGTGGCCGGGCTCGATGCGGGCGGTCACGTCGAGGTGCGCGGGCTGGCAGTCGGTCGTCGCCGCGAATCGGCGGACCGCCGCGCGAACGTGCTCGCGTACGCCGGCGGTCGGCGCGTCGGCGGTGAGGTCCACCCGGATCCACACGTCGGGGTGCGGTGGCGTGCCGGTGAGCACCACCCGGGCCCGGCGTACGCCAGGGTTGCCGGTCAGGTCTCGTACCAGCGCGTCGGTGAGGACGTCGGTGGCCAGCCGGGTCCGGCCCGGCCGGCGTCCAGGGTGGCTCAGGGTGCCGCGCAACGTGCCGTCCGGGCCCCGCAGCTCCCGGGTCAGCAGGCGCTGCCCGGCCAGTGCGAGCAGGGCTGCGGCGGCGGCCGCGGCCAGGCCGCTCCACGGCGCGGCCCTCCGCAACCGCTCGACCACCTCGGCGCTGAGCAGCGCCGCCGCCGGGTCGGCGCCGGGCAACGTGCCGAGGCTGGCCGTCAGTGCCGCCGCGCCGCCCGCGACCAGCAGCAGCGCGATGATGGTCCACAGCAGCCGGTGCCCGGCGTTGGTCACGCCGGCCGTCGCCGGGGCAGCAGCCGGACGTCGATCCGGGCGGGGCGGGGTGCGGTGAGGTGACGCAACTCCTGGTGCACAGCGAACTCGATCTCCGCCCGGGCCGCCGGGTCGCCGGTCGCGCGGACCCGGGGGCGCCACTGACCGCCGCGACGGCGGACCCGGACACGGGCGCGGCGGACGCCCGGCACCGCGCTGGCGGCGTCAGCGAGCCGCCGTTCCACGCAGCGCCGGTGCAGGTACCAGCCGTCGTGCTCGTCGGCGCGCAGGCGGGCCGGTGTCCAGCGGCGCAGTTGGGCGACGAGGATGGCCAGGCCCAGCAGGAGAGCCCCGCCGGCCACGGCCCGGACGGTGGGGTCGCGCCACCGGGTGCCGCTCAGCGCGTCGAGCCAGCCGCTGGTGTGGAGCGGTGTCGGTCGGTGCAGGGTGAGCAGCAACGCCTGGACGGCCGCCGCCGCGCCGCCAAGAAGCAGCACGGTGGCCAGCAGCAACGAGGCGACCCGGTTGGCGGTGCGCATCTCAGCCGTCCTCCGGTGTGGCGGTGCCGACGCCGGAGGAGTCGACGCCGGGGACGAGCAGGTCGTCGACGGTGACCGTCACCACCGCCACGCGGAGCCCGGTCTGGGCGGCCACCCGGTCGGTGACCACCGCCCGGACCGTCTCGGCGATCGTCGGCACGCTGTGCCCGTACCAGGTGATCAGGTGCAGGTCGAGTCCGACGGACCGGTCATCCAGACGGACCGCCGCCGGGCGGACGACGGACACGCCCGGCACGAGGCTGGCCGCCTGCACCGCGATCCGTGCGACGTCCGCCGTGTCGCCAGGGCGGCGTTCCGGACCGGCCGTCCCGGCGGCCAGTCCGGTGCTGGGGTTCGTCCCCGCGGACGGGCGGGTGGTCATCGCCGCCGCCGAGTGTCGGCGCGGCGGTCGCCGAGACCGGTCATCGCGAGGTCGCCGTCGAGCACCCGGACGACCAGCCAGCCGAGCAGACCGGCGAGCACGGCGAGGGCGGCCACGCCGATGCCGGCGAGCGCCCAGACCGCCACGGCGAGGAACCCGGCGAGGAAGCCGAACTGCTGTCGCGACATGGTCACCTCCGGACCGGTCCGGTACCGGCGGTCGCTGGATACACCCGGCGGCCACCCCTGGAACGTCAATGCTGCTGTGATACGCGTCACAGGAGAAGTCGATGGCCCATGATCGACCACCTAGACTCGGCCCGGCTCGACCGACCGGCGGATGGATCAGGCAGATGACGAGCATCGGGAGCGACGACCGCGGTTGGCTGCGGGCGATGCCCGCCGAGGCGGGGCGCGACGCGCTGCTCAGCCGCGCCGGCCATCGGGTCCTGGCGGCACGCCGGCTCACTGACCTGCTCCAGGGCCGCCCGCCCGGCGTCACCGGCAGTCAGTGGACCTCGGCGAGCCGCGCCAGCTTCGACTTCGTGGTCTACGCCGCCGACACCGGCCGTCCGGTCGTCGCCGTACAGATCGGCCCCGTTCCGCCTCCCGGCTCGGCGCAGCAGCGCGTGGAGCGCCTCACGGACGCGGTGGGCGCGGCCGCCGGCCTGCCCACTCTGCGGATCGGGTCGCCCACGTTGAGCGCCGCCGAGCATGGCCGCCGCCTGGTCGAGTACGTGATCGACGCGCGCGCGTACGCCGAGGGCGGGGCCACCGCCGCCGGGACCGAACCGGCGCCGGTGGGCTTCCGGGACATCCTGGGCCGGCTGCCGGACGGGCGTACCGGGCCGGTGAACGACCTCGGCGCGCTGACCCGCGTGGCGGCGGTCGAGGCGTACGTGGCCGGGCAGGTGGCCGACCCGATCGTGCGAGGACTGCACGTCCGCTGGGTAAACGGGCCGGCACAGGGGTGGAGTTGGGTGCAGGTACGCCCCGACGCGTGCCTCATCGAGCAGGTCTCGGTGACCGAATACCGTTTCTCCTGCGGCATCGACGCGGCCCGGCTGGCCGAGGATCTCGCCGCCGTCGCCGTGGGGGAACGACTGCGCGAGAACGCCGTCGCCGACCTGCTGTCGCGCGCCGAGTGGACCGCGCAGATCGCCGCGCTGGGCCAGCGCCGCCACGAACTGGTCGGCGGGTTCGCCTTCGACCACCTCTGCGCCGACTGACCAGCGCCCGTTTCACCTGCTGATCCCTGCTCCGCACCGGCTCCGTGTCGGGTCGCGGCAATTTCCTGTGCGTCTGTTGAACCTTCCCGGCCGCCGCCCCGTACTCCTGCGCGAATGAACAGGATCTCCCCATCCGCGTCCACCGGGCGCGGGAGACGGTGCGGAAAGGGCATCGTCGGCCATCGACGCATTACCGGGTAGGTCACGGTGGGTCGCCACCGCGGCGTGCCACCTCACATCCGTCGGTCCGCCGAGGGCAGAAATCCACTACCGGATCGAGAAGGAGAGCAATTCGATGCGCAGGTCCACTCGGGCGCGCCGGCCTTCCGGCAACGCGCGGAGCAAGCGTCTGCTGGCAGTTGTCGGCACGCTCGCGGTCTTCGGCGGAGTTGTCGCCGTGACTCAGATTTCGTCGGCCCAGGACCGGCGGACAAATAAGCCGCGTCCGGCTTCCGGGCAGTGCGTGGAGCCGAGCCCGGGCGCGACCGCGCCGACCGGTGGCGGCTCGACCAGCCGAACCTGGCAGAACGGTCGGTGGGTGCGTAATCACTGGGGTGACGGACAGCAGTCGGTCCCCGAGTGCGAGGACGGCAAGGACGGCACCGTGGGCACTGGCACGGCCATCGCCTGTCCGGACGTGGCGAGCAAGCTGCCGCAGGTGCCAGACCGGGCTCGGGCCGAGGTGGACCGCAACCTCGCCCAGTTGCAGACCCAGATCGCCGAGGCGGACCGCCGGCTCGCCGCCGAGGGCAACAAGGGTGAGGCGTTCATCCGCAACGCGATCCTGCAGCCGCTGGCCGGCAAGCGCCGCGCCGTGCTGGACCGGATCACGACCGCCATCGACCGGGCCGGACCCCGGCCGCAGGGCCTCGCGCAGCTCGCCGAGTGCCAGGTGCAGCCCACCGGCGGAACGGGCGGCAACAACGGCGGCGGCACCACTCCCACCACCACCCCCGGCGGTGGCAACAACGGTGGTGGCAACAACGGTGGCGGGAACAACGGCGGTGGCACCGAGCCCGGCGCCGGGCTCGGCGTGCTCGCCAACGACTGCGACGAGAGCCGGCTCCAGCCGCACGACGGTTTCCAGAACGGCAACCGCTGCGTGAGCACCGAATTCGGTGAGGTCGGCGCGGCGGCCAACAACCCGTCGCTGCTGATCACCCAGTTCCCCGACCAGGTCGGCCAGAACCAGCCCTTCACCCTGCGGGTCAGCACCCGCAACCTGGTCCGGGACCGCTTCCTGGCCGCCGGTCAGGGTGGTTACTACGTGGAGAGCTCGCTCCTCAACGACCAGGGCCTGGTCCGCGGTCACTTCCACACCGCGTGCCGGATGCTGGACAGCCTGACCGCTCCGCCGGAGCCGCAGGAGGTGCCCGCGTTCTTCGTCGCGACCGAGGACGGCCGCGGCGGCGCCCAGCCCGACGAGGTGACGATCCAGATTCCGGGCCTGCCGGAGTCCGGTACCGCCCAGTGCTCCGTCTGGGCCGGTGACGGCTCGCACCGCCTGCCGATGATGGAGCGGGCCAACCAGACCCCCGCCTTCGACTCGGTGCGCATCGACGTCAACTGACCTGACGTACCGGCGGCGGCCGGCCACCCGGGGCGACGACCCGGGTGGCCGGTCGCCGCTTCGGTTGCCCGGACAAACGACGGGGCCCCGCCGTTTCCGGCGGGGCCCCGTCGAGTCGCGTCAGCGGCTCTTGTACGCCTCGACGACCTCAACCGGGATCCGGCCGCGCTCGGAAATCTTGTAGCCGTTCTTGACGGCCCATTCCCGGATGGCCCGGTTCTGCTCCCGATCCATTCCCGCGCCGGCGGGTCGCCCCGGCCGCCGGACCGAACGGGCGCTCTCCACCGGGCCGCGCCCGATCCGCCGACCCGCATTGATGTACGGATCGAGCGCCTTGCGCAGGACGCCGGCATTCTCGTCGGAGACGTCGATCGTGTAGGCCACGCCGTCGAGACTGAACTCAACCGTCCGGTCGGCCTTCCCACCGTCGAGGTCGTCGGTCAGGACCGTGATTACTTTTCTCGCCATTGCCGATTACTCCCTGTGTGCGGCGGGATGTGTCCAAAGTCTGACCTATCACCCCGGTAATCCGCAACAATATGCCTTCCATTCATTCGGCGCGTCGCGATTCCGTTACCGAGCAAAACCATGAATCGGTTCGGTGGCGAGGCTTCATTCCCCGAGGATGCCGCTGTGACCGGCGATGGCAGCCGCCTCGGCCCGGTTCGAGACCCGCAACTTGCGCAGCAGCGCGGCGGTCATCCGTTTCACCGTCCGTTCGGAGACGTGCAGTTCTTCGGCGATGTCGACGGTGTTGCGGCCGGCGGCGATCGCCCGCAGCAGCCGCCGTTCCTCGCCGTCCAGGTCGACGGGCGCGGAGCGGGTGGGCCCCAGCAGCATGGCGCGCAGCAGTTCGGCCGGCAGTACCGCCCAGCCGTCGAGGATCGCCAGCAGCGGGGGCAGCAGCTCCTCCGGTTCGCTGGTCTTGGGCAGGAACCCCTCGGCACCGGCCCGCAGCGCCTCCACCGCTGGCCCGGGGTCGGCGGAGCCGGACATCGCGACCACCCGTACCCGTGGGGTGGTCCGCCGGATCGCGGCCACCGCCCGGATGCCGCCGGGCGGCGGCATGTGCAGGTCGACCAGGGCCAGGTCGGGGCGGCAGCTGCTGACCAGGGCCGCCGCCGCGGCGGCGTCGCCGGTCGAGGCGGCCACCTCGACGCGTCCGTTGGTGGTGATCGGGAGCAGCAACTCCAGGCCGCGGACGAACAGGGGGTGATCGTCCACGACGACGAGTCGCAAGGTGGAGGCTCCCGGCATGTCTGCGCCGTTCCCCAGCGGGTACCGATCATGCGGGTTCGCACCGAACGAGAGGACTCGGGTGGATGCGCGTACGGCACGGTTTGCGGGACCTGCTGCGAGGGTTGCGCCCCATTGAGCCGACACCGGGCGAGAAGCGACCGACGGCGGCCGATTCCGAGCTGCTGCTGCGGGTGCTGTGTCACGAGTTCCGGACGCCGATCAGCACCCTGACCTCGCTGACCCGCGCGTTGGCCGACGAGCGTCGGGAGCTGACCGGGGACGACCGGCGGGCACTCAGTGCGCTGGCCCGCGACCAGGCCGCCCACCTTCAGAGCCTGCTGCGTGACGCGACCGCCGGCACCGGTGTGCTGACGCCGACTCCGCAGCCGGATCCGGCCGTCGCGCTGGCGGGCATCCTGCGGGAGGCCGCGGCGCTGGTGCCGCTCGCCCGTCGGCGGGTGCGAGCCACCCGGGAGGCGGCCTCCTGCCCGGTGCCGCCCGGACGAACCCGACAGGTACTGGTCAACCTGGTGCAGAACGCGTTGCGGCACGGGCCGCCGGACGGACAGGTCGGGCTCTACGCCACGGTGCGCGGCCCGAGCCTGAGCATCCTGGTCACCGACGAGGGTCGGGTCGACGATGCGCTGCTGGTCGCGCTGCGGCGTCCGGCACCGGCCGTCGGGATGTCCGGTCTGGGCCTGTGGATCGCGCGGCAGCTCGTCGCGACGGACGGGGGAGCGTTGCGGGCGCACCGGCTACGGCCGCGTGGAGTGGCGTTGGAGGTGCTGCTGCCGATGGCCCGCCCGGTGCGCTGACCCGGCTGGGACACCGGTTGGCCCGCTCGGGTCACCGGGGCGGGAACGGCCTCGCTACCTATTTTCCGGCACCGAGGAGGTTGGATGTTCAGCCACGTCAAGGATCTGCAGTTCGAAGCCAAGCCGGACGGCCCCGATGCGGCGTTCGCCCGGCGGTTGCAGGAGGTGCTGGGCGGCAAGTGGGGCGAGATGACGGTCGCCAACCAGTATCTCTTCCAGGGTTGGAACTGCCGACTGCCCGGCAAGTACAAGGACCTGCTGCTCGACGTCGGCACGGAGGAGATGGGCCACGTCGAGATGATCGTCACGATGATCACCCGGCTGTTGGACAACGCGCCGCTGTCACTGACCGAGGGGATCGCGGAGGATCCCGGAGGCGCCGCGACCTACGCCGGTGAGAATCCGGCGCACTTCATCCACGGCGGAGGTGGCGCCCTGCCCGCCGACTCCAACGGGGTGCCCTGGAACGGCTCGTTCGTCACCGCGAGCGGCAACCTGTTGGCCGACTTCCAGCTCAATGTCACCGCCGAGGCGCAGGGTCGGCTCCAGGTCGCCCGGTTGTTCCACATGACCGACGACCCGGGCGTCAAGCAGATGCTGCGCTTCCTGCTGGCCCGCGACACGATGCACCAGAACATGTGGCTGGCGGCGATCGAGCAGCTCAAGGAGGACGGCCTGGAGGAGATGCCGGTGCCGGAGGCATTCCCGGACTCGGGCGAGTTCACCGAGGAGTACGGCTACACCTACCTGGGTTTCTCCTCGGGCACCGACGCCGCCCAGGGGCGCTGGGCGTCCGGGCCCTCGCCGGACGGCAAGGGCGAGTTTCGGTACGACGACAACCCGCGGGCGAACGCGCCGGAACCGGTGCTGGCCCCGGGTGACCCTCGTCTGTACGGCACCAACCCGGGAGTGGCCGGCTCGGTGGTGAACACGGTGAAGAGCAAGCTCACCTGAGGTGCCCGTCGGGTCGCCCACCGGTCCCGGGCGACCCGATGGACCGGGCGCGAAAGTGGCCTGGGTCACAGGCCGGAACAAGGGGAACGCTTTGTTACTTGAGTGAGACACGCTCAACTAACGCGAGGTGTTCGATGGCAACTCTTCCGGTACTGCCCCTGACCGACGCCGTGCTGCTGCCCGGCATGGTCATCCCGGTGACCCTCGACCCCACCACCCAGGCCGCGATCGACGCGGCGCGGGCGACCGGCGACCGCAAGCTGCTGGCCGTGCCGCGCATCGACGGCGAGTACGGCCCGGTGGGCGTGGTCGCCACCATCGAGAAGGTCGGCCGCCTGCCCGAGGGCGAGCCCGCCGCCGTCATCCGTGGCCTGTCCCGCGCCCGGATCGGCTCCGGCGTGCCCGGCCCCGGCGCCGCCCTCTGGGTCGAGGCGACCGAACTCGACGAACCCGCCCACGCCGGTCGGGCCCGCGAACTCGCCCGTGAGTACCGCGCCCTGGTGACCTCCGTGCTCCAGCAGCGGGGCGCCTGGCAGGTCATCGACGCGGTGGAGCGGATGACCGACCTGTCCGAGCTGGCCGACTCGGCCGGTTACGCGCCCTGGCTGACGCTGGAACAGAAGACCGAGCTGCTCGCCGCGCCGGACGTCACCGCCCGGCTGGAACTGCTGGTCGGCTGGGTGAAGGACTACCTGGCCGAGCAGGAAGTCACCGAGCAGATCAACAGTGACGTCCGCGAGGGGCTGGAGAAGTCCCAGCGCGAGTTCCTGCTGCGCCAGCAGCTCGCCGCGATCCGCAAGGAGCTGGGCGAGGACGAGCCGGACGGCTCCGCCGACTACCGGTCCCGCGTCGAGTCCGCCGAGCTGCCGGAGAAGGTCCGCGAGGCGGCCATGCGCGAGGTCGGCAAGCTGGAGCGGGCCAGCGACGCCTCCCCGGAGGCGGGCTGGATCCGTACCTGGCTGGACACCGTGCTCGAGATGCCCTGGGGCACGCGTACCGACGACAACACCGACCTGACCGCGGCCCGCGCGGTGCTCGACGCGGACCACGCCGGCCTGGCCGACGTCAAGGACCGCATCCTGGAGTACCTGGCGGTGCGCAACCGGCGCGCCGAGCGCAACCTCGGTGTGGTGGGCGGTCGCGGCTCCGGCGCGGTGCTCGCCCTCGCCGGTCCTCCCGGAGTGGGTAAGACCAGCCTCGGCGAGTCCGTGGCGCGGGCGCTCGGGCGCAACTTCGTCCGGGTCTCGCTCGGTGGCGTCCGCGACGAGGCGGAGATCCGCGGGCACCGGCGCACCTACGTGGGGGCGCTGCCCGGTCGGATCGTCCGCGCGCTGCGCGAGGCCGGTTCGATGAACCCCGTCGTGCTCCTCGACGAGGTGGACAAGCTGGCCGCCGGCTACGCCGGCGACCCGGCCGCCGCCCTGCTGGAGGTGCTCGACCCGGCCCAGAACCACACCTTCCGGGACCACTACCTGGAGGTCGACCTCGACCTGTCCGACGTGCTCTTCCTGGCCACCGCCAACGTGGTGGAGTCCATCCCCGGCCCCCTGCTGGACCGGATGGAGCTGGTCACCCTGGACGGGTACACCGAGGACGAGAAGGTCTCCATCGCCCGTGACCACCTGCTGCCCCGGCAGCGGGAGCGGGCCGGGCTGACCGCCGACGAGGTGGAGATCGCCGACGAGGCGTTGGCGCTGATCGCGGGGGAGTACACCCGAGAGGCCGGGGTCCGGCAGCTCGAACGTGGCCTCGCCAAGATCCTGCGCAAGGTGGCGGTGACGCTGGCGACCGACCCGTCGCCGGTACGCGTCGACACCGACAACCTCACCCGCTACCTGGGGCGGCCGAAGTTCACCCCGGAGTCGGCCGAGCGCACCGCGGTGCCCGGCGTGGCAACCGGCCTCGCCGTCACCGGCGCCGGCGGGGACGTGCTCTTCATCGAGGCGACCAGCATGGAGGGCGAGCCGGGGCTGACCCTGACCGGCCAGCTCGGAGACGTGATGAAGGAGTCGGCGCAGATCGCGCTCTCCTACCTGCGCTCCAACGGGCGGCGGTTCGGCATCGACCCGAACGCTCTCGCGGGACGCCGGATCCACGTCCACTTCCCGGCGGGCGCGGTGCCCAAGGACGGTCCGAGCGCCGGCATCACCATGGTCACGGCCCTGGCGTCGCTGGTCACCGGCCGCCCGGTCCGTCCCGAGTTCGGGATGACCGGTGAGGTGACGCTCTCCGGTCGGGTGCTGCCGATCGGTGGGGTGAAGCAGAAGCTGCTCGCCGCGCACCGGGCCGGCCTCACCGAGGTGATCATCCCGGCGCGCAACGAGCCCGACCTGGACGACCTGCCGACCGAGGTGCGCGAGGCGCTGACCGTGCACACTCTGGCCGACGTGGCCGACGTGCTCGCCCTGGCGCTGCGCCCGGCCGACGTGAAGACGCTTGACGGGCCGGCGCTCTTCGCGGTCTGACGCTCCGACCATCCGGGCCCCCGCCGTCTTGCGACGGCGGGGGCCCTTTCGGTACGCGGGGAGGTCTACTGTCTCGTCTGCACCGTCAACCACCTCTCCGCCGCGAGGCGGCCCCTGGAGGAACCCCCCGTGAACGTGGTGCTCTGGATCATTCAGTTCCTGCTCGCCGCCGTCTTCGCCGGCGCCGGGCTGGCCAAGCTGAGCCAGCCCAAGGAGAAGTTGCGCGAGGTGATGCGGTGGGTGGACCCCGTCCCACCGTCACAGGTCAAGTCGCTCGGCGCGGTCGAGCTGCTGGCCGCCGTCGGGCTCGTGCTGCCCGCTGCCACCGGCATCGCCACAGTGCTCACCCCGCTCGCCGCCGTCGGGCTGGTCATCGTCATGATCGGCGGCCTCCTGGTGCACCTGCGCGCCGGCAAGCAGCAGACCACCCAGCAGGGGCGTCGCACCGAGATCCAGGGCGCGGTCACCTGCGCGGTGCTGCTCGTCCTCGCCGCAGTGGTGGCCTGGGGCCGTTTCGGCCCGTACGCCCTCTGATCCGCGTCGGCGAGCACGCGACAATGCACAGTAGAGTCTGCCCGCCGCTCGAGGTGGCACTCAACGGGGGAGAGGCATGGAACCGATCGTGAGCGCACCTGGTGCGGTACCGCCGGCAGCGCCACAACGGTCAGATCCACCGAGCCGACGGTTGGGACGGCGGGTGCTCTTCGCCGGCGGCGCGGGCGCTGCGGTGGCGACCACGGTGGCCACCCTCGCCGGTGCGGAACAGGCGGGATCGCCGCCCGTCACGACCGTGCGGGAGGCTCCGCTCAGCCTCCGGGACCCCCGGGTCGGCTGCCGGCTCGACGGCAGTGACGAGTCGGACAAGGTCACCACGGCGCTGAACCTGCTGCCGGCCGGTGGCGGGGAGATCTTCCAACCAGTGGGCGCGCTCGGTCTCGGATCGGAGGTCCGCTTTCCGACGAGTGTGACCTGGACCGGCGAGAACATCGGCGCCGCGATCATCCAGCCGGCCCCGGGCTACACCGGTCGTCTGGTCTCGAGCGGTAAGTACAACCAGATCTCCAACGTGCACTTCTACGGCATGCAGACCTCCAACGTGCTGTTGACCGTCCGCGGCCCCCGGTCGACCTTCCACCACCTGCACTTCGGCAACTCGGGCAGCCACGCGATCGAGTTCCTCGGCAAGGACGCGGACACCAGCGCCCACGCCAACAAGATCACCGATATCAACATCGAGGACTGCCTCGGCGTCGGCATCCTGGTGAACAAGGTCGCGTACGACAACGAGTTCCTCAACGTCTGGGTCGGTGAGTGCCAGACCGGGTTACGGCTGCTGGACAGCGCCTGCTTCTTCGACAACCTGCATGTCTGGGGTTGCCGGGGCAACGGAGTGGAACTGCGCGAACCCGCCCACCGGAACATCTTCCAGAACGTCTACCTGGAGTCGAACGGCACGAGTGGCACCGGCAGCGGCGCCGACCTTCGGCAGGTCTGGGGGACCCAGTTCATCGGCGGCCGGCTGTGGCGCAACGCCACCAACGGCATCGAGGTCTCCTCATCCGGACGTACCCGGATCATGGGGCTCGACATCCACGACAACGGCGCGAACGGGATCCTCGGCCGCGACGCCGACCTGTGCCAGGTGATCGGCAACCAGTTCTACGACGACGCGACGCCCCGCCGCCAGGACCGACCGATCGTGACGGTCGGCACCAGCAACAACTGGATCGTCACCAACAACGTGATGCGGGCGTACGACCACCGCTCCGGTGGCGCGTCGCTGGCCGGGGCCAACAACGTCGTCAACGGAAACATCGGCTAGCACCGGCGGGGCGGCGGGTGCCCATGTTTCACCCGCCGCCTCGCCGGGCCGGGTCGTCGGCGACCGTCGTACTCCGGCGGTCGCCGACCGCGTTCTCAGCGCTCGTCGCCGCCGCGGTCGCGGCGCACGGTGGCCTTGCGGCCCTTGATCGTGCTGGAGCGCAAGCCGGAGATGACCTCGTCGGCCACCCCCTGCGGCACCTCCACCAGTGAGAAACGGTCGGCGATCTCGATCGAGCCGATGTCCCGGCCGCGGATGCCGGTCTCCCCGGTGATCGCGCCGACCAGATCCTGCGGGCGCACCCCGGCGCGTCGACCCAGGCCGACGAAGACCTGCACGGTGTTGCCGCCGCCGGAGCGGGGCCGGCCTCCGCCCCGCCGGTCGCCGCCCCGGCCGCCGGCGTCCGGTCGGCCCTCGCGCGACCCGCGGACCGGAGCCTGCGGGATCTCCTCCTCGTCGTCGGAGCCCGGCGACGTCACCTCGTGGGCCAGCTTCACGGCGGCGAGGGCGACCTCCATCAGGTCGAACTCGTCGGTGAGCGTCTCCACGATCACCCGGAACGGGTCGAGGTCGTCCTCCAGCAGGCTCTCCCGCAGGGCCGCCTGGGTCAGTTCCAGCCGCCGGGTACGCATGTCGGCCACGGTGGGGATCTTGTCGATGGTGATCCGCTGGCCGGTCACCCGCTCGATGGTCTTGAGCATCCGGTGCTCACGTGGCTCGGCGAGGGTGATCGCCACGCCCTCGCGGCCGGCCCGACCCACCCGACCGATCCGGTGCACGTACGACTCCGGGGCGGACGGCACGTCGTAGTTGACCACGTGGGTCAACTGCTCGACGTCCAGCCCACGCGCCGCCACGTCGGTGGCCACCAGCAGGTCGGCGGTGCCCGCCCGCAGCCGGCCCATGACCCGGTCGCGCTGCTCCTGGCTCATGCCACCGTGCAGCGCCTCGGAGCGGTAGCCCCGACCGTTCATCGTCTCGGTCAACCGGTCGACCTCTTCCCGGCTGCGGCAGAACACGATCGCCGCCGTCGGGGACTCCACGTCCAACACCCGACCCAGCGCGGCCGGCTTGTGCGCCCGGGTCACGATGTACGCGCTCTGCCGCACCCGGGGCGCCTCACCCGCGACCGTCTGCTCCCGGCCGATCTCGATCCGCACCGGTTCGCGCAGGTGCTGGCGGGCCATCCCGTCGATGCGCGAGGGCATGGTGGCCGAGAAGAGCACCGTCTGACGCTGCGCCGGAGCGTGCTCCAGGATCGCCTCGATGTCCTCGGCGAAGCCCATGTCGAGCATCTCGTCGGCCTCGTCGAGCACCACCGTGGCCAACCCGCCGAGGCGCAGGGTGCCCCGGGCGATGTGGTCGAGGGCCCGCCCCGGGGTGGCGACCACCACGTCGACACCGCTGTCCAGTGCCCGCAACTGCCGCCCGATCGGCTGCCCACCGTAGATCGGCAGCACCCGCGCGCCCAGGTCCTTGCCGTAGCGGTGGAACGCCTCGGAGACCTGTACCGCCAGCTCCCGGGTCGGCACCAGCACCAGCGCCACCGGGTCGCCGCCCTGGCGGTGCGCCGTCATGAGGTTCAGCAGCGGCAGCGCGAACGCGGCCGTCTTGCCGGTGCCGGTGGCCGCCTGCCCGAGCAGGTCCCGACCCTCCAGCAGCGGTGGGATAGCCTCCCGCTGGATGGGGGTCGGCTCCTCGTATCCGAGGGCGGAGAGGGCGCCGAGCAACTCGGCGCGGAGCCCGAGCTCGGTGAAGGCGCTCACCTCGTCGGTGCCGTCCGGGGTGGTGTCGATCGGTGCGTCGTGCTGTGCAGGTGCGGAACTCATGGGCCAAGCCTTTCATCACGCCGTCCGGGCCGTTGCGGCGACCGCCACAAGAGCTGTCCCGAGCCCGTGCCGCCGCCGTTCCATGATCCCGGTGGCGTCCCCGGTCAGGCGTCGGTGGTCAGGATGGCCAGCACCATCACCGCGGCGAGGGCCACGTCGAGCACCACGCAGAGCTCGGCGTAGGCGCGCGGCACCACCCGGCGGTTGCGGTGGTGCACGATGTCCCAGCCGGCGTGCGCCAACCATCCGAGCGCCACCAGCCAGGCGGCGGTCCGCCCACCGGCCAGCACCGCGACCAGCGTCAGGGAGACCCAGATGGCCAGACCGGCGAGTTGGGTGGCGAGCACGCCCCGCCCGCCCAGCGTGCGGCGGGCCATGCCGATCACCAGGTAGCCACCGGGCAGCACCAGCATCGTCCACGGGCTGAGCACGGTCGGATCGACCCACATGTCCACCGTCAGCAGCAGCGCCAGCCCGCTCGGCCAGTGGCGGGCGAGCGCCACCACGGCCGGATGCCGGCGGATCGGCACCGGCGCCTCGTGCCGATGACGCACCGCCACCAGCACCATGGCCGGCACCATCAGCAGGTGACCGCCGAGCATCAGGGCGTCGGCATCCAGCAGGCCCGCCCACCACGGCACGAGCAGCAGCAGGAACGGCACGTACATCGCGGCGGCCATCTCGGCGACCCCACGCCAGTGGTGCGCCCGGTAGCGCATCCACACCGTCATTCCGACGGTCATGTTCGTGGCCATCACCAGTGCGGCGACGTCCGGCCGGGCCAGCGCATCGGAGACTCCCAGGGCGGCGCCGGGCAGCTCCCACAACGGCCCGAGCAGCAGCATCCCGGCGACCATCGCCAGCGCCATCTCGCCCAGGTGCCACAGCAGCCGCCGCGTGCTGCTGGCCGGTGCCGCGGCGGTCGGTGCCGCCGCACTCGGCGTCGGGGTCGAGGGGGTCGGCTCAACGGTGGGCAGGGGCGTGGGCGACGGTACGGCGGTGACGCTGTCCGCGTACATCCTGGTGTTTTCCATGTCTCGACCCTGCCGGTGCCCCCGGTGTGGCCGGCAGACCCGTTCGTCACGGAAAAACCGTGCGGGCCGCACGGCTCGACCGTGACAGTTCGCATGGGTGGACCATGCGCCGGGCGGTCCTAGGATCGGTGCGTGGCGAGCGAGGCGGTGACTACCCGGGCGGACCGGCGGCTGCGTCGCGCTCGACGGGCGACGCTGGTGTCGCTGGCCACCGGCGTGTGGGCGAGCGTCCTGTTTCCGGCGGTCGGCCTGACCCGCGAGCCCGACCGGGTCCGGGTGACGCTCGGCGCGGTCGGCATCCTCGCCTTCGTGATCGCCCAGACCGTCGTCCTGTACGCGGCCGTGACGCCGTGGCTCGACCCGCGCTGGCGGCGTCGGGCCGAGCTGAGCCTGATCGGGGTGGCGGTGCTGACCGTTCCGCTGGTGGGCCCGGTGGCGGCCGGCAGATGGCCGACCTGGGCCTGGCTCGGCGCGGCGCTGATCGGCATGACGCCGCTGCTGGTGCGGTGGCGGGCGGCGCTGGCGGTCGCGGTCGGCGTCCTGGCGGTGTCGGTCGCGGTGGCCTGGTGGACCGGTGGTTCCGTTGCGCGTCACCTCGCCGTGACCGGCGCAATCGGCGCGGCGGTCGCCGCCGTCAACGGGTTCCAGGTCTGGTTCTGGGACCTGCTCGTGGAGGCCCGGCAGGGCCAGGCCGCCCAGGCCCGGCTTGCCGCCGCCGAGGAACGGCTGCGCTTCGCCCGCGACGTGCACGACGTCCTGGGGCACCACCTCACGGTGATCGCGTTGAAGGCCGAACTCGCCGCCCGGCTCGCACCGGTCGACCCGGAACGGGCCGGGCGGGAGGCCGCCGAGGTGCAACGGTTGGCCGCCTCCGCGCTGGGCGAGGTACGCGAGACCGTGCACGGCTATCGGGCCGTCGACCTCGACGAACAGCTCGCCGCGGTGGTGGGGGTGCTGCGCTCCTGCGGGGTGCGGTGCACGGTTCTGCCACTGCCGGCGGACCTGCCGCAGCCCGCCGCGATCGAGCTGGCGGCGGTGCTGCGCGAGGCGAGCACCAACGTGCTGCGGCACAGCCGGGCTGACTGGTGCCGGATCCGCATCGATCGGGAGGATGACGTGGCCAGGATGACGGTGGCCAACGACGGTGCCGACGACCGCGGCCCGGACGCGCACAGCCACGGTCTGCGCGGGCTGGCCGACCGGCTCGCCGCCGCCGGGGGCGAGTTGCGGGTACGCCGGGAGGACGCGATCTTCACCCTCGAAGCCACAGTGCCGGCGCCGTCGTGATCCGCGTCCTGCTCGCCGACGACGAGGACCTGATCCGGGTCGCCGTCGCCGCGCTGCTCGCCCTGGAACCGGACATCGAGGTGGTGGCACACGCCGCCGACGGGAAGACAGCCGTCACCGCGGCGCTGGCGCACCGTCCGGACGTGGCAGTGGTGGACCTGGAGATGCCGGGCCTGGACGGCATCGCGGTAGCCGCCGAGCTGACCCGGGTCCGACCCGAGTGCGCGGTGGTCGTGCTGACCGGGCACGGTCGTCCCGGGCACCTGCGCCAGGCGCTGACCGCCGGCGCCCGTGGGTTCCTGCCCAAGGGCTCGCCGGGTGGGGCGCTCGCCGACGTGATCCGCCGGGTGCACGCCGGAGGGCGCTACGTCGACCCGACGCTGGCCGCCGACGCGTTGACCCTGCCCCCGTGCCCGCTGACCCCTCGGGAACTGGAGACGCTGCGGCTGGTGGAGGTCGGCGCCCCGGTCGCGGTGATCGCCCGTCGGGTGCACCTGTCCACTGGCACCGTGCGCAACCACCTCTCCGCCGCCGTGCAGAAGCTCGGCGCCGCCGACCGGGCCGAGGCCGTCCGCACCGCCCGGGACAACGGCTGGCTCTGACCGGCGACACCGGCGGCGTGCGTCGGGGAGGCCGCGAACACTCTCCGGCGCTGATCAATCAAGGCAGTCGAGTCCTCGCCTCTTAGCCGGCTGCGAAGATGGACAAATGCCCAGGAAAGTCGCGGCGGGTCCGGTCGACCCGGTGCGCTCCAGTGCCGTCGAGCTGTTCTTCGACCTCGTTTTCATCTTCACCCTCGGTCGCTTGTCGGCGACCCTGGTCGAGGAGCCCAGCCTGCTCGCCGACGCGCAGGCCGTGATCTTCCTGCTGGCCTTCTGGTGGATCTGGTACAACACCAACCTGGCCACCGACAGCCTCGACTGCGAACGACCCACAGTGCAGATTCTGATCATCTGCGTGATGCTCGGCAGTCTGCTGATGTCCATCAACGTTCCGGACGCCTTCGGTGACCAGGGCTTCGTCTTCGTGAGCGCGTACCTCGGGATCCACCTCGGCCGGACCCTGGTCATGGCCCTCTATCTGCACGGCACCCCAGCCTGGCGTCGGCCGGTACGGGGACTCGTCTGGTTTTCGATGTCCGCGACGGTCTGGTTCGCCGGGGCGGCGGCCAGCGGCGGCGAAGCACGAGTGCTGCTGTGGGCATTCGCGCTGGCGATCGACTACTCGGCGCCGCTTCTGGGATGGCCGGTGCCGTGGCTCGGCCGGGCGCGGGCCAACGAGTGGCACCTCTCGGGCGAACACCTCAACGAGCGGTACCGGCAGTTCATTATCCTTGCCCTCGGCGAGACGATCCTGGCCACCGGCAACTTCTACCGGCTGTCGCCGCGAAACCTGGCGGACACCACCGCATTCCTGCTCACCTTTTGGACGGTGGTCTTCCTCTGGTGGACCTACTTCTATCGCACGACGAGCAGCCTCGCCGTGAAGATCGATACCGCCGTGGACCCGTACCGGCTCAACCTGCGGGCGAGCTACAGCCACCTGGTGATGGTGGCGGGCATCCTGCTCACCGGCATCGGCGGCGAACTGATGCTGAAGGAGCCCGACGCGCAGCGGTCGGCCGGCAACGTCGTGGCGATCCTGGTCGGGCCGCTGACCTTCCTCATCGGGCGGATGATCTTCGAGATCTGGCTGTTCGGCCGCCTGACGAGGCACTGCCTCGCGGCCGTGGTGGCATGCCTGATCCTGAGCCCGGTCGCGGCGCGACTCCCGCCGCTGTCGGTGGGCCTGCTGGGCGCGGCCACCATCACCGTCGTCGCCATCTTCGACCTGACCCACCGTGCCCGGGTCGCGGGTGAGGTCAACCCGGTGTCGGCCAGGGACGCTCCCCGCCGTCACCCTGCCTGACGGGTGTAGCTCGGTTCCAATCTGTGGGGGCGGCGTGAACCGTCCGGATAGCGTGGGCGCGTGCGTACGGTGGAACTGGTCTGCTCGCCCGGCCTGGAGGTCGCGGTCCGGGCGGTCTGGGGCCGCCTGGCCGCCGCCGGGCTACCCAGCCTGGCCCGCAACATCCACCCCACCAACCGGCCGCACCTCACCCTCGCCGCCGTCGACGAGTTCCCGCCGGGGGTCGAGCACCGCCTGGCCGAACTGTTCGACGCCGCGCTGCCGGTGCCGGTGACACTCGATCGGGTCGTCGTCCTGGACGGCAGCGCGCCACTGGTCTGGCTCGTCCGACCCACGCCGGCGCTGACCGCGCTGCACGCCGCCGTCTGGGAGGTTCTCGCCGATGCCGACGGACACCGCCCGTGGCACTCGCCCGACGCGTGGGTGCCGCACCTGAGCCTGGCCCTGCGGTTCCGCGACGCCGACCTGCGGTTGGCGCGTGCCGTGGCCGGTGGGCAGCGCCCGACGGGCGACTTCGACGCCGCCCGCAGTTACGACGGCACGGACCGCTCGGTGACCGCGCTGACCCGGCTCCGCTGAGGCAGCCGTCCGCTGAGGCCCCGACGTGCCGAAGTGGCATCGTGGCCGCTTTCAAGGAGGGGCAGCAGTCAGGCCGAGGCGGCCGTCGGAGCGTGTCGCCCCGACGGCCGCCGGCCCCATCCTGGTCAGTTGTCGCGCGGCTGCGGGATCTCCTGCCTGGTGAACGAGATGCCCGCCGCCGGGGCGGCCCGGGTGGCGATCGACGCAGCCGACTCGTCGGTGTCGTAGAGCCGAACCGAACCGTTGGCGGTCCGGCTCACGAAACCGAGTCGGATGCCGTTGGAGTTCTGGAAGACGAATGCCGTCGGGTCGGTCGGATAGGTCTCGTCCGGTACCGTCGCCGTGGCCCAGTCGCCCCAGGCGGTGGAGCCTGCGGCGGTCTGTCGGCTGTGCTGGATGGTGTCGTCGGTCGTCCGGGTGAACACCGAGACGCGGCCGGTGTTGGGGCTCAGGACGGCGGTCGGGGAGCCGACCGGCGTGATCCCGCTGGCTCCCACCGCGGTCCAGGTGCCGGGCCAGGTGCCGTCGATGTTCTGCAACTGGCTCTTGACCACTCCGTCGGTGTGGCGGGCGAACACCATCAGGCGACGGCCAGGCAGTGTCACCACGCTCGGCGTGTCCACGAAGCCCGTGCCACCCAGCCCCGTCCAGGCGGAGGTCAGCGCGCCACCCTTGTAGGTGGCGGCCTGCAGGGTGCCAGCAGCGTTGGCCACCAGAAGTGTGGCGGTGCCGTCGGCGCCCGGCACGGCGACCGGCGTCCCGGTCAGGCCGGTGCCACCGAGCGGCGTCCACGGAAACAGATCGCCGGCCGTGCCGTCCTGCCGCCGGTGCCACAGTGCGCCCTCGGCGTCCAGAGCGAAGACCACGCGGGTGTCGTCGGAGAGCCGGACGGCGGTCGGCTCCGAGCGCATCGCCCCACCGAGGGCGAGCCACGGATTCCAGTCCGGCATGGCCGGCGTCTTCTGGGTCAACGAACCCACGTTGCTGGTGGTCTCGTGGGCAACGATGGTGACCCTGTTCTGGGCGTCCGAGACCAGCGACGGCTTGCCCGTGTACGCCTCGGTGCCGGGCGCCGGTGACCACTGGATCGAATACAGCGAGTCCGGGTTCGCGCGTCCGTGCCGCAGTTGACCGATGTTGTCGGTGTAGGCGATCTCCAGGCTGCCGAGCGCGGTGCCGGCGGCCGGGGCCTGCGCGACGGCCAGCGGGGCGTTCTGCTGCGCCGGGGTGGCGGGCAGCGCGGGGCTGGTGATCGCCCCCTGCCGGCAGGTGTTGGTGGTGGTGAAGACGTTCGGGAAGCCCTCCCAGCCGTTGCCGATCTGGTCCGCGGTCAGTGCCCAGGACAGGTTGTCCTCGCGGAAGCGGTACTGGAACAGATCACCGTCGGCCTGAATGCCGAAGAGCGTGTCTCCGCCGGCGGAGAAGAGCCCCTTGGTGAACCCCTGCCAGTCGCTCGAACCGACCTGACGGTCCCGCAGGAGCCACCGCTGACTCGCCGGGTCGAACCGGTGTCGGTAGAGCTTGCCGTCGGACGTGCGGCCGTAGAGGACGCCGGGGGCACCGGCGACGATCAGGTTGTACCGGTCCCAGCCGGAGTCGATGACGCGTGCGTCGATGGTCCATTTCCGCGTCGGCTCGTCGAACCGGTACCAGCGCAGTTTGCCCTGGGCGTCGACGGCGTAGAAGTCGCCGATCTGGTCCACAGTGATCTTGTTGCGGAAGGCGGCTGTCGCATAGTTCGTGAAGCTCGAACTGATGATCAGGTTCTGCTTGCCATCGATGGTCTCCCAGTTGCTGCCTGTCCATCGGTAGCGGTTCAGCCCGGTCGAGTTGATGCCGTAGACCCGGCCGTCCGGCCCGCCCAGCAGGCGACCGAAGGTCTGCCAACCGCTGGGACCGACGGTGGTGGCGGCGGTGAACACGCCGCCGTCGCGGCCCGGGGTGCTGTACTGGCGACGGGCGAGAGTGCCGGCCGTTGTCGAGTTGAAGAACGCCGCCGCTCCGGTGCAGCTGAAGGCGTCGGTGGCCGCGTGGGCGGGAGACGCCGGCAGCGGTGCCACGAGGCCGGCGGCGCCGATGAGCGCTGCGGCGGTCAATGCCAGCGACCGACGCCGAGAAGACGTCCGTGGTGTGGACTCTTTGGTTAACTGGGACACGTTTGTGTGATCCTCCCCCGAGAAGAATAAGAATGACCGCAATGAATTGATCAGTCTGTGGTGATCGCCACATTCGCAGAGGGTCCACTGTGCGCGGTGAGTGATCCATCCGCCACGGTCGCGGCCCATCATGCACGACCGTGGGCCGCCTGCCAAGCGCGAAAGCTCGGCCCGGTTCGAGGAGTCCGGGAACATCCATGATGGACATTCGGGGCGGGTCGGAGCAGGGAGCAAGCGGACTTAAGGCTACAAATGGTCGAAGTCTTAACGGAAAGTAGTCTCCCCAGGTCGTAGCGCAAATGAGGAAGGTTGCCGCCACTCTGGCTTGACAGCCGATCGAGCGTGCTGCAACCTACAGCGGCATATCGATGAGTAGCAGCACACGGGGGTGTGAAGCTGTGACCGCTGACTTGGCGGCATTCTGCCGTGCCGAGGCGACACGAATATTGTTGGGCGCTCCGCTCCCGCGTGAATTCCGTCCACCCGAGTTGTCTCTTTCTCTTTTCTGACATTCTCGTCGACCGATGAGTCGGCGTCGTTACGCCGTGCCCGTGAAGAGGTAGCGGCGATCCACACCCGGCTTCGTGGGGCCTTCGCAGGTCTCGCGGCCGGCACGTGCCTGTCTCCGCCTCGTAGCCCGTCCTCGATCCAGGGGTGACCATGTCCTTCAGCATTCGCCGTCTGCCCGACCCGCGCGGTCGGCTGACCGATCTGCGTGGTCGGCTACCCCGGCAACGTTCGATGTTCGGCTCCGGCACCACCCGGTCGGTCCTGGCCGCCGCTCTGGCCGGTGTGCTGATGCTCAACCTGGGCGGCAGCGGGGTGACGGCGCTGCCGGCGGGCGGTGCCCGCGACCGGGACGGTGTGGCCTCCGCCGGTCGGGGTGGCGGCGGCGCGAAGCCGAACCAGGCATGGGGCTCGGCGGCCGGCAAGGCTCACGTGACACCCGGACGCCCCAACCGTGACCTGCCGAAGTCCATGCGCGGGCAGTACCCGTTGCACAAGCTCGCCGACAAGCCCGCCCCGGGGCGCAACAAGGCGTCCGTCGCGACGGCACCCGTCGAGGACGCCCCAGGCTTCGACAAGCGAACCAGCCGGGAACGACCGGCCGAGCGCGACGTCAACCAGCGGGTCTTCGACAACGCCGACGGCACCCAAACCACCGAGTTCTCCTCCTCCCCGATCAACTACCGCAAGCCGGACGGCACCTGGTCGCCCATCGACCACGCCCTGGTGCCGACCGCCGACGGGTGGGGGATCGCCGCCGACTCGGTCGGTCTGCGCCTCGCCGGCAACGGCGCCGCGACTCAGGTGGCCCGGCTGAGCTTCGACGCTGACACCGACTTCGGGTTTGGTCTGGCCGAGGCGTCCAACGCGCCGGGCCGGGTGGACGGCAACGCCGTCACCTACCCCGGCGTACGCCCCGACGTCGACCTGCGTCTGGAGCCCCGGGCGGGCGGCGTGAAGGAGACCCTGGTCCTGCGCTCGGCCAAGGCACCCGCCTCGTTCGTGTTCCCGCTGAGCCTGCGCAACCTCACCGCGAAGCTGGTCGACGGTCAGATCGTCCTCAGTGACCGCGACGGGCGTCAGCGCGGGGTCATCCCCCCGGGTTACATGGTGGACGCCGGCACCGGCACGGCCGGTCCCGCCACCTCCACCAAGGTGGCGTACGAACTGGTCACCACGGGTGGGCAGACGGCGCTGAAGGTCACCCCCGACCGGGCCTGGCTGACCGACCCGGCCCGGCGGTACCCGGTCGAGGTCGACCCGACCGTCGGCCCGCCGGTCGCTGCGATCAACGCCGACAGCAGCATGTACGTGCACGGAGACAGCTCCACGTCCGGCAGCAGCGAGTTGCTCGTCGGTCGCTCCGGCGGGTCCAACGCGGCGGCCTACCTCAAGTTCGGCAACCTGGTCAGCCGACTCCAGAACCACACCATCCACGGGGCGGCGCTCTCCGCTGTCAACTTCGACGCGGCTTCCTGCAAGGCGCGCGCGGTCAGCGTCCACCCGGTCACCGGGTCGTGGTCGGCCGGCACCGGCTACTCGTACCCGGGGCCGGCAGTGGGTGGCGCGCTGGTCAGCCGCTCGTTCGCCCACGGGTACGTCGCTCTCGGCCAGTCCCAGTCCGCCTGCCCGGCAGCCGGGGAGATGTTCGACCTCGGCGTCGGCGGCCGTAACCTCGTGCAGCGCTGGGCCAACGGCCAGCAGGCCAACAACGGTCTCTCGCTGCGCGCGTCGACCACCGACACCTCGGCGTGGAAGAAGTTCGCCGGCACCGGCACGGCGAACCCGCCGGCGCTCTACGTCACGCACAGCCCGTACAACGCCGGGTACGCGATCCCGAAGCCCACTCCGGAGCCGGCCGTCCTGCGTAACCAGGACGGCAAGGTGAAGGTGACGGTCACCAATCTCGGTGCCGAGGCGTGGACGCCGGCCAACTACTACCTCGCCTACCGGGTCTACAACGCGCAGACCGGCGTCGCGGTGACCCAGCAGCGGGCGGCGACCCTGCCCACCACCCTGGCCCGTGGCGCGAAGGTCACCCTCGACGCGACGGTCAAGCGGTTGGAGCCCGGCTCATACTTCCTCGACTTCACCATGGTGCGTACCGGTGGAGCGGTCTTCACCGACCACCAGGTGCCACCCGGTCGGATCGTGCTCCAGGTGTTCGACGTTCCGCCAGTCGTGCAGGAGCTCTACCCGGAGAACGGGTACCAGGCTCCGACGCTCACCCCGTTGCTCTGGGCCCGGGCCGTGGACACCGACGCCGCACCCGGTGCCACCTTGTCCTTCAAGTTCGAGATCTGCGACCAGACTGACGCCGGTGCGGCGACCAACTGCACCAACTCCGGCTACCAGGCCAAGCAGTCCTGGGTGGTGCCCGCCGGCCGGATGGTCTGGGGCAAGAGCTACCTGTGGCGCTCCTTCGTCAAGGACAGCGCCAACGAGGTCATCTCGCCGTACTCGACAATGCTCAGTTCGGTGCCACAACCGGACCTGCTGTCCCGGATCGCCACCTCGCCCAACGCCGAGCAGGGCCGCGAGTTCGACGCTCAGACCGGAAACTTCGCCACCTCCGCCGTGGACGCCACGGTGGTGACCGTCGGTCCGGAGCTGAACCTGGTCCGCACCTACAACAGCCTCGACCCCCGCACGACCGGTGTCTTCGGCGCCGGCTGGTCCAGCCGGTACGACATGACGCTGGTCCCTGACAACGACGGCTCCGGCAACGTGGTGGTCCGCTACCCGGACGGCCAGGAGGTGCGGTTCGGCAAGAACCCGGACGGCACGTACGCGCCGCCGCCGGGCCGGGTCGCGAAGCTCACCGTCGACAGCAGCAACTGGAAGCTTGTCGACCGCACCGGCAGCACGTACCAGTTCTCCCTGCTCTACAAACTCCAGAAGATCACCGACAACTCCGGGCACTCGGTCAACCTGACCCTCGACCCGATGACCGGCAAGCTCGCCCGGGCCCAGGTCTCCAACAGCCAGAGCAACACCGCCGGCCGTTCGCTGACCTTCACCTGGAACGGCAACCGCATCGCCACGGTCAGCACCGACCAGGTCAACGGCGCGAAGCTGACCTGGAACTACACCTACGAGGGTGACCTGCTGACCAAGGTCTGCGGCCCGGAGTCCGCCTGCACCAACTATGCCTACGCGGCCGGTTCGCACTACCGCACCGCCGTTCTCGACGCCAAGCCCGACTCGTACTACCACCTCGGCGAGGCCGAGGGCACCGGCGCGGCCAGCGACGTGGCGATCAACCTGGGCAAGGACGCCGGCACGTACCGCAACAACGTCACCCTGGGCCAGCCCGGCGTGCTGGAGGGCACCAACGGCACCGCCGCGGCCTTCAACGGCACCTCGGCCTACCTCGAGTTGCCCAAGGGGCTGGTGAAGAAGAGCCGTGACGTCTCCGTCGAGCTGTGGTTCAAGATCGGCCTGACCCAGACCGGTGGCCCGCTCATCGGCTACCAGGACAAGGCCGTCGGCACCGCCGCCACCAGCGGCGTCCCGCTGCTCTACACCGGCACCGACGGCAAGCTGCGCGGCCAGTTCGCCACGGGCACGATCGCACCGATCACCTCGGGCATCACTGTCAACGACAACAAGTGGCACCACGTGGTGCTCTCCGCGATGGCCAACACCCAGACCATGTATCTCGACGGGGTCAAGGTCGGTGACCTGGCCGGGCAGCCGATCGAGCACTCGCTGCTGACCTTCAACCAGGTTGGCCTCGCCTCGGCGACCACGCCCAGTTCCTGGCCGGCCTGGGGCGGCACCGCCCAGCGCTACTTCGCCGGCACCATCGACGAGGTCGCCGTCTACTCGCGCCCGATCGGCCCGGACACGGCCAAGGCGCACTTCCAGTACGCGAAGCCGGCCGCCCAGCAGCTGACCCGGGTCACCCTGCCCAGCGGTCGGGTCGCCACCGAGGTCGAGTACGACACCGCCACCGACCGGGTCAAGGAGTACACCGACGACAACGGCGGCACCTGGAAGCTGGGTCAGCCCACCGTCTACGGCGGCGACACCGACCTGCGGCGCAGCGTCCAGGTCCTCGACCCGGCCAACCGCCCCTACCTGTACGAGTACGACGCGCTCGCCGGTCGACTGCTGCGCTCCGGCACCCCGCTCGGACTGGAGACCCGCGAGGAGGACCGCCCCGGGCAGACCAGCCCGACGCCGAGCCCGCCGCCCACCGAGGTCTGCACCCAGCCCGACCCGAACGACCCGGCCTTCTGCACCGTGATCCCCGGCGACGCCGGTGGACCGATCTTCGTGCGGCACCCGTTGGACGGCATGGCCATCCGCTCGTTCTCCTACAACGCGGACGGCCAGCAGAGCAAGGTCACCAACGAGAACGGTGACACGGTGGAGATGACGTACGACAGCCGGGGGCGTCTCGCCACCCGCAAGAGCTGCCGTACGTCCACCCAGTGCTTCACGAACTACTACACCTATCCGGCTTCCATCACCGACCCGTTCGACCCGCGCATCGACCTGGCGGTGGAGCAGCGCGACGGCCGCTCCAGCGGCCCGACCGACAACAAGTTCCTGACCACCTTCACGTACCGGGAGCGCACCGGCCAGCTCCTCACCCAGACCAACCCGGACCTCAGCAAGGTCACCCACACCTACACCAGCGGCGGCGAGGCCGGTGTCAACGGCATCCCTCCGGCCGGGTTGCTTGCCAGCAGCATCACCAACGGGCAGACCAAGCCCACCAGCTACGCGTACTACGCCAACGGTGACCTGTACAAGGTGACCGAGCCGTCCGGGCTGGTGACCGAGTACACCTACGACGCGCTCGGCCGACGGATCACCGAGAAGGTCATCTCCGACACCTATCCCGCAGGCGTCACCACCACGATCACCTACGACGGGCACTCGCGGGTCGCCACCGTCACCGGCCCGGTCACCACCGACGCCGTCACCGGCAAGCAGCACCAGAGCCGAACCGTCAACGAGTACGACGCCGACGGCAACCCCACCAAGGTCACCGCAACCGACCTGCTCGGTGGTGACCCCGAGCGGGTCACCAGCACCGAGTACGACGACGAGGGACGGCCGGTCCGGGTCGTCGACCCGGAGGGCAACGAAACCAGCTACGGGTACGACAGGTTCGGCAACAAGACGACCATGACCGACGCCAACGGCAACCGCTACGACTGGGCGTACACCGCCCAGAACAAGGTGGCCGAGGTGCGGCTGCGGGACTGGCGCAGTGACCCGGCCGGCACCCCCGGCACCGGCACCGGCGACTACCTGGTCCTGCACTCCTACTCGTACGACTTCGCCGGACGGCTGGCCAGCGACACCGACGCCATGGGTCGGCGACTGGAGTACAAGTACTACCGCGACGACCTGTTGGAGAAGATCACCCTCAAGGACTTCCGCAACCCTGACGGCTCCAAGCGGGACTACGTCGTGGAGGAGAACACCTACGACGGCGCCGGCAACGTAACCCGCAAGGTCGGGGCCAACGGCACCCAGATCACCGACCATACGCCGGACGAGGCCGGCAAGGTGAAGAGCACCGTGCTGGATCCGACGGGGGTGCGCCGGACCAACACCTTCACCTACGACTACAACGGCAACGTCAAGCAGACGGTCCGGACCGGAAACCCGTCGAACCTGAACTGGGAGGTACTGGCCACCTCCGAGGTCGTCGACTACACCTACGACGACGCCGGCAACGTTCTCACCGAGAAGGTCACCGCCGGCAGCAGCACCCGGGTGACCAGCTACACGTACGACAGGCGCGGCCTGCGCACCTCGGTCACCGACCCGCGTGGCAATGTGAGCGGCGCCGACAAGGCGAAGTTCACCAGCACCTTCCGCTACGACGAGCTGGGCCGCCAGGTCGGGCAGAGCGGCCCGACCGTCCTGGCCGAGAGCGACGGCAACGCCGCCGTCTCCACCAACCCGACCAGTTCGGTCGGCTACAACACCTTCGGCGAGCAGGTCGCCGTCAAGGACCCGCTCGGGCGAGTCTCCACCTCGGAGTACGACAAGCTCGGCCGGGTGGTGCGCAGCCTCGCGCCGATGTACCTCGCGCCCGGTGTGACCCAGCCGGTCACCCCGGAGCACAAGCGCCGTTACGACGCCCTGGGCAACGTGCTGGAGGAGACCGACCCGGCCGGCATCACCAACTACACGTACGACCAGCTCAACCGGTTGACCATCCGGGACGAACCGTCGAAGACCAACGACGACCGCGCGCTCACCCGTTACACCTACACCCGCACGGGCGAGGTCCTGTCGGTCACCGGCCCGACCGGCGCCCGGGTCGAGTCGACCTACGACGACCTCGACCGGCAGGTCACCCAGACCGTCGTCGAGCGTCGGCCGACCACCCGCAACCTGGTCAGCAAGCTCGTCTACGACGACGCGGGCAACCTGACCTCGTCGTCGTCCCCGACCGGGGCGACCACTGTCAACACCTTCAACGGGGCCGGCGACATTACCCGCAGCACCGCGCCGACCGGCGAGGCCATGATCTTCGGGTACGACTTCGCCGGCCGCGAGGTCCGGGTCTCCGACGGCCTCGGCCGCACCACCCGGAGCGGCTACGACCAGTTCGGTAACCGCACCAGCACCACGAACCTCAAGGCCGACGGTACGGTCCTGCGCACCCAGAGCTACGGCTACGACGTGGCCGGCAACATGACCTCGTCGAAGGACCCCTACAACACCGTCACCACCTACGAGTACGACGCGGCGGACCAGCTCGTCAAGCAGATCGAGCCGACCGACGCCGACCCGATCACCACCACGTTCGGGTACGACGCCGCCGGCAACCGGACCCGCTACACCGACGGCCGCAACAACTCCACCATCTACACGTACAACACGTTGGGTCTGCCGGAGTCGGCGATCGAGCCGTCCACGGCGAGCCACCCGGCCGCCGCGGACCGGACCTGGACCGTCGCGTACGACGCCGACGGCAACGCGGTGCGGCTCAGCGCCCCGGGTGGGGTGAGCCGCATGCGCACCTACGACGCGGCCGGCCGACTGACAGAGGAGACCGGTTCCGGGGGTGACACCCCGACCGCGACCCGAACCCTGGACTACGACCAGGACGGCCGGCTGAAGAGCGTCAACGCCCCCGGTGGCAGTAACACGTACAACTGGAACGACAGGGGTGGTCTGCTGTCCACCGCCGGCCCGTCCGGCACGGCGAGCTTCGACTACAACGACGACGGCCGGGTGACCACCCGCACCGACCTGACCGGCACAGCCAGCTTCGGCTACGTCAAGGGTCGCCTCGACACGCTCACCGACAGCATCACCGGCCAGCAGCAGAAGCTCGGCTACGACGCCGCCGGTGACGTCAAGACCGTCGACTACGGCGCCGGCCGCGTCCGCACCTTCGGTTACGACGACTACGGGCGGGTCGCCAGCGACGTGCTGCGCAACGCGGGCGGCCAGACGGTGGCCTCAATCACCTACGGCTTCGACCTCAACGGCCACCTCACCAGCAAGAACACCACCGGCACCGCCGGGGCCGGCGCCAACACCTACGACTACGACAAGGCCGGCCGGCTGATCTCCTGGACCAGCCCGGCCGGGACCATCACGTACGCCTGGGACGCCAGCGGCAACCGGGTCCGGGCCGGGTCCAAGACGGCGGCCTTCGACGAACGCAACCGCCTGCTCTCCGACGGCGACTACACCTACGCGTACACCCCGCGGGGCACCCTGCGGACCCGCACCAGCTCGGGCCTGGCCGAACAGTTCTCGTTCGACGCCTTCGACCGGCTCACCGGGGCGCAGAACCAGACCTACACCTACGACGGCCTGGACCGGGTCGCGTCCCGCACCGGCAACTCCTTCGTCTACGCCGGGCTGGGCGACGAGGTGGTGCACGACGGTTACGAGTACTACGGCCGCGGCCCGAACGACGAGCTGCTCGCCACCGTCCAGGGTTCCGACAAGCGGCTGTCGCTGACCGACGCCCACGGTGACGTGGTGGCGGCCATCAACCCGGCAGACACCCAACTGTCCACGCTGAACGACTCCACCGCGTACGACCCGTTCGGCAAGAAGGTGACCAGCACCGGCAGCACCGGCCGGCTGGGCTTCCAGGGGGACTGGACCGACCCGGAAACCGGGCAGGTCGACATGGGCGCTCGCTGGTACCAGCCCGGCACCGGCACGTTCACCTCGCGCGACAGCGTCAACTACACCACCGGCGACTCGATGCTGGCCAACCGCTACACCTACGGTGCTGGCGCCCCGCTGGACTTCGACGACCCGGACGGCCACTGGCCGCGTTGGATGAAGCGCGCCGCCAGCGCGGCCGTGAATATCACGTCCAATGTCGTCAACACGGCATACAACATCGGCGCCTCGATCTACAACGGCGCCAGGAGCGTGATCTCCTACGGCTACAACCTCGCCGTGTCCGGTCTCAAGGCGGTTGGCCGGGTCATCTCCAGCACCGCGAAGTGGATCGGCGAGAAGACGATGAACGCCGTCCGCTACGTCGGCAGCAAGATCCAATCCGGACTCAACCAGGTCGCTCGCGCCGCCGACTGGGCAAAACAACAGAAGCAACTCATCGCGCAGCGTATCTATCAGGCCAAAGTCGCGGTGACCGCCGCCGCGAAGTCGGCCATCCAACAAGCTGTCAAGATCACCAAGCTGCCGGTGATCCAGGCCCTGACGAAGCCACTTATCTCGCTCGGCAAGGTGGTCTCCACCGGCTTCAAGATGGCCGCGAGCGTCGTCGCGGTCACCACAATGGCCATTCAGGACCCAAAGAAGTACAGCCAGAACCTATGGCTGGCGGCCGCGCAGAAGCTGGCGCCGCTCGTCGAGGGCGCCGAGAAGATGTGGGACAAGGCGACCCAGTTCGTCGAGGATCACGCCGCCGAGATCGCCGGCTTCGCCGTCGGTGCCGTCGTCGGCCTGGGCTGCGCCGCGGCGATCGGCTGGACCGGTGTCGGAGCGGTGGCCTGCGGGGCGCTCGCCGGCGCGGTCGGCTCGGCGGTCACCGGTTACATGGACGGCAAGCGCGGCTGGGACCTAGCTGGGGCCACCGCCATGGGGGGCCTCTTCGGCGCGGCGGGCGGAGCGCTCGGCGCGGTTGCCGGCCAAGCTGTCGGAGCCGCCGTACGGGGACTCTCCGGAGTGGCCGTGAGAGGAGCTAGTGCTGCTGCCTCAGCTGCCGCCAGCACGGGCCGCACTGCGGCTGGTGCTGCGGGAGCTTCCGGACGGATGGTTCTTATGGATTCGGCCGACGCCTTCGCTCAGAACGTCACCCGGACCGCACAGAAGCCGGGATGGTTTGATGTCGTCGCTCACGGGTCGAGGAATTCCGTCGAATTAGCGGATAAGACGAAGATCAGCCACCGTACACTTGCGCGACTTATTCAGAACCACCCGGACTATGAAGGTCAAGGGGTGCGGTTGCTGAGTTGTAGTACCGGGGCGGGTGCTAATTGTTTCGCCCAAAACCTCGCCAACCGCATGGGCGTCGACGTAATGGCGCCTGACGGTAAGCTCTGGGCCGGTACTGCTGGCACACTTCGGGTCGGCAATGAGTGGCGGACTGCTAGGATTTCGAGAATATTTGACGTATTTTCACCGAGGCGGGGGTGACTTCTGTGCGGGATATTGGCTACTTTAGAGAACTTCCTCATGGGGATGCAGAGGGGCCTAGCTTGGCCGAAGCTCAGGGTGAGTTGGCCGAGGAGTTCGTTACCATAGCTGCTGAATACCTGAAAAACGGGTCGGTGGTTGCGGCAGCTTCTGGATATGCGTTCGACGAGCTGGCCCCCGATCGCCCAGAGATTGCGCCACTCTCCATTCTTACTGACGGCAAGTGGTCTTGGCCGAGCGATCTCTCATATTACGTGCGAAAGTATCGGATTGGCCTGCCGAAAGAGTTCCTTCAGCACGCGGCGGCACGTGGTTGGCGAGTGCAGAACCTAACTCAAGCGGAGCTTGAAGAAATTAGCGAAAATATGTAGCCTCATGTCGACAGCTCGAGCGCCAGGTGTCTGAAAGTGATGAGCAGGGTCAGAACGCTTGGTGCTTTGTTTAGGAGTCCGTCAGGAACTGCATTCGTAGTTATCACGTCCGGATGTTGTGGCAAGCAAGAAAGCTGAAGTGGAGCTGCCGGAATGGCTGTGAGTTTACGGGCGCGCTTCGCGCTCGCAATGGTTTTAGTTCTCGGCGCGGTTGCTGGTGGGTTTCACATCGGCGTTTCCGGGGCGTACGCCGACGCTGCCGGTAGGGGTGGTGACTTCGTGCCGATCGACAGCGTGCCCCTCCTGGACACCCGGGACGGCACCGGCGGCACCACCGGTGTTCGGGGCGCCAAGTCCGTCACCACGTTCAACGCCGTCGGCATCGCCGGTATCCCGACCAGCGGGGTCAGCGCGTTGATGGTCGATGTGACGGCCATCTACCCGACCGCCAACACGTTCCTGACCATCTACCCGGACCTGACGGACCCGAAGGCTTCGGCCATGAACGCCTCCATCGGTGAGGTCATGACCAACTCGGCGGTGGTCAAGCCCGGTACGAACGGCAAGCTCGCGGTGCGCAACGCGGGCGGCAACGTCCACATCAGAGTGGACGTGGTGGGCTACTTCACCACCGCCACCGGCAGCATCGGCTCCGGTTTCGTGCCGGTGAACCACACTCGGGTGGTCGACAGCCGGACCGGACAGGGAATCACCGCCGGCACGATGCCCACCCGTGGAACGCGTACCGCGAACATCTCCGGCAGCGGGCTCGTGCCCAGTTCCGCGACGGCCGTCATGTTGGACGTCGTGGTCATCGGTGCGACCGGCAACGGCTGGTTGACCGTCGGGTCGAGCACGGCCGCGGAGACGGGCATCGACTACGCCAAGGGCGCCACCTCGATGGGGATGGTCGTCAAGCTGAACCCCGGTGCCGGCGGCGCAGTGGTGTTGGAGAATCGCGGGCAGGCCGTGCACGTCGCCATCACCGTCCAGGGCTACTGGACCGGCAGCCCGACCACCGGTGCCGGCCTGCGCACGGTTCCGGCGACCACCCTGTACGACAGCCGCTTCCCCAGTGGCGCCCAGCCGGTGCCCGCCTACGGCACAGTCGATGTCGCGGTCGCGGGCACCAACGGCCTGCCGACCCGTGGCATCGCCGCGGCGGTCCTCAATGTGCACGCGGTCGCCCCGACTGTTGACGGGTTCTTCAACGTCACGCCCCTGGGCAGCGCCTTGAACGTTGCGTCGACGACGAACTTCCCCGCCGCGCACGTCGCCCGGTCCAGCATCGTGGTGACCAAGCTGGGCACCGAGGGGAAGGTCCAAATCAGGAACGCCAGCAGCGGGACCGTGCACATCGTGGTCGACCTGCAGGGCTGGTACGCCGACCCGATGCCGTTCCTGCCGACTGAGTCCTTCTCCCGCTCGACGGCCTTGCAGGGGGAGCCGAGCGACGGCAGCTCGCTCGGGGTCATCGTCTACGCGCACACCGACAACACCGGGCAGGTGCGGGTCGTCCACCAGCAGAACCCGGACGACTTCAGCAGCGTCCAGCACATTCCCCAGTTCGGTGCGGAGGCGTTCACCGGGCAGCCCGCCCTGAATGTGCAGAACGGCACCAAGCAGGTGCAGATCAGCGCCCTGCACACCACCGGCACCGTGTGGACCGGTGCCCAGACGGCGGCGAACGCGGCGACCTGGGCGACGACCGGGAACCTCGGCGGCACCATGGTGGGCCGGCCTGCCTCGGTCACCCTCGCCGACGGCACCAGCGTGATCTTCGCCGTGGACGTCGATGGTCGCCTCTGGCACTACCGACAGACCGGGACGGCTGCGTCGTGGAAGAGCCTCGGTGACGTCGACCTCACCGGCGGCGTGACTCTGGTGAAGGTCGACGCCGGTGTCCGACTGGTCGCCACCACCATGACCGGCACCATCAAGACCGCGCTCTACTCCACCGACGGCACCCTCGGTGCGTGGGTCGACCTCGGCGGAAACGGGACCGGTGTGCCAGCCGCCTTCATCAACCAGGGCTACCGGACCGCCGTGGTGGCCCGTGCCGCCGACGGTTCGCTGATCATGAAGAAGCAGGAACTGGGTGGGGCCTGGCCGGCGACCTGGCAGACGGTGGGTACGTTCACCGCAGCCGGTTCCCCGGCCGCGATCCTCGACCCGGCGTTGGGCCGGATCGCTGTCGTCGCCCGCGGGCCCGACAACGAGATGTACCGGGTGTACGAGACCGAGCAGGGCTCCAGCACCTTTGGTGAGTGGCTGCGCCTCTACGAGAACCCGAGCGACCCGACCGCCGCCACCGCCGCCACCGATCCCACCATCGCGCCGATCCAGAACTCCGGCGGAACCGGCTTCGTAGTGGTCTACCGCAACCGGAACAACACCACCATCGCGCTGGACCGGCGGTTCGCCGCCCCCGGTGGAATGGCGGCAGCGAAGGCCGGCCCGTCGGCGGTCAGCTTCACCGCACACCTGATTCCGACGCCGAAGTCCTGAGCCTCGGCACCACCAGCTTGGGGGCCTTCGTCCACGTGACGGAGGCCCCCGGGTCGTTGTTCACCGGCTCGGTGCCTGCTTCCTAGACTGGTGCGATGAGCGTTGGCACGGACGGTCGGGGGATGGCCGCGTTGGCGGCCCTGCTGGCCGACGGCACCCGCGCCGGGATGTGTCTGGCGCTGCTCGACGGGCGGGCATGGACCGCCGGTGAGCTGGCCCGGCGCGCTGGTGTCGCCCCGTCAACGGCCAGCGACCACCTCACCCGACTCGTCCGCGGTGGGCTGCTCGTCGAGGAACGGCAGGGCCGCCACCGTTACCTGCGGCTGGCCGGGCCGTCGGTGGCCCAGCTCATCGAGGACCTGGCCGGGCACGCCCCGGCCACGCCCACACCGACCGGGTCGCTGCGCGCGGCGACCGCGAGCGCTTCCCTGGCGTACGCCCGGACCTGCTACGACCACCTCGCCGGGCGGCTGGGCGTGTTGATGTACGACGCGCTGCTCAGCGAGCGCCGACTCGACCGGGCCAGTGGCTTGGCGCTCACGCCCGACGGGTGGGCCTGGGCGGCCGGGTTGGGCGTACCCGTGGACGTGCTGCGCGTCGCCCGCCGCCCGGTGGTCCGCGACTGCCTGGACTGGACCGAACGCCGCCCGCACCTGGCCGGGTCGCTCGGCGCGGCGCTCTGCCGCCGCTTCACCGAGCTGGGCTGGATCAGCCAGGGCATAGGCCGCGCCGTCCGTCTCACTCCCGCCGGCCGCCCCGGCCTGGCCGCGGCCCTGGCCATCCCCGAACACACCCTCGACCTGCCGGTAGTCCCGCCGCCCACGAGCGGTCGCGCCTGACCGGCGAGCAGCGGGTGACAGTGGCGGGATCGTTCGGTGTGGGGCGAACGGTTCGCGCCCTACGGTCGGGCGGTGACTGACACCTGGCCGCACATTGCGCCCGCCCCGGGAACACCCTCGTGTGGACCGCCCTCGTTCGAACCGGAACGCGGTTGGTGGGTGACCCGGCACGCCGACGTGCGCGCCGCGCTGACCGACCCGGCGTTCCAGGTGCCTGCCGTCGACACCGGTCCGCCCGGCACCCTCGCCTGGCTGCGCGCCACGGTCAGCCGCTTCAGTCCACCGCTACGGCACGCCGACCGTCGGGCGGTCGCAGTGCGCGCGCTGGCCCCGCTGGACCCGGACGACCTGCGACTGGATGCGGTGCGGCTGACCGTGGCCGTTCTCGACCGTGCCGGCGACAGCGTCGACGTGATGCGGGAACTGGCCCGGCCGGTGCCGCTGCGGACGTTGGCCGATCGCCTCGGTTTCGCTGATCCGGCAGCCGTCGGGACGGCGGTCGCGGTCGTCGCGGCGGCGTACCACCCGGGGGTGGACCCGGCCCTGACCGCGCGGGCCGACGTGGCGGTGACGACGCTGCTGGCGCTCGCGCCGCAGGGTCCGCCGGAGGTACGGGCGAACCTGATCGGTCTGCTGGTCCAGGCGTGTGATGCCACCGCCGGCCTGATCGGCGCCGCCGCCCAGCACCTGCTGCCCCCGGGTGTGCCGACCACGGCACGGACCGCCGACCTGCTGGCCGAGGTGCTGCGCCTCGACCCACCGGTCCGGGCCACCCGACGAGTCACCGTCGACGAGGTACGGCTGGGCGGGCGGGATCTGCCGGCCGGAAGCCCGGTGCTGCTGCGCTTCGACGCGGCCAACCGTGACCCGCAGGTGTTCACCGAACCCGCGACGTTCCGGCCCGGTCGGCCCGGTGCCGGGCAGTTGACCTTCGGGGCGGGGGAGCGGGGTTGCCCCGGCGACCGGCACGCCCTGGCGCTGGCCACCGGTGTGCTCGACGTGCTGCGGGAACGCTGCCGGCGCGGCCACACCCCGATGAGTTACGAACCGCACCCGACCCTGCGGGTGCCGACAACCCTGGAGGTGAGCGCCCGATGATCGAACGTCAGGCCGCGTTCCACGCCCTGCACCGCGCCGGCCGCCCTCTGCTGCTGCCCAACGCGTGGGACCACGCCTCGGCGGCGGCGCTCGCCGCGCGTGGACATCCGGCCATCGGCACCACCAGCCTCGGGGTCGCCGCGACCGCCGGCCTTCCCGACGGCGTCGCGGCCACCGCAGCGGAGACCCTCGCCCTGGCCCGCCGGCTGGCTCGGCTGCCGGTACTGCTCAGCGTGGACGTGGAGGCCGGATTCAGCGACGACCCGGCCGAGGTCGCCGAGTACGTCAGGGAGTTGGCCGGGCTCGGCGTGGTCGGGATCAACCTGGAGGACGGGCGGGCCGACGGCACCCTCGCCGAGACCGAGGTCGCCGCTGCCAAGATTGTGGCGGTGAAGGCGGCGGTGCCGGAGCTGTTCGTCAACGCCCGCACCGACACCTGGTGGCTCGGGGTGGACGAACCACTGCCGCAGACCCTCGCCCGTGCACATGCCTACCGGATGGCCGGTGCCGACGGGATCTTCGTGCCCGGGACCGCCGACCTGGCCACCCTGCGCGTCCTCACCGAGCGGATCGACGCTCCGGTGAACGCGCTGTACCAGCCGGGCGGCCCAGGGCTGGCTGAGTTGGGCGGGGCCGGGGTGGCCCGGGTCAGCACCGGCTCGCTGCTGTTCCGGGCCGCGCTGGGCGCCGCGCTCGCCGCCGCCGACGCCGTCCGCGGCGGCGGGCCCACCTCTGCGGGAGGACTGCCGTCGTACGCCGAGGTGCAGGCCCTGGTGCCCAGGGGCGGCGACTGACAGCGGCGGCCTGGGCGCTCGCGGTGCGGGGAGGGCTTGGCTTGGCTCATGCTCTGCGTCCCTTCGGCGCGGCGGTGTTCCGGCCCGCGCGGGACGACCCGGTGTGTGTTGGTCGGTGCCTTTGGAGCTGAATCGTTTGTGACATCACGGGCCCGCTTGCTCCGGGCTTCGGGCTCGCGCTCGGGTGATCTCCCCAGGCGGGCCGCCGCCAGGACCGGGGCGCGGCGGTGGTGATTCGTTGACGACATCAGCTCCAAAGGCACCACATTGACGTGCCACCGCCTGGTGCCGGTGCGTCGTCCGCGCACCCTTCGAGGGGAGATAGGAGGAATGTTCGGTCCGTTCCGGTCCCGATGATTACGGTGTGTTTCAGGGCGAACCTACCCAGTGCCGTGACCGGAGAGAGGGACCCGTCATGCGAGTGCCCAGCCGTAGCCCGGGACAGCAGCCCGGTTCGCCTCCGTCGCCCACCGCCCCGGCCCGCCGTCGACCCTCCGGTGCGACCCCCCGCCGCGTGTCCGCCCCCGCCCCCGACCTGCCCGCTTACCGGGCCGCCGTCGCCGAACTGCTGGTCGAGGTCGGCGCACTGGCCGACGCGGCGAGCACCCGGGCCCGGCAGGTGCTCATCGACGAGCGGCTGCGGGAACCGGCGCTCGCCGCCGTCCTCGACGCCACCCCGCAGGGGCTGATCGGCGCGCGCGAGACGTTGCTGCTGGAGATGGCCCGCTACCAACCGAACGAGCGCACGTCGGCGACCGACCTCAGCGCGCTGGTCCGGATCTACCTGCTCTCCCGCATCGACGTGCTGTGGTGGCAGGACGCGCCGACCTTCGTCACCGACGACCAGGTCAACGGCAGTCCCGAGCTGGTCGACCTGGAATGGTTGCGCCGCCGCGACCTGCTGCGCTTCCGTTACCAGGAGCAGCCCGCCACGATACTGGGCCGGGCCGCCCGCGGGCTGCGTCGCCGGCTGCGACCCGACGCCACCCCGCGCACCGCGGGGCTGCTGTTCCGCCGCGCCCGGCGCGAGGTGGTGGCGCTGCTCAACGACATCGGACGGGAGTTCTCCGCCGTCGCGCCGCCGGCCACCCCGCCGCTCTGGGTGACCAGCCTGGTCCGCAGCGCCGAACACCAGTACCGGCTGCGCCGTCTGGGCTACGCGGCGATGCTGCCCAGCGGGCACTGCCTCGGCTACTCGGCCGACGTCGAGTTGGCCTGGTTCGAGCGTTTCGGCGCCCGCGAGGCCCTGGCGGAACTGCTGCTGAGCCGGCAGGAGGCCGGTGAGCTGAACGTGATCGACGAGGGGCAGGCCTGGCACCTCTGTCTCGCGCCCACCGCCCGGCGTCGTCTACGCCGGTCCTACGAGGCTGAGATGGGGGTCTGAGCCGGTGTGCGGCATCGCGTTGAGCATCGGCCCCGAGGCCGACCCGGCAACCTTCCGGCGGATGCTCGCCGCCCTGGCCCCGCGTGGTGAGGTCACCGAGACCCGGTCCGAGAGCGGGCTGCTCGCCGGCACCCGGCGGCTGCGGATCGTCGACCGGGACCGGGCGGTGCAGCCGTGGACGTCGACCGACGAGCGGTGGCTGCTCTGCTTCAACGGCGAAATCTTCAACCACCGGGAGTTGCGGGCGCAGCTGACCCGCCTGGGGCAGACCTTCCGCACCGAGAGCGACACCGAGGTGCTGCTCGCCGCGTTCCAGCAGTGGGGCGAGGCGGCGGCAACCCGACTCCGCGGCGAGTACGCCTTCGCGGTCGTCGAACGGGCCACCGGCCGCGCGTACCTGGCCCGCGACCCGCTCGGGGTCAAGCCGCTGTACTGGTCCCGTCGACCCGGCTGCCTGCACCTCGCCTCCGAGGTCAAGGCACTCGTCGGGCACGGCACCCCGATCGCCGAGGTGCCGCCCGGGCACCACGGCTGGGCGGAGGCGGACGGGCACGTGCGACTGAGCCCGTACGTCGACCTGCTCACCATCGCCGACGGCCTGCCGGTCATCGACGACCCGGACGAGGCCGCGCTGCTGGTCCGCGCCGCGCTCAGCGACTCGATCCGGATGCGGGTGGAGACCGACCTGACCGTCGGGGTGGTGCTCTCCGGTGGCCTGGACAGCTCGCTGACCCTGCGGCAGGTCCGCGACATTCACCCGGACTGCGTCGCGGTGACAGTCGGCGTCGCGGACAGCCCCGACGTGGCGTACGCCCGGCGGCTGGCCGCCGACCTCGACGTGCCACACGTGGTAGTCGAACTGCGCCCGCGCGACATCCGGCTCGCCGACGTCCGCGAGGCCGTCCGGATCTCCGAGCTGACCGAGTACGGCGACATCATCAACGCGGTCGTCTCGGTGCCGATCTTCCGGCGGCTCCGCGATCTGGGCATCAAGGTGGTGCTGACCGGCGACGGCTCCGACGAGCTGTTCGGCGGGTACCCGATGTATCACCAGGTCGCCCCGGCGGCGGCCCGCCGATTGTTCCTGCACCGGATCCGCAACCTGTGCCGCACCGAGTTGCAGCGCGTCGACCGGGCCGCGATGGCGTACGGCGTGGAGGCCCGGGTGCCGTTCCTCGACCTCAGCGTGGTGGAGCTGGCGATGCGGTTGCCGGTGGATCTGAAGCTGCGCCACGGGCAGGAGAAGTGGATCGTCCGGCGGGCGTTCGCCGACGTGCTGCCGGACTACATCCTCCGCCGTCCGAAGAACCCGATGTCGTACTCGTCGGGGTTGCACGAGCGGGTCCGGCTGTACAAGCCGCTCTTCGCCCGGCTGCACCGCTCCTTCGGCTACGACCTGCAGGAGCCGGTCCGTCGCGACTTCGACACCGTGCTGAGCCGCTGCGGCAACGACCTGGACCGGGCCATCGCCGACGGGCTGACCCGACCCGACTACACGGTCCTGGAGCACGCCCGCGACCTGGTCGGCGCGGCCAAGTGGAACGCCGCTCCGATGGTCCGCCGGCTGGTCGGCCCGCGCCCCGCCCGCCACTGACGGCTGCCCCGCACGCCACGCTTGACTCTGACACGGTGTCAGGGACGAGTGTGAGGGGGCCATGTTCACCATCGGAGACTTCGCCAGACTCGGCCGGGTGTCGGTGCGGATGCTGCGCCACTACGACAGCATCGGCCTGCTGCCCCCCGCCAGCGTCGACCCGCACACCGGCTACCGCTTCTACCGCGCCGACCAGCTGCGCCGGCTCAACCGGGTGATCGCCCTCAAGGAGCTGGGCCTCACCCTCGAACAGGTGCGCTCCATCGTCGACGACGCCGTCGACGTGGCCGAGCTGCGCGGCATGCTGCGGCTGCGCCGGAGCCAGCTGGCGGAACAGTTGGCCGCCGACACGGCCCGGCTCACGGCCGTCGAGGCGAGGCTTCGGATGATCGAGTCGGAGGGTCGGATGACCACCCAGGACGTCGTCCTCAAGGAGATCGCGCCGGTCCGCGTGGCGGAGCTGACCGCCGTCGCGCCCAGTTATCAGGGTGAGGACATCGGCCCGGTGATCCAGCCGCTCTACCCGGAGTTGTTCCGTCGGCTGACCGCCGCCGGGATCACCCCGACGGGGCCGAGCATCGCCTGGTACGAGCCCGTCGACCCGGGCGGCGACGCTGTCGTCGTCCACGCCGGTGTGCTCGTCGACGTCGAGCCGTCCGCGGCGCCCGACGTCACGGTGCGCGACCTGCCGGAGCTGCACACTGCCGCGACGACCATCCATCACGGGGCGATGGACGACGTCGAACCGAGCATGCAGGCGCTCGCCCGGTGGATCGAGGAGAACGGCTACCGCACCGACGGCTTCGCCCGGGAGGTCTACCTCGACTACTGCCCGGACACCCCCGAGAAGGGCGTCACCGAGCTTCAGGTCGCCGTGTACCGCGACTGAGCGCTCAGCTCACCAGCAGCAGCGCGCCGACCGCGGCGAGCGTCGCGGTGACCGCGAGCAGGGTGCTGGTCAGCACGAAGCGGGTCACCGGCACCGCGACCCGGGCCGCCCGGCAGCGCTCGAACCACAGCAGGGTGGCCAGTGACGCCCAGGGGGCGGCCAGCGGGCCGACGTTGGTGCCGATCAGCAGGGCCAGCAGGCGGGTGTGGTCACCGGCCGGCAGCACCGACTCGCCGGCCAGGTAGGCGGGCAGGTTGTTCACGGCGTTGGCGAGCAGCGCTCCGGTGCCACCGGCGCGCAGGGCGCCCAGGGCGCCGCCGTCGGCGCCGACCAGGGTGCCGACCAGGTCGTCCAGCCCGTGCCGGCCGAGGGTCTGCACCACCAGGAACAGGCCGGTGACGAAGAACAGCAGGCGCACCGGGACCAGCCCCGGGCGCAGCGTGGCGGGGGAGCGGACCAGGAACCCGACCAGCACCAGCGCGAGCCCGACGGTGGAGGCGATCTCGATCTCCACGCCGGCGAGGATGCCGGCGACGAAGATCAGGCAACCGGCGAGCGCCGTACGGTGCAGCACCGGGTCGGCCGGCACGTGCCGGGTCGGCGGGACGAAGCGCCCACCGGCTGGCCGCTCCCGCCGCCACCACAGGAACCAGAGCAGGGCCATGGTGACCGCCACGGCGGCGAGCTGCGGCAACGCCATCCGAGCCGCGTACGTCAGCGGTGCCAGCCCGACCCGGTCGGCGGCGAGCAGGTTGGTCAGGTTGGAAACCGGAAGCAGCAGGCTCGCGGTGTTCGCCAGCCAGACCGTGGTGACGGCGAGCGGGGCGGCGGGGATCCGCAGGTTGCGGGCCAGCGCGAGCAGCACCGGGGTGAGCAGTACGGCTGTGGTGTCGAGGTTGAGTACGAGGGTGGTCAGCGTGGCGAGACCGCCGCAGAGCAGGAACAGCGCGGCCCACCTGCCCCGGGAGGCGATGGCCAGTCGGCTGGCCAGCACGTCGAAGACACCGGCCACCGCGGTCAGCTCGGCGAGCACGATCACGGTGCCGAGGAACAGCAGCAGCGGCAGGATCCGGTGCAGGGTGGCGGTGGTCTCCGCCCGGGGGAGTAGCCCGCTCAGCGCGCAGGCCGCCCCGACGACGGCGAGGACGGCCGCCACCACGTCCAGCGGGTGGGGCCGCCAACGCGTGGTCGGTTCGGGCGGGGCTGCGAGAGTCACAACTGTTCACGTTGACACAGGGTCTGACCAGGTGCCCGGCAACCCCACGCCCTGGTGACCAGCCCCACCGTGGCGACCTGCCGCCGGACACGGGCCGGGCCCGGCCCCCGACGATCGGGGACCGGGCCCGGTGTGGTGCGCGGTGCCTACCAGCCCAGGTAGCTGGGCTGGGTCTGCACGTTGAGCTCCTGGTAACGGGTCAGCTTGGCCGACCAGGTACGCCAGTCGTTCAGCTCCAGGACGTCCAGGCCCTTCACCATGTCGTTCGAGTAGATGTGGCCGTTGTAGTAGTACGCGGACCAGGTGCCGCCGCCGACGAAGGTGTCGGCCGACAGCGGGCCGCGCTCCCAGAAGGCGATCTCCTTCGGGTTGGCCGAGTCGGTGAAGTCGAACACCGAGATGCCACCCTGGTACCACGCCTGGACCATGATGTCCTTGCCGAGCACCGGGATGAGCGAGCCGTTGTGCGCCACGCAGTTCTCGGTGTCGGCGTTCGCCCGCGGGATCTTGTAGTAGCTGCGGAAGGTCATCGTCCGGGCGTTGCCGCGGCCGGCGATGTCGTAGATGGCGTCCGCCCCGCGGTTCGGGCCGACGGCCTCGTTGCAGGTCGCCGCCCCGCCACCACCCAGCTCGTCGGTGAAGATCACCTTGGTGCCGGAGTTGTTGAAGGTGGCCGAGTGCCAGAACGCGAAGTTGGTCTCGTCCCGGACCCGGTTGATGACCCGGGGGGCCTCGCGGTTCTTGATGTCGAGCAGGATGCCGTCACCCATGCAGGCGCCGGCGGCCAGGTCCTTCGACGGGTAGGCGGTGATGTCGTGGCAACCGGTGGTCGCCGAGCCGGTCGGGCTGCCGGGGAAGCCACCGTCCGGGAAGAGGTTCGGCGTCGCGACCACTGCCGCGTCGGTCGGCTTCTTCAGCGGCACCTTGACGATGGAGATGGAGTCGTGCGGCGGCTGGCAGTCCGGGAATTCGGCCCGCGGGCTGTACGACGAGACGTACAGGTAGACGGCCTTGCGGTCCTTGCCCGGCACCAGGGTGTGGGTGTGGGAGCCACAGGCGGTCTCGACGGACTTGATGTAGCGCGGGTTGGCCTTGTCCTTGATGTCGAAGACCTTGATGCCCTCCCACGAGCCCTTCACGTCCGCTCCCTGCGTGGTGCTGTTGCAGGAGTCGTCGCTGCGCGACGAGTCGGTGGAGAGGAAGAGCAGGTCACCGTGGACGGAGATGTCGTTCTGCGACCCCGGGCAGAGCACCCGGGCCTTGACCGTCGGCGCGCTGGGCCGCGAGATGTCGTAGATGACGAAGCCGTTGTAGTTGCCGGCGAACGCGTACTTGCCCTGGAAGGCGATGTCGCTGTTCGTCGCGTCTAGTGGGGCGACCTTGGGCAGGTTGGCGATCTGGCGCAGGTTGGGGCTGCTGACGATCTCGTCGACGCCGGGGATCGTGTTGGTGAGCGCGGGGGCCGGGGCCGCCTGCGGCACCGTCTGGGCGCTGCTCGCCGGGGCGACGAGGGCGCTGGCGACGAGGAGGCCGGTCGTGGCGAGCGCCACGACACGCAGTTGTCGTAACCGTGGCTTGTGGAATCTGATCATCGGCGGGGCCCTTCGCAAGGGGGAGACGATGGTTGACACGTTACCGTCCGACGAAGATCGTCGATGTGAGCTGGATCACATGAAAGCGTGTTCTTCAATGGATAGCATCGCGGTGACCTCGACTGCAGGGAGTGGCCCATGACCAACCGGCGCGCACGCATCCTGGCCGTCGTCACATTGGCTCTCGTGTTGCCGCTGGTGGTGTTCATGGTGATCCGCCTCGACGGCGACACCGGTACGAGCGCACCGCAGCCGGTCTCCGCCCCCGCCACCTCCGCCGCGTCGCCGCCGGCCAGCCCCGTCCCCACCGACCTGACCGTCATCGCGCCCGGCCGTCCGGGCGAGACGGCGGCCACCCGCCCGGCGCACGAGGTCCGCGACGCCGGTCCCGCCCCGCACAACTCGCTGGACGTCTGGTTCGTCCGGATGATGATCCCGCACCACGCGCAGGCCCTGGCGATGGCGGAGCTCGCCCCCGACCGGGCCGCCGACCCCGACGTCCGGGCGATCGCCGAGCGCATCCGGGCCAGCCAGGGGCCGGAGATGGGCATGATGCGCGGCTGGCTGCAGACCCGTGGCCTCCCGGCGGAGGTGCAGGGGCACGACCACGGCACCATGCGCGGCATGCAGTCGCCAGAGGCGATGCGGCAGCTCGCCGCGGCCCGTGGCGCTGACTTCGACACGCTCTTCGTCCAGATGATGACCGAGCACCACCAGGGCGCTATCGAGATGGCCACCAACCTGCTCACTGTCGGCTCCGACCTGACGCTCAACGAGTTCGCCAACTCCGTCGCCACCGAGCAGACCGTCGAGATCGACCGCATGCGCGAGGTCCTCGGCGGCTGAGCCCGAGCGCCCCGGCACGTACGCTGGGTGACCGTGACACGCACCCTGTTCGGTCGCCCGCTGCGCGGCGTCGCCTTCGACGTGGCCGTCGCCGCGCTGGTGGTCCTCGTCTCCCTGGCCGCGGCGGTGAACCAGCCGGGCGGTTGGGCGGCCACGGCGGTCGGCCTGGGGATGGCGGTGGCGTTGCTGTTCCGCCGCACCCACCCGAGCGCGGTGACGGTGGCGGTCGCGGCGCTCGCGCTGATCCAGGTCATCGCCCGCTGGGGTCCACTCATCTACGACGTGGCCGTCCTGATCGCGCTCTACAGCGTGGTGAAGTACGGCCGGCGGCTGCGCGACGGCGTGTTGGCCGGCGCTGTCGCGGCCGTCGGGGTGCTGCTGGCCGCCGCGCAGACCCCCAACGTCATCCAGTGGTGGGTGACCGCGCTGTGGTACGCGCTGGTCACCGGCGCGGTGTGGTTGGTCGCGCTGAACGTGCGGACCCGCCGGCTCTACGTGCTCAGCCTGGAGGAGCGGGCCACCACCCTGGAACGCGAGCGGGAGGCCGAGTCCCGGGCGGCGGTCGCCGAGGAACGCACCCGGATCGCCCGTGAGCTGCACGACGTGGTCGCCCACAGCATGGCCGTGATGATCGTCCAGGCGGACGGGGCCCGGTTCATGCTCGACCGTGACCCCGCCCAGGCGCGCACCGCCGTGAAGGTGGTAGCGGACACCGGCCGGCAGGCCCTCGAAGAGATGCGCCGCCTGGTCGGCGTTCTCCGCGACGCCGGCCCCGCCGGCGCGGACGGGACCGACGGGCTCGCTGTGGCGGCCGACCCCGAGCACCGACGCCTCGCGCTGGCCGAGCTGCCCGACCTGCTGGCCCGGTTCGACGACGCCGGTCTGCACGTCCGCAGCACCGTCACCGGTGTGCCCCCGGCCCTGCCACCGGGCCTGGAGCTGACCGTCTACCGGGTGGTGCAGGAGGCGCTGACCAACGCGCTCAAGCACGCCGGCGTCGGCGCCGGCGTCGAGGTCGTCCTGTCGTACACCGCCGAGGCCGTCGTGGTCCGGGTGGTCGACGACGGTCGCGGCCGCCCGCTGGTCAGCCCGGCGCCGTCCGGCGGTCACGGCCTGCTCGGCATGCGGGAGCGGGTGACGGTGTACGACGGCAGCCTCACCGCCGGTCCCCGGCCGGCCGGGGGCTGGCAGGTCGAGGTTCGGCTGCCGCTACCGTCAGAGCCGGCAATGGAGGTGATCGCGGCATGACTGTCCGGGTAGTGATCGTGGACGACCAGGCGCTGGTCCGCGCCGGGTTCCGGATGGTGCTGGAATCCCAGCCCGACCTGGAGGTCGTCGGGGAGGCCATCGACGGTGCGGACGCCCTGCGGGTGCTCGCCCGCACCGAGGCCGACGTGGTCGTGATGGACATCCGGATGCCCACGATGGACGGGGTGGAGGCGACCCGTCGACTCTGCGCCGAGCGGCCAGCGGGTGGCCCTCGGGTGCTGGTGCTGACCACCTTCGACACCGAGGCGGACGCGTTCGCGGCGCTCCAGGCCGGGGCGAGTGGCTTCCTGCTCAAGAACGTCCCGCCGGAGGAGCTGCTGGCCGCGATCCGGGTGGTGGCCCAGGGTGACTCGGTGGTGGCTCCGTCGATCACCCGGCGTCTGCTGGACCGGTTCGCCGGGCAGCTCGGCGCCGCCCCCAGCGCCGACCCTCGACTCGCGCAGCTCACCGAACGGGAACGGGAGGTGCTGCTGCTGGTCGCCCAGGGGCTGTCCAACGCGGAGATCGCCGCCCGGGTGCACGTGGCCGAGGCGACGGTGAAGACCCACGTCGGGCGGATCCTGGGCAAACTCCAGCTGCGCGACCGGGTCCAGGCGGTGGTCCTGGCGTACGAGAGCGGGCTGGTCACGCCCGGCGGATGACACCGCGTACGACCTGGGTCGTAGCGGCCGGCGTTCGCACCGCGACCCGGGGCGCACGCAGGTCGAGCGCACAGGTGGAGATCGACAGACCGGTGCCGGCCATAGCGTCGGAGGGGTCCGATCCGCCACCTGCACCGGGAGCCCCGCATGATCCGCCTGACCCTGCGTTCGCTGCGCGCCGAGGCGCTGCGCATGCTGCTCTCGGCGCTCGCCGTCGTGCTCGGCGTCGCGTTCGTCGCCGGCACGATGATCTTCGTCGACGGGATGCGGACCGGGGCGTACGAGCGGGCCGGCACCTTCGACCGCCACACCGACCTGGGGGTCTACTCGGCGGGCCGCGAGGTGCTGCCCCCGGCACTGGTCGACCGGGTGCGGGCGGTCGACGGGGTGGCCGCCGCCGCCGGTGAGCTGACCAACACCGCCGGGATCGTCGGCGCCGACGGTCGGCCGGTGCTCGGCTTCACCATGCTCGTCGCGATCCCCACCGAGGACGCGCTGCGCTCGTACGACGTGGTGGCCGGCCGGTTGCCCGACCGGGCTGGGGAGGTGGTGCTCGACGCGCCGACGGCGGCCGAGCAGGGCTTCGGGCTCGGCGCGGCGGTCCGGATCGGCGCCACCGGTGGGGCGGCCCGCCCGTACACCCTGGTGGGCACCGTCGACGTGGCCGGCACCGTCCGCGACATCGGCGGTCCGTTCGTCGGCCTGGTCGGGCCGGACGCGTTGACCCTCACCGGCGATCGGGGCTACGGCCGGATCATGGTGGCGGCTCGACCGGGCGCCGACGTCGCCGCGCTCACCGAGAAGGTACGCGCCGTGTCCGGCGCCGAAGCCACTGTGAAGAGCCGCCAGCAGATCCTCGACGAGGCAGTGGAGGACGCGGTGCGCAACGTGGACCAGTTTCGCATGCTGCTGTTGATCTTCGTAGGGGTCGCGATAGTGGTGGCCGGCTTCGTGATCGCCAACACCTTCGCGATCGTGCTGGCCCAGCGCACCCGACGGACCGCGCTGCTGCGCCTGATCGGCGCCACCCGGGGACAGGTCTTCCGGTCCACACTGCTGGAGTCGGCGGTGCTGGGGCTGGTCGCCTCCGCGCTCGGGGTGCTGCTCGGGGTGGCCCTCGCCGCCGGGTTGCGGCTGGTGCTGTCCCACCTGGACGTGCCGGTCACCGGTGGGCTGACCGTGACCGGTTCGACAGTGCTCACCGGCCTGCTGCTGGGCACCGGGCTCACCGTGTGCGCCGCCCTCCTGCCGGCCTGGCGGGGGACGCGGATCGCCCCGGTGGCCGCGCTCACCGACGCCGCGGTACAGCCCAGCCGGGGTGCCGGCCGGGTGCGGCTGAGCATCGGCGCGGTGGTCCTCGCCGTCGGTGTGGCCGCCCTCGCGGGCGCCGCCAGCGCCGGCCAACTGCTCCTGGTGGCCGTCGGTGGGGTGCTCACCTTCTTCGGGATCGTGCTGTTCGGGCCGGTGCTCGTCCCCGCGCTGGCCCGGGTGTTCGGCTGGCCGGTCCGACGAGTGCTCGGCGCCGTCGGTGAACTGGCGGTCAGCAACACGGTGCGCAACCCACGGCGGGTCGCCGCGACCGCCACCGCGCTGGTGATCGGCATTGGACTGGTCTCGGCGTTCATGGTCGGTGCGCGCAGCACCAAGGACGGCATCGAGCGCAGCGTGGACGCCCAGATCGGAACGGACTTCGTGGTCAGCGGAATCGGTCAGGACCTGCCGGCCGCGCTCGCCGGTGAGCTGGCCTCCCGTCCCGAACTGGGTGTGGTGCACGAGCAGCGCAGCACTGTCGTCGACGACGTCGAGATCCGCGCGGCCCACCCGGCGCTGGTGGGCCGGACCCTGAGCGGGGTGCTGGCCGGCGACGCCGAGCGGGTCGGGCCGGGGCAGGTGCTGGTGCACCGCGAGTTGGCGCGGGCCCGCGGCTGGGAGGTGGGCTCCTCGGTGACCGTCAGGGGGAAAGCGTTCCGGGTGGCCGCCGTGGTCACCGACGATACCCCGGACGGTGAGGTGCCAGCGGGTCACGTCATCGACCTGTCCGACCAGGACTTCGCCGCGCTCTTCCCCGCCCGACGCGGCTACCTGGCCGAGATCGACCCCGCCGCCGGGGTGAGCGCCGAGCGGGCCCGCGACGCGATCACCGTGGTGCTGGGCCGCTACCCCACCGTGAACCTGATGGACCAGGGCGCCTACAAGAAGATGCTCACCGGCACTGTGGACATGCTGCTCGCCTTCGTCACCGCGCTGCTCGGTCTGGCGGTCGTGATCGCTCTGGTCGGCGTGGCGAACACCCTGAGCCTGTCCGTGGTCGAACGGACCAGGGAGAACGCCGTGCTGCGGGCGGTCGGGCTCACCCGAGGGCGGATGCGGGCGGTGCTCGCCGTCGAGGCGGTGCTGATGGCGCTGGTCGGCGCGGTGCTCGGAGTCGGACTCGGCACCGGAGTCAGCGCGTCCACGATGGCCCTGCTGGACCGCCTCGGCGGTGACTTCCACGTGGTGCTGCCGCTCGGCCAGCTCGGGCTGATCCTCGGTGTCGCGGTGCTCGCCGCCCTGCTCGCCTCGGTGCTGCCGGCCCGCCGGGCGCTGTCCCGCCCGGTCGTCGAGGCGCTCGCCGACCAGTGACCCGGTCGCGGTCCGGACCGGCCAGACCCCGGGGACCGGACGGACATCCGCCGGCCGGTCCCGCCATCTTCCCCGGCGGCGGGACCGGCCAGCGGTGCCGGGTCTACAGGCGCTCGACCGTCGGGCCGACGCACCGGTTGCGGGTGTCGAAGACGTAGCGGGCGTGCCTGACCACGAGGTCGTAGTCGAAGGTGTCATGGTCGGTGACCACCACCACCGCGTCGGCCGCGCGCACCTCACGCTCGCTGAGCTTGACCACTGTGATCCCGGCCGGGATCTGGTGCGCCTCGGCGTACGGCTCGACGGCGTGCACCTCGGCGCCGAGGGACTGCAGGCGACGGGCCACGTCCACAGCGGGGGAGTCGCGCATGTCGCCGGTGTTCTTCTTGTACGCCAGACCGAGCAGCAGCAGTCGGGCGCCGCTGACGGCCCGGCCGTCCCGGTTCAGCCCTCCCATGATTCGCTGCGCGACGTGTTCGGGCATCTCGTGGTTGACGTCGTTGGCCAGCTCGATGAACCGGAACTGCCGCCCGAGGCGGCGCTTGACCTGCCAGGACAGGTAGCACGGGTCGATCGGCAGGCAGTGCCCGCCGACGCCGGGGCCGGGTCGGAACGGCATGAAGCCGAACGGCTTGGTCGAGGCGGCGTCGATCGCCTGCCAGACGTCGATGTCGAGGTGGTGCGAGAGCATGGTCAGCTCGTTGATCAGCGCGATGTTGACCTGGCGGAAGGTGTTCTCGATCAACTTGGTCAGCTCGGCGACGCGGGTGGAGTCCACCGCTACGGTGCGTTCCACGAGGCGCTGGTAGAACCCGTCCACCCGGGCCAGTGCCGCCGGGTCCACACCGGAGACCACCTTCGGGGTGTTCTCCAGGCGCCAGGTCGGGTTGCCCGGGTCGATCCGCTCAGGGCTGTAGCCGAGATGGAAGTCACCGGGGCTGGTCAGGCCGCTCGCCGATTCCAACAGCGGGCGCAGCAGCTCCTCGGTCGTGCCCGGGTAGGTGGTCGACTCCAGGATCACAGTGCAGCCCGGGCGTACGTACGGGCCGATACCGGTGCCGGCCTGCTCGACGAAGCTCAGGTCCGGGGTCCCGTCGCGCAGCGGAGTCGGCACCGTGATGACGCAGATGTCGAACCCGTCGGCGTCGGTGTACTCGGTGCTGGGGTGGTAGCGGCCGCTGCCCAACGCGCGGCCCAGCCGGTCGGCCGGAATGTCCTCGACGAACGACTCGCCGGAGGCGAGACGCTTCACCCGGTCGGCGTCGACGTCGAGACCGACAACGTCGAGGCCCGCCTCGACGGCCCGCATGGCCAGCGGCAGTCCGACGTACCCCTGACCGATCACGACCAGCTTTTCAGCGCTCACCCAGGCTCCCGCGGCAGATGGTGTAAATAGCCTGCTGAGAGCCTAGAGGCGTCTTCGGCGACGTAAGTCCGTTTTGGGGATATCGGTGCTGATGGGACTGGCGGGGGTCGGCGTGGCGGTCGGATCAACCGCCCGCCGGCACCTCCGGTTCGACCGGCGCACTGGAGGTGGCGGGTGGATCAGCGGGCGCGCTGGTCGTCGGCGGCGCGGCCGTCGTGGGCGCCGCGCTGGTGGGTGGCGGTGCCGAGGTGACGCCCACCGACGGCGTCGGCGAGTTGACGGTCTGGCTCGGCTGCGGGGTCGGCGTGGCGGAGACCGACGCCGACGGGGAGTTGCCGGGGACGTGCGGCCGGTCCGGCCGGTCCGGCTCGACGCTGGTGATCTGCTCGTTCGCCGCGGGCAGGTCGACGGGGCCGCTCGGCGCCACCGTCGGCGAGGTGGCCGGCAGATTGACCGCCGGGTTATCGCCGACGTCACGCGTCGCGGCCAGCGCCGCGCCGAGCCCGACCAGCGCGACCAGCATGGCCGCCGCCGCGCCGACGAGCGGACCCCGCCGTCGCTGGCGCCCGTCCGCCACCGCCGCTCCGGCCGGCACGTCCGTCCGGGTGCCCGGCCCAGCGTCGCGCAGCGCGACCGGCCCGGCCATCGCCGTCGGCGGCTCGCCGCCGGTGACCGCCGTCCGAGCGGCCTCGGCCATCGCCGCTCCGCTCGTGAACCGCTCCAGCGGATCCTTTGCCAGGGCCCGCGACACCAGGGCGCGGACCGCCTCCGGAATGTCGTGCGGCAGCTCCGGCGGCTCGTCGTCCAGGTGCCGCACGGCGACCTGGAGCGGATTGTCGCCGGTGAACGGCGGACTGCCGGTCAGGCAGCAGTAGGTGACCGCGCCCAGGGCGTAGATGTCGGTGGCGCCGCTGACCGGCCTTCCGGCGGCCTGCTCGGGAGCCATGTAGAGGGCAGTGCCCGGCACCGCGTTGGTGCTGGTGATGCTGGTGATGTCGGTGGAGCGGGCCACGCCGAAGTCCACCAGGACGACAGTGCCGTCCTCCTGCACCAGCAGGTTGCTGGGCTTGACGTCGCGGTGCACGATGCCGCCGCGGTGCGCAGCGTTGAGCGCTGCGGCCGCCTGGGCCACGATCGACATCGTCTCGGCCACGTCGAGCCGCCCGGCCGCCTCGATCCGCTTGGACAACGGCTCGCCGGCGACGAACTCCATGACGAGGTAGTCCGCCCGCCCGCCGTCGGGGAGGTCGTCCGCACCGCAGTCGAAGACCTGCACGATGCCGGGGTGCCGCAGCGCCGCCATGATCCGGGCCTCGGCCCGGAACCGGGCGATGAAATCAGGATCGGAGACCAGCGCCGGCAGGAGAACCTTGACCGCCACCTGCCGGCCGAGGATCAGGTCGGAGGCACGCCAAACGTCGCCCATGCCGCCCGTGGCGACACGTTCGTCCAAGCGGTAGCGACCGCTGAGTACGACCTCCGATGACAACACCGCATTACCGTACCTAGAGTGGCGCGGGGCGGCGCACCGTGGCAGGGCCGCCGGTCGGCTGGTTCAGACCGGCTGATCCGGCCTGACCTGTGTGGACGCCGGCCCTTCGTGACGGTGCGGATGTGCGCTGTCACGAAAAGCGACTATTTCCGTCGCTCAGGTCGTCAATGGTGGCAAGAAACCGCCTCCAGGCGTGCTTGGCGTCCGTCGCGTACTGCCCGTTACGACGGCGCGCCGTCGAGTCGGGTTGATAATTGTCACTCTTCCGTGACACGACGCCGACTTGTCGCGTCGTGAGCCCCCTTTTAGCGTTAGCCCGGCTCGGGCCCTCCCGGCTACCTCGGCGCGCAGCGCGCCGACCGACCACCCTGGCGTCGGCCCCCGGACACGCCGCCCCGACAATCGTGGTCGCGGGCACAATCAGAGCGGTGGAGGGCGGTGCGGTACCGGTGCTGATCGGGCGGACGACTCGTGCCGCGTGGTGCGCGCCAGCCCGGCTGGTCGGGCCGACACGCCTCGAACGATGCGTGGACCGCGCATGACCGCCGACCTGTCGGAGGTGGTGACCGCCGCGCAGGCCGGGGACGAGGAAGCGTTCCGTTTTCTCTATCGCAGCCTCCAGCCCGGGCTGCTGCGGTACCTGACCGCGCTCGTCGGGGCCGACGCCGAGGACGTCGCCAGCGAGACCTGGCTCCAGATCTCCCGGGACCTGCCCGGCTTCACCGGGGGCGAGTTCCGGGCCTGGGCGGTCACCATCGCCCGTAACCGCGCGATGGACCACCTGCGCCGGATGCGCCGCCGCCCCTCGCTCCCGGTCCCGGTGCAGGCGCTCGCCGAGCTCGCCAGCGACGCGGACACCGCCGAGCGAGCCAGCGAGACGCTCGGCACCGAGACCGCCCTCGCGCTGATCGCCACCCTCCCGCCCCGGGAGGCCGAAGCCGTCCTGCTGCGGGCCGTGATCGGGCTGGACGCGGGATCCGCCGGCCGTGTGCTGGGCCGCCGGGCCGGCGCCGTGCGGACCGCCGCCCACCGTGGCCTACGCCGGCTCGCGGTCCTGTTGGAGCGGCAGAGCCCGGCCGAGTCGTCGCTCGGGGTCGAGGGGGTGCCACCGCAGCGGGTGGGGAGCAACCCCGCCGTGCGGGCATCGCACGTCGAACCGGTGGACGGCTGACGTGAGAGGACTCCCGATGAACCCGTTCCGGCGGGCCGACCACGCCGACACCGAGCGGCTGCTCGACGCGGCCTCTGCCCGGCCGGACGCCACGCTGGATCAGGGCCCCCGCGCCGCAGTGGACGCGAACTCACCTGACGCGCACCTGAGCGCCCGCGACGTGCCCCAGGCCGAGCCGGTGGCCGCGCTGCTCGCCGCGGCGGCCGGCCCCGTCCGCCCTGGCGAACTGGCCGGGGAGGACGCCGCGGTGGCCGCGTTCCGGGCCGCCCGGGTCAACCCGGCGCCGGCCGTGCCGCAGCGGCCACGCCGTCGCCGGATGACCACCGGCGCGGTGGCCTGGATCGGCGCGGTGGCAGCCACCGCCACCGCCGGAGCCGCCTTCGCCGCGGTCACCCAGGAGCGGGGGCCGGACCCGGTCGCACCGGCACCGTCGCGCCCGTCACCCTCGCCGCACCAGGGCACGTCCCGGTCGGCCGAGCCCGATCGGTCGGTGGGCCCCGGCCTCGCGTCGCCGCCGGGTGCGTCGCCGTCGGTCACCGCCACGCCGCCGGCCGGTCCCACCACCGCCGGCCAGGTGCACGGACTGTGCCGGGCGTGGCGGGCGAAGAAGCCCGAGCAGCGGGAGAAGGCACTGCGCACGCCGGGTTTCCAGAAGCTGGTGACCGCCGCCGGCGGCCCTGCCGAGGTCGAGGCGTACTGCCAGCGGCTGGTACCCGAGACGAAGCCGTCCGAGCCGGCGAAGGTCACACCCTCCGAGTCGGCGAAGCGCAGGCCGTCCCCTTCGGGGAAGGCCCCGCCGTCACCGCCGGGACCGGGCCACCGCGCCGACGGCTGACCGGCCGGCGGTGGGAGCGGTTTGGTTCCGCCCTGCTTCGGAAATTCGTCTGTTAGACAGAGGTTGGTGGCACCGTGCACGCCTCCGACGGTGTCGGTGGGTGGGTTTACGGTGGCAGAGTGTGCCGGACCTGGCACACGGAGAGGGGGCCAGACCCTTGGTGACGTCATCCGACCTGGACCGCAGCGCCATCCTGCGCGAGTCCGCAGCCGCAGTCCGACACCTCGCCCGGATCTGCTTCAAGACCGGCCCACCCACCCACACCGGCGTCGAACTGGAATGGACAGTGCACGACGCCGCCGATCCCGCCCGCCCCGTCGACGCGACGCGGCTGCGGGCGGCGCTGGGGCGGCACAGCCCCACCACGCTGGATGCCACCAGCCCAGCCGAGCCGCTGCGGCACGGCGGCATGGTCACCCTGGAGCCGGGTGGCCAGTTGGAGATCTCCACCCCGCCCCGCCCCTCAGTCGCCACGTTGATCCGCGCCACCGAGGCCGACATCGCCCAGGTCACCGACCTGCTGGCCGCCGCCGGGCTGATCCTCGGCAGCAGCGGCATCGACCCCCACCGACGGCCCCGCCCGGTGGTGGAAACTCCCCGTTACCGCGCGATGCGCGGAGCCTTCGACCGCCACGGCCCGGCCGGCCGCACGATGATGTACAGCACCGCCGGCCTGCAGATCTGCCTCGACGCCGGTGAGCCGGACCAGGTCGCTGCCCGGTGGGCCGCGGCCCACGCGGTCGGGCCCCCACTGCTCGCGGCGTTCGCCTCCGCCACCCGACACGCCGGGCGGCGCACCGGTTGGGCCTCCGCCCGGATGGCCGCCTGGCTGGCCATCGACCCGGCTCGGACCCGCCCGGTCTGGTCGCCCTCCCGAACCGAGGACGATCCGATCGACGCCTGGATCAGCTACGTGCTCGCCGCGCCGCTGCTCTGTCTGCGCCGACACGGCGCCGACTGGGCCGCGCCGCCCGGGGTGACCTTCGCCGACTGGCTCGACGGCGCGCTGCCACGACCGCCCACCACCGATGACCTCGACTACCACGTCAGCACCCTCTTCCCGCCGGTACGGCCGCGCGGCTACCTGGAGCTGCGCTACCTCGACGCCCAACCCGATCGGGGCTGGCGGCTGCCACTGGCGGTGCTGACCGCCCTGTTCGCTGACCCGGGCACCGTGCGCGAGGCGTACACGATCGCCACGCCGGTGGCGCACCGCTGGTCGGCCGCCGCCCGACACGGCCTGGCCGACCCGGCGCTGGCCGCTGCCGCGGCGGCCCTGCTCGACCTGGCCATGAGCACCATGCCACGACTGGAGCTGCCGGCCAGCACCCACGACGAGATCCGGCGAGGGCTACGCCAGCGGCTGGCCGCCGCGGAGAGGAGACACCAGTGAGCGCGAGGAGTGAGCCGGTGGTGCGAGGCCCGCAGGCGGGCCGGGTCGACGGCGAGCGGTTGCGCGACCACATCGCTGTGGAGTTGGCGCGGGCCCGCGCCCGCACCGCGGTGCTGACCGAGGCGGTCGACGACGCCGACCTGATGCGCCAGCACTCACCGCTGATGTCGCCGTTGGTCTGGGACCTCGCCCATGTCGGTAACCAGGAGGAGCTCTGGCTGGTCCGGGACGTCGGGGGCCGGGAGCCGGTCCGGTGCGACATCGACGAGTTGTACGACGCGTTCAAGCAGCCGCGCCGGGACCGCCCCGCGCTGCCCCTGTTGCCACCCGCGGAGGCGCGCGCCTACCTGGCGACCGTTCGGGACAAGGTGCACGACCTGCTCGACGCGGTGACCTTCACCGAGCGGCCGCTGGTCGCCGACGGGTTCGCCTTCGGCATGATCGTGCAGCACGAGCAGCAGCACGACGAGACCATGCTCGCCACCCACCAGCTGCGTTCGGGGCCGGCGGTGCTGCACGCGCCGGCGCCGCCCGAGCCGTCGGTCCGGATCGGCGCGGAGGTGCTGGTGCCGGCCGGCGAGTTCACCATGGGCACCGACACCGATCCGTGGGCGTTGGACAACGAACGTCCGGCGCACCGGGTCGACCTCCCGGCGTACGTCATCGACGCCGCTCCGGTGACCAACGGCCAGTACGCAGCCTTCATCGCCGACGGCGGCTACACCGAACAGCGCTGGTGGAGCGCTGCCGGCTGGGAGCATCGGGTTCGGGAGCAGCTGAGCGCCCCGATGCACTGGCGTTCCGACGGCGACGACTGGTCGTATCGGCGCTTCGGTCAGTGGGCGCGCGTCCGCGCCGACGAGCCGGTGGTTCATGTGTGCTGGTACGAGGCGCAGGCGTACGCGGCGTGGGCCGGCAAGCGGCTGCCGACCGAGGCGGAGTGGGAGAAGGCGGCCCGGTGGGATCCGACGACCGGGCGGTCGCGTCGTTACCCCTGGGGAGACGACGACCCGACCGAGGCGCACGCCAACCTCGGCCAACGCCATCTGTGGCCGGCGCCGGTGGGCGCGTACCCGGGCGGCGCCTCGCCGTTGGGTGTGCACCAGCTCATCGGCGATGTCTGGGAGTGGACCTCGACCGCGTTCGACGGGCATCCGGGGTTCGCCGCGTTCCCCTACCGGGAATACTCGGAGGTCTTCTTCGGCAGCGATCACCGGGTGCTGCGTGGTGGTTCGTTCGGCACCGACCGCTCTGCCTGCCGGGGCACCTTCCGTAACTGGGACTATCCGATCCGCCGGCAGATATTCAGCGGTTTCCGCTGCGCCCGGGACGCGCGACCGGACGAGTCGTACCGGTGAGTCGCCGCACGACCGGCGGCCCGGCGGCGGGCCGGGGGCGCTGATGTGTCGCCACCTGGCCTACCTGGGGCCGCCGGTCACCCTGGCCGAGTTGTTGTTCGACCCTCCGCACTCGCTGGTGCGGCAGTCCTGGGCGCCCCGCGACATGCGTGGCGGCGGCACGATCAATGCCGACGGGTTCGGTGTCGGCTGGTACCCGGGTGAGGGTGAGCCGGTGCGGTACCGGCGGGCGCAGCCGATCTGGAGCGACCCGACCATCGCCCAACTGGCGGCGGTGACCCGCAGCGCGGCGGTGGTGGCGGCGGTGCGCTCGGCCACGGTCGGGATGGCGGTGCTCGACGGTGCGGCGGCGCCCTTCGCCGAGGGGCGGTGGCTGTTCAGCCACAACGGTGTGGTCCGCGGCTGGCCGGACGCCGTGGTGCCGCTCGCCGCCGCTCTGCCGGTGCGTGACCTGCTCACTCTGGAAGCCTCGACCGACTCGGCGTTGCTCTGGGCGCTGGTGCGGCATCGGTTGCGCGCCGGCGCCGACCCGGTAGAGGCGCTCGGGCGGACGGTGACCGAGGTCGCCGCCGCCGCCCCCGGGTCGCGGCTCAACCTGCTGCTCACCGACGGGCATCGGGTGGTGGCCAGCGTGGCGGGGCACGCGTTGTCGGTGCGCGAGTCGCCGGGTTCGGTGCTGCTCGCGTCCGAGCCGCATGACGACGATCCCGGGTGGCGGTCGGTGCCGGAGGGGCACCTCGTCGTCGCCACCCCGGGTGAGATGCGGGTACGTCCACTGCCGACCCGGTGAGCGGGGCCGGGCAGGCACGAAACGGCTGATCGAACAGAGGAGCGAACCGATGACAGCGGAACCCCTGGAGATCTACCTTGAAGAGGGCGACCTTGAGCGTGGCCTGCGCGACGACGTCCGGGCCGGGCTGAGCGCCGAGCCGAAGTGGCTGCCGCCGAAGTGGTTCTACGACGCCCGGGGCAGCGAACTCTTCGAGGAGATCACCCGACTGCCCGAGTACTACCCGACCCGGGCCGAGCGGGCCGTGCTGGCCGCGCACGCTCCCGACATCGCGACGCTGACCGGGGCCAAGACGCTCATCGAGTTGGGTTCCGGCTCGTCGGAGAAGACCCGGCTGCTGCTGGACGCCTTCACCCGCCGCGGTGGGCTGGGCACCTTCGTGCCCCTCGACGTGTCGGTCAGTGCGCTGCGCGGGTCCACCGCCCAGATCGCGGCCGACTATCCCCGCCTGCGGGTGCGGGGCATCGTGGGGGACTTCACCCGGCAACTGGACCGGCTGCCCACCGGCGGTCGGCGGTTGGTGGTGTTCCTCGGCGGCACCATCGGCAACCTGTTGCCCGCCGAGCGGGCCGAGTTCCTGACGGCGATGCGCGCCGCTCTGGAGGTCGGCGACTGGTTGTTGCTCGGCACGGATCTGGTGAAGGACCCGTCGGTGGTCGTGCCGGCGTACGACGACGCCGCCGGGGTCACCGCCGAGTTCAACCGCAACGTGCTGCACGTGATCAATCGGGAGTTGGGCGCCGATTTCGACCCGGCTGCGTTCGCGCACGTCGCCGTGTGGGATCCCGACCACGAGTGGATCGAGATGCGGTTGCGGGCGACCCGGCCGATGAGCGTGCGGGTGCTGGGGCTGACAGTCGATTTCGCGGCGGGGGAGGAGCTGCGTACCGAGGTCTCGGCGAAGTTCCACCGGGAGGGGATCGCGGCGGAGCTGGCCGCGGCCGGCTTCGCCACGGCGGAGTTCTGGACCGATCCGGACGCGCTCTTCGGTGTCACGCTGGCGCGGGCGCGGTGAGCCTGTTCACCCGGCTCGGCCGGTCCGGGAGGTGATCCGATAGGCTGAACGCGCGAAGGGGAGTAGCCCCCAATGTCGTGGTCGACATACTGGTGCGTTCCGCATCCGGCCACGCGGCCCCGGTTCTCTCGGGGCGGGCGAGACCTTCGACTCAGGCTGTTGCAGCCGGGTCGAGGGCGCCCCTGTACCTCCTCCCGGCGTGAACGGGAAGGACGTCATGGAGGGATTTTTCGCCGCGCTGGTCGTCAGCTTCGGCGTCATCTTCGTCGCCGAGCTGGGGGACAAGTCCCAGCTGATGGCGCTGACCTTCGCCACGCGGTTCAAACCGATTCCGGTGCTGATCGGCATCACGGTCGCCACCGCTGTGGTGCACCTGGCGTCGGTCGCCATCGGTGCGGGTCTCGGGGCGGTGTTGCCGACCGAGTGGATCTCCCTGGTCGCCGGCGTGGCGTTCCTCGGGTTCGGTGCGTGGACGTTACGCGGGGACAAGCTCACCGAGGAGGAGAAGCGCAAGGCCGAGAAGACCAACAAGACCGCGCTGGTGGCGGTGTCGGTGGCGTTCTTCCTCGCCGAGCTGGGCGACAAGACGATGCTCGCCACGATCACGCTCGCCACCAAGTACGGCTGGTTCGGCGTCTGGCTCGGCTCCACCATCGGCATGGTTGCCGCGGACGCGCTGGCAATCCTGGTCGGCCGGATGCTCGGTCGGCGGTTGCCGGAGAAGACCATCAAGTACGGTGCCGCGATCCTCTTCGCCATCTCCGGTCTCTGGCTGATCCTGGAGGCGGTGAACGAGCTGACCTGAGCGCCGACTAGCTGCCCGGAGGGCGGGTAACGGCCCGGGGTGGAGCCGGCCGAGTTGTTGCGCCAGGGCGACCAGGTGCTGGTTGCCGTGGTCGAGGTGGCCGGCGCGCTGGTGATCTTCGTTGGCGCGATGTGGGCGGCGGTGCGGTTCGTTGTCGAAGGGCTGCGACACCGCAGCGCCGCCCGCTTCACGCCGATCCGGCTGTCGCTGGGCCGCTTTCTGACCCTCGGCCTGGAATTCCAGTTGGCGGCCGACGTGCTGCGTACGGCGGTGTCCCCGTCGTTCACGCAGATCGGCCAACTGGCCGCCATCGCGACGATCAGAACGGCGTTGAACTACTTCCTGGGCCGCGAGATCCGTCAGGAGCAGCGTCAGGTGGCCGAGGGGGAGCGTCGAGCGTGATGGGCACCCTGGCCACGGCGGTCACCGCCCTGGCGCTGGTCGCCGGGGTGCTCACCACGCTCACCACCGGGGCGCTGCGCAGCGGCGTCCGGGTACTGCTGGACCTGCTCGTCGGGGCCGGCCTGCTCCGGCTCGCCGGCGAACCGGGTTGGAACGGCCTGGCCGGCGCGGTGGCGATCATCGCCCTGCGTCAGCTGCTCGGGGCAGCGCTCGGCAGCTCACCCCCGTGGTCTGGCCGACAATCAGCGGCACGCTGCGCCGAGGACGATCACCACCTACCGTTGGCCTCGAGAGGTGAAACGGGAAGAGCGGGAGGATGACCAGATGAGCCGGCACGACGAACCGAACGAGTACGGCTACGCCGGCGGTGCCACCGCCCCGGAGCCGCCGCGCGGCGGCAAGCCCGACGAGCAGGATCGCGTCGAGGCGGTGGCGGTGCCGGGCGACGACCTCACCGCGCCGACGGCCGAGGCGCTGGTCGAGGAGACCGAGGACCTGCCGCCCGCCGACCGTCGCCACTGAGCGCGAGCGCGCGCGGTTGGTGTGGCGGCGCGGCGCGACGGCGAACCCGCGCCGCGCCCCTCGGTGCCATGGTTCCGTCGGGCAGCGACGGCGTGGTCAGCGGGCGTCGGGGTGCTGGTAGACGTCGGGTACGCCGTCCCCGTCGGCGTCCAACCGCTCCCGCTGCGCCACCCTCCGGTACGCGGCGTTTCGGCGGCTGAGCACTGTGGCGGCCAGCCCGGCGGAGATCAGCGAACCGAGCAGCACGGCCGCCTTGACCCGGTCGTCGGCCGTGCTTCCGGCCCCGAACGCCAGGTCGCCGATGAGCAGCGAGACGGTGAAGCCGACGCCGGCCAGCAGGGCGATTCCGAGCAGGTCGGTCCAGGTGATGTCCTCGTCCAGTTCGGCGCGGGTGAACCGGGCCAGCAGGTAGGTCGAGCCGAAGATGCCGATGCTCTTGCCGAACACCAGGGCGGCGACGATGGCGATCACGATCGGGTCGCTCAGCAGGGCGCCCAGGTCGGTGCCGCGCAGTGTGACCCCGGCGGCGAAGAGGGCGAAGATCGGCACCGCGAAGCCGGCGGACACGGGCCGCCAGCGGTGCTCCAGGCGGGCGGCGAGCCCGCCCTCGCCCGCCTCCGCGCTGGCGGTGGCCGGCTGGTCGCCGGCCGCCGGTCGGCGGGCGAGCACCGGCACCGTGAAGCCGAGCAGGACACCGGCGACCGTGGCGTGCACGCCCGAGGCGTGCATCAGTGTCCAGGCGGCCACAGCGAGGGGGATCAGCGCCCACCACCAGGTGCGCCCTCGCTGTACCAGCACCGCGAAGAGCGCGATCGGCGCGAACGCGGCGAGCAGCGGTACGGGCTGAAAATCGGCGGTGTAGAAGATCGCGATGATGGTGATCGCGAACAGGTCGTCGACCACCGCCAGGGTGAGCAGGAATGCGCGTAGCCCCTGGGGCAGATGTGAGCTGACCACCGCGAGGACGGCGAGCGCGAAAGCGATGTCGGTGGCGGTCGGAATGGCCCACCCGCGCAGGCCCTCCCCGCCCCCGCTCAGCACCACCGCCACGTAGATCAGCGCCGGCAGCAGCATCCCGCCGAGCGCGGCCGCGACCGGCAGCGCGGCTCGGCGCGGGTCGCGGAGGTCACCGGCGACGAACTCCCGTTTGAGCTCCAGGCCCACGACGAAGAAGAAGATGGCCAGCAGGCCGTCGGCCGCCCAGGTGGCCAGATCCAGGTCGAGGTGCCAGGGCGCGCCGGGCCAGGGCACGACGTCGCCGAGCCGGGTGTACGAGTCGGACCACGGGGAGTTGGCCCAGATCAGCGCGATCAGAGCGCCTGACAGCAGCAGCGCGCCACCGACGGTCTCGGTGCGCAGCACGTCGGCCAGGTGCCGGGCCTGCGGCCAGGACGATCGGGAGAACAGCCGGATCTTTGGCGGACGCGGGCCGGGAGGCGGGGTGGGGGAGGTCAACTTCGGGCTCACCTACGGGAGTCGGGACGGCAGGAATCCACTCGCCGACCAGACTTCCCGGCACACCGCTGTCGACCCTATCCGGCGGCGCGGTCGGCGGCGACCGCTGGGCCGATCGGACGCCATCCGATCGGCTTCCGACTTTTCCCCGTTGTCGCCGCAGCCGAATGGGCGTTTGTCGGGTTGGTCATGCGGGCGCACATCTCGCCGCGGAAAATACATAACTCCGGACATAAGCCGTATGAGCCGCTTTAATGGTTTCACGAGTTTAGAGACGACCTTGGGGGTTTTCGTGAAGTTCTTTGCCGTAACCGGACCGGCACGGGGGCGCTCCTGATGGACCTGCTCCGCCAATTGCGCCACGTGCGTCGGCACTGGTGGGTCGCGCTGGTCACGGTCATGGTGGCTCTCGGCGTCTCGGCGTTCCTGACCGTACGTGCCCAACCTCGGTACGTCGCCTCGGTGACCTTCTTCGTCACGACCCCCAACACCGGAGTCACCGACGCCTACCAGGGCGGGCTCTTCCTCCAGCAGCGTGTCAAGTCGTACGCCGACCTGCTCAACAGCGACCGGCTGGCGCAGAGCGTGGTGGCCGAGACTCCGGTCGGGCTCACCGCGGACGAGGTGCAGCGCCGGGTGAGCACCTCCACCGAGACCGGCACCGTTCTGCTGCGGGCATCGGTCACCGACACCGACCAGACCCGCGCGTTGCGCGTGACGGAGAGCCTCGCCAACAAGTTCGTCGAACTCGTACAGAAGGTGGAGACGACGCCGGAGGGCAAGGCGCCCATCAAGATCGAGGTGGTCAGTGGCCCGCGGGTCAGCGCCGACCCCGTCTCGCCGCAGCCAGCCCGCAACCTCACCCTCGGTGGCCTGGTCGGCCTGCTCCTCGGCATCGGTCTGGCGATCCTGCGCGGCGTCGCCGACGTCCGACTGCGCGATGCCGCCGGCCTGCAACGCGCCACGGGCAGCCCGCTGCTCGGTGAGATCCCGTTCGAGTCCAACGCCCGCAGCGCGCCGCTCATCGTGGGCGACGCCGCGACCTCGGCGCGCGCCGAGGCGGTCCGCAAGCTGCGGACCAACCTGCGCTTCGTGGACGTCCACGAGCCGGCCCGGGTCATCGCGGTGACCAGCGCCCTGCAGGGCGAGGGCAAGACCACCCTCTCCTGCAACCTGGCCATCGCGTTGGCCGAGGCGGGCTGGCGGGTGCTGCTCGTCGACGCCGATCTGCGCCGCCCGAAGGTCGACGACTACCTGGGCCTGGACGCCGGCGTCGGCCTCACCGACGTGCTGGTCGGCGACGTGAAGGTGGGCGACGTCGTGCAGCGCTGGGGCGACAAGTCGCTGCTGGTGCTGCCCAGCGGGTCGGCCCCGCCGAACCCGAGCGAGCTGCTCGGCTCCAAGGCCATGTCGGACCTGCTGCTGGCGCTGCGCGAGTCGGCGGACATCGTGATCATCGACACCGCCCCGCTGCTCGCGGTGACCGACGGCGTGGTGGTGGCCGTGCAGGCCGACGGCGCGCTGCTGGTGACCCAGCAGGGCCGCACCTCGCGGACCCAGGTCGCCGCGGCGGCCCGGTCACTGCACTCGGTCTCGGTCCGGCTGCTCGGTTGTGTGCTGAACATGGCCAAGGTGGCCAAGGCGGAGGCGTACCAGTACGAGGCCTACCGGGTGGTGGCCTCGACGGCCGAGGCGTCGGTGCCGGCCGAACGGAACGCGTCCGGTCGGCACAGCGCAACCGCCGACGGGGTCAACGGAGTCCCCGACCACACCCAGGAACTCACCCGGCTGCCCCGATGAGCACGGCGAGGGGTCGCAGCGACCGTTCGATCTCCTCGGCGCAGCGTCGGAAGTCGGCCAAGGTGCCGCCGATCGGGTCCCGAAGGTCGTCCTCGTCCGGGGCGGCGGGTTGCAGTCGTCCCCGGGCCTGGGCGGCGGCGCCGATCGCCGCCCGCAGCGGGTCGTCGGCCGAGTCGATGGGCGGTTCGGCCGCCGCGGCCAACCGACCGAACTGGCGCAGCGTGAACGTCCGGTGCAGCGCTCCCGGCGCCAACGAGGTGCAGACCGAGCGTTGGCGTCGGGTCGCGGTCAGCACGAGCGTCGCGTCGACCAGGTACTCGGGGCGCAACCCGCGGGTCCGAAACGCCGCCGGGTCCGTGCCGTTCTCCGTCGCGACCTCCAGGGCGTACGGGTGCATGGCCAGCCCGTCGATCGCGTCGGTGCCGGCGCTGGCCACCTCGACGGGTCGGTCGGCCAGCAGCCGGCGGGCCAGGTACTCGGCCATCGGTGACCGGCACAGGTTGGCGTGGCAGACGAACAACACGCGATCAGCCATCGGTGCCCCTCTCATCGGTACGGACACCGAAGCGCACACCGCGGGGGCGGTGCGTCGACGCCGGTGGCCGCGCGGGGAGGGGTTGTCGGCATCGTACGCGCGCCGCACGCCGGCCGGTCGTGGTGCCGCGCCGGTCGCTGGCGATCCCGGTGGGACGGGGGCGTACCGGTGAAGATCGGCATCCTGTCGTACCACTTTCCACCCGAGCCGGCGTTCATCCCGGGGAGCCTCGCCGAGGAGCTGGCCGCGCGTGGGCACGAGGTACGGGTCCTCACCGGCTTTCCGGACTACCCAGGTGGCCACGTCTATCCCGGCTGGCGGCAGCGGTGGCACCACGAGACGCACAGCGAACGGCTGAGCGTCCGACGGGTGCCCCGGTACCCCGGGGGTGCCGCGTCCGCCGGCGGCCGAATGGCCAGTTACCTCTCCTTCGCCGGCAGCGCGGGGCTGGTCGCACGCCGTTTCCTCGGTGACGTGGACGCGCTCTACGTGTTTCAACTGCCGGCGACGACGTTCGCCGCCGCCACGGTGCTCCGGTTGCTCGGGCGGGTGCCCGCGGTGTTGCACGTGCAGGACGTCTGGACCCGCGACGGCGCGGAAGAGGGGGGCGAGGGGCGCTGGGCGGCGCGGATGGGCAGCACGATGACCCGGATCTACCGGACCGCCGCGCGAATCGCGGTCGCGGCGCCGTCGATGCGGGACCTGGTGGTCGCCGCCGGCGCCGACCCGGCCCGGGTCCGGCTGGTGCTGAACTGGACCGACGAGCGGATCTTCTACCCGGCGACGCCCGGCGCGGCGGCACGCCAGCTGGTCCGTCGCGACGGTCGGTGCGTGGTGATGCACGCCGGGACTATCGGGGCGCGGCAGGGGCTCGAGACCGCGGTCCGTGCGGCCGCGGCACTGGACCGGACGATGGATCTGGTCCTTGTCGGTTCCGGCGCGGCGGAGCGGCGGGTGCGGGGGCTCGCCGCCGAGCTGGGCGCGGAGAACGTCCGTTTCCTGGAACGGCGGTCACCGGTCGACATGCCCGAGCTGTACGCCGCCGCCGACTACCAGCTGGTCATGTCGCGCGACCTTCCGGAACTGCGCAGCACGGTGCCCGGCAAACTCCAGGCCGCGCTGTCCTGCGCCGCGCCGGTGATCGCCTCCGCCGGTGGGGACACGGCCGAGCTGGTCGAACGGGTTCGGGCCGGGCTGTCCTGCCCACCCGAGGACTGGGCGGCACTGGCCGACAGGTTCTGGCTGGCAGCCACCATTCCGCCGCCGGCCCGCACCGAGATGGGTCGCCGGGGGAGGGCCGCGTACCTGCGCGAGATGTCGCTGCCCGGCGGCGTGGACCAGATCGAGCGGCTGTTGCACGAGGCGGCTGGACGGATCGCCGAGCCCACCACGGAACCACGAAGAAAGCTCGCTTAAAGGACGACAACTGCAATAACGGCATGAACTTCCCTTGGACGTGCTAAGAACGTCAGGGAATCGACCTTCTGTCCGGTTCCGCGAATGGGAGTTTGGTGTGACGGTGAGCGAACGGCCGATCCGGCGGCGGAGCCGATCCCGGCGTCGTCGGCGGGCCCGACTGCGACGGGCGCTGCTCGGTGCCCTGGTGGTCGGCTCGCTGCTACTGGCGACCGCAGGGTGGGTCGGCTTCCGGGGCTGGCAGGCGCGCACCCACCTGCTCAACGCCGCCGGCCTGGCCCGGGAGTTGAGCGCCCAGATCGTCGGTGGGGACACCGACCGTGCCCTGCGGACGCTCGCCGCCCTCCAGGAGCAGGCCAAGGCGGCCCGTTCGGCAACTGCCGACCCGAGTTGGCGGCTCGGGCGGCTGACGCCGATTGCCGGCGACGACCTCGACGCTGTCGCGCAGATCGCCGTCGCCATCGACGAACTGGCCCGGCACGCGTTCCCGACCCTGCTCCGCACGGACCTGGCCAGCCTGGTGCCGACCGGCGGCCGGTTGGACCTCGAGCGGCTCGCCGCCGTCTCCAGGGAGCTGACCGGGGTGCACGAGTCGGTGCAACGTACCCGCCAGAACCTGGCGGCGGTGCCAGCCGACAGTCTGGTCAGCCAGATCCGGCAGGCGCTGGGCGACCTGCGCGACGAGATCGACCGGCTGGCCAGCCTCACCACGGCAGCCGACCAGGGCGCCCGTCTCCTCCCGCCGCTGCTCGGCGCCAACGGCCCACGCCGCTACCTGCTCGTCTCGCAGAACCTCGCCGAGTTGCGCGCCACCGGCGGCATGTTCGGCGCCTACGCGATGATCGAGGCGGAGAACGGCAAGGTGCAGATGGGCAAGCAGGGCAGCACCTCCTCGCTCGGTCGGTTCACCCCGGCGCTGAAGGTGCCCGCCGAAACCCGGGCCCTCTGGACGGACCTGCCCGGCATCTACCCCGCCGACGTCAACCTGTCCCCGCACTTCCCGACCGCCGCCGCGCTGTACCGCGAGATGTTCCGGCGCAAGACCGGCACCACTGTCGACGGCGTGCTCGCCGTCGACCCGGTGGTGTTGTCCTACCTGCTCAAGGCGACAGGTCCGGTGCTGGTGCCCGGCGGTGTCCCGCTCGCCAGCGAGAAGGTGGTGCAGACCCTGCTCAGCGACAGCTATCAGCGCCTCGACGTCCAAGAGCAGGACGAGTTCTTCGCGGCGTCGGCGTCTGCGGTGTTCGACTCCTTTTTCAAGAAGAATGTCAACCCTAGGGTGTTGTTGTCCGCATTTGACCGTGCTATCACTGAACGCCGGATATTGTTCTGGAGTGCCCGACCTGAGGAACAGCGGACATTCGGCGAGAGCCGGATGGCCGGGACGCTTCCGGAACAGGACACCGTGCCGACCGTCGGCGTGTTCCTCAACGACGGCAGCGGCGCGAAGCTCGGCTACTACCTGCGGCCGACGGCGAACCTCACGGTCGGCGAATGCCGGTCGGACGGTCGCCGTGAGCTCCGGCTACGGGTGACCCTGCGCTCGACGGCGCCGAAGTCCGGACTTAGCAAATCCGTGCTCGGCCTCGGCCTGGCCGGCGATCCGTACACCGCCCGAACGTTGGTGTCGATCTTCAGCCCGGCTGGTGGAGCGGTGCTGGAGGCCCGACTGGACGGGACCGAGACGGCGCTTGGCAGCGGCACCGAACGCCGCCGCCACGTGGCCACGGCCAGCGTCGACGTCGGCCCCGGCGCCGAGAGGGCGCTGGAGGTCACCGTGCTGACGGCCAAGACCGGCGTCGGGCAGGCCGAGCTGTGGCTGACCCCCACCGCCAGCCCCTGGACCACCCAAGTTCATTCCGCACCAAGCTGTGATCAGTAGGAGGGAACCAAATCATGCGGCTATCCCGCATCATCATGGCGCTCACGGTCGGCCTGGCCGTGGTGGCTGTGCCGACGGCAGCGGGGGCGGCAGCGCCGCAGCCGCAGCCCACCGCGACGACCGACCCGACGCAACCGCCGCCGTACCCGCCGTCGGGCACGGTCCCGTCGCTGACCGTCAACCGGCCGACGATCTACCTCGGCGAGACGGTGGTGCTGACCGGCACCAACTTCGGCCCGAACGAGACCGTCGACATCAACGTGACGGTCACTCCGCAGGCCGCTCCGGCCGGCGGCGCGGCTCCGGCTCGCCGCAGCGACGGCAGCACCGTGGCCATGGCTCCGGTGGCCTACCAGGCGAGCGCTCCCCTTCACTTCACGGCGTACACCAACGGTCAGGGCCGCTTCACCAAGAGCTACAAGCCGTCGGTGACGGGTCTGCTGACCTTCACCGCCACGGGCCGGGAGTCTGGCCGTACCGCCAGCACCGAGCTGCGCGTGCTGCACAAGAAGCAGCCGCTGCCCGTCACGGGTGACAGCATCGGCACGCCCATGAAGCTCGGCGGCGGCCTGGTCGGCGCCGGAGCAGTGATGTTGCTGCTGACCCTGGCCTGGCGTCGCCGCCAGCGCTTCGGTGGTGCGGCGCACTAGTTCACACCACCGGGCTGCGCCCGGACAGCACCGAAGCTGGCGCCCGTCGGATCACTCCGGCGGGCGCCAGCCTGTCCGTTTCGTCGGTTTCATGCGGTCAGCCCTTCCCTGATCCACTCGCGTTCCTTGATATCGCCATGTCCTGCCGTCCGGGATGCCCCGGTTTCCGTGAACCCGAGTGGATCAACGCGGTGAGGGCAGGTTGGACCACTGTCGTGTCGACCTGGCGTGGGTGGTTTGTCCGATGGCAGGTGGTGTGGGGGTGTGACCGGGTGCACCGGTGGGCTGGAATCATGGCCGGGGCGGGGTCGTTACATACTCTGACGGTCGCAGTACCACCGGCCCGCCGCCCCGGTCTTTGAGGGCGGGTCGCGCAGGTGGGAATGGCAGTCTCCACCCGGTCGTTACAACCTCCACGACCGCTGGCACCGCCGCGATGAGGGTGCCGATGGATGGGCCGATCCCGGAATGACCCTGGCCCCCCGGTCGTTACACATGGTCCCGGCGCCACGAGCTCCCCCGCTCGGCAGGTCGCCGACCCTGACGCCCGACCAGGCGTCACCCCCCCAAGACTTTTTCCCCTTTGTAAGTGCAGCGCCGGACGAGGTGCTCACACCCTCACCGCCGTTCCCCCTGGCGGTGTGGGTGTTCTACCCCCGAAGGAGCTACCCCCATGAACACCATGATTCGTAAGAGCATGTTGTCTGTTGCTGGTCTCGCGTTCGCCGGTGGTGTGTTCGCCGGTCCGATCGCCGCCCAGGCCGCCAGCCCGGCCGTGGACGCCAAGCCCGTCGCGGTGGCCGTGCAGTCGGCGGCGCCGAAGCCGCAGGGCGACCAGTCCCGGATCAGCCTCAACGACGAGCAGACCGCCAACGTGAAGGCGATCATCGCCGCGACGAAGAAGGCTGGTTTGCCGGAGCGGGCCGCGGTGATCTCGATCGCGACGAGCCTGCAGGAGTCCAAGCTGGAGAACCTCGGCCACCTGGGCGACATGAATGACCACGACTCGCTGGGCCTGTTCCAGCAGCGCCCGTCCAGTGGTTGGGGCACACCCGAGCAGATCACCGATCCCGAGTACTCCACCACCGCGTTCCTCAAGGGTCTGAAGCAGGTCGACGGGTGGCAGGACATGGCGCTGACCGACGCGGCGCAGACGGTGCAGGTGTCGGCCTACCCGGACGCCTACGCCCAGTGGGAGCAGCAGGCCACCGACCTCGTCACCCAGCACTGGAACAGCTGACCCGTACCACCACAGCACGGCAACCACCACAGCACCAGGACACCGACCGCTGGCCGGCACCCGCAACCCGGGGTGCCGGCCAGCGGCATCTCCGTGCCCCGCACAGACCGCACCACGACATCGGCCGCTGGCCGGCACCCGCAACCCGGGGTGCCGGCCAACGGCGTACACCGGTCAGCTCTTGTGGTTGTGGGTTCGCCAGATATCGATCAGCGCAGCGATCAACGCGAGGGCGATGATGCCGGTGGCGAGCATGAGGGACTGTTCGAAGGCGTCGGTCCAGTCCCCGCGGCTGTCGGCCAACGTGGAGAAGAACAGCGAGCCGACGGCGGCGATGCCGGCGGCGGCGCCGATCCGCTGGCCGGTCTGGAGCATGCCGGCGCCGCTGCCCGACTGCTCGACGGGCACCTCGGAGAGGGTGATCGTCTGGTTGGGGGCGATCACCAGCCCGCTGCCGATGCCGGCGACGAGCAGTGGGCCGGCGGTGACCCAGGGAGCGGGGGCGTCCGGGAAGAGGCGCAGTGCGATCACCGTGGCGGCCAGTCCGACCACCACGGTGAGCAGTCCGATGGCGACCAGTGGTCGGCCGAAGCGGTTGACGATGCGGCCACCGAGCACGGCGGCGGCCGCGGAGCCCAGGGCGAACGGGGTGATGGCCAGGCCGGCGACGAGGGCGCTGTAGCCGAGCCCCATCTGTAGGAACAGGGTGAAGATGAAGAAGATCGCGGTGAAGCCCCCGAAGTAGACGAGCGCCAGGATCGAGCCCAGCGTGTACGACTGGAAGCTGAACAGTCGGAGGTCGAACAGGGGTTGATGGTGGCGTGCGTAGCGTCGTTCCCAGAGCCCGAAGGCGACCAGCACCGCCAGGCCAACCGGGATGAGGGCCCACTTCCACGGGGTCCGCCACTGCTGCTCTTGCACGAGTGGCAGGAGGACCAGGACGACGCCGACGCCGAGCAGCAGGACCCCGAAGGGGTCGAGTCGATGCCAGCCGGGTTGACCGGTGGGGCGGCCGGGCAGCAACCGCCAGCCGAGGATCACCGCGAGGACACCGACGGGCACGTTGACGAAGAAGACCCAGCGCCAGCCGTGGTCCTCGCCGCCGACGGCGATGAGCAGCCCACCGAGCAGCGGCCCGACGGCTGTCGAGATGCCGATGGTGGCGCCGAGGATCCCGAACGGGCGGGCGCGTTCGGGGCCGCGGAACAGTTGCTGGATCAGCCCGATGACCTGCGGGTTGACGATGCCGGCGGCGGCGCCCTGCAACAGTCGGGCGATGACCAGCCAGGTCGGGGAGGTGGCGAGGCCGGCGAGCGCGCTGGTGATGGTGAACAGCGCGATGCCGAAGACGAAGGCGTTGCGCCGGCCACGGGCGTCGCCGAAGCGGCCGGCGGGCACCAGCGCCAGGCCGAAGGTGAGCGCGTACCCGGAGAGAATCCACTGCAGGTCGCTCGACGACGCGTGCAGCGCCCGGTCGATGGAGGGCACGGCCACGTTGACGATGCTCACGTCGAGCAGCGTCATGAAGGCGGCGACGAGTCCGACGCCGACGGCCTGCCAGCGCCGTCGGTTCTCGGCCGCCGTCACCGGCTGCGGCGTCTGCGCCGCGCTCATCGCGCCCCCCGTCGACCCTCGGTCACGCATGGTTGACCGCTACCCGGGTCTTCGGGGGGCGAACCGTGCCAGTTGGTTCCGCGGGTCACGCCATCTGGCGGGCGCAGAACCGGGGACCGAAGTCGAGGCCGGCCATCGGCGAGTCCTCGCGGTGCAGCAGGCCCTTCTCGGTGAGCAGGTGCAGGGGGCTGCCCACCTGCTCCGCGGTGAGCCCGGATTCCTCGGCGATCAGGTCCGGGTAGGGCACCTGCCCGCGTGCCTCGAGGGTGGTGACCGCCTGGTACACGCGTTGCTCCGCCTCCGACAGTTGCACCTGCTGCATGGTTCCTCCTCTGCTCGTCCGCCACTGCGGTGGCGGTTGCCGTGCGCCGGTTACCCCCTCGGTGCCCGAAGATGCACACCCGATCGGGCGGTCGCGCCGGCGGGCGGGTCCGACGGGCGGGCCGGGGAGGTGCCCTAGGCTGCTTTCGTGATCGTTTGGGATCTCGTCGTCGTTGGCGCTGGCCCCGCGGGGCTGTCCGCGGCGCACGCCGCTGCCCGTGCTGGCATCTCCACCCTTGTCGTCGAGCGAGCCGTACACCCGCGGTACAAGACCTGCGGCGGTGGACTGATCGGCACCTCACTGGCGGCCGTTAAGGGTCGGATCGAGGTGCCCGCGCACGACCGGGTGGACCGGGTGACGTTCACCCGCGACGGCCGTCGGGAGTTCACCCGCCGCAACGGCAGCCCGGTGGTGACGATGGTGCGCCGCGAGGAGTTCGACGACCGGCTGCGCGCGGCGGCGGTCGCCGCCGGCGCGCAGCTGCGGGAGCGGGTCGCGGTCCGCGCTATCGAGCAGGACCCCGAGGGGGTACGCCTGCGGCTGGCCGACGGTACGACGATCGCGGCTCGTGCCGTGATCGGGGCGGACGGCTCGTCGGGGGTGACCGGGCGGCACGTCGGGGTTCGGTACCGGCAGGTGGATCTGGGTCTGGAGTTGGAGATTCCGGTGCCGCCGGTCGAGCAGGAGCGGTGGCGGGGCCGGCTGCTGTTGGACTGGGGCGACATGCCGGGCTCGTACGCCTGGGTCTTTCCCAAGGGCGACCGGTTGACCGTCGGCGTGATCGCCGCGCGGGGGGCGGGGGAGGGGACCCGTGAGTACCTGCGGCGGTTCGTCGACCGGTTGGGTCTGACCGGGTTGCCGGCGGAGCACGACTCCGGTCACCTGACTCGTTGTCGGGCGGAGGATTCACCGTTGCGCAACGGCCGGGTGCTGGTCGTGGGGGATGCGGCGGGGTTGCTGGAGCCGTGGAGCCGGGAGGGCATCAGCTTCGCGTTGCGCTCGGGCGAGTTGGCCGGAGCTGCGGTCGCGGATGGTGACCTGGCCGGGTACGAGCGGACGGTGGCCGAGCGTCTGCTGCCGGAGATGCGGGCGGGTTTCCGGCTGCTCGACGTGTTCACCCGTCGCCCGGACGTGTTCCATGCCCTGTTGGCGACCCCGCCGGGCTGGCGGATGTTCGTGCAGTTCTGTCAGGGGCGGGCGAGCTTCGACGAGATGCTGAGCCGCCGGTCGATCCGGGCGGCGCTCGCGGTGCTCGACCGGTTGTCCCATTCGTCGAGCCAGGCCACCACCGCTCACCCAGGATCCTAGGATGCCTTAGAGGGTGTGCGTCCGGCTACTGGTGTCGACCGGCGGGACCGCCGGACAATCACAGCGGAGCAGGGGGGACGCTGATGACCGAGCAACAGTTCACCGACGACGAGTACGCGTTTCTGCGCCACGCGCGGTTCGGGGAGTTGCCGCCCGCCGTCCGTCCCGACGAGCGGGTGGCCCTGACCGAGACCGATCCCGGGCGCGACCGGCCGGAGGAGTCCGAGGACCCGATCCGCTGGAACGTGCAGGGCTGAGAACGCGCGACGGGCCGCGGGTGTCGCCACCCACGGCCCGTTTGTGATGCGCTGCGTCAGAAGACGGGCACGCCCTCGCGTACCAGACGCCAGTTGGGCTGGAAGAAGTCGGCCGGGTCGATCGTCCCCCTGGCCTGCGCCCAGTCGATGAGCAGCTGACGGATCTCCTGCTGCGCGTTGTAGACCTGGGTCTTCACGATGCCGGGGAAGTTGCCACCGCCGCTGCGCCGGTAGTTGTTCACCGCCACCACGAACTGCGCGTTGTCCGCGACCGGGGTGTCGCTGCCGGCCAGCACCAGGCGGGTGATCCGCTGTCCGACCGGCTTGGAGATGTCGATGTCGTAGTCCAGGCCGGAGAAGACGTCGTAGTTGTAGTCCGGCACCGCCGGGTCGCTGAGCTGCTCCGGGTCGACCGGGGCGCCCGGCGCGACCGTCCGGAAGTACTTCGCCGAATACTCCAGGTAGGCGCGCACCTCGGCGCCGCTGAGCACGACCGCCTCGAGGGTGTTGTCGTACACGTACAGGCCGGCCACGTCGCGGATCTTCACGTCGCCGGCGGGGAAGACGGCGGTCCGGCTGAACGGTGCCGCGATCGACAGCACCGGCAGGTCCGCGTACGCCGTGCCGGCCAGCGCCGCGCCGACCACCTCGGTCTGCACGTGGTTGATGAAGTCCAGGATCGGCGTGTCCTTGTAGCGCGACTCCGCCGCCGACAACTCCACAGTGGACTGCGCAACCACCTGGTTGACGTACGCCACGGTCTTCTGGTGCTGGGCCCGCACGGCGGCGAGCACCTTCGGGTCCTCGACCACGGTGTTGGTGTTCAGCATGGTGGCGGCCTTCTTGGTGATCGCCCACCGGCCACGCTCGCGGGTGAGGGTGAAGTCCATCCGGGTGAGCCGCTGGCCCCACTTCGACGGCTCGGAGAGCAGCACCTGCGTGCCGGTGCGCTCGTTGGTCACGAACCGCTCGACCACCTCGTTGTGCGCGTGACCGAAGAGGATCGCGTCGATCCCCGGCACCTGCTGGGCGATCAGCGCCACCGGGTTCTCGTTCGGCAGCTCGGGGCCGTAGCTGGAGGTGCCGCTGTCACCGCCGTGCGCGGAGATCAGCACGAGGTCAGCGCCGCGGGCCCGCATGATCGGCACCCACTTCGCGGCGGTCGCGATCATGTCGTCGAAGCGCAGCTTGCCCTCGACGTTGCCCTTGTCCCAGATGGCCACGCCGGGGTTGGTCAACCCGAGGATGCCGACCCGCAGGGTCGGCGCGGCGAAACCGAGGGAGACCTTCTTGATGACGTACGGCAGGAAGGCGGGCTTGCCGGTCTTCGCGTTGACGGCGTTCGCGGCGAGCGCCGGGAAGCCGAGCTGACGGATCCACAGGTCCAGCAACGGCAGACCGTAGTTGAACTCGTGGTTGCCCAGGGTCACCGCGTCGTAGTCGATGACGTTCATGGCCCGTGCCATCGGGTGCTTCTCCCCGGTGGCGGTGATCGGCTCCTGCTTGGCGTAGTACGTCGCGAGGGGCGTGCCCTGGATCGTGTCGCCGGCGTCGAGCACCAGCGTCGCCTTGCCGCGCCGCTCCCGACGAATCTGGTTGATCAACGTCGCCAGCTTCGCCACGCCGATGTCGTTCTGCTTGCTGTCGTCGTACTCGGCGTCGCGGTAGTAGTCCCAGTTGTAGACGTTGCCGTGCGTGTCCGACGTGCCCAGGAGGGTGAGATCCCAGGTGCGCGGCCGGGCCGCGCCGGCCGCCTGCGCGGGCGCGGCGGCGATCAGCGGGCTCGTCGCCGCGGCCGCCGCGGCGACGAGCACCTGGCGGCGCGACGGGCCGGAGGAAGAGGTCATGACGTGCCTTTCCATGGGGGTGGACGCGCCTCGTGAGCGCCTTGCGCACCCTAACCAGCAGCGGGCACCGCCGCACGACAGCCCCGGTCGTTGCAGCGGTTTCCGCAGGCCGACGCAGGGTAGGGCGGTCAGGGACGGCATTCGCGGGAGACCCCCGCTTCCCGCGCGCAGCGAGGAGAGTTTTCAGTGAGCGAGGACCAGCACACCCAGCAGGACCCGACCAGCCAGTACGGAGGGCAGTCCGGTCAGCCCGCGCAGCAGCAGTCAGCGCCCGGCTCGACCGCGGAGATGAACCCGCGGCCGGACCACGGGGAGGAGTCGTACCGGGGCAGCGGCAAGCTCGACGGCAAGCGGGCGCTGATCACCGGTGGTGACTCGGGGATCGGCCGGGCGGTCGCGATCGCCTTCGCCCGGGAGGGCGCGGACGTGCTCATCTCGTACCTCAGTGAGGAGGAGGACGCCGACGCCCGGGAGACCATCCGGCTGGTCGAGGCCGCCGGCCGGCGGGGCGTCGCGGTACGCGGCGACGTCACCGACGAGGCGCACTGCCAGGAACTGGTCGACCGGGCGGTGCGCGACCTGGGCGGTCTCGACATCCTGGTGAACAACGCGGCGTACCAGATGTCGCAGGACAAGGGGATCCTCGGGATCAGCACCGAGCAGTTCGACCGGGTGTTCAAGACCAACCTGTACGCGATGTTCTGGCTCTGCAAGGCAGCCATTCCGCACCTGGCCGAGGGGTCGGCGATCATCAACACGTCGTCGATCCAGGCGTTCGACCCGTCGCCGCAGTTGCTGGACTACGCCACCACCAAGGCGGGGATCGCCAACTTCACCAAGGCGCTCGCCGCCGACCTGGCCGAGCAGGGCATCCGCGTCAACGCTGTCGCACCGGGCCCGGTGTGGACGCCGTTGATCCCGGCAACCATGCCGGAGGAGAAGGTGAAGCAGTTCGGCACCGACACCCCGGAGGGGCGTCCCGGGCAGCCGGCGGAGCTGGCACCCGCGTACGTCTTCTTCGCCTCGCAGGAGTCCAGCTACGTGACCGGCGAGATCCTGGGCGTCACGGGCGGTCGACCGACCAAGTGAACCGCCGTCGGGTGGGCGTCCGCTCGGGATGCCCACCCGACGCTTGTGGCCTGCTCGCGTCGCTTGTTCGCGTGGCCCGTTGGTGCGGCTTGTTCTTGTGGCCCGCTGGTCAGCGTGGCCAGGCGGCGAAGCGCCGCCGTATCTCGGCGACGTCGGCTGCGCCCAGGCCGTACCGGCCGAAACGCTGGTCGGAGAGCCGGTCCAGATAGCGGCCGGCGGCGCGCACGTCGTCCGGGTCCAGCGCGGAGTCGACCTGCCGTGCCAGCACCAACAGTTCGGTCACGTCGTAGTGGTCGAGGGCTGCGGCCACGTCGATGAAGTCGCGAACCTCCCGCCGGTTGACCAACGCCGCGATCTTGTTCGCCACCAGGTCACGAACGTCCATCACCGGGCCGAGGTCCATCACCACCGGACTCTGCTGGCGGTCCAACCGGGCGAGGCTGAGCCGGATCTGCCGTCCGTCGCGGCTCACCACGAAGTCCTTCATGTCCTGCTCGTACCCGTCGAACAGCTCGGCCAGCTCACTGTCCGGGTCGGCATCACTGACGAGGAACCCGGCCCGCTCCAGGGCCACCCGCACCCCGGCGGACGCCGCCGCCGCGGCACCCTCCACGTCCGCGAAGAGGTCCACGTCCTCCGTCGGCCGGGCGACCAGCCCGTGCGCCGCCCACGCCACCCCACCACCCAGAACGAACCGGTACGGCCCGGCGGCGGCCAGCGCCACCCGGGCCACCTCCCGGTAGAACTCGTGCAGATGAGGTTCGATCACGCCGCGCGCAGGCCGCGGTGCCGGCTCTCCCACGCCTGGCGTACGCCCCGAGGCAGGTTGAGCAGTCGCCACACCCGACGCAGCGTCCGCCCGTTGATCAGGGCGCGCAGATCCTCGGCGCGAGTGGTCTCGCGAAGCACGTTCTCGTACATCCAGAGCAGCTGGTCCGGGTCGCCGAGGTCGAAGGTGCGCTCGGAGTTCCACATCAGCCGTACCGGCAGTTCCACCACACCTCGGGTGGGGCCGGCAAGCTCGGCGAGGGTCCGTGCCACCACAGCGGGGCGACCCGGGCGGGCCAGAAAGGCCACGCCGGTCGCGGTGGGGGAGACGGCCTGCATGGTGTCAGGGTAACGCCCGCCAGAGCCGGTGTCGCTCAGGCCGTTCTTTGGCCTTCGCCCATGTCAGGTGCATTGGCTGCCCGGGGGTGTGGTGCGTCGTGCCTCCGCAAGCGCGGATCTGCGCGGCTGACCGGGGTGGGGTTTGCCGGATAACCGACTGCTCGCCCGGTTTCGAAGGGCTAGGGTGGCCGCTTCCCGGTGGTCATCTGAAGGGACTCTCGTTGAGCGGTTCGTCAATGTCGTTCGACACCGCCCGCCGCATTCTCGGCAAGCAGGACCCGGGGTGGGGTCAAAGGCTCGCCACCCTGCTGGGGTTGGCGGCCCTCGGCAGCGGGGGTGCCGGCATCGCGGTGCCGGCGATAAGTGCCGCGTGGGGATGGATCGACCAGAAGAACGAGCTGGTCCAGCAGATCTCGACGGCTGTCGACCGCTTCCGGGAGCGGACCCTCGGTGCCAAGGGTCGGGATCGGCATCAGCTGATCGCGGCCGCGCATACCTCGGTGGCCGCGGGCGCGTTCTTCGCTGCCCTGAAAGAGGTGCTGGGCAAGCACTACGCAAGCCTTCGGCTCACCGAGGTCGAGAAACAGCGGATGGTAGGTGGGGAAGGCGCCGTCACGCACGAGACGATTGTTTCGTACCTGCTGCGTGCGGAACTGCCGCTGCCCTGGGCGGGCTGTGGGTTCGAGGCTAACCTGCGGGCCTCGATAACGCCGTTCTACCGGGCCCTGACGGAGCACTGTCTGGGCTTCTTCCGGGGCCTCGCCGCCTGGGAGAAGATGGAGGCCGTCGCGGGCTGGCAGTTCGGACAGTCGCTGCAGGCGAACATCGCCGAGACCGCGGCCGCGCTCTACCGCGATGACTACAGGCGGCTGGCGGCTGACGTGCCGGAGTTCGGCATGTGGGCGTTGCTGGACGAGATCGAGTCGGTGGCGTCGGCGCAAGAGGCCGCACACCAGACGTCGTTGGAGTTCCAGCAACGGTCGCTCGCGTTCATGGAGAAGCTCCTCAACGACCTGCCGCGCTTTCTCGATGGTCAGCACGAGCGCGCCCGGGCGATCATGGCGCAGCGTAACCGCCATCGATTGTCGGAGCCGATCGCTCAGATCACCGAGATGGATCAGATGTCGGGCCTGCGGATGCCCACGACCGAGTCGGGTTACGTGAACCCGCACTTCCAGTGGGCTGTCACCGACGGCCAGTCTCGCCCCTGGGAGGAGGAGTGGTGGACGCTGCAGCGAAACGGGTACCGCCTGGATCACATTCTCGCCGCGTATTTCGCCTCGCCCCGCAGCACAGAGCGCCCGCTGGTGATTCTCGGCCATCCGGGCGCCGGCAAGTCCCTGCTCACCAAGATCACGGCCTCGCGGTTGCCGGCTGAGCATTTCACGGCTGTCCGTGTGCCGCTTCGCGAGGTGAAGAATCCGGCGGGCAAGATCTACCAGCAGATTCAGGATTTCCTGGATGACGACACTCACCTCGGCGTGCGGTGGCGTGAGCTGTCCGACGCCAGTCAGGACGTCACGAGAGTGGTGCTCCTTGACGGTCTGGACGAACTGATGCAGGCCACCGGCGCGACCGAGTCCAGCTTCCTGCACGAGGTCCAGGCGTTTCAGGAGAAGGAAGCCTCGATCGGTTCGCCCGTCTCTGTCGTGGTGACCTCCCGTACCGTCGTTGCCAACATCGCGAACATCCCGGTCGGCTCGTTGGTGCTCAAGTTGAACGATTTCGACCGGGAGCAGGTCGGCGCGTGGGTCGACATGTGGAACGAGGCCAATCGGGAACCGATCGCCAACGAGACGGTCAAGCCGCTGGCCGCGGACAGCGTGTGGTCGATGGGTGAGCTGGCTCGCCAGCCGCTGCTCCTCCTCATGCTGGCGATCTTCGGGGCGACGGACGCCCCGCCGGTGGACAGCGCCGGTCAGGTCACGCAGGGGCAGCTTTATCAGTGGCTGCTCAACGGTTACGTGAGTCGTGAGGTCACGAAGGCGCCCCGGCCGGCGGGTCGACCGCTGGGTGGGGACGAGGCCGCCGCCCAGGCGGACCGCGAGTTGTGGCAACTCGGGATCGCGGCGTTCGCCATGTTCAACCGGGGGCAGCAATCGGTGAGTGGCCAGGACCTGGATCTCGATCTCGCGCCGATGCTGCACTCGTCGGCCGCGTCCACCGGGAACCGGAAGCGCTTGCCCCACCCGCTGGATCCGGCGATCCGCACCATCGCCAGGTTCTTCTTCATTCATGCCGCGGATGTCAAAAGCAGTCTCGTCACCGGCAGCAGTTACGAGTTTCTGCACGCGACGTTCGGTGAGTACCTGATCGCTTACCACGTATTGCACCAGTTGGACGGCCTCGCGAATGCGCGACGATACCTGCCGGTCGGCCAAGAATGGACCGACGACCAGTTCTTCGCGCTGCTGTCGCACCAGCAACTGTCGGTCGGAGGCGCGATCATGCCCTTCGTTCGGGAACTGTTCGAGACCAGGTCGCCTGAGCTGCAGGCCATGATCGTCGCCGAGCTGAAATCGCTCATCCGCTCCAGCCAGGAGCGCGAGACGTTCGGACGATTTCGCGACTACAACCCGTCCGGGCGTAACCTGCTCGGCCGCATCGCCGCGTACCTCGGTAATCTGCTCACACTTCTGGTCGAACTCACAAACGCGCCGATTGCCCTGGGTGAGCTCGTGCCCGACGATCGCGAGCCGCTGGCCTGGTGGCAGTCCACCATCAGGTTCCTGCATGCCGGTCTTGACGACAATGGCTGGGCGATGCTTCTCTCTGCCATCGACTTCTCCACCGGTGGCGAGCCCCTGGTGTCCAAACGGAGCGTACCGATCGACCGGTTATTGCGGCACGCACACGAAGCCCGCCTCGCGGGCGATTCGTCTCGCGAGCTTCAGTTCCTTCTCGGCGCGACAGCCCTGCACGGTCGTCGAGTAGGGCAGTGGTTCGACGAGCGCGGCGACGTGTGCATGAAGGTGGTGTCGTCCCTGGTGCACCGTGACGAACGCCCGGGCGACCACGACACCATCATGGCGGCCACGACCAAGTCCTCGGCGGGGGAGATCGTCAACCTCCTCATCGAGTATCTCGTCCACCACGCTGGTCGCCTCCAATACGTTGACGTACACAGGCTGGCCCAGATGGTGCTGTGGTCGGAGGGCACCGAGGCGGCGGTGCGGCTCGCTCCGGTGCTGGCGCAGCACCCGAATCTGTTCGTCGAGTTCCCCCGGTTGTTCACGATCTACGAACGTGACCTTGTCGACGACCGCGATGTGGCAGAGGTGTTCGCCGCGATGCGCGTCGGCTTGGTGGTCTGGCAGGGCGGCAAGGCTCAGGCGTTCAAGGACGTGATTGGCCAACTTGTCAAAGGCCGGCGCGGTTGGCTGCGCGACGTTTCTATCCAGCAGATCGAGGACCTTTCGAAGTTGGCCCCCGAGGTCTCGCGTCCTGCCATCCCGCCGCTGGTCGCGATTCTGGCGGACGACTACCAGCGCCGCGGTGCTGTCGATGTTCGTACGTCGCCGCTGTCTGACGGGCGGCACCGCAACGATCACCCCATCCCGCCGGGCGCTGGGTAGGACGAACAACTAACGCTCGCCGGATCAGCCCTGAGTGACCTATGTCTGGGAGGCACGCGCATGTTCCGGGGGCTCCGGGACGTCCCGATCGGTGTGCGCTAAGCGGATCATGCCCGGTGCGTGCGGTTTCCGACTGCGCCAGCAGGGTGTTGTGGGGGGTTTGTCCGGATAAGGATTTCGGTGGGCGTGACGGGTCGCACCGGTGGGCCGGAATCATGGCGGGGCCGGGCCCGTTACATACCCTGACGATCGCAGAGCCACGGGCTCGTCGCCCCGTCCAGCGGGTGGGAATGCGGGCCCCCGGTCCGGTCGTTACAACCCCCACGACCGCTGGCACCGCCGCGATGAGGGTGCCGATGGATGGGCCAACCCCGGAATGACCCCGGCCCGGCGGTCGTTACACAGGGTCCCGGCGCCACGAGCCCCCCGCTCGCCAGGCCGCCGACCCCGACGCCCGACCAGGCGTCACCCCCCAGACCTTTCCCCTTTGTGAAGTGCAGCGCCGGACGAGGTGCTCACACCCTCACCGCCGTCCCCCCGGGTGGTGTGGGTGTCCTACCCCCGAAGGAGCTACCCCCATGAACACCATCATTCGTAAGAGCATGCTGTCTGTTGCTGGTCTCGCGTTCGCCGGTGGTGTGTTCGCCGGCCCGATCGCCGCCCACGCCAACCCGGTCGACGCCAAGCCCGCCGCGGTGGCCGTGCAGTCGGCCGCGCCGAAGCCGCAGGGCGACCAGTCCCACATCAGCCTCAACGACGAGCAGACCGCCAACGTCAAGGCGATCATCGCCGCCACCAAGAAGGCCGGCCTGCCCGAGCGGGCCGCGGTCATCTCGATCGCGACGAGCCTGCAGGAGTCCAAGCTGGAGAACCTGGGCCACCTCGGCGACGCCAACGACCACGACTCGCTGGGCCTGTTCCAGCAGCGCCCGACCAGTGGTTGGGGCACACCGGAGCAGATCACCAACCCTGAGTACTCCACGACGGCGTTCCTGAAGGGTCTGAAGCAGGTTGATGGGTGGCAGAACATGGCGCTGACCGACGCCGCGCAGACGGTGCAGGTGTCGGCCTACCCGGACGCCTACGCCCAGTGGGAGCAGCAGGCCACCGACCTCGTCACCCAGCACTGGAACAGCTGACCCGCAACAAAACAGCAGGGTGACACCCAGCACGACAGCACCACCGCAAGCACCACCGCACCACCGCACCACCGCACCACCGGACCACCGCACCAGGACACCGACCGCTGGCCGGCACCCGCAACACCGGGGTGCCGGCCAGCGGCCTTTCTGTTGTGGGCCATCGTGGTTCATCCGGCTGGCCTGGTAGGTGCCGCGGGGTCATGCGCTGACCTCCGGTCGTTAGCAGTCGCCAGTCGCCAGTCGCCAGTCGCCAGTCGTCGGTTAGCCGGTTAGCCCGATGCCGCACGCCGCACGCCAGTCGCCGGTCGCTGACCGCCGGCCACGGGCGGTCGGGTCCGGCGGTTGAACCTAGAAATGGATTCCGCGGTGCCGGAGCCCTCGCGGGATGTGGATAGCGAGATCCAACCCGCATCCGCCCGCAGATCTTGGACAGTTTCCGTCACGCGCGAACGGAAACTGTCCAAGATCTCAAGGATTGTGGCTGAAGCGCGGCGCGACGGCGGGTGTCGTGGTCGCGGGACGACCGGCGTGCGGCGATGGAACCCCGCGCCAGGACGGTCCGGCGCAGCGGCTAGGCGTTGAGACCGCCCGCCGCCCGCCGCAGACCACCGGTGGTACGGCGTGGTGACCGGCACCGCCACCATCGACAGCCGACAGGTCTGCCAGTTGGCCAGCGCGGGTTGATGCTCCCGCCTGCTCAGCCCGCACCGGCCGCCCGCACCGGCCGCCCGCGCCGCCCGCCCTGCCCGCCCGCCCACGTCGCGCCGCCGACCGCCTAACGCCGGCCGGCGGTGCGGCGGGGAGCGGAGCGGCTGCGGCGCTACGGCACCACGGTTCGGCGGCACCACGGAACCACGGCGGGGCGGCACCGCGGCCGGGCGGCGGGCCGGGCGGGCGGCGATCGGATGGGTGGGTGAGGCGGGGTGCGGGAACAACGGCGGTGGCGGGCTGGTTGTGGAGGGTGTCGGTGTGACTCAGTGTCCCCGGGCCTCACCTAATATCGCCCTCGCGGAATACCGTTCGGCTGGAGCCGCGTCGTGCCACTCGCCGAGAGGCGACCTGCACACCGACACCAGCGCCGCCCCCGGCCCACCAGCCGGGGGCGGCGCTGTCGTGCGTCCTCGGTTCGCGAACCTGTCTCAGTTGACCTATCTTCAGAGGGTCGCTCGCGTGGGAGGGGGTGTCGGGGTGGGTCTACGGACCTTTATCGAGGGTTGGCCGGTCTATCGCCAGCTCACCGGCACGGACCCGCTGGGCCGTGGTGCCGCGGCGAAGTCCGACGGGTCCCGGGCGCTGACCGCCCGCACGGATGACGCCGATTCGATGGCTCGTTCTGTCTGCCCGTACTGCGCTGTGGGGTGTGGTCAGCGGGTATTCGTGAAGGACGGGCGGGTCAGTCAGATCGAGGGTGATCCGGACAGTCCGATCTCGCGGGGTCGGCTCTGTCCGAAGGGCGCGGCGAGCAAGAGCCTGGTGACCAGTCCGCTGCGGCAGACCAAGGTCCGCTACCGCCGGCCGTACTCGACGCAGTGGGAGGATCTGGAGCTCGACACCGCGCTCGACATGATCGCCGACCGGATCCTCGCCGCCCGCGAGCAGACCTGGGAGGACGTCGACACGCAGGGCCGGCCGCTCAACCGGACGCTGGGTATCTCCAGTCTGGGTGGGGCGACGTTGGACAACGAGGAGAACTACCTCATCAAGAAGTTGTTCACCGCGATGGGGGCGCTCCAGATCGAGAACCAGGCCCGTATTTGACACTCCGCCACCGTCCCCGGTCTGGGGGCCAGCTTCGGTCGTGGCGGTGCGACGGATTTCCAGCAGGACATCGCCAACGCTGACGTCATCGTCATCCAGGGCTCGAACATGGCTGAGGCACATCCGGTGGGTTTCCAGTGGGTGATGGAGGCCAAGCGTCGGGGGGCGAAGGTCTTCCACGTCGACCCCCGGTTCACCCGCACGAGTGCGGTCGCGGATGAGTACCTGCCGATCCGGGCGGGCACGGACATCGCGCTGCTCGGTGGGGTGGTGCGCTACATCCTCGACAACGAGTTGGACTTCCGGGAGTACGTGCTCGCGTACACCAACGCGGCGACGATCGTCAGCGAGGAGTTCAGCGACACCGAGGACGGCGACGGCTTCTTCTCCGGCTTTGACCCGGAGACCGGCGCCTACGTGCAGGACAGCTGGCAGTACGAGGGGCACGAGGGTTCGTCGGGCAGTGGGCACACGGCGCAGGAGCGGGACAGCGCGGCGGGGTTGACGCACGAGTCGCACGGCGCGCAGGTGAGCGGCCAGACCCGCCGCGACGAGTCGTTGCAGCACCCGCGCTGCGTCTACCAGATCCTCAAGCGACACTTCGCCCGCTACACCCCGGAGATGGTGGAGCGGGTCTGCGGCATCTCGCAGGCACAGTTCCTGGAGTTGGCGCGGGCGTGGACGACGAACTCCGGCCGGGACCGCACCGGCATGCTGATCTACTCGGTGGGATGGACGCAGCACAGCGTCGGCGTGCAGTACATCCGCACCGGCGCGATCATCCAACTCCTGCTGGGCAACATGGGCCGTCCGGGTGGCGGGGTGATGGCGCTCCGTGGCCACGCCAGCATCCAGGGCTCGACCGACATCCCGACGCTGTTCAACCTGCTGCCCGGTTATCTGCCGATGCCGCACCACGCCGAACACCCGAGCTTCGAGGAGTGGGTGGACAGCATTCGCCATCCGGGGCAGAAGGGGTTCTGGGGTAACGCGGGGTCGTTCGCCGCCAGCCTGCTCAAGGCGTACTGGGGTGACGCGGCGACGCCGGAGAACGACTTCTGTTACGGCTACCTGCCGCGGATGACGGGTGATCACGGCACGTACCAGCAGGTGCTGAACATGATCGACGGGAAGATCAAGGGGTACTTCCTGCTCGGGCAGAACCCGGCGGTCGGTTCGGCGCACGGACGCGCGCAGCGGCTCGGGATGGCCAACCTCGACTGGTTGGTGGTCCGCGACCTGTTCATGATCGAGAGCGCGACGTTCTGGCAGAACGGCCCCGAGGTCGCCACCGGGGAAATCGTGCCGGAGGAGTGCCGCACGGAGGTGTTCTTCCTACCCGCCGCGTCGCATGTGGAGAAGGAGGGCACGTTCACCCAGACGCAGCGGTTGTTGCAGTGGCGGGAGAAGGCCGTCGAGCCGCCGGGCGACGCCCGCTCCGAGCTGTGGTTCTTTTATCACCTGGGCCGCAAACTGCGGGAACGGCTGGCCGACTCGCCGCTGCCGCGCGACCGGGCGCTGCTCGACCTCACCTGGGACTACCCCACGCACGGTCCGCACGCGGAGCCGAGCGCCGAGGCGGTGCTGCGCGAGATCAACGGGTACGACGTGGCGACCGGCCGTCCGCTGTCCAGTTTCGCGGAGGCCCGCGCGGACGGCTCGACCGCCATCGGCTGCTGGATCTACACGGGCGTGTACGCGGACGGGGTGAACCAGGCGGCCCGGCGCAAGTCCCGGCACGAACAGGACTGGGTGGCCGCCGAGTGGGGTTGGGCGTGGCCGGCGAACCGGCGCATTCTCTACAACCGTGCCTCCGCCGACCCGGACGGCAACCCGTGGTCCGAGCGCAAACGCTACGTGTGGTGGGACGCGGAGGAGTCCGAGTGGACCGGCTACGACGTGCCGGACTTCGAGAAGACCAAGCCACCGTCGTACCGGCCGCCGCCCGGCGCGTCCGGGCCGGAGGGCATCGCGGGCGACGACCCGTTCGTCATGCAGGGCGACGGCAAGGGCTGGTTGTACGCGCCCAGCGGTGTCCTGGACGGGCCGCTGCCGACGCACTACGAGCCGGTGGAGTCGCCGGTGCGTAACCCGCTCTACGGTCAGCAGGCCAACCCGACGCGCAAGATGTACGCACACCCGGTGAACTCGGTGAACCCGAGTCCGCCGCAGGAGCACGCTCAGGTGTTCCCGTACGTGTTCACTGTCAGCCGGCTCACCGAGCACCACACCGCCGGTGCGATGAGCCGGACGGTGTCACCTCTCGCGGAGTTGCAACCGGAGATGTTCGTCGAGGTGTCCCCGGCCCTGGCCGGCGAGGTCGGGCTGACGCATCTGGGTTGGGCGCACCTGGTCAGCGGCCGCGCGGTGATCGAGGCGAAGGTGCTGGTGACCGATCGGCTCACCCCGTTGCGGGTGGACGGTCGGATCATTCACCAGGTGTGGTTGCCGTACCACTTCGGTTTCGAGGGTCTGGTCACCGGCGACTCGGCCAACGACCTGTTCGGCATCAGCCTGGACCCGAACGTGCTGATCCAGGAGAGCAAGGTCGGCACCTGCGACGTGCGGCCGGGCCGTCGTCCCACCGGCCCGGCGTTGCTCGACCTGGTGGCCGACTACCAGAGGCGCGCCGGGATCATCCCTGGCCAGCACGCGCCGGCCGTGACCACCGACGACGAGGGGAAGGAACACGGTGCTTCCTGACCCGAACAGCCTGTACGGTCCGCTGGACCCGGCACCCGAGGCAGGCTATGAGAACGCGCCGCCGCGGATGGGGTTCTTCACCGACACCAGCGTCTGCATCGGCTGCAAGGCCTGCGAGGTCGCCTGCAAGGAGTGGAACGGCGTTCCGGAGAGCGGCCTGGACCTGCTCGGCATGTCGTACGACAACACCGGCGCGTTGACAGCGAACTCGTGGCGACACGTCGCGTTCATCGAGCAGCCCCGCCCGGCCGGGCATGGTGTCGCCCTGGCGGACGTCCTCGGGGCGCCGGTCGACGCGGACCGGGCCCGGCCGGTCGACGCGGGACCGCAGTTCCTGGGGATGCCGGGGACCCAACCGCCGGGCCGGGGCACGGGCGTCGAGGAGCGCACGGATTTCCGGTGGTTGATGATGTCGGACGTCTGCAAGCACTGCACCCATGCCGCCTGCCTGGACGTGTGTCCGACTGGTTCGTTGTTTCGCACGGAGTTCGGCACTGTGGTGGTGCAGGAGGACATCTGCAACGGCTGCGGTTACTGCATCTCGGCGTGTCCGTACGGGGTGATCGACCAGCGTAAGGACGACGGTCGGGCGTGGAAGTGCACGCTGTGCTACGACCGGTTGGGCGCGGGGATGACTCCGGCGTGTGCGCAGGCGTGTCCGACCGAGTCGATCCAGTACGGGCCCCTGGACGAGCTGCGTGAACGCGCCGCCGCCCGGGTGACGACGCTGCACGACAGGGGCGTCCCCGAGGCCCGCCTGTACGGGCACGACCCTGACGACGGCGTGGGTGGTGACGGCGCGTTCTTCCTGCTGCTGGACGAACCCGAGGTGTACGGGCTGCCGCCCGACCCGGTCGTGACCACCCGTGACCTGCCGAAGATGTGGAAGCGCGCCGGCCTCGCTGCTCTCGCGATGGCGGCGGCGACCGTCGCCGCGTTCGTCGGAGGTTCCTCATGACCCCATCCGGCCCCGTGGGCGACCGGTTCCGTCGCTTCCGGGAGCGGCTCGCCGACGAGGGCGGCCACCGACCACAGGCGAGCCACGAGCGGCCGGGCAGCGCGACGGGCGCAGAGCATGCGCGGGGCGCAGAGCCGCCGGCGAGTGCCGGCGATCACCCGGGCGGCAGGGCCATCACCACCGACAGGGACAGCACCAGCGGTGACGAGGTCGGCAGCGGCCGTCGGGGTCACCAGTCGGTGCGGCGAAGCGGCGAACCTCCCGGCCGGCGGCGCAGGCGGCGCGGCGGTGGCGCCGAGGAACTGCGGGTGCCGGAGGCCGAGTTCACGTCCTATTACGGTCGGCCCATCCTCAAGGGGCCGGTGTGGAAGTGGGACATCGCCGCGTACCTGTTCACCGGCGGGCTGGCAGCCGGCTCGTCACTGCTGGCCGCGGGTGGGCAGCTCACCGGGCGGCCAGTGTTGCGGCGCGCCGGTCGGGTCACCGCGTTGGCCGCCGTCAGCGCCAGCGCCGTCTTCCTGGTCAAGGACCTGGGCCGGCCGGCGCGGTTCCACCACATGCTGCGGGTGGCCAAGCCGACCTCGCCGATGTCGATGGGTACCTGGATCCTCACCGCGTACGGGCCGGCGGCGGGTATCGCCGCGATCGCCGAGGCGGCCGGTGTGCTGCCCCGGCGCGGTCTGCTCGGGCTGGCCGGCCGGGCGTTGCCGTCGATCGGGCACGCCGCCGGGCTGCTCGCCGCCGGCACCGCGCCGGCGCTGGCCACGTACACCGGGGTGTTGCTGGCCGACACGGCGGTGCCGTCGTGGCATGAGGCGTACCCCGAGTTGCCGGTGATCTTCGCGGGCAGCGCGTTGGCCAGCGGCGCCGGCGTGGGTCTGCTCGCCGCGCCGCCGGCTGAGGCCGGGCCGGCCCGCCGGATGGCGGTGGCCGGCGCGGCCATGGAGCTGTACGGCGCGCATCGGGTGGAGACCCGCCTCGGCCTGCTCAGCGAGCCCTACCGGTTGGGTCGGCCGGGTCGGTTGCTGCGCGCCGGGCGGCTGCTGACCGCCGGCGGGGTGGCGGGTGCTCTGCTGGGCAGGCGCAGCCGGGTGGTCGGGGCGCTCTCGGGGACCGCGCTGCTGGCCGCGTCGGTGCTGACCCGGTTCGGCATCTTCTACGGTGGTGTCGCCTCGGCCCGCGACCCCCGGTACACAGTGGTGCCGCAGCGCGAGCGGGTGGAAGCGCGGCGGACCGCCATGGATGTTCCATCTGACTGGGCGGAGCCGCCCGCGGTGTGATCGAATGGCCGGTGGAGGCGTTCAGGCGGCTGGTGCCCCTCCCGGTCTTCAAAACCGGAGTGGTCCGGGACCCGGGCCAGGCGGGTTCGATTCCCGTCCGTCTCCGCCACACCGCTTGCAGGAGATGACGCGATGGGCGACGGCCCGGTGGACCCGCGACGTCGGGTGCCCCGTACGGACACGCTGCTCGCCGACCCGGTGCTGGCCGCCGCCACCGTGACTCTCGGCCGGGAGCAGGTCAAGGCCATCGTCTCCCACGCGCAGGGCCGCGCCCGTCGCGGTGAGCTCAACCCCGACGAGGTACGCGACGCGGCGGTCGCCGCGTTGCCCACGCCCGGCCCCCGGGTGGTGCTCAACGCCACCGGTGTCGTGCTGCACACCAACCTGGGCCGGGCGGCGTTGTCGTCCGCCGCGGTCGCCGCGGTGGTGGCCGCCGCCGGGCACACCGACGTCGAGTTGGACCTGGCCACCGGCCGGCGGGCCCGCCGCGGCCGGGGCGCGCTCGACGCGCTGGCCGCCGCCGTGCCCGACGCGGGCGCCGTGCACGTTGTCAACAACGGCGCCGCCGCGCTGGTGCTGGCCGCCACCGCGTTGGCCGCCGGCCGGGAGATCGTGGTCAGCCGGGGCGAACTGGTCGAGATCGGCGACGGTTTCCGCCTGCCAGACCTGCTGGAGAGCACCGGCGCGCGGCTGCGCGAGGTGGGCACCACCAACCGCACCACAGTCGCGGACTACGCCGCCGCGCTCGGCCCGCAGACCGGTTTCGTGCTCAAGGTGCACCCGTCGAACTTCCGGATCACCGGCTTCACCTCCGCCGTCGGGGTACGGCAACTGGCCACGCTCGGGGTGCCGGTGGTCGCGGACATCGGCTCCGGGCTGCTCGGCGCGGACCCGCTGCTGCCCGACGAACCGGACGCGGCCAGCACCCTGCGAGCGGGCGCCACGCTGGTCACCGCCAGCGGCGACAAGCTGCTCGGTGGGCCGCAGGCCGGGCTGCTGCTCGGTGACGCCGAGGTGGTCGACCGGCTGCGACGTCACCCGCTGGCCCGGGCGCTGCGGGTGGACAAGCTCACCCTGGCCGCGCTCGCCGCCACCCTGCACCAACCGCACACACCGACTTACGCGGCGCTGCACGCCGAGCCGGGCACTCTGCGGGAACGCGTGGAGCGCCTGCGGGACCGCCTCGGCGCGGACGGCCGCAAGGCGGAGGTGGTGCCAGCCGTCGCGGTGGTCGGCGGGGGCGGCGCCCCCGGCGTGGAGTTGGACTCGTGGGCGTTGAGCCTGCCCGAGCGGTACGCGTTCCCGCTGCGCACCGGAAACCCGCCGGTCCTCGGGCGGGTGGTGCGCGGGCGACTCCTGCTCGACCTGCGCTGTGTGCCCGCCGACGCCGACGACGCCGTCCGCGCGGCGGTGCTGCGCGTACCCGGGGACGACTGAACGTGTTCGTCGTCGCGACCGCCGGGCACGTCGACCACGGCAAGTCGACACTGGTCCGGGCGTTGACCGGGATGGAACCCGACCGGTGGGCGGAGGAACGCCGCCGGGGGATGACCATCGACCTGGGTTTCGCCTGGACGACGCTGCCGTCCGGCGCCACCGTCGCCTTCGTCGACGTACCCGGGCACGAGCGCTTCGTGCCGAACATGCTCGCCGGGGTCGGCCCGGTCCCGTCAGCGCTGATCGTGGTGGCCGCCGACGAGGGCTGGATGCCGCAGTCCGCCGAGCACCTGGCCGCGCTCGACGCGCTCGGCGTCGCGTACGGCCTGCTCGCGGTGACCCGCGCGGACCTGGCCGATCCGGGGCCGGCGACGGCCCGCGCCCGCGCCGAGATCGCCGCGACCACCCTCGGCGCAGTGCCGGCGGTGGCGGTCAGCGGCCTGACCGGCGCCGGCCTGCCGGAGCTGCGGGCCGCCCTGGACCGCCTCGCCGCCCAGTTGCCCGCGCCGGTCGTGGACGACCCGGTCCGGCTCTGGGTGGACCGCAGCTTCACGGTGCGGGGCAGCGGCACAGTCGTCACTGGGACCCTCGGCGGCGGCCGGCTGCGGGTCGGCGACGAACTGGAGCTGGCCGGCACCGACGAACCGGTCCGGGTCCGCGGCCTGCACTGCCTGGGCGAGGCCCGCCCGGAGGCGGCGGCGGTCGCCCGGGTCGCTGTCAACCTGCGGGGTACGCCCCGCGACCGGCTCGGCCGGGGCGACGCGCTGCTCACCCCGGGCCGGTTTCACCACACCGACCTCATCGACGTCCGGCTCGCCGGCGACCCGGCCGGCGACCTGCCAGCCACCCTCACCCTGCACGTCGGGTCGGCGGCGGTGCCGGTACGGGTGCGCCCGCTCGGCCCGGACACCGTCCGGCTGAGGCTGGCCCGCTCGCTGCCGTTGCTGGTGGGTGACCGGGCGCTGCTGCGGGACCCGGGCCGCCACCACGTCAGCGGCGGGGTGCGGGTGCTGGACGTGGCGCCGCCACCGCTGGGCCGACGGGGGGCGGCCGCCGCCCGCTCGCAGGTCCTCGCCGAGTTGGACGGTCGACCCGACCTGGCGGGGGAGCTGCGCCGTCGCCGACTGATCCGGGCCGGCGCGTTGATCCGGATGGGTGTGCCGGTGCGTACCCGGCCGGGGCGGGACAGCCCGGCGTTGGCGGCGCCGGTGGCCGGTGACTGGCTGGCCGACCCCGCGCACTGGCGGCAGCTCGGCGAGCGGCTGACCGAGGAGGTCGCCCGGTACGCGCGGGAGCACCCGTTGGAGCCCGGAATGCCGGTGGACGCCCTGCGTCAGCGCCTCGCCCTGCCCGACCGGGTGCTGGTCGAGGCGCTGGTCCGGCCGCCGCTGCGGATCCACGCCGGTCGGGTCGGGGCGGCGAACGCCAACGCGCTGCCCGAACCGGTGGCCCTGGCCGTGAGCCGGGTCCGCGCTGAGTATGGCGACCGGCCGTTCCGCGCCCCCGAAGCGGACCGCCTCGTCGACCTCGGTCTGGGCCCTCGGGAGATCGGCGCCGCGGTGCGGGCCGGGGCTCTGCTGCGTCTGGCCGACAACGTGGTGCTGCTGCCCGACGCGCTCGACGACGCGGTCCGGGTGTTGGCCGGGTTGCCGCAGCCGTTCACCCTCTCCGCTGCTCGGCAGGCGTTGGACACCACCCGCCGGGTGGCGGTGCCCCTGCTGGAACTGCTGGACCGGCGGGGCGCGACCCGCCGGCTGCCCGACGACGTCCGGATCGTCGTCACCTGAACGCGCGCCCTTGCGGGGCTGACAGGGTGGCGTGGGAATGCGACGGTGGGCTGATGGTCGAGGTGATGGCGTCCCGGGCGCGGCCGTTCGGTGGCCGCTGGCGGGAGATCGTCTCGGTGGCGCTGCGCTGGGGGCTGCCGGTGCTGTGGGTGCTGTGGGCCGGTCTGGCGTGGTGGGTCGAGCCCCGCGCGTCGACCGAGGCCCAGCTCGACCGGGATCTCGCGGCCGGCCGGGTGGTGAGCTACCAGCGGGCGTACGGCTGGGCCGACGACGGCGCGTACTGGGGGAGCCGGCCGCGTGTGCAGTACGCGGCCGACGGGGGGATGCTGACCTGGACCGTGTCGAACGGCCAGAACCGGTACGCCGATGGGGCGCCGTTGGCCTCGGACTCGTCCGCCGTCGGGCCGGACTCGTCGGCGAGCACCGGGTGGGACGCGCGGCGTGCCGCAGTCGACGGTTCGGGGCAGGCCGGGGGCGGCACCGCGCACCGGATCGGGAACGCCGCGGCTCTGCTCGCCGGTGTGCTGACCGTGCTCTGGCTGGGCCGCTTGATCGGTGGCGCGCCGCCGCTGGTCGGCACCCGGTGGTTCTGGTTCTGGGTCGGCCTCCTGCCGTTCGGGACAGGTGTGCTGGCCTGGACCTACCGGGAGCTGTGGAGACCACCGCCGGTGCCGGTGCCTGACCGGGGCTCGGGGTGGCGTGGGTTCGGCTGGCTGATCCTCGCCGCGGTCGGCATCAGCCTCCTGGTGTCCGTTGCCCGCATCGTGTTTGGGACGACGGTGGTGCCGGGCTGAGCCGGCGATGCCGGGCCAACCGGCCCCGAGGTCGGTGATGGTCACCTACGGTGACGCCATGGACCCTTCGGCGGTCTGGCGGGACCGGCAGCACAAGTGGCGGATCGAGGCGTACCGGGCGCCGGACCTCCGTTTCGCCATCTACGCCACCAACGGCCCCACCGAGTCGGTGCCGCTGTGGCTGTTCGGCATGTCGGCCCTGGCCCGCTGGCTGATGACCCACGCCATCTCGCTGGACGACCTGGAGGTCGACTGAGCGGGGGCGCGGTCGCAAACACCGCCCACGCCGCGCCCCGCTGCGGTTGAGTGACCTCAGGCGGCGGACGGGGGCACGCGATGGGCAGTCAGCTCGGGCAGTTGGCGTTGGTGGCCGTGCTGGTGCTGGTCAACGCCGCGCTCTCTGGCAGCGAGATGGCGCTGGTGACCCTGCGGGAGGGGCAGTTGCGGCGGCTGGGCCGGCGAAGCCGCGCCGGTGACCGGTTGGTGCAGCTGTCCCGCGACCCGAACCGCTACCTGGCCACGATTCAGCTCGGCATCACCCTGGCGGGGTTCCTGGCCTCGGCGGCGGCCGCGGTGTCGTTGGCCTCTCCGCTGGTCGGGCCGTTGGGTTTCCTCGGCGCGGCGGCGCGTCCCGCCGCGGTTCTGCTGGTGACCGTGCTGCTGACGTTCGTCACGCTGGTGCTCGGTGAGTTGGCCCCGAAGCGGCTGGCCATGCAGCGGGCTGAGCGTTGGGCGTTGCTGAGCGCCGGTCCGTTGGATCTGTTGGCTCGGGTGTCCCGGCCGGCGGTGTGGCTGCTCAGCCGGGCCACCGACGCGGTCGTGCGGCTCGCCGGTGGTGACCCGCGGGCCAACCGGGAGGAGATGACCGAGGAGGAGTTGCGGGAGATGCTGGCCAGCCAGCGCGGTCTGTCGGCCCAGCAGCGGGAGATCCTGACCGGCGCGTTCGACATCGCCGGCCGGACGCTGCGGGAGATCCTGGTAGCCCGGCGTGAGGTGACGACGCTGCCCGCCGGTCTGGCCGCCGACGAGGGCGTCCGGCGGCTCGCCGCCGCCGGACGGTCCCGCGCTCCCGTCACCGGCCCCGGCGGCCTGGACGAGGTGCTCGGCGTGGTGCACATCCGCGACCTGGTGCGGGCCGGCACCGCTGAAGTGGGTGAGCGGGTCCAGGCGCCGCTGCTGCTACCGGTGACCCTGCCGGTCGCCGACGCGATGCGTCAGCTGCGCCAGGAGCATCAGCAACTGGCCCTGGTCGTCGACGAGCACGGGGGCATCGACGGCATGATCACCATGGAGGACCTTCTGGCCGAGGTGGTCGGTGAGTTGTACGACGAGACCGACCGGGACGTGCGCGGGGTGGTCCGGGAATCGGACGGGTCCCTGCTGGTGCCCGGTGACTTCCCGCTGCACGACCTGCCCGACCTGGGGGTGCGGTTGAGCTTCCCGTTGTCCCGGGACTACACGACAGTGGCTGGTCTGGTGCTGGCCCGACTGCGGCACCTGCCGGAATCCCCGGGTGAGACGGTGCGGCTGCCCGGTCTGACCCTGCAGGTGGTGGAGGTCGCCGACCGTGCGGTGCGCCGGGTACGCCTCTGCGGGTTCGTCACCGAGCGCTGAGTGTTCACCCAGAAGGCTGACAAAAGGCCCAAATCGACAAGCCGGGGAACGCGGTACGCCTACGGTGCCAGACGTGAAGGACCGAGGGTTGCGTACGTTCGTCACGGTGCTGGCCGGCCTCGCGGTGATCTACTTCGGCAGCGCCGGCCGCAGCCCCGAGGAGGGCCGTGGCATCTCCGGCGGGGTGGTGGTCCTGGCGCTGCTCGCCGCGTTGCTCGTGTGGCACCTGACACGGCCGGGGGACAAGACGGTCAAGTGAGCGCCTCAACGGGCGGCGACACGGGTGACCTCACCGGCGGACTCCTCACCCAGCGCCACCCGTACCAGCGCTGACGCGAGCCGGCCGAAGTCCGGTTCGTCGACGAGACCGGCGAGCCGGTCCGGGGACCCCGGCAGGCCCAACCGCTTCGCCCCGGCCAGGGCCCGACGGTCGGCGTACGGGCGCACGTCCGACCAGACCGTCTGTGCCTCGCGCAGGTAGATGTCCGCGCCCGTGGGGCCGATGCCGGGAAACTCGGTGAGCCGCCGCCGCAGCCCGGCCGGGTCGCCCTGGGCCTCCCGGTGCAGGCGTCGCAGGTCACCGTGCCAACGGTCCAGGCACAGCCGGGCGCCGGTGCCGAGCATGGTGGCGGTCCGCTCGTCGTAGCGGCGGTAGTGGCCCCGGCCCAACGCGTCGACGCGCTCCTGCCAACTGGCCGCCTCCATCGCCTGTGGGGTGCGGTAGCCGGCGGCGAACAGTTCCCGCGCCGCGTCCACCGCCACGCACGCGCGGATCCGGGTGCTCAGCAGCGTGGTCAGCACCAGCAGCTGGTACAGCGGCCCCGGCCGGTCGGCAAGCCGGATGCCGGCCTCCTCCGCGTACGTGCGGCCACGCCGGTCGAGCAACACCCGCACCACACGTCGATCATTGCCCACCCGGTCGGGTTACCCACTTGAGGAGCGGCTAGCCGTCGCACCGCCGGCCGAGGCCGGAATGCCATCGGGGCGGGCGGGTATGCCGACGGTGGAGGCGGCTTCTGCCGCCTGCCGTACCGGAGGGAGACACCCCGTGACGAACCCGCAGCAGCAGGAGTTGCGCCGCAACGCACTGGGCGCCACCAGCCAGGACAACAAGGGCCCCGCCCCGGGCGGGCATCCGGCCAACCGCGGCTCGTCGCGCGGTGACGCCGGTCGTCCGGTGCCGAAGGGGCAGGTGTCGCCGTACGGCCCGGCCGGTGAGCCGGTGGCCGAGGACGACAGCGACACCCGCTGACGGACCTAGCGACCGCGGCCTGGCGGCCGTCGCAACCTGTTCCAGGTGGCGGCGGCCGCCAGCCCGTACGCGAGGTGCGGGATGATGTCGGAGATCCAGTCGGAGCGCCGCCACGTACGCGGGTCGCTGATCCCGAGCACGGTGATCGACCCGTCGGTCATGGTCATGACGCCCGCGCCGAGCAGACCGGTGGCCACCGGCAACGGCTGACGTCGACCACCGGCGTAGAGCGCGAACCCGACGCCCGCGGCGACGCCCAACCCGTAACCGATCAGCGGCCCGAGGCCCGAGCGGCGGTTGGCCGCCCGGGCCCCGTTTCCCAGGTCGACGTGCGCGATCCCGGCCAGCCGGTCGACGGTCTCCTGGGGAACGTCGCTCTCCGGCCGTCCCCGCAGTGCCATGTCCAGGAAGCTGACCACGTTCAGCGCGGTGCTGCCGACGGCGCCTGCGATCGCGCCGTCGGCCACGTCGACCGTCCTCACTTCGGGTCGCCCGGTTCGCGCTCGCTCTTCGGGCCGTACGTCCGGTCGCCGCGCACCACGCCTCGTTGACCGCGATCCTCCTGGAGGATCCTGTTCGCGACCTGGTTGGCCTTGCCGTCGGGTACTCGGCGTCCGGAGTCGTCGATCGCGTTACGCAACCGCGCGCGCTGCTTGTCGTACGCGTTACTGCCCGGCCGTGGTCCTGGCATCTGTGCCTCCTTCGTCGGTCTGGGCACCTGGTGCTGCCCGCCGTCCGCTGGGCGTACCGCGGCCGTCTACCCGTCTGGCGGCGGACCAACCCCGGCGCACTACCGGGGCGCGCGGACCACGACCACCGGGCACTGCGCGTGGTGCAGCATCGACTGACTCACCGACCCCAGCAGCAACCCGGTCACCTCGCCGCGCCCGCGCCCACCGACGACCGCCAGTTGGGCGGAGCGGGACGCCTCGGCGAGCACAGTGCCGGGTCGGCCGTGCACCACCTGGCAGGTCAACCGCAGACCCTGGTGGGCCTCGGTGAGCCCGGTCAGCCACCCGGCGAGCATCCGTTCCTGCTCGCCGCGCAACCGCGCCTCGTCGTACACCAGGGGTTGCATGTCGCCCGGGCCGCTGCTGCCGGGATGGCGGTAGGCGTGCACCGCCATCAGCGGCACGCCGAGTGACACTGCGGTCTCGGCGGCGAAGTCCGCCGCCAGCCGGGAGGCGTCCGAGCCGTCCACGGCGACCAGGACCGGCTCGTCGGGGCGTTGCGTGCCGCGCGCGACCAGCACCGGGCAGTCGGCGTACGCGGCGACCTGCACCGCGACCGAGCCGACCAGCAGCGCGGAGAACCCACCCAGCCCGCGATCGCCGAGCACGATGAGCGCGGCGGTGGGGGACTCGCCCACCAGCACCGCGGAAGCCTCACCGTCGATGATCTCGCCGGAGATCGTCAACCCGGGCACTGTCGCCTCGGCCTCGCGGACCGCGGCCTCGACGAGTTCCTCGGCCCGGTGGCGCAGCCCACCGCCGGGAGGCGCATCCGGGGCAGGGGAGACGGGTACGTGCAGCAGCGGCCAGATGAAGCCGTGCACGACCCGCAGTGGTCGGTGCCGGCGGGCCGCCTCGGCGGCGGCGAGGCGCACGGCGCGCAGCGCCGACTCCGAGCCGTCGACGCCAACCACCACCGCCGCGTTGTTCGCCGAGTTCACGGCCCCACCTCCGCTCGCGGCCAGTATCGCGGGCCCGGACGCCCCCGCGTCGCGATACCGCCGAGCGCGTCCAGGTCGGTACGCTGGCGACGACCGGGGAGGGAGCGCCGCCGATGGGTGAACCGGACCAGCCAAGCACCGCTCGCATGATCGACTTTTGGCTCGGCGGGCAGCATCACTTCCCCGTGGACGTGGCCGCCGCGAACGCGTTCGAGCAGGCGTACGGGCCGTGCGCGCCGGTGTTCCGCGAGCTGCGGGCGTTCCTGGGCCGGGCGGTGCGGGCCATGGCCGAGCAGGGCGTGGACGGGTTCCTGGTGTTCGGCGCCGGGGTGCCGACGATGGGCAACGTGCACGAGGTCGCCGCCGACGCGACGGTGCTCTACACCGACGTCGACCCGGTCACCATCCGACTGGGACAGAGCATCCTCGCCGGCAGCGACCGGGCCGGCTACGGCTTCGGCGACGCGACCGACATCGGCACCGTCGACCCGGCGCAGCTGCACCGTTTCGTGCCGGGGTGGGGTCGGCGGCCGGTCGGAGTGGTCTTCCTGGGGTTGGCCGCGTTCCTCGACGACGCCACGCTGACCCGCACCCTCGACGAGCTGTACGCTGCCGCGGCGCCGGGCAGCCTGCTCGCTGTGGACTTCGACACCGAGGAGCTGGCCGGTCACCCGCAGGCGCTGGCCATGATGGGGCCGCAGTTCCGGATGCGTCCACCGGCGGCGTTCGCGCCCCTGCTGGGTCGGTGGGCGCCGACGGCGGACGGGATCGTCCCGGTTGCCGAGTGGCGCCCGGAAGGGCCGCTGGCCGAGGTGCCCGACGCGTTCCACGGTGTGCTCGCGACCCGCGCGGGTGACTGACCGCGCCGATCACCCGTCCGGTGACGTCCGTATGATGCTTGCCCTACAGCAAGCTTCGGGGGAGGTCGACGATGGTAGACGCGCCGGACGTGGTGTCGCGCGCGTTGCGCGAGGCTCCGCCCGACCAGTTGGCGGAGGCGGCGGACCGGGCGATCCGGTCCGCGATGGGCGCGCTGCGCACCGACGTCTTCGTCGCCGACTACCGGATCAGCGGCCTGTGGCCGGTGCTGGATCCGGACCTGCCGGCGGCCGGTTTCCTGGCCTGCCACACCATGGCGCAGCGCTGCTTCAGCAGCCAGCAGCCGGTCCGCGATGGTGAGGGCCCCTGCCGGCTCTACCTGCCGTTGACCGTGTGGGGCGAGCGGCTGGGTGTGCTGATGATCGAGCTGCCGGCCGTACCGAACGCGGCGGTCACCGGTCGGGCGACGGACATCGCCGGCGCTCTGGCGGTGGCGATGCGCGCGGCGGACCGGGAGACCGACCGCTACCGGCGGGCCCGCCGTCGGGAGCGACTGACGATGGCCGCCGAGATGCAGTGGGACCTCCTGCCCGGTCGTGGTGTGTCCCACCACGCGTTCGACCTGGCCGGCCAGCTCGAACCGGCGTACACGGTGGGTGGCGACCACTTCGACTGGTCGCTGGACGGCGACCGTCTCACCGTGACGGTGCTCAACGGTGAGGGCAACGGGCTGGCGGCGTCGCTGTTGACAGCCGTCACTGTCAACGCGATGCGCAACGCGCGTCGCTCCGGTGGCGGCCTGGTGGAGCAGGCCGAGCTGGCCTCGGACACGGTCTTCTACCAACACCGGGGCGCCCGGTACGTGGCCACCCTGCTGCTTGAGGTGGACACTCGCCTCGGCCGGGTGCGGGCCGTCGACGCGGGCTCGCCCCACCTGTTGCGGATGCGCGGGTCCACTGTCGAGCCGATGAAACTCGATCAGCAGTTGCCGCTGGGCATGTTCGCCGAGACCCGCTACGAGCTTCAGGAGATGCAACTCGTCCCCGGTGACCGGCTCTTCGTCGTCAGCGACGGGGTGTGGGCCGCCGAACCGCCGGGCCAGGAGCCGTACGGGCAGCGGGCGATGGCACGTTCCCTGCGCGCCACGCGGTTGCAGCCGCCGGCCGAGGCGGTTGGTACGGTGATGCGCGAGCTACACGCCTATCACGCCGATTCCGATCTGCGTGACGACGCCGTCGTGGTCTGTCTGGACTGGCACGGTCCACGCGAGCGGAGCATGGCGTGAGTTTCGCCGCCGCATTGCCGGGCGGGCACCAGCGCGACAACGGCAGGGGACATCAGGTGGAGCGACCTGCGGATCTCGCCGCGGCGATCACCACGGCCGCCGAGACGCTGATCGCCGTGCTGGAGTCGGCCGGGTCGCGGCACCAGGTGCCGCCCACCCAGCTGAGGGTGCTCTTGCTGATCAGCGGTCGCCCGGAGACCAACGTCAACGGGTTGGCGGAGCTGCTGGACGTGGTGCCCTCGTCGGCAAGCCGCCTGTGCGACCGGTTGGAGGCGACCGGGCTGTTGCGTCGGGTGGCCGATCCGCGTGACCGGCGTGAGGTGCGGTTGGTGCCGACGCCTGCGGCGCTGACCCTGTTGGGGGAGTTGGCCGAGCGGCGTCAGCGCGCGGTGCAGGCGGTGCTGGACCGGATGCCGGCGCGGATGCAGCACGAGCTGTTGCTGGCGCTGGCCGGGTTCGCTCGGGCGGCGACCTCGGTGCCCGAGCAGCAGGCCGATCCCGCCGTCCAGACGGCCTGAGCGCCAACCCTTCTTCCACTAGTATCCTAGGACGCTCTACGCGTGGTGATCCACGCCACAGTGCGACATCGCCGCACCGGCAGGCCACGGCAGCGGCCGGCCAGCGAGAGGAAGCCCGATATAGTGGCAGCGCACCTACCCGGCCCGCGATCATCGAGATCGCGGGCCGTATCAGGGCAAGGGGCCCCGCCCGGGGCCGCAGGGGAGAGCCGGCGCTGGTCGGCCCGACAGCGCGTACGACCCTCAGCCGCGCCCGGCGCCGGCCGGGGGCCCGCGTGCCGTGGAGGAGGATCGGTGTCGCGTCGGCCGGCTCGGGCAGAGCAACCGCGGGACACCGGTGACGAGACTCCCGGCAACCAGGTCCTCACCCTGCCCAACCTGATCAGCTTCGGGCGGCTGCTGGGCGTGCCGCTCTTCCTCTACCTGTTCCTGGTGGCGCGGGCCGACGTGGCGGCGGTCGTGGTGCTGGCCATCGGGGGCACCACCGACTGGGTCGACGGCTGGATCGCCCGCCGCCTTCACCAGGTCAGCCGCCTGGGCGAGTTGCTCGACCCACTCGCCGACCGGCTCTACATCCTCGCCACCCTGATCGCCTTCACCGCGCGGGAGGTGGTGCCGTGGCAGTTCACCGCGGCCCTGCTGGCCCGTGAGGTGCTCCTGCTGGCCTCGCTGGCGGTGCTGCGTCGCTACGGGTACGGTCCGCCGCCGGTGCACTACGTGGGCAAGACTGCCACGTTCCTGCTGCTCGCGGCGTTCCCGGTGCTGCTGTTGGCCAGCGCGGCCACCGACGTGGCGACGGCGGCGAGCGCCATCGGTTGGGCGTTGGCCTGGTGGGGGCTGGTGCTGTACTGGGTGGCCGGCGCGATGTACGTCGTGCAGGCGGCCCGGCTGGTGCGCGCGGCGCGCGGTCCGGGAGCGGCGGCGTGAGCGCGCCTCGGCTGGGAAAACCCGGCCAGGACCGGGTGTACGCGCCGGACTTCCTCACCGAGCTGTTCCGCAACCCGCTGGATCCGGGGTACGCGGACGCGGCTGCCGCCCGTCGGCGCTCGGCGGAGTCCGCTCCGGCGCGCGGGTGGCGGGCCTTGCCGGCACGGTCGGTGAGCCTGGTCGTGGTGGTGATGCTCGGTTTCCTGTTCGCGGTCGCGTACCGGCAGACGATGGCAGACGAGCCGGGGCGCAGCCAGGCCCGTTCGGGTCTGGTGGCGCAGATCAAGGAGCGGGAGAGCCAGACCGACCGGTTGTCCACGCAGGCGGATCAGCTGCGCGAGGAGGTCAGTCGGCAGCGGGACGCGGCGTTGACCGGTTCGGCCGCCGCCCGGTTGCGCAACCTGGAGGCGAGCACCGGGTTGGGCCGGGTGCGCGGTGATGGTGTGGTGGTGCGGTTGGCGGACGCGCCGGACAAGGCTGATGCGGTCACCGGTGCCGGCGCTGGGCCGCCGCGCGTGCTCTACAGCGACCTGCAGGGTGTGGCGAACGCGTTGTGGAGTGCTGGCGCGGAGGCGATCGCCATCAACGGGCAGCGGTTGACGTCGACGTCGACGATCCGGTCGGCGGGTGAGGCGATGCTCGTGGATTTCCGGCCGGTGACCGGGCCGTACGAGGTGTCGGCGATTGGGCCGGGTTCGATGCGGCGCAAGTTCGAGGACAGTCGGAACGCGGCGCTGATGCGGAAGGTCGCGCAGGGGACGGGGTTGTCGTTCGGTGTGCGGGAGGCGGATGACCTCACCCTGCCGGCGGCGCCGGAGCCGCAGCTACGCTACGCCAAGCCGTCGGTCAGTCCGAGCCCTTCCGCGTCGGGTGTCCGTTCCGGCAGTCCCGGGTCGTCCGGTCCGGGGACGACTGTTAGCCCCTCCGGAGGTGGCCGATGATCGCGGTGTTGGCGTTGCTCGCCGGTGTGGTGCTGGGCGTGTGGCTTGATCCCACGGTGCCGGCGGCGTTGCAGCCGTACCTGCCGATCGCGGTGGTGGCCGCGTTGGACGCGGTGTTCGGTGGGGTGCGGGCCCGGTTGGACCGCATCTTCGACGATAAGCAGTTCGTGGTGTCGTTCATTTCGAATGTGCTGGTGGCTGGTCTGATCGTGTATCTGGGTGACCAGTTGGGGGTGGGTGGGCAGTTGTCCACCGGTGTGGTCGTTGTGTTGGGGGTGCGTATCTTCGGCAACGTGGCGGCGATCCGTCGGCACCTGTTCCGGGCGTAGGTTGGGTTGCGATGAGTGACGAGCAGACCGACACGGGGACCGGGTGGCCGCAGCCGGTGGGTCCGGTGCGGCCGGGTGGGCCGGCGGGTGAGCCGGATCCGCGGCCGGATGCGCCGGATCCGGATGAGTTGAGCCCGTTGGCGCCGCAGGCGCCGGCGGATGACGAGCCTGTGGCGGAGCCGGGTGTGGAGCCGGTCGACGATGGTGCGACGGTGGACCTGAGCGTGGTGTCGCGGTCGGGGGAGCAGCCGGTTGCGGGTGCGGACGGGTTGGCGGAGCCGGTGGGGGAGTCGGCGGCGCCGGTGGTGGCTGGTCGGTCCCGGTGGAGTGCGGCGGGGGTGATGATCGCCGCGTTGTTGGCGTTGCTGGGGTTCACGTTGGTCGTGCAGTTGAAGACGACGTCGACGGACCCGACTCTGGGTGCCACCCGTCAGGAGGATCTGGTCCGGATCCTGTCGGATCTGGATGCGCGGGAGAATCGCCTGCAGCAGGACATCCGGGCTCTGGAGGACAGTCAGCGGCAGTTGCGCTCGGGTGAGCAGGGTCGTCAGGCGGCGTTGGATGAGGCGACGCGGCGGGCGGACGAGTTGGGCATCCTGGCGGGGACGTTGCCGGCTGTGGGTCCGGGGTTGACTGTGCAGTTCGACGGCGGTGTGAAGCCGATTTCGGCGAATCGGGTGTTGGACGCGGTGCAGGAGCTGCGTGGTGCGGGCGCTGAGGCGATGCAGATTTCCGGTGGGGATCGGGCGACGGTGCGGATCATCGCGTCGACGTACTTCCTCGATGGGGAGAACAACGCGTCGTTGATCGTGGAGGGGCGTCGGTTGTCGGGGCCGTACACGATCACGGTGATCGGTGATCCGGCGACGATGCGTACGGCGTTGAACATTCCTGGTGGGGTGGTGGCGTCGGTCCGGGGTGACGGCGGTAACGTGACGTTTGGGGAGCGTGAGGTTGCCGAGGTTTCGGCGCTGCACGTGCCGATCAAGTTGGAACACGCCCGTCCGGTCTCCTGACCGGCGCGGCCGCGCCGGACCCGGGTGGTCCGGGGCACCGATGGATGAAGGACGCGTCTGGTGATTCCCGAGGATCTGCGATACACCGCCGAGCATGAGTGGGTGGCGGGTGACGGCACGGCTTCGGTCCGGGTCGGCATCACCCACTTCGCGCAGGACGCGCTCGGTGACATCGTGTACGTGCAGTTGCCCGAGGCGGGTGCGGTGGTCGCGGCCGGTGACTCGTTGGGTGAGATCGAGTCGACCAAGAGCGTGTCGGAGATCTACGCGCCGGTGGCCGGTACGGTGGCGGCGCGCAACGATGCGTTGGCTGACACGCCTGAGCTGATCAACACTGATCCGTACGGTGAGGGTTGGTTGGTGGAGATCACGCCGAACGATCCGACTGCGACGGATGGGTTGCTGACGGCGGCCGCGTATCAGAAGATCACCGAAGGCTGAGTGTGCTTGATCCGGTGCGCGGCATGTCTGCGCGCGTCCGGTTGCCCTGCATTTCGGCGCTGGCTAGGCTCGCCCAGTCGACCGAGAACCCAATAGTTGAGCGTTGCGGAATTGCCTTCCCGGGCACGGGGAGCCAGCCGCCGGGTGTTCAAGTGCCCGGCGGCCAGACCCGCCATTACCCGACGCCGACCGAACAGATCCGTGAGGTGGTCCCATGACGCGGCCAGACGACGAGTTCCCCCCACTCGACGTCACTTCGACGCTCAATCTCGGTTCGCTCGACGAAGTGCTGGAGGGGCCGGATACCGATGTGGTGCCGAGCCGGATGTCCGGTTCGTTGCCGCCGGGTATGGCGCTGCTGGTGGTTCGTCGAGGCCCGAATGCGGGTGCCCGGTTCTTGTTGGACCACGATGTGACGACCAGTGGCCGGCACCCGGACAGTGACATCTTCCTTGATGACGTGACGGTGTCGCGTCGGCACGCGGAGTTCCACCGTGATGGTGGGACGTTCACGGTGCGGGACGTGGGTAGCCTGAATGGCACGTACGTCAATCGTGAGCGGGTCGAGGCGGCCACGTTGAGCAATGGTGACGAGGTTCAGATCGGTAAGTTCCGGGTGGTGTTCATCGCCGGTCCGCGCCCGGAGGAGGAGGCCGGCCGGGGGTGAACGAGCCTGCGGCCTCCATGTCACCCGGGGCGGCTCGGTCTGAGCCGCTGATGAGCATCGGTGAGGTGCTTGGGCAGTTGCGGGTGGATTTTCCGGATACCACGATTTCGAAGCTGCGGTTTCTTGAGGCCGAGGGTTTGGTCGAGCCGCAGCGGACGGCGGCGGGTTACCGGAAGTACAGCTGGGACGATGTGGCGCGGTTGCGGTTCGTGTTGACCGCGCAGCGGGACAGGTACCTGCCGTTGCGGGTGATTCGGGAGCAGTTGGCCCAGTGGGATTCGTCCGGTGAGCAGCCGGAGCGGTCGCGGCCGGCGTTGGTGGCGGTTGGTCCTGATGGTGCGGTGCCGGGTCGTGAGTTCGCGGAGCCGGCCGAGTCGTCGCAGGTGCGGCTCGGCCGGTCGGATCTGGTGGCGCGCAGTGGGATCGACGAGTCGACGTTGGTGGAGTTGGAGCGGCTCGGTGTGTTGGTGTCGGATCCGCCGGGTTGGTATGACGCTGATGCTCTGATCATCGCGTCGGCGGTGGCGGGGTTGGCGGCGTACGGGTTGGAGCCGCGGCACCTGCGGGGTTATCGGACGGCGGCGGACCGGGAGGTCGGTTTGTTCGCGCAGTTGGTGGCGCCGTTGGCGCGGCAGAGTGATCCGGCGGCGCGGGCGCGGGCGGCGGAGACGGCGCGGGAGTTGGTGGCGTTGTCGGAGCAGTTGCACGCGGCGTTGGTGCGGGTGGGGCTGCGGTCGACGTTGGGTCGGTGAGGGTGCCCGGTGGGTGGTGGCTGAGCGGAAAGATCTCTTCCGGGAAGCGTGCCGTAGGCTTGCCGGGGTAACCCCTTTTCGGCGCGGACGTGGTGCTGTAGCGCATGGGACGGCCGTGTTGCGGTCCGTGTACCGTGCAGGGAAAGGCGCGGTGCGGCGTAGGTGACAACGACACGGAGGCGGCGGTGCGCGAGCTGAGCGTGGTCGGAGTTCGGGTGGAGCTGCCCAGCAACCAGCCGATCGTCCTGCTCAGGGAGGTCGAGGGGGACCGCTATCTGCCGATCTGGATCGGCGCGGTCGAGGCGACGGCTATCGCTTATGAGCAGCAGGGGGTCAAGCCGGCCCGGCCGTTGACGCATGACCTTCTGCGGGACGTGTTGGCGGCGTTGAAGGCGCCCTTGCAGGCGGTGGAGATCACCGAGCTGAAGGAGAACGTCTTCTACGCTGATCTGTTGATCGGTGATGGGGTGCGGGTGTCGGCGCGGCCGAGCGATTCGATCGCGTTGGCGTTGCGGGTTGGCGCGCCGATTCGTTGTGCGGAGCAGGTCCTCAGCGAGGCGGGGATCGTTATCCCTGATGAGCAGGAGGACGAGGTGGAGAAGTTCCGCGAGTTCCTGGAGCAGGTGCGTCCGGAGGATTTCGCGGGCTGAGGTGTGCCTGGGCTCTGTTGGTGATCTTTCTCGGTGGCTGCGCGGCGTGTCGCGTCGGTTCCTCCGTGGTAACCCCTGACGGTGGCGATAGGGTTTCCATGTCGAGGGGTGCGCGTCCCGGAAACGATGCGTCGCCACACTGACGGGGAGGTTGTCCGGATGCACGAGCCGCGGGATTCCGATCCGGGTGCAGAGTTCGACGAGTCGGGTGCCTCGTCGCCAGGTGTGGCGGCTGAGGGTGACGGTTCGGTTGGTTACCGGGGTGTGACGGCCTGCCATGCGGTGGGCATCAGTTACCGGCAGTTGGATTACTGGGCGCGGACGACGCTGGTGGTGCCGAGCGTTCGTGATGCCTCGGGTTCGGGGACGCAGCGGTTGTATTCGTTCCGGGACCTGGTGGTGTTGAAGGTCGTGAAGCGGTTGTTGGATGCGGGGGTGTCCCTGCAGAACATCCGTAAGGCGATCGAGGCGTTGCGGTCGCGTGGTGTGGAGGATCTGGCGGGGATCACGCTGATCTCTGATGGGACGACGGTGTATGAGTGCCGGTCTCCGGAGGAGGTGGTCGACCTGTTGCAGGGTGGCCAGGGGGTCTTCGGCATCGCGATCGGTGGGGCTTTCAAGGAGATCCAGGGGTCGTTGTCGCATCTGCCGGCGGAGCCGGCGACGAGCGGCCCGGTGGAGCCGGTGGTGGCGGCGGGCCCGGATCCGGTGGGTGACGAGTTGGCGGCGCGGCGGGCGCGGCGGCGCGCCGGCTGACGGTTCGGTCTTTCGGTTTTTTTCCGGTTGTTTTCTCGCGACCGTCGGTGACGGTGGCGGGGGTTGATCGGCCGCGTCGGTCCACTGTGGATACCGTGGGTGTCGTGTCGGTTGCCCATTGTGGAGATACCCATCGGTAGTGGTGACGCACCGTGTCGTCCTGTTGTCGGGAATCCGATAAGGGGGCGCTGACCGGGGGCGGTTGACACGCTATGGTCCCTCACGGTTCTGGACCCTTCACCCCCCGGAAGGAACGACCGTGACGGTTACGGAAGAGACTGTTCCCACCTCGCACTACGACCGTATTGGCGGTGCCAGTTCGGTCAAGGCGGCGGTTGAGCTGTTCTACGACAAGGTGCTCGCGGACCCGGAGTTGGCGGGCTATTTCGCTGGCGTGGACATGGCGGGTCAGCGGCGGCATCTGGCGTTGATGTTGACGGTGGTGCTGGGTGGCCCGAACGAGTACACGGGTCGCGGGTTGGACGAGGCGCACCAGCCGTTGAACATCACGGTGGGCCACTACGCGAAGGTGGGCGAGTACCTGACGGTGACGCTGACCGAGCTCGGAGTGCCGGCGGACGTCATCGCCGATGTGCAGACGGTGCTGGGGCAGGTGCAGGGCCAGGTGGTGGCTGCCGGGAACAGGTCGGGCGTCTGAGCGTGGACGCCGCTCGCCTCAAGCAGAGCTGGTCGGTGGTCGCCGGTCACGGCGATCAGGTGCCGCTCTACTTCTACTCGACGTTGTTCCTCGCCCATCCCGAGACGCGGCAGATGTTCCCCACGAACATGGCTGGTCAGCGGGACCGCCTCGTGACCGCGTTGGGTCACATCGTGTCCAACGTGGACCAGGTGGATCGGCTGGTGGGTTTCCTGCAGGATCTCGGCGCGGATCACCGTAAGTTCGCGGTCCGCGCGGAGCATTATCCGGCGGTCGGTGAGGCGCTGGTGGCGACGTTGCAGCATTTCCTCGCCGAGCAGTGGACCGACGAGTTGGCTGCGGACTGGACGGCGGCGTACGGGTTGGTCGCCCAGGTGATGGTGGAGGCCGCGCAGGCCGCTGAGGCGGTCAATCCGCCGTGGTGGGTGGCGGAGATCGTGGCGCATGAGCGGCGGGCGTTCGACGTGGCGGTGTTGACGGTGCGTCCGCAGTATCTGTTGCCGTTCACGCCGGGTCAGTCGATCGGGGTGTCGCACCCGTCGGTGCGGTCGTGGCGGTACTACTCGCCGGCGAACGCGCCGCGGGCGGACGGCACGTTGGAGTTGCATGTGCGGGCCGCGCCGGGTGGTGCGGTGTCGTCGCGGCTGGTGTACGGGTCGGCGGTGGGGGATCGGGTTCACCTGGCGGCGCCGGTGGGGGACCGGCTGGGGTTGTGGGCGGCGGGCTCCAGTGACCTGTTGCTGTTGGTGTCGGGTACCGGCTGGGCGCCGATGAAGGCGTTGGTGGAGCAGGTGGCCGCGGAGGGTTCCCGCCGGCGGGTGGACCTGTATGTGGGGGCCCGGTCCCGTAGCGAGTTCTACGACAGCGATGCGATCGACAAGTTGGCGTCGTCGTATCCGTGGTTGACGGTGACGTACGTGGTCGGTGCCGACATGCACCGGCCGGGGGAGTTCGTGCAGGCGGTGGACCGGGCGTTGGCCGACGGTGACTGGCGGTCCCGGCACGTGTTCGTGTGTGGGTCGGACGAGATGGTGTCGCACGCGGTGCGGACGTTGGTGCAGGCGGGCTACCACGCGGGTCAGGTGCACCACGAGGGCCTGGGCGCGCAGTGGTACGGCCCGGCGTGGCGCACGGCGGTGCAGCAGTCGGCTGCGGGTGGCACTTCGGGAGGTGGGCACAGGTGAGTGCGACGCCGATCAGTCGGTATGACGGGGTGCAGGTGTCCGGCGGTGTGCAGGTGCGGATGACCGCCGACCGGGTTCGGCGGTGGGAGTTCGGTGCGGCGTCGTTCGCTCGGCGTGGTTACGACAACGCTGATGTGGACCGGTTCCGGGTGCAGGTCGCTGACGAGTTGGACCTGTTGGCGACGCAGATCGCGACGTTGCGGGCGGAGAACGAGCGCCTGACCGACCGGGTGGAGTTGCACCGGCACGGGGTGATCCCGAGTACGGGGGCGGCGGCGAAGCTTCCGGCGGCGCGTGAGGTGAATCTGCTGTCGGCGGCGCAGCGGGAGGCCGAGCAGATCATCGCGCAGGCGCATGACTACGCGCGTCGGGTCGCCGAGTACGCCCGGGTGCAGTACGAGAGTTACCTGCACGCGGCGGAGGCGGAGGCGAAGCAGGAGGCGGAGCGGGCGGTGGCGGAGTACCGCAGCGCGGCGGGGTCGAGCTTCGACGACACGGTGGCGACCCGGGAGGCGTTGCGGATCTTCGGCGAGATGATGGTGTCGCACATGCAGGCGGCGGCGCGGCATCTCGACGACGGCAGTGAGCAGTTGGCGCGCACGATGGATCGGATCGCGGCGGAGACGCCGGGGGCGCCGTTCGTGGGTGGCGTGGTGGGTCAGTCGGCGTTGCCGCGGCACCAGCAGCGCTGAGTCGCCGGGTGGGGTGCGCTGAGGTGGACCCCACCCGGTGCGCTGGCGGCGGTGGCATAGTCGGAGGGGTCAGGCGGGGCTGACCGGTGGCCCGCCCCGGGGAGAGGCGCCGTCGTGTCGGTATCACCGTCTCCATCCGGCGGATCGGCGGACCCGCTGACCGCGTTGGAGGCGTCGGCGTGGGCGCTGGCGGCCGCTGTCGGCACCATGAGTGACGCCCTGTCGGCCCCGCTCGCCGAGGTCCTCGCGGCGTCGCCGCACCGCACCGCGGTATTGGAAGCGGCCGGTCTGCTGTCCTGGGACGGCGGGACGCCGGTCGCGCACCCGTCGCTGGTGCCTGCCGACGGGCCGACCGGGCGCAGCGCGGTGCAGGCGCGGTTGAGTTCGCTGCGGCAGGCGGTCGCCGCGGCGGCGCAGGAGCCTTCCGGCGGGGGTGGCGCGGGCTGGGCGCAGGTCGACGACGAGGTGTTGCTGCATCAGGGTCGGGCGTCGGCGGCGACCGGCCGGGCGTTGGCGACCCGGGTGGTGCCCGAGTTGGCGGGGCTGGCGGAGCGCTTGGACTCGGCGGATGCCCGGGTGCTGGACGTGGGCACCGGCGTGGCGGCGTTGGCTGTCGCCCTGGCCCGCGCGTTGCCCCGGGTGTCGGTGGTGGGCATCGACGTGCTGCAGCGGGCGTTGGACCTGGCCCGCGGGGAGTTGGCCGAGGCGCGCGACGTCGCGGACCGGATCAGTGTGCGCCGGCAGGACGTCGCGGACGTGGCCGAGCCGGATGGGTACGACCTGGTGTGGGTGCCGGCGCCGTTTCTTCCCCAGCAGACGTTGGCGCTCGCGTTGCCCCGGTTGGTGCAGGCGCTGCGACCCGGTGGCTGGCTGGTGGCCGGCACCAATCCGCCAGCCGGGGACCCGTTGCGGGCGGCCGTCGACCGGTGGAACGCCGTCCGCAACGGCGGCAACGCCTTCGACGCCGACCGGATGGCGGAGGTGCTGGAGGAGGCCGGGTTGGGTGACGTTCGGCGTTTTCCGACCGTCCCCGGTGGGCCGGTGTTGGTCGCCGCGCACCGCCCGGGCGGCTGAGGGCCGCACCTGGTGGGTGGGTGTCAGCCGAGCCCCTGCGGCGCGACGGGTCGGTCAGCTGGCGGCGGCGCGGACGGCCTCGACGATCGGGGTGGGTCCGTCGACGAGTTCCAGTGTCGCGCCGGTGGTGCGCGGTTCGTCGAGCAGCGCGGCGAGGACGTGGGCGACGTCGGTGCGGCTGATCGCGCCACTACCGGCGTGTGGGGTGAGGGTGACCCGCCCGGTGGGTGGGTCGTCGGTGAGCCGGCCGGGTCGTAGCACCGTCCAGGCCAGGTCGCGGCGGCGCAGGTCGTCCTCGGCGGCGCGTTTGGCGCGCAGGTACGCCGCCCACACGTCGTCGGTGCCGGGGGCGGGTGGTGTGTCCACGCCCATGGAGGAGACGAGCAGGTAGTGGTGGACGCCGGCGTGGGTGGCGGCGTCGGCGAGCAGCGCGGCGGCGGCCCGGTCGACGGTGTCCTTGCGGGCGGCGCCGCTGCCGGGGCCCGCGCCGGCGGCGAAGACCACCGCGTCGGCACCGCGCAGGTGCTCGGCCACCTGTTCCGGCGAGGTGTGCTCCAGGTCGCAGACGACGGGGGTGGCGCCGGCGGCGCGCAGCGTCGCGGTCTGCTCGGGGTTGCGGATGAGGCCGACGGCGGTGTCGCCGCGCCCGACGAGGTGGCGTTGCAACAGTAGGGCGATCCTGCCGTGGCCTCCGGCGATGACGACGCGCATGCGCCCAACCTACCGGCGTCATCGGCTTGACCTTGACCTTCGGGCAACCCTGAGCCTGGTGGGAGCCGGTCGCCGTGACCGGCGCGCGAGGAGGATGTCGACGTGGGGCTGATGACCATCGGGGCGTTCGCCCGGGCGGCGAGGCTGACGCCGAAGGCGTTGCGCCTGTACGACCAGGGCGGGCTGCTGGTGCCGGCCGCTGTCGATCCGGAGTCCGGTTACCGGCTCTACGACCCGGCTCAGCTGCCGGTGGCGCGGCTGGTCGCCCAGTTGCGTCGGCTCGGTATGCCGCTGGCGACGATCCGGGTCGTGTGTGACCTGGAGCCGGCAGCGGCGGCTGAGGCGGTCACCGCGTACTGGCAACAGGTCAGCGCCGACACCGCGGCCCGCGCCCGGCTCGCCACCCTCCTCGTGGACCACCTGTCTGAAGGGGGTACCACCATGTCTGACCCGGATCCCACAGTTGTCGTTCGCTTCGCCGCCGGTTGTGACACCGGGCTGGTGCGCGACAGCAACGAGGACACCGCGTACGCCACCGAGCGGTTGCTCGCCGTGGCCGACGGGATGCGGGGGCCCGGCGGCGCGGCCGCCAGCGCCGCCGCCGTCGACGCCCTGAAGCCATTGGCCCTCACCGACGTGCCGGGCGCGGACCTGCTGACGATGCTGGGCGGCGCGGTGAGCGCCGCCGACAGTGCCGTGCACGCGTTGGCCACCGACACCGACCAGCCCGTCACGACGCTGACCGCGCTGCTGCTCAGCGGCTCCCGGCTGGCGCTGGTGCACGTCGGTGACACCCGGGCCTACCTACTGCGCGGCGGTGAGTTGTCGTTGCTCACGCAGGATCACACCTGGGTGCAGACCCAGGTTGATCAGGGTCGGCTCGACCGGGACCAGGCCGCGACGCATCCGCAGCGCGCGGTGCTGGTGCGTGCCCTCGGTGGCGGCCGGCAGGTCGAGGCGGATCTGGCGCTGCGTACCGCGGTTCCGGGTGACCGGTACCTGTTGTGCTCCGACGGGCTGTCCGCGGTCGTCGGCCGGGCCGGGTTGGGGTCGGCGTTGGCCGCGACGGACGATCCCGAGGACACGGTGCGGGCGCTGATCGATCTGGCGCGCGCCGAGGGGGCGCCGGACAACATCGCCTGCGTCGTCGCCGACGTCCTAGCCGCAGAACCGTCGTCGCCGACGTCCTAGCTTGATAGCCGTCGTCGCCGACGTCCTAGCCGCATGGCCGTCGTCCGCGCCGGGTGGGGCCGCCCACCCGGCGCGGGGCTCGGCGTCAGCGGCCCGGTTGAGGCAGCATGGAGAGGTGATGGAGAGCTTCGACGCGTTGACCTCGCTGGTGGCCGGTGGTGGGGTGGTGGTGCTCAGCGGCGCCGGCCTGTCCACCGAGTCGGGAATTCCGGATTACCGGGGGCCCAGCGGGGTGGCGCGGCGGCACACGCCGATGACCTTCCAGGCGTTCACCCGCGATCCCCTCGCGCGGCGCCGCTACTGGGCGCGCAGCCACCTGGGCTGGCGGCTGATCACGGGCGCGGCGCCCAACGCCGGGCACCGGGCGGTGGCCGGGCTGCAGCACGCCGGGCTGGTCGACACGGTCATCACCCAGAACGTCGACGGTCTGCACGGTGCGGCCGGCAGCCCGTCGGTGATCGAGTTGCACGGTCGCCTCGACGAGGTGACCTGCCTGGACTGCGGCAACCTGACCTCCCGAGAGGAGCTGCACCGGCGGTTGCGCGAGGCCAACCCGGAGTTCGTGGCCCGCGTCGCCGCCGTCAACCCGGACGGTGATGTTGATCTCCCCGATGAGCAGGTGGAGGCGTTCCGGCCGGTGGACTGCGGGATCTGCGGCACCGGGATGCTGAAACCGGACGTGGTGTTCTTCGGTGAGACGGTGCCACCGCAGCGGGTGGCGCGGTGTTTCGCGGCCGTGGAGCAGGCCCGCGCGTTGCTGGTGCTGGGGTCGTCGTTGACGGTGATGTCGGGGCGCCGGTTCGTGATTCGGGCGGCGAAACGGGGCATCCCGGTCGCGATCGTCAACCAGGGGCCGACCCGGGGTGACGGCCACGCCACCGTGTGCGTGGACGCGCCGCTGGGTGCGGTGCTGCCGCAGGTGGCCGCGCGGGTCGGCGCCGGGGCGCCGCTGGGGGTCTGACGGGCCAACCCCGCATGGGCACCCCGCCCGGGTGGGACATCAGCCCCCGGGGGTAGGACATCTGCCGGAAACACCAACGCTGGTAGCGTTGACCACGCCGGTAACACCCACGTGGGAGAGACCGCCCGACAGCACGCAGGGCGGCGCCGAAGGGGCAAATCCTCCCCGGAACCTCTCAGGCAAAAGGACCTCGTGGGCAGGCGCTGTGGAGTGCCCCTGTGGGTGCGACAGAGGGGGAGGCCGACACGTCGACCTCGCCCCGGGAGTGCCACCCATGACTGTAGAGCAGTTCGCCACCCGTCACATCGGTCCCGGCCCCGACGATGAGCGTCGGATGCTGGAGGTCGTCGGGCACGACTCGATCGACGAGCTGATGGACGCCGCGATCCCCGAGGTGATCCGCTGGCACGGCACCCTCGACCTGCCCGAGGCGGCCACCGAGGCCGAGACGATCGCCGAGCTGCGGGCCCTCGCGGCGCGTAACACCGTCGCCGTGTCCATGATCGGGCTCGGGTACCACGGCACGCACACCCCGGCGGTGATCCGCCGCAACGTCCTTGAAGACCCGGCCTGGTACACGGCGTACACCCCGTACCAGCCGGAGATCAGCCAGGGCCGGCTGGAGGCGCTGCTGAACTTCCAGACCATGGTCACCGACCTGACCGGCCTGGCCACCGCGAACGCCTCCATGCTCGACGAGGGCACCGCGGCGGCGGAGGCGATGACCCTGGCGCGGCGGGCCTCCAAGAGCAAGAGCGGCGTGTACGTCGTCGACGCCGACGCGTTGCCGCAGACCATCGCGGTGATCACCAGCCGGGCCGAGCCGCTCGGCATCGACGTGCGGGTCCTCGACGTGCAGCGCGACGAGTTGCCGGGAGAGTTCTTCGGCCTGCACCTGCAGTATCCGGGGGCGTCCGGGGCGGTACGCGACCACGCCCGCCTCGTGGAGGCCGCGCACGCCGTCGGCGCCCTGGTGACAGTGGCGGCGGACCTGCTGGCGTTGACGCTGCTGCGCGCACCGGGCGACATCGGCGCCGACATCGCCGCCGGCACCACCCAGCGTTTCGGCGTACCCATGGGCTTCGGTGGGCCGCACGCCGGTTACCTGGCGGTGCGGTCGGGCCTGGAGCGGATGCTGCCCGGGCGCCTGGTCGGGGTGTCGCGCGACGCGGACGGCAACCCGGCCTACCGGTTGGCGTTGCAGACCCGTGAGCAGCACATTCGCCGGGAGAAGGCGACCAGCAACATCTGCACCGCGCAGGTGCTCCTGGCCGTGATGGCCGGCATGTACGCCGTCTACCACGGCCCGGACGGGCTGCGCGCCATCGCTACGCGTACCCATGCGATGGCGGCGCGGCTCGCGGCCGGGTTGCGCGCCGGTGGGGTGGACGTCGCGGACGTCGCGTTCTTCGACACCGTCACCGCGACCGTGCCCGGGAGGGCCGCCGAGGTGGTGGCCGCCGCCGCGGAGCGTGGTGTCAACCTGCGGCTGGTCGACGCCGACCGGGTGGGGGTGTCCTGCGACGAGACCACGACCGACGCGCACCTGGCGCAGGTGTGGGCGGCGTTCGGGGTGCCCGCGTTCGACGCCGACGCGGACGCGGCTCTGCCCGTCGACCTGATTCGCGGCAGCGACTTCCTCACCCACCCGGTGTTCCGCAGCCACCACTCGGAGACGGCGATGCTGCGCTACCTGCGGCGGTTGTCGGACTTCGACTACGCCCTGGACCGGGGCATGATCCCGCTCGGGTCGTGCACGATGAAGCTGAACGCGACCACCGAGATGGAGCCGGTCAGCTGGGCGGAGTTCGCGAACATCCACCCGTTCGCCCCGGACGCGCAGACCGCCGGGTACCGGGAGATGATCGGTCAGTTGGAGTCGTGGCTGGCCGAGGTGACCGGGTACGACGCGGTCAGCGTGCAGCCCAACGCCGGTTCGCAGGGTGAGCTGGCCGGCCTGTTGGCGATCCGCTCGTACCACGCGTCGCGGGGGGAGACGCACCGCGACGTGTGTCTGATCCCGTCGTCGGCGCACGGCACGAACGCGGCGTCGGCGGTGATGGCCGGGATGCGGGTCGTGGTGGTGACCTGCGACGACGACGGCAACGTCGACCTCGTCGACCTCGACGCGAAGATCGACAAGCACCGCGACGCGCTCGCCGCGATCATGGTGACGTACCCGTCCACGCACGGTGTGTACGAGACGGGTATCGCGTCGCTGTGCGCGAAGGTCCACGACGCGGGCGGGCAGGTGTACGTCGACGGGGCGAACCTCAACGCCCTGGTCGGGTTCGCCAAGCCCGGCAAGTTCGGCGCGGACGTGTCGCACCTGAACCTGCACAAGACGTTCTGCATCCCGCACGGCGGCGGCGGCCCGGGGGTGGGCCCGGTGGCGGTGCGCGCGCACCTGGCGCCGTTCCTGCCCGGTGACCCGCAGGGCGCGCACGTCGACGCCACCCCGGCGATCTCGGCGGCGAAGTACGGGTCGGCGGGGATCCTGCCGATCCCGTGGGCGTACCTGCGGATGATGGGCGCCGAGGGGCTGACCCGGGCCACCGGTGTGGCGGTCCTCGCGGCGAACTACGTGGCGGCGCGGCTGCGGGGGCACTTCCCGGTGCTGTACGCCGGCAACAAGGGCCTGGTGGCCCACGAGTGCATCCTCGACCTGCGGCCGTTGACGAAGGCGACCGGGGTGAGCGTCGACGACGTGGCGAAGCGGCTGATCGACTACGGCTTCCACGCGCCCACGATGTCGTTCCCGGTGGCGGGAACGCTGATGGTGGAGCCGACCGAGAGCGAGGACCTGGCCGAGCTGGACCGGTTCTGCGACGCGATGATCGCGATCCGCGCGGAGATCGAGCAGGTGGGTTCCGGGGCGTGGCCGGCGGGGGACAACCCCCTGGCAAACGCGCCGCACACCGCGGCGATGGTCAGCGGTGACGAGTGGTCGCACGCGTACCCGCGGTCGGTGGGCGCGTACCCGGCCGGGGTGGACCGGGCCGGGAAGTACTGGCCGCCGGTGCGGCGCATCGACGGCGCGTACGGCGACCGGAATCTGGTCTGCTCGTGCCCGTCGCCGGAGGCGTTCGAGGACTGACGACGCCGCAGCCGGTCGAGACTGACGACGGCGCGCCGGGGCGGGCGATACGGCCTGCCCCGGCAGCCGCTGCGACCTGGGCGGGGACGTCCCTTACCGGGGGACTAGCCTGGGTCGACGGCGGCTAAACGGTGACGCTGAGTGGTCGGTCAGGCCACGAGAGCGTGGCGGGCGGGGCCGCGGTGCGGTGCGATGCTGCTGCCGTCAGGAAGCAGCTCGCCGGTGTCCTCGAAGACGATGACACCGTTGCAGAGCAGGCTCCAGCCCTGCTCACGGAAGCAGGCGAGGACCCGCGCGGCTTCCCGGTCGGTGGCTTCAGCGGAGGGGCAGGTCGGTTGGTGCTGGCACATCGGGTTCTCCGGACTGTGGGGGCACTGTGTCATGGTTCACATGACCAGTGACGCACAGTACCAAGCGAAAGTGTCCAGCATCGAGCAGGTGCCCGCCTGGTGCACGGGAAATCCACTGAACGGATGAGGAAGGTTGGACCGTACGGCGTGGAAACGCTCCCAAAGGTGTGCGCCGCGAGCAGCGGCCCGGTTGCGACCGCCGCGAGCAGCGGCCCGGCTGCGACCGTCGATGTACCCGCCGCGCCGGCCGCGTGCCGGGGCGCGCTGACCGAACGCGCCCGCCTGCACTGGTCCCGCGGCGACGGCGGCGACCCCGCGGCCCTCGCCGAGGAGTTCCTCGCCGCGCACGGCCTACCCCTGCACGACCTGACCCGACCCGCCACCGGCCAGCACGGCACCGAGGTCTGCGGCGCGGCGCTGTACCTGTCCGCCGCCGCCGGGGCGCTGCTGGCCGGCGCACCCACCGGGGCGCCCGAGCCCGCACCGGTCCTACCCGACCTCGTCGTCGTGGTCTACCAGCACGGCCCCACCCGGTTCACCCGTCCCGGACCACCGCCACCGTGGTGGCTCGGCGACTGGGCCGAGAGCTGGACCCCCGCCCAGCACGCCGACGCCGTCGACGAGGTCCGCGCCGCCATCGGCCGCGGCGACGTCTACCAGAGCAACCTCGTCGGCCACGCCGCCGCCCCCTACAGCGGCGACCCGCTGCCCGCCCTGAAGCGCCTCGGCGCGCTGCCCGGCGCCCGCTACGGCGGCGTCCTCACCGGCGACGGCTGGGCCATCGGCTGCGCCTCCCCGGAAACCCTCGTCGAGGTCACCGACGGGCAGGTGATCACCCGACCGATCAAGGGCACCCGCCCGGCCACCGCCGCCGGCCGCGCCGAACTGTTCGCCAGCGCCAAGGAACGCGCCGAACACATCATGATCGTCGACCTGGAACGCAACGACCTCGCCCGCATCGCCCGCACCGGCACCGTCACCGTCGACGAACTGTTCGCCGTCCGCCGCTGGTGCGACCTGTGGCAGGCCGAGTCGACAGTGCGCGCCGCCGCCGCCGACGGCCTCGGCCTCGCCGACCTGCTGCGCGCCACCTGCCCCGGCGGCTCCGTCACCGGCGCCCCGAAACTCGCCGCCCTGACCCAGATCAACGCCCTCGAACCCGTCGGACGCGGCGCCAGCATGGGCGCGCTGGGCTGGGTCACCACAGGCCACGTCGACCTGGGCCTGACCATCCGCACCGCCGCCGCCGACGGCCAACGACTGCACACCTGGGCCGGCGGCGGCATCACCTGGGACAGCGACGCACACGCCGAGGTCGCCGAGGCCGCCGCGAAGACCACCCCGATCCGCGCCACCCTGGCCGGGCGCTGACCGCGGCACCACACGGCGATACGCTGAACCCCATGACCATGCGGCCCATCCGGATCATCGGCGACCCTGTCCTGCGCACCGGATGCGAACCGGTCACCACCTTCGACGCCGAGCTACGCGCCCTCGTCACCGACCTGATGGACACCCTGCTCGGCGCCCCCGGCCGCGCCGGCGTCGCCGCACCGCAGATCGGCGTCAGCGCCCAGGTGTTCGTCTACGACGCCGACGGGCACCGCGGCCACCTCATCAACCCCACCCTCGAACTGTCCGACGAACTCCAGGACGACGAGGAGGGCTGCCTGTCCATCCCCGGGCTGTACTTCCCGACCGTACGGGCCCTGCACGCCACCGCCCACGGCGTCGACCAGCACGGCGAGCCACTCACCATCGCCGGCAGCGGGTTCCTGGCCCGCGCCCTGCAACACGAGACCGACCACCTCGGCGGGCGGCTCTACGTCGACACCCTGCGCGGCGACACCCGCCGCCGCGCCCTGCGCGAAATCCGCGCCGGACGCTTCGACTCACCCAGCCGACGCGGCTAGGGCCTGTTTCGTAAGGGCGGTCGAGCCGAGGCGGTGTCCGGGCGGCGATCCGGCAAGGCGCGGTTTCGTTTGGATACCGCTGTTGTATCCGGACGAAACCGCAACGCCGCCGGTCGTCGTCCGGGCCCGGCGCAGGCCGGCCAGTTCTTACGAAACAGGCCCTAGCTCACCCACTGGTCGTGGCCCAGCTTCGCGACCAACGCCACCACCACCACCAGCAACACCACCCGCACGAACCCGGAGCCGCGGCGCAACGCCATCCGCGCCCCCAGCACCGCGCCGGCGATGTTGCACACCGCCATGCCCGCGCCCAGCAGCCACCACACGTGCCCGGTCGCCGCGAACACCACCAGCGCGCCCAGGTTCGTCCCCGCGTTGACGACCTTCGCCATCGCCGAGCCGTGCACGAAGTCCGCGCCCACGAGAGCGGTGAACGCCAACACCAGGAACGTGCCGGTGCCCGGGCCGATCAACCCGTCGTACAGGGCGATCCCCACACCGGCCACCGCGATCACCGCCGCCACCCGCACCGTGGTGCGCTTCGCCGGCACCGCGACCGCTCCCATCCGGGGACGCAACAGCACAAAGACCGCCACCGCCACCAGCACCACAAGGACGACCGGCCGGTACGCCGACGCCGGCACCGCCCCGGCCAGCGCCGCGCCCACCCCCGCGCTGAGCACCGCGAGCCCCGCCGCCGGACCCGCCACCCGCCAGTCGACAGTCGTCCTGCGCGCGTACGTCGCCGCCGCCGTGGCCGTGCCGAAGATCGCGGCCAGCTTGTTCGTGCCCAGCGCGGTGGCCACCGGCAACCCCGGGGCTGCCACCAACAACGCCGGCAGCAGCAACAACCCACCGCCACCGACCACGGCATCGACCCACCCGGCCATCGCCGCGGCGGCCAGCAGAGTACTCAGCGTCACGGCGTCCACGGGCGGCAATTCTGCCCACCCGACACGCCGCAACGGGCACCGAGTGGCCAGCCTCACCCGCTCACCGACCCCGCGTACGCCGCAACCACACCCCCAACGCGCCGACCGCCACGAACACCAGCACCGAACACAGCAACACCTTCACCACCCGGCAACCATGCCACGGCCACGTAAGGTGCAGGAGTGCGCCTGGCCACCTTCAACCTGCTGCACGGACGGTCCCTCACCGACGGGCTCGTCGACTCCGACCGACTCGCCGCCGCCATCGGGGCCCTCGACGCGGACGTGCTCGCCCTTCAGGAGGTCGACCGCGACCAACGCCGCAGCGGCAACCTCGACCTCACCGCCATCGCCGCCCGCGCCCTCGGCGCACCACACCACCGCTTCGCCGCGGCAGTCGTCGGCACCCCCGGCGAACAGTTCCGCCCTCTGCGCCACGAAGACGACGGCCACGGGGAGCCCTGCTACGGCATCGGCCTGATCAGCCGACACCCCGTCCGCAGCTGGCAGGTCACCCGACTCAAGCCGGCGCCGGTGCGCTCACCGGTCTACGTGCCCGGCCCCCGCGGCGGTCTCATCCTGCTGCACGACGAACCCCGCGTGATCCTCGCCGCCGTCCTGGACACCCCGCACGGCCCCCTCACCGTCGCCGCGACCCACCTGTCCTTCGTGCCCGGCTGGAACGCCCGCCAACTCCGTCAGACCGTCCGCGCCCTGCGCGCGCTACCGGGGCCCCGCGTCCTGCTCGGCGACCTCAACCTGCCCGCCGGCGCGGCCCGCCTCATCTCCGGCTGGCACCCCCTGGGCCGACTCCCCACCTACCCGTCCGGGCAGCCCCGCGTCCAACTCGACCACATCCTCGCCGACCGACACGCCCTCGCCGCCCTCCCACCGGTCCGCGCGGTCACCGCGCCGTCGTCCACCATCAGCGACCACCGCCCCCTGCTGGTCGACCTCGGCTGAGCACCATCGCCAACCGGCACCGGGCTGTCCTCGAAGGCGGGGGAGCGGGCCACCAAGACGCAAGATTCCCTCAAGATCATTGCATCGACGGACTTCGACGATCATGCTGGTCGACACGCCACGATCAACTCGTCGGAGGCCACATGAGACGCCAGCGACAAACCCTCATCGCCGTGTCCACCCTCATCGCCCTCACCCTCACCACCGCAGCCACCCCCGCCAACGCCCACACCGCCGCACCACCCGGCCAGGTCACCGCCCTCACCGCCCACCAGGCCGACGGATACACCACCCTCGCCTGGCAACCCGTCAACGGCGCCACCGACTACCAGATCGAACGCACCCCCGTCGACGCCGACAACACCCCCACCGGCGAAGCCACCATCGTCGGAATCTGGCGACCCAACCGCCAGATCAACCAACAGGCACCCACCTTCGCCGACGCCGGCTACAACCCCGGCGGCACCTTCCAATGGCGTGTACGCGCCCGCACCGGCACCACCGAACAGCCCTACTCCGACCCGGTCACCGCCACCACCACCGCACCCTGGGGCAACCCCACGACCCCCGGCGAGCAACTGCGCACCGGCTGGGAAACCACCCACGCCGCGCAGTACACCAGCGGCACCGACGAGTACGCCTACACCGCCGCCATCGACGCCCTCAGCGACCGCGTACGCGTCGTCGAACTCGGCCGCACCGTCCAGAACCGACCCATCAACATGATGGTCATCGGCCACCCCACCCCGCCGGCCACCCCGCAAGCCGTCGCCGCCACCGCACCCGTGGCCATCAACTGCAACGTGCACGGCAACGAACCCGGCGACCGCGAAGCCTGCCTCATCATGGCCCGCCAACTCGCCTTCAGCACCGACCCCCGCATCACCGACCTCCTCAGCCACACCACCGTCCTGATCGTCCCCACCATCAACGGAGACGGCCGCGCCAACAACACCCGCGGCAACTCCACCGGCCAGGACCTCAACCGCGACTACTCCCTGATCCGCCAACCCGAAACCGCCGCGTACATCAAAATGGTCCGCGACTACCGACCCGTCGCCGGCTACGACGGCCACGAGTTCGGCAACTCCCGCGCCGGCGACCTGCCGATGCTGCCCCCACGGCACCAGAACGTCGCCCAACCCATCTTCGACCAGTCCCAGGACATGATCGAAGGCCACATGTACGCCAAGGGCGCCGAAGCCGGCTGGTGGGCCTGCCCCTACGGCTGCGAAGGCGGCGGCAACGTCGGGCTCAGCGAGGAAACCATCCTGCGCAACACCCTCGGGCTCAAGAACGTCACCAACTCCCTGCTCGAACTGCGCAGCTCCGGCGGCCAGACCCGCCCCGACGAGGGCAACACCGCCAACAACCGACGCCGCAAGACCTACTCCGCCCTGTGGACGTTCCACCAGTTCCTCGACTACCACCGCGCCGACCGCGCCGACATCCTGACAGCCCGCAGCGAAGCCATCGAAACCCAGGCCGCCAACACCGGCCGGCTCGTCTTCCGCGGCTCCCGCCCCATCCCCGCCCACCCGGCACCGCACCCCGGCGACAGCCCACCACCACTCGACGCGCCCCCCGCCGACCTGATCCTCGACAACCCGCCCTGCGCCTACAAACTCACCGACGCCCAGTACAACGGCGCCCGCACCGACGGACCCGGTGGCGTCGGCACCACCGTCGCCCAGCGCATCGCCGCCCACGGCTGGAAGGTCATCACCGTCGGCGACGACCACTACGTCCCCCTCAACCAACCCGAACGCGGCCTCATCCCCCTGCTCCTCGACGGCAAGGGCGTGGAGAAGCTGACCGACGGCGAACGCGTCTATCCCACCCTCACCGGCCGCCGCAACGGACCCCTCACCGTCACCGGCTTCACCTGCGCCGACGACGCCACCATCAACGGCCCGGTCACCGTCCGGGCCGGCGCGGCACTCGTCACGACAGGAACCACCATCAGCGGCCCCCTCACCGCCACCGGCGCCACCGGCGTCCTCCTCGCCGACAGCACCATCAACGGCCCGGTCCGCATCACCACCACCGACACGATCTCCATCATCGACGCCACCATCGCCGGCCCCGTCGACCTGTCCGGCAACACCACCGCCACCGACGCACCCGTACTGGCCGGCACCACCATCCGCGGCCCACTCACCTGCACCGGCAACAACCCCACCCCGCACAACCTCGGCATCGCCAACACCGTCCACGGCCCCCGCACCAACCAGTGCGCGGCACTGTGACCGACCACTAGCGAGCCATCACGCCGGCGGCGCGGACCCGACACCCGCGCCGCCGGCACCCCACCAGCAACACCGCACCCGTGGAGGCCGCCGTGTCGCACCCCGCCACCGCACCGCGACACCCCCGACGATCCCGCGGACCGCACGGCGCTCGACGCGTCCGCCGGACGCTCGGCCTGCTCCTGCCGACCCTGCTGCTGGCCGCCTGCACCGGCAGCCCCGCAGCCCCCCGCACGGACGCCGCGCCCGCGAGCACCGCACCCCAGCCCACCGGGCCACTCTGCGCCGCCCTGCCCACCGGCACCGACCCCGGCAACCCGAACTTCCTCGCCGGGCAACCCGTCGAGGCGGCGCTGCGCTGGATCCCCACCCTCACCACGTTCGAAGCGGCACTGCGCACCAGCGGCGTCCTCACCGACCTACCCGCCGACGACGGAGTCACCCTCCTGGCGCCCTCCGACGACGCCTTCGCCGCCACGTTCTCCGAGGACAACTGGGACGACCTCATGACCCACCACACCGACCAGCTCCGCACCCTGCTGAAAGCCCACCTCATCACCGGAAGCCACCCGATCGCCGACCTCACCACCGCCGGCACCGCCACCACCCTCGACGGCGTCAGCGTCACCGTCACCCGCACCGGGCCCACCGCCCGCCTCGGCGACCGCGCCGACACCGTCTGCGCCGACTACCAGGCCACCAACGCCCGCATCCACATCATCAACGCCGTCCTCGGCCCCCTGCCCGTCACCGCCGACGGCACCGGCCACCGCGCACACTGATCACGCTCACCCCGGCGGCACCAGACCCGCCAGCGCGCGGTTCGTCCGGTTGGCGCGGACCGCGTCACGCTGCTGCCCGGCCGTCACCTCGATGTACGTCTGCGACGACGCCAACGACGCGTGCCCCAACAACCGCATGATCTCCGCCGCGCTCGCACCGTCCTCCGCCAACCGGGTCGCGAACGTGTGCCGCAGCGCGTGCAGCCGCGCACCACGCGGCACCCGGTCACCGATACCTGCCCGCCGGTAACACGACTCCACGAGATACTGCAGGCCACCACGGCGCAACGGCTCACCACGCCGATCCACCAGAAACGGCGAGTCGGGGCGTACCGACCGCGAACCGAAGCGCCGCACCCGACTGTCCAGGTAGTCCCGCAGCACCCGGTCCAGATCCGCCTCGATCGGCACCACCCGAGGCCGCCCACCCTTACCCGCCACCTCGACCCGCCGCTCACCGGACCGACCGCCGAGCGAGTCGACGCGCAACGCCAGCAACTCCGACAAACGCAGCCCGGCGCAAAGCGCCACCGCCAACACCGCCACGTCCCGCTCCGGCCACGGGTCGCGTTGCCGCCCGTCGTCCCGCGCGGCGGACGCGAGCAGCACCTCGGGAGTGTCCGCGCCGCGCAGCGGCTTCGGCTGGGGGAGTAGCGCCCGAGGCCGCCCAACCGCCGGCATCGGATTGCCCGCCACGAACCCGTCAGCGACCAGGAACGTGAAGAAACTGTTCCAGGTGGACCAGGCCCTGTGCACCGACGCGGGCGCCCGGGGGGCAGCGAACCGGGCGAAAGCCGCGCGCATCACCCGGGGGGAGAGGTCGGTGATCGACAGCGCGTCCAGGGGTAGGGGAGGGGCCTCCGCGACCAGAGCCGCGATCGTGCACAGATCCCTGCGGTACGCGGCCAGGGTGTGCGGGGAGGGCTTGCGGGTGGCCCGCGCGGTCAGGAACTCCTCGATCAGCACCGCGAGCGATTCGTCCCGCTTGTCATGCATAAGGGATATTATGCATGATTTTCGCGTTGCCGGGAAGCGGGTGCACGAGGGGGAGAGCGGCCTCATTCCGGACCGCCGCGAGCGCGGCCGGAGTCGATGAAGAAGCACGTATCGTGCGCGACATGACGTCGGTCGCCGCCATGTGTCCCACCTGTGGTCGACCCGGCACGCCCATCGTGTACCGGGACGTCGACGGTCCGACAGATCTGGTCTGCCGCGAGGGGCACCGTTGGCGGGCCGCTGGCCGAGCCGGGTGGGCTCCTCATGCGTCACCCGCCGCCGTCGACCGGGACCCGCAGGACGCAACGACACCGATGGAGCCCGTGGACCTCAGCAAGGACGGGCGGACCTGGCGGATCGGCACCGCCGGCGACGTCGCCTGGCTCGCCGGACGGACCACGCAGGGTCTGTCGGTCACTACGGCGATCCCACCGGTGTTCGAGGCGTACGGCACCTTTCACCCGCCCGCCGGGGTCGGTCTCGACGCCCACGAACAAGCGGTGATCAACGAGCTGGTGGCGTGCACACCGGACCAGCCCTGGTGGCTGGGCTTCCTCGACACCGGCGCCCACGACGTCGTCTTCCCGCACGCCCCAAGAGTGTCCCTCTACTGGGACTGGCCCTACGTACTGGTCCAGGCCGGGCCGGAACAGGCCCTGACCTGGCGGGTTGGTCACATGCGCGGCAACGGGGCGCTGCCCGACCTGTTCTTTCCGGCGGATCGCTCCTGGCTCGTCTCCGCCCTGTGGGACGACACCTGGACCGACATCGGCGCCAGCGGTGCGGTGCTCGCGGCCCTGCGACGTAACCCGCTGGTCAACGCGCGCCTCGTCGGCCCGGACGAGGACGCGTGCCCGCCCGGCCTGACACGCGACTGACCCCCGTCGGTGAAGGGGCGAGGGGACCCCCAGAAAGCCTCTACTTTACATAATGTGCATTATCGAATCAGCTTTACATCGTTCCGGACCGATGCGGCCTTGCGCCATGACAACTGGCGCGAGGCCCTAACATTGCCCGGGTGATCGAGGACTTCGTGGAGCGGCTTCTGCACGACATGGCCACCCTCGACCCTTGCACAGCGGTGGTCGACGCTGGCGAACAGGACGTCGACGGGCTTACCGACTACGGCCCCGAGGGCCACCAGGCCCGCGCGGACCGGGCCGCCCTCGCCCTGCGCGAGATCGAGGCACTGCCGGCCGGGACCCCGCTGCACGCCCACCTCGTCGAACGGCTGCACACGCGTGTCGCCTTTCACGACGCCGGGGAGGATCTGCGCGAACTGCACGTGGCGGCCGCCGGTCCCCTTCAGCTCATCCGCCAAGCCGTCGAAGCCGCGGTTCCCGGCCGCGACGCCGAGAACGCGGCCTTCGAGGAGGGCTGGGCTCGTGTCGGCGCACGCATGGCCGCGATCCCTGCGGCCCTTGACGGGTACGCCCGCAGCCTTCTACTCGCCGCGCAGCGCGGCGATGTGCCGGCGCGCCGTCAGGTGGAGCTCGTCGCGCAGCGCTGCCGTGCCTGGACTGACGACGATGCTGCCCTGGTGGATCGCTACGGCGAGGGGCGTCAGCGGGCGTCGTTGCAAGCCGCGGCAGCGGGCTCGCGAGCGGCGTACCAGAAGCTCGCCGAGAGGCTGACCGTCGACCTGGCGCCGAGGGCAGTTGAGGAGGAGGCGTTCGGTCAGCAGCGGTATGCGCTCTGGGTGCGTACCTTCCTCGCGGCCCAACCTGACCTGCGCGAGTTGTACGAGTGGGGTTGGGAGGAGTTCAGAGCGACAGAGGCGGAGCTTCTCGCTGAGGCGGAGGCCCTGGGCGGGAGCGTGCCGGAGGTGCTCGCCCGGCTCAACAGTCCCGACGCACCTGGCACGCTGCACAGTAGGGAGGCGTTCGCTGCGTGGCTGCAGGACCTGTTGGAGTCGACTACCGAGAGGTTGGACGGTGTCTACTTCGACATCCCCGCTCCGCTTAGGCGCATCGAGTCGCGGTTGGCCACGTCGTCCGGCATCGCGTACACAGGGCCGTCACGGGACCTGGCGCGGCCGGGTCGGGTCTGGTGGTCGGTCCCGGAGGGCGCAGCGACATTCCCTACCTGGTACGCCTACAGCACCGCCTTTCACGAGGGGGTTCCCGGCCATCACCTCCACCTCGGCGCGGAAGCCTGCCGGGGCGGCCTCGGGCAGCGGTTGAATCTGCTCGGCGGCCTCTCCGGGAGTCAGGAGGGTTGGGCGCTGTATGCGGAGCGGTTCATGGACGAGATCGGGTTGTATGAGCAGCCAGGTGCTCGACTGGGGTACCTGTACATGCAGCTCCTGCGCGCCGCGCGGGTCGTGCTCGACATCGGCCTGCACCTGCGGCTGGCGATGCCCTTCGGCGATGGAGCCGGGTGGACGGCGGACGCGGCGCTGAAAGTTGTTGCGGGATCGCTGCCATCAGGGGGCCTACGCGTCCGCTGAGCTTGCGCGTTACCTGGGTCGGCCTGGGCAGGCGTTGGCCTACAAGGTGGGTGAGCGCGTGTGGCTGGCCGGCCGTTCGTCCTTTCCTGGCGACCGGCGCGCGTTCCATCGTCAGGCGCTGGAGTTGGGTTCGATGGGCTTGGATCAGTTGACGGTGGCCCTTCGGGGTGACCGAGCACCACTTGCGGCTCGCGGTGAAACACGTCTGGGACCGCGTAGATAGCTGGACAAGGTCCGCTCCCCCGGCTCGGGCTGTCAGATGTGCGATCGGCGCAGCCAGTCCTGGGTGAGCGAGCGCAGCAGAGCGGGTTGTTCGTACGGCAGGTAGTGCCCGGCGGCGTCGATCACGGTGTAGGTGCCGCGCGGATAGTGGCGCATGGCGTGGAACTGGTCGGCGTACCCGACGATGCGGTCCTGCCGGCCGGTGATCACGCTGACCGGGCTGTCGGAGGCGATGTCGGTGTTCTCGTCGGGTAGCGCGTAGTCGGGGCCGCTCTGCAACTCCTGGTGGAATGTCGGGTCACCGGGGCCGCCGGAGTGCAGTGCGGCGAGCACCGTCGCGACGACCTTTGGGGTGCGGTGACCCAGTGCGGCGTCCAGATGTGGGTGCAGTTCGGTGGGAGCGGCGTCGAGCCAGCCCGGGGGTGCTTCGAGTGGTGGGGCGTCGGGCAGGTTGCGGCTGTGGCGGGCGATGGTGACACCGGGGCAGACGAGGAGCAGGCCGCGGACGAGGTCGGGTCGTTGGCGGGCGATGCCGGCGGCCAGGTACGCGCCGTAGGAGCCGCCGGCGAGCAGGGCTGGGGTGTCGAGGTGGTGGTCGAGCCAGGCGCAGACGGTGTCGAGCACTGCCTGGGAGGTGGGTGGGCAGTGTGCGGGGGTGTCTCCGTGGCCGGGGAGGTCCAGGTAGATCTCTCGTAGGCCGGTGCCGGCGAGGGCGGGGTGAAAGGCGGCGGCCGTGGCGGCGCGGCTCATGCTGAACATGGGGAGGCACACCACCGCTGGTCCGGTCTCCGCCGTGTGGTCGAACGCCAGGTTCATCGGGAGTCCTCGTTGGGGTTGTCGGTGGTGGGGTTCAGGGTCAACGTCTCATGCCGGGTGGGCCGTGGGTGAAACTGTTCTGCGTCTTCGGCGGGTGGTGTCTACAGTGGTGCGCTCCGGCCACTGCCCGTTCGCCGCGAACGGCGGGGCCGCACATCACCACGGGGGAACACCTTGACGAGTATGCCTGTCCGGATTGTGGTTGGCCTGGTCGCGACCGTCGGCCTCGTTGTGGGCTGCCAGCCTGCCGAGAAGGAGAATGCTGGGGCCGCCGCCCCGCCGTCGCCGACCGTGGCGCCGAGCCCGACCGTCGACGTGGCGGCGAACAGCAAGCAGGTCTGCGACGCCAGTCTCGTCTTTGTGAAGAAGCACTACGTCGCGATGGCTGACGATGCGATCGCCGCGATCGACAAGCCGGTCAGCGCCAAGGAGGCGGGCGCGAAGGTTCGCGGCCACTACACGGCGCTGTTGCAGGACCTCAAGACGGCGGCGCCGACCGCTGCCGATCCGCAGGTGCGCACCGCGTTGGAGACCCTGGCCGCCGGGGTGGAGAAGCACCTGGCCGGTCCGAAGGCCACCGAGATCGAGGCGCCGGATCTCGACCCGCCGCTGAAGGCGTTGGACACCGTCTGCGGTCGCTGAGCGTCGTGGGCACCGGCCGGGTCGGCCGGTGCCCACGAACCGGGGTACGGGTCAGATCCAGGGCACCTGTGGGGACGGGTAGAAGTCGACCTGTTGCAGTCGCCAGCGGGGTGCCTGCTCCCCCAGTCTGGTGCGGAATGATTCCCAGTCGTGGCTGGCGGTGGTTGACCAGCCGAGTTCGGCGATCGCTGGTAGGCGGGGGAAGGCCATGTGTTCGATGTCGTCGAGGGTGCGCAGCGTCTCGGACCACAGTGGGGCCTCGACGCCGAGGATGGCGTTCTCGCCGATGCCGGTGACCCGGGTGGCGGGGTCCCAGCCGTACGCGTCGGACACCTCGATCAGGCCGGCCCAGCGTAGGCCGAGGCGGGTGTTGGCGTCGTACTTCATGTCGAGGTAGGCCTTGTTTGCCGGTGACATGACGACTTTGGTGCCGCGGGCGGCGGCCGCGACGAGGCTGGCGTTTGTGGTGCCGGTGCCCCAGAACTGGGCGACGTCGTCGGTGGAGGTGTCGGCCTGGGTGATTTCGTTCCAGCCGTAGGCGCGTTTGCCGTACTTCGTGACCAGGGGCAGGACCCGGTTCATGAAGGTGCGGTAGTCCTCGTCGGTGGTGGCGTGGGCTTCGTCGCCGCCGATGTGCAGGAATGGTCCGGGGGTGATGGCAGCGATTTCGCGGATGACGTCCTCGACGAAGCGGTAGGTGAGGTCGTCGTTGATGCAGAGGGAGCTGTAGCCGACGGCGATGTCGGTGCGCGGGGGCGGTGCGACGCCGTCGCAGTTGAGTTCGGGGTAGGTCGACTGGGCGGCGTTGGTGTGCCCGGGCATGTCGATCTCGGGGATGATCGTGATGTGTCGTGCGGCGGCGTAGGCGACGACGGCTGTGTAGTCGGCCTTGGTGAGGTATCCGGGGCCGACGCCGTCGACTCCGGTGCCGGGTCCGCCGCCGACGGTGGTGAGGCGGGGCCAGGAGTCGATCTGGATGCGCCAGCCCTGGTCGTCGGTCAGGTGCAGGTGCAGGTAGTTGATTTTGTACTGGCTGAGCAGGTCGACGTAGGCGGTGATGTCGTCGACGGTGTGGAAGTGGCGTGCGAGGTCGAGCATCGCGCCGCGGTAGGCGAAGCGTGGGTAGTCGATGATTCGTCCGCCGGGGATTGTCCAGGTGGTCCGCTGCCGGTCGGGTGCCTCGATCTGGGCGGGGAGCAGTTGGCGCAGGGTCTGGGTGCCGGCGAACAGCCCGGCGGGGGTGTTGGCGCGGATCGTGACGCTGCGGCGGGTGACGTCGAGTTGGTAGCCCTGCTGGCCGATGCGGTCGTCGGCGCCGCCGATGAGCAGGGCGATCTCGGGTAGCGGGGTGGAGCGTACGGGCAGGACGGGCAGGGCGTGGCCGGTGGCGGGGCGCAGTGTGGTGGCGAGTTGGTGGCCGACGTGCCAGGCGGCGGCTGAGCCGGGGGTGGTGCGGATGACGGTCAGGGGGGTGATGCGGAATGTGGTGTGCGCGTCGGGGTGGGTTTCGACAGGTGCGGGGATGACGTCGCTGAGGTGTCGGGCTGGTGCGGTGGGTGTCGCGGCGGCGGGCGTTGCGGGCAGGGTGACGGGTAGCGCGAGTGCGGCTATGGCCAGCAGCCGTGTGGTGGTGTGTCGGCGACGCACGGTACCTCCAGGCCTCGTCATGATCGACGATTGTCGATTAGAGGGGCAGATTACCGGCGTTTCGCCTGCACTGTAAACCTTCCTTAACATAAGAGCGCGTCGAGACAGTGCTGTCGCCGACCTCACGTACGCCGCACCCTGGGGAATTCCGGGAGTGGTCGTGCCGTTGTCCGTTCGGAAGATCAGGTTCGGATGATCGATTGGGAAGTGCCATGCACATGCGCTCAGACGCGGTAGTGCTGTTCGGCGTCACGGGAGACCTCGTCTCGAAGAAGCTGTTTCCGGCGCTGTACGAGTTGAACCGGCGCGACCGTCTCGACGTTCCGGTGATCGGTGTGGCCCGCTCCCCCTGGGACGATCAGCAGTTGGTCACCATGGCCCGCAAGTCGGTCACCGAGGCCCAGGACGAGATCGACGACGAGACCTTCGACCGGCTGGCGGACAACCTCTCGATGATCTCCGGCGACTACGCGGACCCGGCGACGTACCAGCGGCTGGCGCAGCGGCTGCGCGACGCCGAGCGGCCGGTCTTCTACCTGGCGATCCCTCCGGCGGTGTTCGGCTCCGTCGTCGAGGGCCTGGCGGCCGTGGGTCTGGCCGACCGGGGTCGGGTGATCGTGGAGAAGCCGTTCGGGCGTGACCTGGAGTCGTCCCGCGAACTGGATCGCACCCTGCGCGCGGCCTTCGCGCCGGAGCGGGTGTTCCGCATCGACCACTACCTCGGCAAGGAAGCCGTCGAGGGTCTCTACGCCTTCCGGTTCGCCAACCGGCTGTTCGAGCCGCTGTGGAACAACGAGCACATCGACAACATCCAGGTGACGCTCGCCGAGGCCTTCGGCACCCAGGGCCGGGCCGGCTTCTACGACACCGTGGGCGCGACCCGGGACGTGCTGCAGAACCACATCCTGCAGGTCGTGGCGCTCATCGCGATGGAGGCGCCGGCCAGCGAGGACACCACGGCGTTCCGGGAGGCGGAGGCCGCGGTGCTGCGGCAGATCGCGCCGCTGTCGCCGGACTCCACCGTACGAGGGCAGTACGCGGGCTACCGCGACGAGCCGGGCGTGGCGGCGGATTCGAACACCGAGACGTTCGTGGCGGCCCGGTTGACGGTCGACTCCCCCCGGTGGGCGGGTGTGCCGTTCTACCTGCGTGCTGGCAAGTCCCTGGCGGGGACGGCGACGGAGGTCGTGGTCGAGTTCAAGCAGCCGCAGCGCTCGCTGATCCCGGCCGAGCGGGGTCAGGCCACCGCCGCGAACCTGCTGCGGTTCCGGCTCGGGCGCGGCGACGGCATCACCATGTCGATCCAGGCGAAGAGCCCGGGTGCTGAGGTGGCGAGCCGTCCGGTGGACCTGTCCGTCGACTTCGGCGCGGCCCTCGGTCGCCGGCAGGAGGCGTACGAGCGGCTGCTCGACGACGCGATGGACGGGCAGCACCTGCGCTTCGCGCGTGCCGAGACGATCGAGCAGGAGTGGCGCATCGTCGAGCCGATCCTGGATCTGCCGACGGCGGTGCGGTCGTACGAGAAGGGCAGCTGGGGTCCGGCGGACGCCGACGCGCTGGCCGGCGGCTGGCACCTTCCGGACCTGCGCTAGTCGCGGCCGGAGCTGACGAAGGCGGCGTGACCGACTTGTCGCGGTGTCTCGACTGTGGGCAAGCCGAGTCGGTCACGGGTGCGGCGCGCGGTCGCTGACTGACCGCTCAGCTCAGCGGAACGACCGTCCGGCGACGGTGAGGTTTGCCGCTTACGCGGGGTGTGGGCACGTTGGGGGCGACGTTTCTCGTCCTCGTCGGAGAGGAAGCAGCTCATGCTTTCCGCACTCGATCGTCGGCACACCGTCGCGCCGCCCGGCTACAGCCGGTGGCTCATCCCCCCGGCGGCGTTGGCCATCCACCTCTGCATCGGTCAGGTCTACGCGACCAGCGTCTACAAGAACTCGCTGATCGCCCACTTCGACACCAGCCAGACGGCGATCGGGGTGATCTTCAGCATCGCGATCGTGATGCTCGGATTGTCCGCGGCGGTCGCCGGGACCTGGGTGGAGGCGAACGGGCCGCGCAAGGCCATGTTCGTCTCGGCCTGCTTCTGGGCGGCGGGGTTCCTGGTGGGCTCGCTGGGCATCGCCACGAAGCAGCTCTGGCTGCTGTATCTGGGCTACGGGCTGCTCGGCGGCATCGGGCTGGGCATCGGCTACATCTCCCCCGTCTCCACACTGATCAAATGGTTCCCGGACCGGCCGGGGCTGGCCACCGGGTTGGCGATCATGGGGTTCGGTGGTGGGGCGATGGTCGCCTCTCCCCTGTCGCGGCAACTGTTGTCGTTCTACGACGCCGGCTACGACCCGGCCAACGCGGGGTCGACGGCGTCGGGCAGCGCCCTGGTGTGGCTGTTCGTGACGCTCGGCCTGGGCTACTTCGTGATCATGATGTTCGGGGTGGCGAACGTGCGGGTGCCGGCGCCGGACTGGCGGCCGGCCGGCTTCGACCCCGCCAGCGTGGCGGCGAAGCCGCTCGTCACCACGGCGAACGTGTCGGCGGCGAACGCGGTGAAGACCCGCTCGTTCTGGCTGCTGTGGGTGGTGCTGTTCTGCAACGTGACCGCCGGCATCGGCATCCTGGAACAGGCCAGCCCGATGATCCAGGACTTCTTCCGCGACAACGGCACCTCCGCGGTGACCGTCGCGGCGGCCGGCGGGTTCGTGGGTCTGCTGTCGCTGTTCAACATGGCCGGGCGGTTCGCGTGGTCGTCCACATCGGACATCATCGGCCGCAAACCGATCTACCTGGTGTACCTGGGTGTCGGCATGGTGCTCTACGCGCTGCTGGCGCTCGTCGGGCAGACCTCGACGGCCCTGTTCGTGCTGTTGGCCTGCGTGATCCTGTCGTTCTACGGCGGTGGCTTCGCGACCGTGCCGGCGTACCTGCGGGACCTGTTCGGCACCTTCCAGGTCGGGGCGATTCACGGTCGGCTGCTGACCGCGTGGTCGGCGGCGGGGATCGCCGGTCCGCTGATCGTCAACGGGTTCCTCGACGCGCAGGGCGAGCCGGGGTCGCTGACCGCCGCTGCGTACCGTCCGGCGCTGTTCACGATGGTGGGCGTGCTGGCCGTGGGCTTCGTGGCGAACCTGCTGGTGCGGCCGGTGCCGCAGCGCTACCACGAACCAGCGGCGGAACAGCACCCGCAACAGAACGTGGACGAGGACACGACGGCGCAGAGGAGTGGTACGCGATGAGTGAGGACAGCCGTTCCGGGCAGCAGGCCCGGTTGTGGATCTCCTGGTTGGTGGTGGCGGCGCTGCTCGGCTACGGGATCGCCCAGACCGTCATCACGGCGGCGAAGCTGTTCACCCACTGAGGTGAGCTGCGGGGTGCCGTCGCACGGCACCCCGCAGCACCGTCAGAGACCGCCGGCGACGCGCAGCACGGTCCCGGTGGCGTACGAGGCGTCCGGGCCGAGTAGCCAGGCGATGGCGGCGGCGATCTCGTCGGGTTCGCCGGCGCGGCCCAGCGGGATGCGACCGACGGCGGAGTCGGCGCGGTCGGGGACCCCGGAGTCGGCGTGGATGTCGGTGCGCACGATGCCGGGGGCCACGGCGTTGACCCGGATGCCCTTCGGGGCGAGTTCCTTGGCCAGGCCGACGGTGAGGGTGTCGGTGGCGGCCTTCACGGCGGCGTAGTGCACGTACTCCCCCGGGCTGCCGAGGGTCGCGGCCGCCGACGAGACGTTGACGATCGCCCCACCGTCGGTGAGCCGGTGGGCGGCCTGCTGGGCGCAGAGGACGTAACCGACGAGGTTGACGTCGACGACCCGGCGCAGGTCCTCGACGCGCAGCTCGGTGAACGGTCCGATCAGGCTGGTGACGCCGGCGTTGTTGACCAGGCCGGTGAGCGGGCCGAGCTGCGCGGCGGCGTCGAACAGGGCGTGCACCTGCTCGGGGTCGGTGGTGTCGGCGCGTACCGCGATCGCCTGTGCGCCGGCGGCCCGCAGGTCGGCCAGGACGGCGGTGGCGGCGGCCTCGTCGCGGCGGTAGCACAGGGCCACGTGGTGACCGGCGGCGGCGAGCCGCCGGGCGGTGGCCGCGCCGATGCCCCGGCCGCCGCCGGTGATGACGGTGACGGGTGCCACGGTGCCTCCCGGAGAGTCTGACGGCTGCGCGATGCTCGTGCCGACGCTACCGTGACCCGCGCGGATCGGTCCTCGAGAGGAGGGTCACACGCGGCGGGCGTCGGGACCCGACAGCGGGGTGTCCCTGCTGGCCGGACGACGCCAGGCCGACGAGGTGGCGGCGCTCGGGGTGTGATCGCTTACGCTCACCGCGCGGTCGATCAGACGATGGAGGTGCGCGGTGGCGGGTGTGGTTGTCGGCGACGTGGTGCAGGATTTCGAGCTGCCGGACGAGACGGGCACGCCGCGGCGGCTGTCGGAGTTCCTGGCGGCCGGGCCGGTGGTGCTGTTCTTCTACCCGGCGGCGATGACCCGGGGGTGCACGGCGGAGAGCTGCCACTTCCGCGACCTCGCCGCGGAGTTCACGGCGCTGGGCGCGACGCGGGTGGGCATCAGCCGCGACCCGGTGGCGAAGCAGGCCGAGTTCTCGAAGCTGCACGGCTTCGACTATCCGCTGCTGTCGGACGCCGACGGCGCTGTGGCGCAGCAGTTCGGGGTCAAGCGGCGGGTGCCGTTGGGGCCGTTGAGCATGAAGCGCATGACGTTCGTCATCGGCACCGACCAGCGGATCATCGAGGTGATCCACAGCGAGGTCAGCATGAACGAGCACGCGGACCGCGCGCTGCGGGCGCTGGGCGGCTGAGCGGGCGTGAGCCCCGTGCGGCGGGTGTCGCAGTCGGCTGGTATCAAGACAGCAATCAAACAGGTGTACGGAAGAGGGTTGTGATGGATGCCGGCCAGGGTTTGTCCACTAGCGAGGTGCAGAGCATCCGGGAGTCGTTGGCGGCCGGGCGTAAACCGCGGGTGGTGTTCACCGCGTCGGCGGGGCAGATCGCCGGTCAGGTCGGTCAGGTGATCGAGCTGACCGACCCGGAGGTGTCCGACGAGTTCGTGGTGGTGCGCTTCGGTCGCGACGAGTTGCCGTTCTCCCCCGCCGACCTGGCCGTGGCGCCCAAGGGCGTCACCCGTCGGGTGGTGGAGCCGAAGCCGGAGCCCGAGCCCGAGCCGCCGACGGTGGCCGCGCCGGAGTTCGTGTTGGACACGCCGCGGGTGCCCGCGCAGCGACAGGAGGAGCCGAAGGTGGAGCAGACGGAGAAGCCGCCGGCGCGGCGGGCGGTCAAGGCCGTCAAGCCGAAGAGCCCCGCGGGCCTCACCGTGACCTTGGCGTACGCCGACGGAGAGTGGACAGTCGCCGCGCAGCAGGGCAGCAAGGCCCTCGCGAAGCCGTACGTGGTGAAGCCGGCGGAGGCGTTGAAGATGGTGGCCCTCGTCGACGTGCCCGGGGTGCAGGAGGCGGTGGAGCAGATCCTCGGCACCGAGCGGGCCGAAGCGGAGCAGCAGGCCGAGAAGCTGCGCGCCGAGCTGGCCGAGATCGAGGCCCGGCTGGCGGAGCTGCGCGAGGCCCGCTGAGGGCTGTCAGTGCCGGCTGTGGTGGTGCAGCAGTCGGGTGAGCAGTCGCGTCAGCTGCTCGCGCTCGGTGGTGGACAGCGGTGCGAGCAGGTCGACCTGGACGCGTTCGAGGGTCGCGCCCAGCCGGCGGGCCTCGTCGGCGCCGGCGTCGGTGGCGCTGATGACGTTGCGGCGGCGATCGGCCGGGTCGGGGGCACGCACCACGAGCCCTCGGCCGGCCAGATCGTTGATGGCGGCTACCACGTCGCTGCGGTCGATGCCGCAGCGACGGCCGAGGTCGGCCTGACTCGCGGGCCCGTCCTCGGCGAGGGTGGCGAGCAGCCGGTAGTGGTAGCCGCGCAGGGCGTGCGCGGCGAAGCCCTCGCTGAGCAGGCGGGCGGCGTGACCGGCGGTCTGGTTGAGCAGCCAGCTCGGGGTGGTGCTGAGCCCGGCGGGTGACTGCGGGGCCGCGTTGTCCATGCCGCGCAGCCTATCAGGAATCGTTGGCGCGACCCACGATCGGGTGTTACGTTGGCGCAACCAACGTTGGCTCGGCCAACGTATCGAAGGAGGCGTCATGTCCACCGTCCCCACCCTCAACGGCCAGGTCATCGGCCAGGCCCACTACGCCACCCGGGCCCTGCTCGAACGGTCCATCAGCACACTCGGCGTCACGTTCAACCAGGTGGTCGCGCTGCACGTCCTCGCCCAGGGCCCGGTCGAACCCGCAGACCTCACGCACCGGGTCACCAGCACGCTCAAGATCGACGATTCGGCCGCGCGCCAGGTGGTCGACCACCTCGTCGACGCCGGCCTCGCGCAGGTCGACGGCCCGGCCGGCGGCGACGAGACACGGCTGGCGCTCACCGACACCGGTCGCACCACGCAACGCGGCGTCGTCGCCGCCGTCGCCGACCTCAGCGCCCGGCTGTACGCGGGAATCCCCACCGACGAGGCCAGCACGGCAGCGCGGGTGCTCACCATCGTCACCCAACACGCGAACGCCGAGCTGGCGGCGACCCCGGCCTGACCGGACGCCGCCGCCGGGCGGCCGGCATCCAGGACACGGAGCCTGGAGCCGGCCGCCCGGGCCACCTACCGCGCCGGGCGCTGCCCGAGGTCCGACACCACGGCCCGTTGCAGCACCGCTGTCGTGCCCAGCACCGTCCCGGCCGGCCCGTCGACGGTGTCCGCCACGAGATAGCTGCGCTCACCGAGGTAGTCGAAGCTCTGCTCATCGAAGATCCACTCGTCGCGGCGGCTCCGCTCGGTGTGCGCGACGGCGATCCCCCGCCGCCCGGCCGCGTCGGTGACCCCGCGCACCACCTCGACCCCGGGGATCTTCGCCGCGGCCCGGTAGAGCGCGGCGCTCGTGACCGGCGGCACCAACGACTCGCGCAGGATGTCGCCGATCGCGGTGAACGCCGCGCCGTCGCGGCTGTTGCCCCGGCCCCGCTGCTGACGTTCCCGGTACAGCTTCGCCAGCAGGGCGTCCGGGTCCTCGGGCAGGTCGACCAGCGCCGCGTTCGGCGTCACGTCCGTGAGCGTCTCGCGCTGCGGGATCACACCGACGATCGGAGCGTGGAAGAACGGCTGCTGCACCAGGCCGTCACCCCGCTCGTGCCGAGGGATCCAGATCTCCCGCTCGTGCACCGGTCGCAGTCGGGCCGGGCCGTCACCGAGCTCCGCGAAGGCTCCCCGACTCCTGATGTAGACGTACCCGCCCTCGCCGGGCGGCGGCCCCGGCCTGCCGGTGGCCACCGCGGCCATCCGGTTGAGCAGCAGTGACGCCCCGACGCGTTCCCCCTGCGCGACCGGGACGATCAGTGGCGCGCTGTCCGACGACCACGGCTGGGCGACCATCCCGGCCGCGACCACGACGGTCAGCGCGCCCGCCACCGGCACGAGCACCCGCATCCGTCGTGGCCGCCGCGACGGCCGCCGGACCTCGGTCAGCAGATGATGCCGCAGTGCCTGTCGGCGCAACGCCGGCAGGGCCGGCACGGGCGGAGCGGTGGGCTCTCTCATCGGTACTCTCCCTGCTCGACGGGGGTCATCCGGGCGCCGGTCAGCTCCTGCTGCGCCAGCGCCCGCAGCCGGGTCCGGGCCCGCGACAGTCGGGAGCGCACGGTCCCGACGGGTACGCCCAGCGCCTCGGCCGCCGCCGCGTAGTCCAGTTGCGACCACACGCAGAGCAGGAACACCTCCCGGTCGGCGCGGCGCAACGCCCGCAGTCCCGCCAGGGCGGCGGCCACCTGGTCGGCGTCGTGCATCCGGTCGACCACCGCGTCGGCGAAGTCGGGGACGGTGTCACGTACCGGCAGCCGCCGCAACGCCTCCCGGTGCCGGCGCGCCGCCCGCCGGCGGTTGCGCAGGACGTTTGTCGCGATCCCGAGCAGCCACGGCCGCAGACCGTCCCCGTCCGGGCGCAGGGATTCGCGGATCCGCCACGCTTCGAGGAAGGTCAGCGACACCACGTCCTCGGCGTGCGCCGCATCGCTTCCGCTCCACAGCGCATGTCGATGAACCGCCTCGGCGTGCTCGTCGAAGAGCTCACCCAACGCGTCGGAGTCTCCGGCCCGGATCCGGGCCCGCATCTCGGCTGTCACACCTGTATCTGTCCGCTGCCGCCGCCGAGTTCCCACTTCGGAGGCGGAAACCATCGGCCCGCCGGTCAGAAGTAGTCGAGCAACTGCGCGGGCCCGCCGCAGGCCAGGAGGTCGAGCGCGCCCGGGTCGACACCCGGGCTGTGGTGCAGCAGCCCGGCCTGCGCGACCGAGCGGGCCCGCGCGGCACCGGCGTAGAGCAGGGCGAAACCGCGCACGTCCAACCGCAGGTCGGCCTCGCCGCCGACCCGGGTCAGCTCGGCGTCACCGTCGGCGACGGTCAGCCGCCAGGTGCCGGTGTTCCACTCGGCGAGCGGATCGGTGAGGGCGAAGTCGACGACGCCCCGGGCGTGGGCGGGCCACCCCCGCGCGCTCACCGCGCGGGCGACGTCGACCGGTCGGTGCATCCACAGGTCCCGCTCGTGGTCGCGGGCCGACTCCAACGGCAGGACGGTGCTGACCGCGTCGCCGTCGAGCGGGCACAGCCGCAGCGTCGGCGCGACGCTGGCCCAACTGCCGAGCACCCCGACGATCTCCCGGGCGGCCTCGGGCGTGACAGCGAGGGCCTCGTCGACGGTGAGCACCGAATCCGCTCCGTAGCCCCGGCCCCGCTGCCAGGTGGCGTAACCGACCAGCTCGCCGTCGGCCTCGACAAGGGTGACCCCGTCGCCGGGCAGACCGCGGTCGGCGGCGTCGAACAGCTCACCCCGGCGGGTCAGCATGCCGTTGCGGTGCCGGGTGACCCGCTCGTACAGGGCGTCGACGGCCGGCAGGTCGGCGGGCGTACCGGCTCGGACGGTGAGGTGCGACGCGGGCCGGTGGCGGGGCAACGCGGCGGTGGCCAGGTCGACGGTGCGCAGCACTCCCGCGGCCTCCCACCCGCAGGCCCGGTACGGGCCGGCGACGGTCGGATAGAGCGCGCTGATCGCCGCCTGACGGTCGCGGGCGCCGCGTAGCAGCGCGCTGAGCAGGGCTCGCGCCACGCCATGACCACGGGCCTCGGGGGCGACAGCCACCCCGGCCACGTCCGCAGCCGGCACCGCCCGCCCGGACCACCACTGGTCGTGGTGCAGGTCGATGGCCTTGCCGACGAGCCGACCGGAGTCGTCGAACGCGCCGTAACGGGTCAGGCCGGGCACCGGCGCGGGCGCGTGCGCGGGGCGCTGCGGGTCGGAGCCGAACGCGAAGCGGCCCAGCTCCCAGGCGGCGTCGAGGTCGTCGGCGGTGAGTTCGCGTACGTGCACAGTGGCGGGCATCGGCACACCGTAAACGAGCCCACCCCCACCAACCGCCCGATTTTCCCGACGCTCCCGCGCTGCGCCGTCCCCGCTGGTGCGCGATCCCCCGCTCTCGGCGGTCAGTGTTGCGGGATGTTGGCCACTCCGATGCGCTTGCGGAACACCCAGTACGTCCACCCCTGGTAGGCCAGCACCACCGGAGTGAAGATCACCGCCACCCAGGTCATGATCTTCAGGGTGTACGGGGTGGACGCGGCGTTGGTGGCCGTCAGCGTGCCGGCCGCGTCCAGGGTGGAGGGCAGCACGTTCGGGAACAGCGCCGCGAACAGGGTCGCCACCGCCAGGCCGATCGCCACGGCCGTGCCGGTGAACGCCCAGCCCTCCCGGCGTACCCGGGCGGCGGCCAGACCGCCGAGCAGGGCGAGGGCCGCGCCGACGGCGAGCACGACGGCGGCAGCGCTGGAGCGGATGTTCAACGTCCAGGTCAGGAACCCGACCGCGAGCACGGCGGCGCCCACACCCAGGCGCACGGCGAGCGCGCCCGCCCGCTCGCGGATGTCGCCGGTGGTCTTCAGGGCGAGGAACACCGCGCCGTGGGTGAGGAACAGCGCGAGGGTGGTCGCGCCGCCCAGCAGGGCGTACGGGTTGAGCAGGTCCAGCAGGCCGCCGACGTACTCGTGGTCGGCGTCCAGTGGCACGCCGCGCAGGATGTTGGCGAAGGCGACGCCCCACAGGATCGCCGGCAGCAGCGAGCCGACCACGATCGCCGCGTCCCAACGGCGCTTCCAGGACGCCTCGGGGCGCTTGTGCCGGTACTCGAAGGCGACCCCCCGGGCGATCAGGGCCAGCAGGATCAGCAGCAGCGGCAGGTAGAAGCCGGAGAAGAGGGTGGCGTACCACTCGGGGAACGCGGCGAACATGGCGCCACCGGCGGTGATCAGCCACACCTCGTTGCCGTCCCAGACCGGGCCGATGGTGTTGATCAGGACGCGGCGTTCCCGGTCGTCGCGGCCGAGTACGGGCAGCAGCATGCCGACGCCGAAGTCGAAGCCCTCCAGGATGAAGTACCCGGTGAACAGCACGGCGACGAGGAGAAACCAGATGGTGGTCAGTTCCACGATGGGCTCCGGGATCAGTAGGCGAAGGCGAGCGGGCGCTCGGCGTCGTCGTGGGTGTCGTCGATGGGGTGCTCTTCGCTGACGTCGGGTACGCCGGCCTTGGCGTAGCGCAGCAGCAGCTTGACCTCGATCACGGCGAGGGTGGCGTAGATCAGGGTGAAGGCGGTGAACGAGGTGAGGACCTCGGCCAGCGAGACGCTGCGGGACACCCCGTTGCGGGTGAGCATCTCGCCGAAGACGATCCACGGCTGGCGGCCCATCTCGGTGAAGATCCAGCCGAACGAGTTGGCCAGCAGCGGCAGCACCGGCATGGCCAGCCCGGCGCGCAGCAGCCACTTGCTGCTCGGGGTGCGGCCCTTGCGCTGGCTCCAGAGCACCAGCAGGGCGATCGCGGCCGCGGCCATCCCGAAGGCGATCATGAAGCGGAAGCTCCAGTAGGTGACCGGGATGATCGGGGTGTAGCTGCCGGCGCCGTACTGGCTGGCGTACTGGGCCTGCAGGTCGTTGATGCCGTGCACGGTGCCGTTCGGGTCACCGGTGCCCAGGTACGACAACAGGTACGGGATCTTGATGGCGAACACCTCGCGGCTGCCGTCCAGGCTGCCGATGGTGAGCACCGAGAACGAGGCGGGGCTCTCGGTGGTGTAGAGGCCCTCGGCGGCGGCCATCTTCATCGGCTGCACGTCCGTCATGATCTTGCCCTGGATGTCGCCGGTGAACAGCACGGCCGCGGAGGCGACCAGGACCACCCAGGAGCCGAACTTCGTGGCGAAGCGGTACGCGCCGGTGTCGGCGGAGTCCCGGTTGCGAATCACGTGGTAGAGGCCGACCGCCACGACCAGCGACCCCGCGACCAGGAAGGAGCCGGCCAGGGTGTGCGGGAAGGTGATCAGGGCGACCTTGTTGGTCAGCACGGCCGGGAAGTCGGTCAGCTCGGCGCGTCCGCTGTCGGGGTTGATCCGGTAGCCCACCGGGTTCTGCATGAACGAGTTCGCGGCGAGGATGAAGTACGCGGACAGGTTGGTGCCGATCGCGGCGGCCCAGATGCTGGCCAGGTGCGCCCGCTTGGGCAGCCGGTCCCAGCCGAAGATCCACAGGCCGATGAAGGTGGATTCGAGGAAGAACGCGACGAGCGCCTCGATGGCCAGGGGTGCGCCGAAGATGTCGCCGACGAAGCGGGAGTAGTCGCTCCAGTTCATGCCGAACTGGAACTCCTGCACGATCCCGGTGACCACACCCATGGCGAAGTTGATCAGGAACAGCTTGCCGTAGAACTTGGTGAGCTTGAGATAGCGCTCGTTGCCGGTGCGGTGCCACATCGTCTGGAGGATGGCCACCAGCACGGAGAGGCCGATGGTCAGCGGCACGAAAAGGAAGTGGTAGACGGTGGTGACACCGAACTGCCAGCGGGCAACGTCCAACGCGTCCACCTGAAACCCCCAACGATCCGTACTACGAGACGTAGTAAATACTACTGCTCGTCGTAGAGGATTGGGCAGGGCCGGGTGGCCCGAAACGGCCCGGGACCAATGACCCTGATCACCCGACCCGCCCTCGCGGCCCCGCCGGGGCGTGCGACGATGGCGCGCTGATGGACACCGCACACACCACCTGGCAGCCGCCGCTGATCTGGCGCGCAGCCCTGCTGCTGGCCCGGGGCCTGGTCGGCCTGCTCGCCCGCCTCGAGGTCACCGGCGACGTCCCGACGCACCTGCGTCGCGGCCCGCTGGTGCTGACCGCCAACCACATCAGCCCGTTCGACCCGGTGGTCATGGCCGCCGCCTGCCAGATCCGCGGCGTCGCCCCCCGGATCATGGCGACCGCCGGGCTGTTCCGCGTCCCGGTGTTCGGTGCCGCCATGCGCCACGCCGGGCACATCCGGGTCGACCGCGGCACCAGTGCCGTGCACCAGGCCCTCGACAACGCCGCCACGGCCGTCGCGCGTGGCTCGGTGATCCTTATCTACCCCGAGGGGCGCATCGGTCTGGACCCCGGCCTGTGGCCCGAACGCGGCAAGACCGGCGCCGCCCGCCTCGCCCTGGCCTGCGGCGCCCCGGTCGTCCCGGTCGCCCAGTGGGGCTCGCACGAGGTGCTGCCCTACCAGGCGCCCCGCGGAATGCTGCGCGGCATCGCCCGCTCGCTGTGGCGCCGCCCGGTGATCCGGGTGCACTTCGGCACCCCCGTCGACCTGGGCGAGACGGCGGCCGCCAACCCCGGCGCGGCCCGCCGCGCCACCGACCGGATCATCGACGCGCTCACCGACACCCTCGCCCCGCTGCGCCCCGACGAACCCGACCGGCCCCGCCACGTCGACCCCGGACGCCCCACCGACCTCAGCCGCACCCACCGCCGCCGCTCAGACTGAGGCCACCGCCGCGACCGCCGAGGTTGCCGCGACGTCGAGGTGCGCCAGTGCCCGGAGACCCCGCACGGGCGCCGGAAAGCCGGGTCGGGCACCGGGTGGAACGGTCTGCCGGGGGGCCTGCGGCACCGAGGCCAGCCGGGTGCCCCCCAACACCCCCTTCGCGTCCTTTGCTCTGCACCCGCGGACGCACCAGCTACTGAAGGTGACTGTCGACTCCGCGGGTGCAGAGCAAAGGACGAAGGACAGGCATACGGAGGTGGGGGCCGTAGACCGGTCCGGCGGGACCGTGCGGCCGACTGGCATGCCGACGTCGCGCCTGCCGCCACCGCGGACACACCTGCCGACCACGGCAACCACCCGTGCCGCCTCCCCGGCGTCCCAGGCCTGATCTTCGCCGGCAGGCCACCCGCGCTCCACCGGCGACGGGCATACTGCGTCGCGTGTTGACCCGATTCGGCTACCTCGACGCGCCCGCGCCACTGGCGTTCGCCCACCGTGGCGGCGCCGCCGAGGGCGACGAGAACACCACCGAGGCGTTCGCCCGGGCCATCGGGCTGGGCTACCGGTACGTGGAAACCGACGTGCACGCCACCGCCGACGGCGTGGCGGTGATCTTCCACGATCCGACGTTGCGCCGGGTCACCGGCGAGGCGGGGCGCATCGCCGAGATGAGCTGGGCGGACCTCGCCTCCGTACGCGTCGGCGGCGCTGCCGTCGTACCCCGGCTCGACGAGGTGTTGGGGGCGTGGCCGCAGGTCCGCTTCAACATCGACGTGAAGGCCGACGGCGGCGTCGAGCCGACGGTCGCGACAGTGACCCGGGCCGGCACCGGCGACCGGGTGCTGCTCGCCTCGTTCAGCGACGCCCGGCTGACCCGGCTGCGGGCGCTCACCGAGGGACGCGTCGCCACGAGCCTCGGCATGCGCGGCGTCGCCCGGCTGCGGCTGGCCTCACTGCACGGGCGTCCGCTGCGGCTGCCACCGTCGGTGGTCGCCGCGCAGGTGCCGCCGCGCTACGGGCGGGTGCCGGTGGTGGACCGCCGGTTCCTCGACTACTGCCACCGGATCGGCCTGCAGGTGCACGTCTGGACGATCGACGAACCCGCCCAGATGCACGACTTACTGGATCGTGGCGTGGATGGCATCATGACCGATCACGTCGGCGTGCTGCGCGACGTCTACCGCAGCCGCGGCCACTGGGCCGCCTGAACCATTCCAAGGACCCCCGATGGCCGAGACCGTGACCCCCACGGTGGACGACACCCCGCCTCCCGCGAGCACCCGCCGGGAGCGCCGGGGCTGGTACATCTACGACTGGGCCAACTCCGCGTTCCAGACCACCGTCATCACCGTGTTCCTCGGCCCGTTCCTGACCACTGTCGCCGAGGTGGCGGCCGGGTGCGAGCTGGGTGCGGATTCGTGCGACGGCTTCGTGTACCCGCTCGGCATCAAGGTCGCCGCCGGGTCCTACTACCCGTACCTGATCTCGCTGTCGGTGTTCCTCACCGTGTTCGTGCTGCCGGTCATCGGGGCGATAGCGGACCGGTCGGCGCACAAGAAGCGGCTGCTCGGCGGTGCCGCGTTCACCGGCGCCGGCGCCACCATCGCGTTGGCGTTGGTCACCGGCGACCGATACCTGCTCGGCGGGGCGCTGTTCCTGGTCGCCAACATCTCGTTCGGCGCCGCCATCGTGGTCTACAACTCGTTCCTGCCGCAGCTCGGCGGCCCCGACGAACGCGACGGCATCTCCAGTCGCGGCTGGGCGCTGGGCTACCTCGGCGGCGGTCTGCTGCTGGCGCTCAACCTGGTCGCGATCACCCTGCTCGACGACGGTGACAACCCGCAACGCACCCTGGACCTGGCCCGCTGGTCGATCGTGTCCGCCGGTGTCTGGTGGGCGCTGTTCACGCTGGTCCCGCTGCGGTGGCTGCGTGAGCGCCCGCCGGCGGCGGCGCTGGCCGGTGGCGGCAACATTCTCACCGACGGGTTCCGACAGCTCGGCCGCACCGTCCGCGAGATCAAGGCCTACCCGCTGACGCTCTACTTCCTGCTCGCCTTCCTGGTCTACAACGACGGCATCCAGACCGTCATCACCCTGGCCAGCCAGTACGGCACCGAGGAACTGCGCCTGGAGCAGAGCACCCTGATCATCACCATCCTGCTGGTGCAGTTCCTCGCCTTCGGCGGAGCGTTGAGCCTGGGCGCGCTGGCCCGGCGCATCGGCGCGTGGAAGACAGTGCTGCTCAGCCTGGTCCTCTGGACCGGTGTGATCATCGCCGCGTTCCGGCTGCCCGCCGAGGCGCCGGTGCCGTTCATGGTCCTCGGCGCGGCCATCGGCCTGGTCCTGGGCGGCAGCCAGGCGCTGAGCCGGTCGCTGTTCAGCCAGCTCATCCCCACCGGGAAGGAAGGCGAGTACTACGGCTTCTACGAAATCAGCGACAAGGGCACCAGCTGGCTCGGCCCGCTCGCCTTCGGCCTGGTGTTCCAGCTCACCTCCTCCTACCGGGTGGGCCTGGTCTCACTGCTGATCTTCTTCGTGGTCGGTTTCCTGCTCCTCGCCGCCGTACCGATGCGCCGTGCCATCGTCGCCGCCGGCAACACGCCACCGCGGGTGCTCTGAGCACGCGTCCCGCGCCCGACAGATCAGGAGTGGCCGATCGGCTAGGCTGCCCGACCGTGACTGACGACGCCACCACCGCCCCGACCTGCCTGGCCCATCCGTTCCCCGGCCAGCCGCACGCTCCGGCCGCGTGCGCGGCGGCGCGTGGGCTCGACGGGCGGCCGGTGCACGCGGCGGCGTTGAAGTTCTTCTGGGGGCCGATGGACTGCGGCAAGTCCACGATGGCGTTGCAGATGAACTACAACCACGCCCGGCAGGGCCGGCGCGGGCTGGTCACCACCCGCATCGACCGGTCGCTGGGACCGCAGGTCACCACCCGCATCGGCCTGGCCCACGAGGCCATCGAGGTCACCGACGACCTGGACCTGCGGGCCCTGGTGCGCGGCCGGTGGGCCGACGGGGTACGCGTGGACTACCTGATCTGCGACGAGGCGTGCTTCTACACCGTCGAGCACGTCGAGCAGATGGCCGAACTGGTCGACAGCTACGACGTCGACGTGTTCGCGTTCGGCCTGGCCACCGACTTCCGGTCGCGGATGTTCCCCGCCGCGCAACGCCTGTTCGAGCTGGCCGACGAGGTGGCTCGCATCCAGGTCGAGGTGCTCTGCTGGTGCGGCCGTGAAGGGTTGCTCAACGCCCGGGTCGTCGACGGGCGGGTCGTCCGTGAGGGCGCCCAGGTCGTCATCGGCGACACCGTCGACACCGCCGAGGTGCGCTACCAGGTGCTCTGCCGCCGGCACTACCGCAGCGGCGACCTCGGGCCCCGCGACTGAGCGGCCCGCCGCGCCGACACCCGATCGGCCACGATCACCCCCACCGTGATCAACAGTGCCACCCCGGCGGCCAACGCGACCGGCGCCCGCAACGCCACCGCCGCCGGGGACAACGTGAGCAGCAGCAGCGTCGCCGCGACCCGGGCGACCACCCCGGCCTGACCGAGCGCCATCTCGTACGCGGCGTGCCCGGCCAGAAACAGCGCGGGACCGCCCAGGACGACCAGCGCGCTCGCCCAGCCGACCGGTTCCCCGGGGTCGTGCAGCAGCCGCTCGTCACCGACGGCCGCGACGACGATGCCGCCCACCATCACCGGGTGCAGATAGTTGAACACCAGCCGGGAGAGCCGACCGGCCCGTTCACCCGCGGCCGCCAGCGCCGCCATGCTGGCCTGCGCCCGGTCGAAGTACACCCACCACAGGGCCACCGAGCCCGCGAAGGCGAGGAGGAACGCGGCGATGGTCACCCGGTCCAACCGCTGCGTCAGCGTCCCACCGGTGATCAGGAGCGACTCCCCCAGCGCGATGAGGATGAACGCCTGACAGCGTTCGGCCAGATGCCCGCCCTCCACCCGCCAGTGCTCAGGCCTGCTCCGTCCCATTCCGGGCACCGGAAACCCGGTCGCCAGGCCGATCGAGTCGACGACGATCACCGCGATCCAGATCAGCTCCCGGGCCGAGGCGTCCACCAGCCCGCCGACGACCGCCAGCGCGCCGGTGCCGGTGATCCAGACGAAACACTGCCGGAAACTGTCGCCGAGCCAGGGCTCGCCCCGGATCGCCCACAGGGAGAAGGCCGTGCGGCCCACCTGCACCGCCGCGTACGCCCCGGCGAAGAGCAGGCCGTTGTCGCCGAAGGCGGTGGGCAGCGCTGCGGCGAGCAGGAGGCTGCCCAGCGTCACCACCAGCAGCGTGGCCCGCACCGGTGTGCGGTCGGGGTGCAGCCAGTTGCCCGCCCACACGGTGTAGATCCAGACCAGCCAGATCAGACTCAGCAGCACCGCTGTCCGTCCGACGCCCCGCCAGCTGAGGTTCTCGGCCAAATAGTGCGACAGCTGGATGATCGTGAAGACGTAGACCAGGTCGAAGAACAGTTCGGTGGAGGTGGTCCGCTCCACGCCACGGCGCGGGCGCAGCAACTGCGGATGAAGCGGACCGTGTCCTGGTGACGCGGCGGTCACCGCGCAGCCACCAATGACCGGAACCGGTCGGTCAGGATCACGGCGACCGTCACCGCCAACGCCACCGCGGCGCACACCGCGACGGGTGCCCCCAGCCACACACCGACCGGCATCAACGCCAGCAGGACCACCACCGCGGTGAGCCGGCTGGTCGGCAGGATCCGCCACAGCAGCGCCTTGTAGGCGGCGTGCCCGGCCAGGAACAGCGCGGGACCCCCCAGGGTGAGCAGCACGTCGACAGTGGTGGCCGGCGCGCCGGGCTCCCGCAGCAACCGCTCGTCCGCCGCCGACGCGACGACGACACCGGCGACGATCACCGGGTGCAGGAAGTTGAACGCGACCCGGCTCAACGCGCCGGTGCGCTCCCCGGCCTGGGCGATGACCTGCGTGGCCGCCGGGGCTGAGCGGGCGAAGTAGACCCACCACAGCGCCACCGAACCGCCGAACGCCAGCAGGAACGCCCCGGACGTCACCAGGTTCACCTGCGACGTGAGGGTGCTGCCGGTGACCAGGATCGACTCCCCTAGCGCGATCAGGACGAACGCCGCGCACCGTTCGGCCAGGTGCCCGCCCTCCACCATCCACCGCTCGGGTCGGCTGCGTCCCCGTCGCGGCAGCGGATAGCCAATCGAGAGGCCGACCACCTCGATCACGATCACCGCCGCCCACACCGCGTCCCGGGCGGCACCGCCGACCAGGCCACCGACGACCACGAGCACCGACGTTCCCGTGATCCACGGCAGCGACTGCTGAAATCCGGCCACCAACCACGGACTGCCCTGCACCGCCCACAACGCGAACAGGGTGCGGCCCACCTGCACGATGACGTAGACCAGCGCGAAGAGCAGGCCGGTCGAGCCGAACGCTTCCGGGATCGTCGCCGACAACAGCAGGCTGCCCAGCCCCACCCCGATCAGCATCGTCCGCACCGGCCCCTGGTCCGGTTGCAGCCAGTTCGTCAGCCAGGTGGTGTAGACCCAGACGAGCCACACCAGCGCCAGCAACAGGCCGGTACGTCCCGCGCCCCGCCAGTCCAGGTGCGCGAGCAGGTAGTGCGACAGCTGAGTGATGGTGAAGATGAAGACGAGGTCGAAGAAGAGTTCCGTCGAGGTGGTCGGCTGCACCCCCTCGCGCGGTCGCAACAACTGTGGGCGTAGCGGGGCGGCGACAGTGGGCCTAGAAGGGGTCACCGCACACCCGCCAGCTTCCGTCCTCACGGACGACCGGTAGGCGACGTTCCTCGCTGAGCCCGCCGTCGCGGGTCACCTTCACAGTCACCGTGCCCTGCGGTCGTCCGCTGCGGGTCGCGACCGACACGTCGGTGATCTCGTAGTCGGTGACCATCGGTGGTGTCCGCACCCAACTGGTGAAGCCGATCTCGCTCCAGCGGCTGCGCGCGTCCTCGCAGAGCCGCTCGTACGCCCGGTCGCTGTCGCCGAGGGCCACCTCGCTGAGGAAACCGTCGGCGGTCTCCCGGATCGGGCCGGCGGCCTGCCGGACGGTCTGCAGGTTCCAGGCGCCCAGCCCGGCCACCCCCACGCAGCACAGCGCCACGCCGAACCCGGCGAACGCCAACCCGGTGCGCATCGGGCGGTGACGCCGGGCCGGTCGGCTCCACGACTGGCCCGCACCCACGACTACCGACCGTAGAGAAGACGGTCACGCCGACGGGCGACAAGCCGGAAACTGGGTGCGCCCGATGGGCGGGTGTGCCCTGTTCGCGGCGGCCCCGCATCGTCTACCGTCGGCGCACACCCCCCGAGCAGTGCCAGGAGCCGATCGATGAGCCGCTTCGTGCAGCCGGTACCACCCCCCGTCGACCCGTACGCCGGCGATGGTCTGCTGCGGTCCTGGCTGGAGCGTCACCTCGGCCCGGGCGGGCACGCCGCCGCGAAGGGCCGTCTCGCGGACCTGGCCGCCGACGTCACCGGCCCGCTGCGCGCGGCGCACGCCGACGCGGAGGCGCACCCGCCGACGCTGGTCCGCTACGACCCGTGGGGTGCCCGGATCGATCGCATCGACACCTCCGCCGGTTGGCAGGCGCAACGTGCCGCCGCCGCCCGACACGCCGTGGTGGCGCTGCCCTACCTGCCGGACGCGCGGGGCACCTGGGGTGCCGCCGCGCGGGTCGTGCAGCACGCCCTGCTGCACCTGTACGGGCCGGAGTCGGCGACGTTCTCCTGCCCGGTGGCGATGGCCGACGGGGCGGCGGCGCTGCTCAGCATGCCCGACGTCGACGCCACGGTCAGGGACACGTGGCTGCCTCGGCTGATCTCCACGGACCCGGCCACGGCGATCACCAGCGGGCAGTGGATGACCGAGTCGCAGGGCGGTTCCGATCTGGGGCGCTCCAGCACCCTCGGCCGACCCGCGGCGGACGGTTCGTGGCGGCTGACCGGGGAGAAGTGGTTCTGCTCCGCCGCCGACGCGGCGATGGCGGTGGCGCTGGCCCGGCCCGAGGGCGCCGGGCGGGGCAGCCGGGTGCTCGCCCCGTTCCTCGTTCCCCGGTACGCGGTCGACTCACCGCTGGCCGACGGCGGGGCGCCCGGTGCACCCGCACCGGGTGTCACAGTGCACCGGCTCAAGGACAAGCTTGGCACCCGGGCGCTGCCCACCGCCGAGATCGGCCTGCGCGACGCGTACGCCCTGCCGCTGGGCGACCCGGCGGTGCCCGGTCTGGTCCGGGCGATGACTCTGGTCGTGGTGACCCGGGTGCACAACGCCGCGGCGGCGGCCGGCGGGATGCGACGGGGTCTGGCCTACGCCCGCGCGTACGCCGAGGCGCGGCATGTCGCCGGCGGCCCGTTGGTGTCCTCGCCCCTGCACCGGGCCACCCTGGGCACTCTCGCGGTCGACGCGGCGGGCGCGTTCGCTCTCGCCGGGCACGCCTTCGCCCTGCTCGGGCGGGTCGAGGTCGGCGCCGATCCGGAGGCCGCGGCCGAGCTGCGCATCGTGGCACCGTTGGCGAAGCTCGCCACCGGTCGGCTCGCCGTCAGCTCCGCCAGCGAGTACGTGGAGAGCTTCGGCGGGGCCGGCTACGTGGAGGACACCGGCGTGCCCCGCCTGCTGCGTGACGCCCAGGTGCTGCCGATCTGGGAGGGCACCACCAATGTGCTGGCCCTGGACGTGCTGCGCGCGTTGACCCGGGAGGACGGCGGGACGCCGCTGCTGAGCCGGCTGACCGCCGCCGTCGACCTCGCGCGGCCGCTGTCGCCGGTGCTGGCCGACACCCTGGCCACCGCTGCCGCGCAGTTGGCGGAGACCATCGCCGCGGTGACCGTCGAACCGGGTGCGCCGGCGGTGCTAGCGGGTGCCCGCGGTCTGGCGTTGCGCCTGGCGTACGCGCTGACCACCGCGTTGCTTGTCGAGCACGCCGCGTGGGGCGACGAGCAGGCGGAGTTGGCCGCCCGGCTGTGGGCGCGCCGCTGGCTGCGGCACGAGGAGATCGCCGAGGACGCCCACCATCACCTCGACCTGCTCTGCTGACCGGTAGGCGCGAGCGGACGGGTGAACGCCATGTCGGTGCTGATCGAGCTGGGTGACGACAGGGGCGCGCCCCCGCACGAGCGCCGCCCACCACCGCAGGTGTCCCGCCGGTGGCGGGTGGCGGTGCTGGTGGCGGCCTGTGTCCTGCTGCTCGGTGGTGCCGCCCCAGCCGCGCGCCTGACGCCGCAGCCCGGGCCGGCGCTGCCCGCCCGGGCGACGGTGCTGGGCGCGGGGCCGCTGCTGCTGGTCGTCGACCCTGAGCCGAACCCGCCGACGCTGAGCGCCTACGACTCGGTCGCGCCGAACGGGCCGCGGGCGCTGCCCGGCCTGCCTGGGCGGGTGCTGCTGGTGCAGGACGACGGGTTGGTCCGGCTGCTCGACGCCCGCGACGGCACCGAACGTGGGCGGGGACAGCTTCCGCCGGCCGACTACGGCCCGGACAATCCCCAGGTCGTCGGGGCGCACCTGGTGCTGCGCCACCCGCGCGGCGGCGCGGTGGCGCTGACCGGCTACGACCTACCCGGGCTGGTGCCGCGCTGGCGGTCGCCGGTGCAGCCGGGTGACCTGATCCTGCGGCCCTGCCAGGGTCTGCTCTGCGGGCAGGACGAGCAGGGACGCTGGGCGATCGGCGCGGGCAGCGGGGTGCGGGTGTGGACGTGGCCGGGCGGGGCGCGCTGGCGAACGGTCGCTGGCCCACGGGTCGCCACGGAACCCCTGGTGGTGCTGGGGATGGCGGCTGACGGTAGGCGCTCCCTGGTCGCGACGGTGGGGCGCGACGGTCATCGGGTGTCCGCTGTGCTCCCGGCGGGTGTGACCGACTGCCGCCGGGTCGGCGCCGGGTTGGTCTGCCGCGACGGCACGGCCCGCGTGACGTTCTGGCCCCTCGACGCCCCCTGACCCCGGGTCAGCGTAGAGGGCCTCGGGCAACGGCTGCGCGCATCGTGGCCGGATCGCCGGCCGGGACGAACTCCAACCACCAGGTGGCCCCGGCGGTGGCCAGCTCGCCGAGGTAGGCCCGTTCGGCGCGTTCGTCGGAGCGGCGTCGCCGGCCGCCGATGGCCACGTCGAACGGCTGACCGTCGGCGCGCGTCGATGGCAGGGCGTTCGCCAGGTCGTGGACCTCGTCGGGGGTGAAGTCGGACCAGCCGTCGGTGTCGGTGAGCTTGTACGGCACGATGCCGTCGGCGCGGGCGGCCCTGCGGCGCGCCGCCCCTGCCTGGGTGCTCCCGCCGACCCAGATCGGCACCCGCGGCGACTGCACCGGCGCGGGCCGCAGCGACACCCCGTCGGCGCGGTAGTGGGTGCCCTGGTGACTGATCCGCCCACCGCTGAGCAGCCCGGTCAGCAGGTCGAGACCCTCGTCGAGCATCGCGGCCCGCACGGACAGCTCGGTCTGCTCGCCGAAGGCGACCAGACCCCGGTCGCCGGGGTCACCGACACCGACCGCGACTGTCGCCCGGCCAGCGCTGAGGTGGTCGAGGGTGAGGATCTCCCGCGCCAACTTCGCCGGGCGGCGTCGGGGCAGCGCGGTGACAGTGGTGCCCAGTCGCACCCGGTCGGTGTGCCCGGCGATCGCGGCGAGGACGAGCCACGGGTCGTAGGTGAATGGCTCGTCGCCGGAATAGTGGATCAGATAGTCCTCCAGGAACACGCCGTCCCAGCCGGCGCGTTCGGCCAGCTCACCCAGCTCGACCAGTGTGGACACCGCGATCGAGGCCCCACCGCAGGAAATCTCCAGACCGTGTCTCATCCGCCGACCGTAGGGCGGGGGCCTGACATTGGGCCTCGGCGAGTGTCGCGGGGCCGAAGGTGTCGGGCCCCGGCGGCATACTGCCGGCGTGACAGTTTCTGCCGACCTCGCGATGGTCAACCTCGACAGTTCCGATCCCGCCGGCCACGCCGCGTTCTATCACGAGGCGCTCGGCTGGGAGGTCACCCACAGCCAATCGGAATACGCGATGATCAGCTCCGGTGGCGTCTCCATCGGCTTCGGGCTGGTGGAGGGTTACCGACCGCCCTCCTGGCCGGACGAGACCGGCGACAAGCGCTACCACCTGGATCTCTACGTCGACGACCTGGCGGCGGCGGAGGAGAAGTTCGTCGCCGCTGGCGCGTCGAAGCCGGCCTTCCAGCCCGGTGGTGAGCGGTGGGTGGTGCTTCTCGACCCGATCGGGCAGCCGTTCTGCATCTGCCCCCGCCCACAGAGCTGACACGGGCGGACGCAGAGCCGCGGCAGCGCCGCCCGCGCTGCTCAGCCGCGACGACGCGACCGGGCCGCCCACACCGCGTAGGCCGGGTCGCGGTCGAGGTTGTGCCGGTCCCGGTCGTAGCGGCGGGTGGTGCGCGGGTCGGCGTGCCCCATGGCGTCCTGCACGTCCTCCAACGGCACGCCCTCCGAGCGGGCCGTGGTGGCGAAGGCGTGCCGCAGCGAGTGCGGGGACAGCTTCGCCCAGGCCGGGATGCCGGCGGCGCGGGCGAGCCGACGGACCATCCGGAACACCGAGTGTCGGTCCAGCCGGGCACCGCTGGCGGTGACCAGCAGCGGGCCGGTGAGCTGCGGCACCGGCACGCCGGTGGTGGCGGCCCGCTGGGCCAGGTAGGCGTCCAGGGCGTAGCCGGTGCCGGGGGTGAGGGCGCGGCGGCGTTGTTTGCCGCCCTTGCCGACGAAACGCACGCTGCGGTGGCCGCGTTCGGTGCCGAGGTCGGTCAGGTCCAGCGAGATCAGCTCGCCGACCCGCAGGCCCAGGTCGGCGAGGAGCGCGAGGGCCGCCCGGTTGCGGACGGCGGTCGCGCCGGTGTCCGCGTCGGCGGCGCTGAGCAGGGCGTCCACCTCCTCGGGGGTGAGCCCGACGGTGGCGGAGTGGTCCCGGTCGACGCGGGGGCGGTCGGCGCCGGAGACCGGGTTGGCCGGCACAGCGCCCAGTTTGACCAGGAAGTCGTACCAACTGGACAGCGCCGAGAGTCGGCGGGCGACTGTCGCCGGGGTCAGTGGGCGGCCACTGCGGGTGCCGAGGCTGCTCTCCAGGGCACGGGCGTATTCGTTGACGTGCAGGAACGTGGCCCGCAGCGGGTCGAGGTCGTGACCGCTGCACCAGGTGAGCCAGCCGGTGACGTCACGTCGGTAGGCGTCTCGGGTGTGCTCGGACAGCCGCCGGTTGCGCAGCCACGCCTCGGTGACCTCGACCGGCCCGCTCGGCAGCGCCGGTGGCGCGGACGGGCGGGCGAGCACCGGAGCGTCGGAGAACACCATGTGAAAAAGGCTCTCAGCCTCGGGTGGGATCGGCGTGCAGGCGCGCCGATCCCACCCGTCACCGTGGTGGGTCAGGCTTTGATCTCTCGGCGGGCGGCGCCGTTGGCCTGGATGGTCACCCGGCGGGGCTTGGCGCGCTCGGCCACCGGGATGCGCAGCGTCAGCACCCCGTTCTCGTAGCCGGCCTCCAGCTTGTCGGTGTCGAGCGTGTCGCCGAGGAACAGTTGCCGGGTGAAGGTGCCCATCGGGCGTTCGGCGGCGACCAGCTCGACGCCGTCGCCGGCGGGCCGGCGACGCTCGGCGCGGACGGTGAGCACGTTGCGCTCGACGGTGCAGTCGATGCTGTCCGGGTCGACGCCGGGCAGGTCGAACGCCGCGTAGAAGTGGTCGCCGTCGCGGTAGGCGTCAAGGTGCATCGTCGCGGGACGGGCCGCCGTACCGAAGAACTGCTCGGCGAGCCGGTCGATCTCGCGGAACGGGTCGGTACGCATCAACATGGTCATGCCTCCTCGGATCTCCTGGCCGAAGGTGATGAGTTGAGCCGGGGTGACTCAACTTCCTCTTCTTATTTAGCGTCTTCGGAAGCGAACGTCAACTGCTTCTCGAACCAGTGGTCGGCGTAGGGGCCCCGCGAGTACGCCGGGATCTCCGCGTAGCCGTGCCGGGCGTACAGGGCGCGGGCCTCGACCAGGTCGTGCCGGGTGTCGAGCCGGATCCGGTGCGCCCCGGCCGCACGGGCCTGCTCTTCGACGGCGGCGAGCAGCACGGCGCCCCCACCGGCGCCGCGATGCTCGCCGCGGATGAACACCCGGGTCAGCTCGGCCCATCCCGGTTGCCAGCGCAGCCCGGCGCAGCCGGCCAGGTCGGTGCCGTGGTGGGCGAGCAGGAGCAACCCGCTCGGCGCGGTCAGGTCGTCGCTGGGCAGCTCGGCCAGAGCGGCGTCGACCTCACCGGGCCGGGCCGGGCGACGGTGGTAGCGGACCACCATCTCGGTCATGTACTCGCGCAGCAGCAGCACCGCGTCGGGGTGGTCGGGCCGGCTGGCGCTTGTCGTCCAGGTGGGTCGGGCGGTGACGGTCACCTGTTGATCATCACCGCCCGGTCAACGGCTTTATCCGGTCGCCCGGGTGCTCGGTGTCGTGGCCTGGCCGACCCGCAGCAGCGGCCAGTCGGCCAGATCCCGCAGCAACTGCCGGTCGTGGGTGGCGACGACGACAGCGGCACTCGTCGCGCGGATCGCGGCGGTCAGCTCGTCGGCAAGCGTCGACGACAGGTGGTTGGTCGGCTCGTCGAGCAGGATCACTGTGGGCCGCCCGGCCAACACCAGCGCCAGATCGAGGCGGCGCCGCTGCCCCTGCGACATTCGCCCGACGGGCGTACGCGTCGCGGCTGAGTCCAGCAGCCCGAGCGATCCGAGCGACACGGCCTCGGCGGCGGGCAGCACCCCGGCGGACACCAGGCGTCCCACCTGGCCGGCGTACACCTCGTCGGCGGTGAGGTCGGGGGCCTGCCCGGCGGTCTCCTGGGTGAGCCGGGCGACCCGGGCCTCCCTCGCCGTCCAGGTGTACCCGTCGGAGGGTTCGAGCGCTCCGGCGAGCACCGCGAGCAGTGTGGACTTCCCGGCGCCGTTGGGCCCGGTGACGAGCAGCCGGTCGCCGCCGTCGATGGTGAGGTCGACCGGACCAACGAGCCGCCCGTCGACGGCGACACCCTGCGCGCGTACCTGCGGCGCGCCCTGTCGTACGCCGAGGTCCGGCAACCGCAGCGTCGGCGGTGGTTTCGGTACGTCGATCCGGTGTGCCTGGAGCGCGTCCTGCTGCCGGTTCAGGGCCTGCACGACGCCCGGCGCGCGGGACTGGCGCTGGTGCTTGCCGGTCCCCTTGTCCGGTCTCCAGCCGGTGGAGAGCCGGTCGCGGGCCTTCGACACCGCGTCCTGGAGTCGTCGACGCTCGGTCTGCTGCTGCTCGTACTCCTGCTCCCAGTGCTCCCGCTCGCGACGGCGGGCGTCCTGCCAGGCGTCATAACCGCCGGCGTGGAGCCGCGCCTTCGCGTCGTGGGTGGGGTCGAGGTCGAGGAACCGGTCCGCGACGTCGCGGAGCAGCGCCCGGTCGTGGCTGACGATGGCGAGACCGCCGTCGTGCTCGCGGAGCCGGCGGGTCAGGAAGTCCAGGCCGCCGGCGTCGAGGTGGTTGGTCGGCTCGTCGAGCAGCAGCACATCGTGGCGGGCGCCGAGCAGGCACGCCAGCCGCACCCGGTAGCGCTGCCCCACCGACAACGTCGCCAGGGGGCGGTCGCGGTCGGTGCAGGCGTCGAGGGCCTCCAGTGCCACGTCGACGCGGCGCTCGGCGTCCCACGCGTCGAGGCGGGTGGCCGCGTCGAGCGCGGAGGCGTAGCGGTCCTCGGCGCTCGGGGCGCCGGCGGCCAGGGCGAGAGTCGCCTCGTCCAGCGCAGCGAGGGCGCTGAGCGACGCGGCGAGAGCCTCGGACGTGAGGGTGCCGACCGTCTCGCCGTCGCGGGCGGGTAGCTCCTGGCGGGCCAGTCCGATCGTGCCGGCCCGCCGCACGGTGCCGCCGTCCGGCGTGATCAGCCCGGCGAGGACGTGCAGCAGCGTCGTCTTGCCGCGGCCGTTCTCGCCGACGACCGCCACCCTCGAACGGGCGGAGACGGTGACCGAGACGTCGGTCAGGACGCGCCGGGACCCGCGGGTCACTGTGACGTCGGTGGCGCGGACGTGCGCACTGCCGGCCTCGACGGGCCGGGACATGGATTCGGGGTTCGGTGTGAGGTTCAACGGTGCTCCGCAGCTCGCGATGGAGCCGGGCAGCAGGTGACGGCCGCCCGGCGGGAACCGGGACGGCGAGCGCGAATTCAGCAGAACGAAGAGCGCCGCCGTCAGCGGGCGGAGCGGACCTTCTGCGACCAGATACCTCGTGCCATGACGGCGATGCTAGCAACCTCGGCGCGTCAGGTCCTGAGGGTTTCGCCCACCCCGTGGTCAGCGCGACACGAGGTGGGCGGGGGGGAATACCAGGGTGCCGTCTACCGGCGGGGGCGGGGCAGCAGGGCGATCAACGCGACCGCCACGGCCACGTGCGTCGCGCCGAGCGCGAGCTTGGCGCCGCCGGTGGCCTCGACGCTGAGCACGGGGACGAAGGACAGCACCGTCACGACGATGGCCAGCGAGATCCAGACCGGTCGAGCGACCCGGCTGGCGAACCGCTCCAGCAGCGCCAGCGACGCCCAGCCGAGCAGGGCGGCCACCAGGGCGATCATGACGATCGCGCCGGCTCCGATGACAGTGGCGGGCTGGCCCGGGCTCTCGACGGTGTAGTCGACTCCGGCCAACGCGCCGATCACCCAGATGGCCAGGGGGGCCACGACAGCGGCGGCGACGCCGAGGGCGCGGCGGCGCAGTAATGACGGGGCGGGGGTCGTGACGGTGGCAGCACTCATGACGGCTCCTCGTTCAGGGGAAACGAACGAGTACGACCGTAACAGATAGTCTTGTTCGGAACTATCTTTCTCGGAACTAACAGCCGGAGCGGGCCCCCGGCGCGTACGGGGAGGTGTTGGCCAGTGGTCCGCTCACCAACCCCAGGAGAGCCCGCAGGAACACCTCCCGGTCCTGCTCGGGCAGGGTTGCCAGCAGGTCGTCCTGGATGCGGCGGACCACCTGTTGCGCTTGCCGCAGCACCTGCTCCCCCGCTGGAGTCACAGCGACCATCCGGGCCCGCCGGTCCGTTGGCACCGGGCGGCGCTCGGCCAGGCCGGCCCGTTCCAACTGGTCGAGCGTCACCACCATCGTGGTCTTGTCCACACCGCACCGCTCGCCGATCTCCCGCTGGGTCAGCTCGCCGGTGTGGGCCTGCGCCAGCACGTAGTGCGCCCGCGGCGATATGCCCAGCTCGGCCAGCCCGGCGGCGTGCTCGGTCTGCAACGCGTGACTCGCCCAGGAGAGCAGAAACAACAGGTCCGGCGGGCCATCGGCGGGCGTGCAGGAGGTCATGCGCCGAGGCTAGCAAGATCCTCCGCGACCAGACGGTTCCCGTAGTCGACGTTCAGGGCCGCTGGTAGATGCCGTACTCGCGGGTGAGCAACTGCTCGTCGATCAGATACCGGCGCAGCGTCGCGTGATCCGACCCGCCTGCGGCGCACCACGGCTTGAGCGCGTCGTCGACGGCCCGCTCCGGATAGCGGGTGCCCGGCTCGAACGACTGCTCGGCGATGTGCGCGAGCAGGACCCGACGCCGGCCGCGCTGCGCCGGCAGGCTCACCAGGACGCCCGCCCGCAGGAAGGTCCGCAGGACCGGGTCGACGCCGAGGTCGGCGTCGTCGGCCGGGTGGCTGTCACGCGCGGCGGCCCGCAGCGACGCCTCGTCGGCCGCGAGCGCACCGTCCTCGCCGGTGACAAGGCCCGCGTCGGTGAGCCGGCGGACCCCGGTGAGCACCACCCGCGCCGCCAGGCCGGTCCGCGCGGCGACCTCGGTCGCGCTGGTCGCACCCAGCACGATCGCCGCGAAGATCCGTCGCCGTCCGTCGTCGGCCAGGGCCCCGGCCAGCACATGCGCAGTCACGCCGGTCACCCTCGCATCAGCGGTACGCGCGCCGCCACGCGATTTCGGCCCCGCTCAGTCGGTCTGGGGCGTGCTCTGTGGCTCTTCGGCGACGAGCAGCACCCGGCGCAGCAGGGTGGAGAGGTGTCGTCGCTCGCTCGGGGTGAGCGCGCCGAACAGGCGATGCTCCTCGGCGCCCTGGACCTCCATCGCCCCGCGCCAGGCGGCCTGGCCCGCCTCGGTGAGCTCCACGTCGACGCGTCGACGGTCGACTGTCGACGGAATCCGGCGGACGAAGCCCCGTCGCAGCAGCGCGTCCACCCGCGCGGTGATCGAGGCGGGAGCCATCGTGAGGTCCGCGGCGAGGTCCGAGGGTGCGGCCCGGCCACCGCGGCCGGCCAGGGCGTGCAGGGTGTCGTACTCGTGGGCCGGCAGGTCGAAGTCGAGCAGGACCCGTTCCTTGACGGCCCGCAGGTGCCGGGTCAGTCGGATCATCCTGGTCACCGCTCCCTCGACGTCCGCGTCGAGGTCGGGCACCACGGGCAGCCAACGCTCGATGTGCCGGTCGACAGCGTCCGGAGTGGTGGTCACCGTGCCACCTTACCTCAACGCCGAAATATTCATTGTCAAAATATTCGACGCCGAAGTATGTTGTGGCCATGGCTCACCCACTGCGCGACCACTCCTTCCGGCTGCTGTTCCTGGGGCGCACCATCTCCGCCCTCGGCGACGCGGTGGTGCCCGCCGCCCTGGCGCTGGCCGTGCTGCGGGCCACCGGCTCCACCGGCGCGCTGGCCGTCGTCCTCGCCGCGGCGGTCGTGCCCCGGCTGGTTCTGCTGCCGTTCGGCGGGGTGGTTGCCGACCGGTTCGACGCCCGCCGGGTCGCCCTCCTGGCCGACCTGGTCCGCTGCGCCACGCAGCTCGCGGTCGGCGTGGAACTGCTCGGCGGCGACCCGTCGCTGACCACAGTGGTGGTGGCGTCCGCGCTCGGCGGCACCGCCTCGGCGTTCGCCATTCCTACCGCTTCCCCGCTGGTCGCCGGCACCGTCGAGCCCGCCGAGCGACAGCGCGCCAACGCGCTGATGGGAATCACCGCCAACACCAGCCGCCTCGCCGGCCCGGCGCTGGCCGGCGCGCTGATCTGGGCCGCCGGTCCCGGCTGGGCGTTCATCCTGGACGGCGCGTCGTTCGCGCTCAGCGCCACGCTGCTCGCGCTGGTGCGGGTCCGCCACGTGCCGGTCCCCCGCCGCTCCGTCCTCGCCGACCTGCGACACGGCTTCGGCGAGGTACGCGCCCGCGACTGGTTCTGGACCAGCCTGTTCGGGCACGGCGTCTGGAACGGCGCCGCCGCCGTGCTGATGACCCTCGGGCCGGCCGTCGCCATCGACCGTCTCGGCGGCGAGACGACCTGGGTGCTGCTGTTGCAGGCCGGCGCGATCGGAATGCTGACCGGATCGCTGCTGGCCGGACGGGTCCGGCTGCACCGACCGGTGCTGCTGGCCAACCTTGGGCTGGCCTGCTACGCCGCCCCGCTGTTCCTGCTCGCGGTCGCCGCGCCCGCCCCCGCGGTGATCGCCGCCTACGCGGTGGCGCTGACCGCCCTCGGTTACCTCAACCCGGTGTGGGAGACCGTCGTGCAGCACCACTTCCCGCCGGAGGTCCTGGCCCGGGTCACCTCGTACGACTGGCTGGTGTCGCTGGGCGCCATGCCGCTGGGCTACGCGCTGGCGCCGTTGGCCGCCGACGCGTTCGGCGCACCCGTCCCGCTGGCCGTCGCCGGCCTGCTGGTGCTCGCCTCCTGCGCGGGCACCGCCCTCGTTCCCGGCGTACGCCGACTCACCTGGCCGACCACCCCGCAACCGCAACCGGCCGACCCCGCCGCCGTCCGTTGACAAGACCGAAGGTCGACGCACGGTGACCGACGACCCGGCCTACCCACGACAAAGGCTCCCGGCGCTGGCCGGGAGCCTTTGTGCGATGTGGTCGGTCAGCCGGCGTCGCGGGCCATCGTGACGAAGCCACGCCACGACTGCGCGCTGAACGTCAGCGTGCCGCCGTCGCGGTCCTTCGTGTCGCGGACCAGGACCACGCCCGGAAGGTTGTCGGCAACCTCGACACAGTTGCCACCGTTACCGCCGCTCCTCGTGCTCTTCCGCCACCGTGCACCGGTCATGTCCATGATGCTGCCGCTTCTCTGAGAAGGTCCAACGAACGCCCTCGGGGCAGGGCCTCGCCGCGAATACGCTCCCACCGCCGTTCCAGGCTAACAAGATCCGACGTTTGATCGAGGATCTGCGCCTGTGCCGCACTGTCGACGTGCGCGACCCGTGACCCGTCCGGCATGTCGGCGATGGTGAACGGCCCGTCGAGCCCGGGGTAGCTTGGCGCGTCCGCCGGAACGATGTGCAGCTGGATGGTGCCGGTCTCGGTGTAACCCACCAGGCGCGCGAGCTGCGCCGCCATCAACGCCCGGTCGTCACCGACGCGCCGCCTCAGCACCCCCTCGTCGAGTACGGCGATCAGCAGGGGCCCGCCGCTGTGGCCGAGAATCGCCTGCCGGGCGATGCGTGCGTCGGCGAATTCGCCGACCGCCTCCGGTGTCAGCACCCCACCGGCCAGCGTCGCCCGAGCGTACGCCTCGGTCTGCAGCAGCCCGGGCACCCACGTGAGCTCGAACGATCGCAGCGTCACGGCCTCGCGTTCGAGGTCGACCCAGGGCCGGAACCACACCGGTTCACGGCGACGGATAACGTCCGGCCACAGCGCGTCGGCGTCTTTCGCCAGCAGGCCCGCGACTGTCGCACGGTGGCGGCTCTGGGGAATGTGGCCCGGGTTCGCCCACCTGGCGACGGTCTTCGGGTGCACGCCGAGCTGGCCCGCGAGGCTCTCGGCGGTGTGACCCGCCGCGGCCAGCGCCGCGACAAAGTTGCCGGGACCGGTAAACCTCGCGAGCGCACCTGGTGTCTTGCTGGTTGACGAGGCCGGGAGGTCAGATGAGGGATTCGCGCGGGGCGGAGTTCGACGACTTCGTTCGCACACGGTCGGCGGTGCTGTTGCGTGTCGCCTTCCTGCTGACCGGGGACCGGCACGCCGCCGAGGACCTGCTCCAGGAGGTGCTGGAGCAGGTGTATGTGCGCTGGCGTCGGGTGCAGAGCAGCCCGGAGGCGTACGCGCGACGTGCGCTGGTCAACCGGTCGATCAACCGGTGGCGGTGGCGCGCCCGCCGTCCGGAACAGTCACTGGGCGAGCATGACGGGGTTGCCCGCGACCACGCCGACTCGGTGGCGGTTCGTGAACTGGTCGTCGGGGCGCTGCGGGCGTTGCCGGCGCGGCAGCGGGCCGCTGTCGTGCTCCGGTACCTGGAAGACCTGCCGGTCGTCGACGTTGCGGCGGCGATGGGCTGTTCAGAGGGTGCGGTGAAGAGTCACGCCTCCCGTGGGTTGGCTCGGCTGCGAGAGGCGCTGGCCGGGTCGAACCTCGTCATACCCATCACTCGAACCGGGAGTTCGCGATGACCATGAACGACAGTGACGTGCGCGGCATCCTGCATCGCGCTACGGACGACCTGGTCAGCCCGCCGGGTCTGCTCGCTGAGGTGCGTCGGGGTGGGCGGCGGCGAGTGGTGCGTCGGCGAGTGGTGTTGGCGGCGCTCTGCGCGGCAGTGGTGGCCGTGCCCATGGCTGGCGTCCTCGACCTGCCCGGCGACGCTGGAGACACCCGTGCCGCTTCACCGCTGCTCGACCAGCCCACTCGCGGTGATCTGGCCGCCGACGAGGGATACCTGCGGCAGGTCCGCCAGGTGTGGCAGCGCCGGATCAAGGAGGCCGGGGATCGGACGCGCGGCGAGCCGCACGTCGTGTGGGCAGGAGGTACGCCTGCTGGCCCGGCCGCCTACGTGGCCCACGCCACCGCGCACGGCACGACGGTGGGGTTCCTCGAACCCACCGCCGGTGGCCCGCGCGTGCGCACCCTGACGCAGGCCACCAGCAGCGAAACAGACGGCCTCGAGCAGGCGGTACTGCTCGGATCGCAGCGCGACGTGCTCCTTGTGCTCGACTTCGGGCAACCGGTGGAGTTCTCCGCGCAACTAAGGTACGAGCCCGATGGCAAGGTCGAGCGGACCTTCGAGCCGGTGGTGTTCCGAGACGGTGCGGCGGTGTTGTCGGTGCCGCCGCAGCGCACGAAGCTCACCGTCGCGCTTTCCAGGACTCCCGTGGAACGGCAGAACATGATTCACATCGACGGTACGAGCGAGATCCTCTTCCCCGACAACAAGGATCGGCCCGCGCCACCGCTTCTCCGACACACGTTGCCCGGTGCGCAGCAGGTCTGGGGCACCGACCCCGCTGCCGCCGAGGTGAACGCGCCGACCGAAGCCCTCGCCGAATACATCGACCCTGTCGGAGCGCACACGCACAACGGCTCTCCCCTCCTGTGGGTCTACGGGGCAACCTCCGACGGCCGGCGGCTCCTCGTGACAACCGTCCAGTACGACGACGACCCGTCCCACGTCATCGCGTTGCTCGCCCGCACATATCTGCCGTTCGAAGCGGTGGCCAGCACGACCGCGGACTGGTCGGCACCCCTGCCTGTGCGGCTACGACTGCCCGACGACCAGGGCGTTCTCGTCGCCGCCGAGGGGTCAGCGCTGAGCTTCCGGGTCGGCGACGGCCAGTGGCAGGACGTCGGCCGCGACGCGGCACTGCTGCCCGCGACAGCGACCGAGGTACGGGTCACCGACGCCAGCGGGGCCACCACCAACGTTCCGGTCGCTTCCTGAATCAGCTCCCGACAACGGTAAATACCGCGCTCGCCGACGCTCTCCTGGCTACCTTCACCCACAGGCTGGTTCACCCGTCCCGGGTATCGGCGGCACGACGCCTCACCGCAGCCCTCAGCGACAGGGGACCTTCGAGATGTCCGGAGCAGCGTCTGCCGTGGCAGACGCTGCTCCGTTGCGTCCTATCCAGCTGCTTTGCCGCAACAGGCCATTCCGAACGCTCTTCTCGGCACGGCTCGTCTCGTACGCGGGCGATTCACTCAGCCTTGTCGCGCTGATTTTCCACGTCGCCGAGACGACGGGTAAAGGGCTGGCGGTCGCGCTTCTGCTCCTTGTCGGGGACTTCACGCCATCCCTGCTGGGTCCGTTCACCGGCGCCCTCGCTGATCGGCTCGACCTCCGACGACTGATGGTCGTCTGCGAACTCGTCCAAGCTGTGGTCCTGCTCGTCATCGTCCTGACGATGCCCTCGCTGCCGATGTTGCTGGCTCTCGTCGCGATTCGCGCCACCGCGTCGCAGCTCTTCCAGCCGGCGTCTCGGGCGGCGGTGCCCGCCCTCGTCGATGACCGTGACCTGGAGACCGCCAACTCCACCCTCGGGTTCGGCTCCAACGCGGCAGAGGCGATCGGCCCACTGCTCGCCGCGGCCCTGTTCCCGCTGGTCGGACTGCGTGGTGTGCTGCTCGTCGACGCCGTGTCGTTCCTGGTCTCGGCCATGCTGCTCGCGAGGCTCCCCTCACTTCCGCCGACGACCGGCGACGAGCGCCAGCCGTCCCTGCTGCGGCAGGCCAGAGCGGGCCTCGGCTATCTGTTGAGTGTTCCGACGGTGCGGGTGATCTTCCTGGGCTTCACCGCGGTGGTCGCCTTCAACGGGGTCGACGACGTGGCCCTGGTGCTGCTGGCCAAAGACACCTTCCACGTGGGCGGATCAGCGGTCGGGCTTCTGCTGGGCGCCGTCGGTGTCGGGCTGGTGGCCGGTTACGCCATGCTGTCCAGGTGGGGCACCAGGGCGTCGATGCCGCTGCTGCTGATCGCGGGATTCGCCGTCAGCAGTGTCGGCAACCTGCTGACCGGGCTCGCCTGGGCCGTCGCCGCCGCGATCGCCCTGCAGGCCGTTCGTGGCTTCGGGTTGGCGGCCATGGACGTCGCGTCCAGCACCCTGCTGCAACGTACGGTGCCACCGGGCATGCTCGGCAGGGTCTTCGGCAATCTGTACGGTGCGATCGGGGTCGCCGCCGCGACGTCCTATCTCGCCGGTGGTGTCCTGCTGGACGCCACGTCCGCCCCGGTGACACTGATGGTCGCGGGAGCCGGCGGGCTGGTGGCTACCGGCGTCGTCGCGCTGCGACTGCTGCGGGCGATGCGACGCGCCGACACGCATGGTGCGGCGCCGACACCATCCGTGCCGCCCATCGAGTAGACCGGGTGATCAGATCGGGCCGTCGGTGCGCAGCCGTGCGTGCAGGTGCATGTCGTGCCAGCCGTCGGCGTGGCGAACCGACCCCCGGAGCACGCCCTCCACCGGAAAGTCGGCCCGCGTGGCCACCCGGCACGACGCCGTATTGGCGGTCGAGTGATCCAGGGCCAGCCGGTGCAGACCGGCCCGCGTGAAACTCCACCGGGTGAGTGCCCTCAACGCCTCGGTGGCGATGCCCCGACCACGCGCGGCGGGCACCAACCAGTACGACAGTTGCGCCGACGCCTCGGCCAGCAGCACGCCCCGCAACCCCACCTGACCCAGCGGCCGGTCGTCGGCGTCGACGATCGCCCAGCTGGCGGCCGTCTCGTCACGCCAACGGCCGGCCCACTGCGCCGTCCACACCCGCGCCTCGTCGTCGCCGTCGATGCGGCGGACGTGCCACCGTTGGATCTGCGGACAGTCGAAGGCCGCCCGGACGGCCGGGGCGTCGTCGTCGCGCCACGGCCGCAGGGCCAGCCCGGGACGTACCGGAAGGTGGGGTTGCTCCTGGGCGGCGAGGCTCCCGGCGGGCATTGCTGGTACGACGAGCAGCGGCATCCGCCCATTATCGAGCCGACGGCCTCACTCCCCGGTCGGGCCGCCCGCGAGTTCGGCGACCACGTCCAGGTAGCGCAGGGAGACCTCGGTGAGCCTGCCGGCCGGGTCGGTGGGATCGGGAAACGAGGTCATGATCCGGCCGGCAGGTCACGGCCGCGCTGACGCACCCCGGCCGCGCCGTACGGGTAGTCGCCCACCAGCGGGGCGCTCGCCTCGTCCAGCAGCCGCGTCTGCTCGGCGTCGAGGACCAGGTCGGCGGCGGTCAGGTTGTCGTCGAGCTGGTCGGTGGTCCGCGCGCCGAGGATCACCGAGGTGACCGCCGGTCGGGCCGCCAGCCAGGCCAGCGACACCGCCGACATGGACACGCCCCGGTCGTCGGCGATCTGGCGGACCGCGTCGAGCACCCGCCAGGTGCGCTCCTCGGCGTTGCGACCGGCGTACGCCTCGACGCCGCGCTGCGGGTTCTCGCCGAGCCGCGTCGCGCCGGTGGGCGTGCTGTCGCGCTGGTACTTGCCGGTCAGCCACCCGCCGCCCAGCGGTGACCACGGCAGGATGCCGATGCCCTCGTTCTCACAGACCGGTACCAGCTCGAACTCGATGTCCCGAGCCAGCAGGTTGTACTGCGGTTGCAGGGTCACGACCGGGGTGAGGTTGAGGTGCTGGGTGAGCAGTGCGGCCTTCTGCAACTGCCAACCGGTGAAGTTGCTGACCCCCGCGTAGCGGATCTTGCCGGCGCTGACCGCGTCGTCGAAGAACCGCAGCGTCTCCGGCAGCGGGGTCAGCGGATCCCAGGCGTGCGCCTGGTACAGGTCGACGGCCTCGACGCCGAGACGGCGCAGGCTGGCGTCCAGGGCGCGGGTGAGGTGCACCCGGGACAGGCCGGCGTCGTTCGCCCCCGGACCCATCGGGAACCGCCCCTTGGTGGCGATCACCAGGCGGTCACGCACGTCGGGTCGGCTGCGCAGCCAACGCCCGATGATGTCCTCGGAGACACCGGTGGAGTAGACGTCAGCGGTGTCGATGAAGGTGCCGCCGGCCTCGACGAACCGGTCCAGTTGGGCGAAGCTGCCGGCCTCGGCGGTCTCCGCGCCGAAGGTCATCGTGCCCAGACACAGGGTGGACACCACGGTGCCGGTGCTGCCCAGAGTGCGATAGCGCATATCGTCCTTTCGGTCCGAGTGACAAAGCTGATCTTCGCACCCGCCTCGGCCACCCGCATTCGGGACCGTGCCGAACGCCGGTAGGGGCACCCACGCGGCGACACCGCCAGTCATCATGAGCGGGTGAGCGAGCCCGCGATCGAGATCGACCGACCTCAGCGGCCGACCCAGTCGCCGCCGTCGGGGCGGCCGCCGGAGCCCGGCATTCGTACCCGCGGCCCGTGGCTGGTGGCCGCCGCGACCACAGTGACGCTCCTGCTGCTCGCCGGCCGTTACGGCTACCACCGCGACGAGCTGTACTTCCTGCTCGCCGGTCGGCACCTCGACTGGGGCTACGTCGATCAGGGGCCGCTCGTCCCGGTGCTGGCCCGGCTGCTCGACACGATCGCCCCGGGCAACCTGGTGGTGCTGCGCACCCCGTCGGCGGTGCTGGCCGGCGGCGCGGTGCTGCTGGTCGCCGGCATCGCCCGGGAATTGGGCGCCGGCCGGGGCGGGCAGCTCTTCGCGGCGGTGCTCGCCGCGCTCTCCGGCATCGTGCTCGCCAGTGGTCATCTGCTCAGCACCACCACCGTCGACCTGCTGGTCTGGTTGGTCGCGGCGTGGTGCGCGGTGCGGTTGCTGCGCACCGGTGACAGCCGCTGGGCGCTGGGCATCGGGCTGGCGCTCGGTGTGGGCATGCTCAGCAAGTTGCTGCCGGCGCTGCTGGCCGTGGGCCTGGTCGCCGGGGTGCTCATCGCCGGGCCACGCCGGCTGCTGCGCGACCGGTGGGTTCTCGCCGGGGCCGGGATCGCCGTGCTGCTGGCCGCGCCGAACCTGATCTGGCAGGCGACCAACGGCTTCCCGCAGCTCGGCGTTGCCGGGTCCATCTCCGACGGTGACAGCTCCTACAGTGGCCGGCTCGACGCGTTCACGCTCCAGTTCGTCATCATCAGCCCGTACGCCGTGCCGATCTGGATCGCCGGTCTCGTCGCGCTGCTCCGCCGACCGGCGTGGCGGGCCTACCGGGCGGTGGGCTGGGCGTGGTTGGTCGTGGTCGGCATCGTGTTGATCGCCGGCGGCAAGGGCTACTACGACGCGCCGCTGCTGCTGGTCCTCACCGCCGCCGGTGCGCTGGTCGCCGTGGCGTGGGCCTCGCGCGGGTCACTCTGGTGGCGTCGGGGGTTGCTCGCGCTGGGTGTGGTGCCTTTCCTGCTGCCCAACGTCGTGCTGCTGCTGCCGGTGCTGCCGGCCGACCGGTTGCCCGCCTTCGTGGTCGACGTCAACTACGACGCCGGCGAGACGATCGGTTGGCCCGAGTTCGCCGACTCCCTCGCGGCTGTCCATCGTGGGTTGTCGCCGCAGGAGCGTTCGCGGGCGGTCGTCCTCACCGGCAACTACGGCGAGGCCGGCGCGGTGGCCCGCTACGGGCCGGCCCGTGGTCTGCCCCGGGCGTACTCCGGGCACAACAGCATGGTCGACTTCGGTCGGCCGCCCGCCGACGCGGACGTGGTCATCGCCGTCGGCTGGGAGCGCCCCGACCAGCTCAACACCTGGTTCGAGCAGTGCACCCCGGCCGGGCAGGTGGACCAGCGGGTCGAGGTGGACAACGACGAGAACGGCGGCCCGATCCACGTGTGCCGGGGGCTGCGGCGTCCGTGGGCGCAGATCTGGGACACCGAGGTACGCCACACCGGCTGACCGTGTTCGCCCGGCTCTGCGGGGTCGGGTCAGGCTCCGCCGGTCAGCCAGGCCTGGATGCCGACCAGCGCCTCGGGGCCGGAGGTGGCGTCGACGTCGCGGGCGAGATCGGCGATGGTGACCGCGGCGAGCGCCTGGTGCCACGCGTCCTCGGCCGCCCACATGGCCCGGGACACCGGGCAGGGCGTGGTGCAGGCGTCGGCCGGGGTCGCGAAGGGGCCCCGCTGGCGGATCTCCGTGCAGACGAAGGTCGGGCCGGGCCCGTCGACGGCCCGGACGACGTCGAGCAGGGTGATGCTCTCCGGGGCGCGGGTCAGCACGTAGCCGCCCGACTTGCCCTGCACGGAGTGGATCAGGCCAGCGCGGGCGAGCGCTTGGAGCTGCTTCGCGAGGTAGCTGCTGGAGACGTCGTGCAGTTCCGCCAGCTTGGCCGCCGGAACGGGCGTGTGGCTGGTGGTGAGCACCACGCAGCAGTGCAGCGCCCACTCGACCCCGCCGGACATCTTCATGACGTCACCCTAGCCACCCCGTTACTCAGACACATTGTGTCCGAGTATAGTTCTCGGACAAGGAAGGTCCGAGTATCGGCTGAGCCTCAGCAGTCGGACCACACGCAACGGGAAGGTGCATGGGCATGAAGATCGCCGTACTGGGCGGGACCGGCCTCATCGGGTCGCAGGTCGTCAAGATCCTCCAGGCTGCGGGCCACGAGGCGGTGCCGCTCTCGCCGTCGACCGGGGTGGACCTGCTCACCGGGCAGGGCCTGTCCGACGGGCTCGCCGGCGCCGAGGTCGTCGTCAACCTGACGAACTCGCCGACCTTCGACGAGGCCTCGCCCGCCTTCTTCCAGACGACCATGGACAACCTGCTAGCCGCCGCCGCTCGCGCGGGCGTAGGCCACGCGGTGATCCTCTCCATCGTCGGCGTCGACCAGGTGCCCGACCTGGACTACTACCGCGCCAAGACCCTCCAGGAGGAGATCCTCACGGCCGGTCCGATCCCGTACTCGATCGTCCGCGCCACCCAGTTCTTCGAGTTCGTCGAGTCGATCATGTCCTGGACTGCCGACGACACCACCGTCCGACTGCCCAGGACGCCGGTGCAGCCGATGGCCGCCGCCGACGTGGCGCAGGCCGTCGCCGAGGTCAGCATGGGCGCGCCGCTCAAGGGCATCCGCAACGTCGCCGGCCCGGATGTCTTCGCCCTCGACGAGCTGGGGCGCGTCACGCTCGCCGCCCGCGGTGACCAGCGCACCGTCACCACCGACGACACCGCCGGCATGTTCGCCGCCACGTCCGGTGACGTCCTCATCGCTGGCGACGACGCCGTGATCGCGCCCACCGCCTACCGGGAGTGGCTCGGCCGCCAGGTCTGAGGTGTGGACCCGACCCGCACGTCGCCGTGGTGAACGATCACGTCGGCGGCGTGCGGGTCTCGGCCTGCCACTCGCGTGCCAGGATCGCGAAGACAAGTTGGTCGGCCCACTCCCCCGGAACAGGTAACTCTCGACCTGGCGTGCCTCCTGGCGCATCCGAGTCGCTCCATCAGCCGGGCCGAGGCGGTGTTGCGACAGTGGCAGCGGCCGTAGACCCAGTGCAACCCGAACTCGGTGAAACCCCAGTCCAGCAGGGCGGTGGCGGCCTCCGTCGCCAACCCGCGACCGCCGTGGTCGGGGTGGAAGATCTCGGTCAACTGCCCGAGGACATCACCGTGCACCTGGACGCCGGCTACGACTCCGCCGCGACCCGCGAACTCCTCGCCGAACGCGGTCTGACCGGTGAGATCGCACGCAAAGGCGCCAAGGTCCCCGTCCAAGCCACCAAGCGGTGGCACGTCGAGCGCACGAACTCCTGGCACAACGCGTTGAACCGGCTCCAACGCTGCTACGAACGCAAGGAAGACGTCATCCACCCGCTCCACCCGCCGACCATGAACCCGCCTACTTGCGCGACTTCTAAACAACCTTCCACGCATCTCGGGGATGACAACCTCGCCGCCGATCCTCCTTGACGGTGGCGAGTATAGGGGCGGCTTCAGAGCCGGATCCGCCCCTATACCGGCGTCCCCAAGTCGAACGCGTTGACCCAGCGACTAGGGGCCCGTATGATCCATGCATGGACATACGTCGCATTGTCCACAAGGCAATGCCGCCAGACGGGGGAACGATGAAGAGAACGCTTAGTCGCACCGCCAGGGCCTCCGCGCTCGGAGTCGCGATGGTGCTCACCGGGATTGCGATACCGGGCGTCGCTTATGCGGACACAACCAAGTGCTCGTATGACGGCTATGACCGGACATGCGCCACCAATTACACTAGTGGCGCCACCAAGTCAAGACTCGAAATCTGTGACAATACGAATGACGGCAAAGTCGTTCAAGTGGCATACCTCATCGAAGGAAGCGGCAGTTCAACCACCAGCACTGACAGCTATGGCGGATCCTGCACGGTGATCAATAACTCCACGTGGCGGGTTAAGTGGTTCAAGATGAGGAAGGCCTACGATAGCTGGCAGCCTCAGGTTAACATGTATTAAAAGTTCTGCATGCCATTGACTCAAAGGACTCAGCCCGGTGTGGTTATCGGGCTGAGTCCTTTTGAGTCGAGCTCCGTCATTGATTGATGACTGAAGGGTGCAGGCAATGCCAATAAAATTGGAGTACCAGTCCGGCGAGAAGGACCGCGATGCCGTCTCTTTCTTCCACGCCGGCCAGTTCTAGCTGGCGTGTCGTCACGCGGCCTTCAACCGGCAATCGGGTAACGGGCAGGATCGCGTCCGCGCGAGTCGTGCAGTAGACGGCCACCGCAGGTACCCGGTCTGAATTATTTGACGGGGACGGCATCGGTGGCACGTCGAATTCTGCGACCTGTCTGGCGGCCAAGGGCTGCTCGCCCAGGTCGAAGGCTGTGACGTCTACGGGCGTTTGTAGAATTCGACGATGCCGTCGGTGGTGCCGCTGCGGGTCGCGGCGGCCATGGACAGCGACGCGGTGGTCAGGTCCGCGTCGTGGTGGGCGCTCATGGCGTAGCCGAGCAGCCGGCGGTAGTACAGGTCGTTCACGGTGGACAGGTAGAGCTTGCCCTCATCGGTGGTGATCTCAGTCAGGTCGCCGCACCACAGCAGGTTCGGTGCAACGGCGGTGAACTGCCGCCGGACCCGGTCCGGCGCGGCCCGCCGTTTGCCCTGCTTCGTGAGGCTGCGCCGCCGGCGCGGGGTACGGCCGGCCAGGCCGAGGGCCGCCATCCGCGCGACGACGGTGTTCTCCCCGACCCGCCATCCTGCCGCCTGCCGTATTCGACAGGCTTCTGCAAGTGCTGCGGTTCGGCTGCTCCTACGAGGCCATCGCCGACTCGACCTGCTCGGCCACCACGATCCGCAACCGCCGCGACGAGTGGATGAAACTCGGCGTGTTCGCCCAGTTCGCCGACGCGATCATCACCGTCCGAAGCCTCAGCCGCCAAGCCTGGACCCTCTACCGCTGGGACACCCGCTCCACCCTCAGGCCATGAACCCGCCTACTTGCGCGACTTCTTAGGGCGGAGGCGCGCGCCGACGCCTCCGTACGCCCGGGTCGACGGGCACTGCGCGTCGACGTGCACAGTCGACGGATCGCACCAGCGGTGCTGTTGCAGGACTTCCACCGCGCGCATCCCCGCATCGAGCTCGACGACGTCACCCTCGACGCCGACGTCCACGCCGCGATGGCCGCCGTCGAGGCGGGGACGGTAGACGCCACCTTCCACGCCGTCACCGTCGCCGCGCGTCACCTGCCCGCCGCACGCCCGCGCAACTCGCCGAGCACCGCATCTGGATGCCCGGCATGGCCCCCGGCACCGAATGGTCCGACTACTACGACGAACTCGCTGCCGCGTTCGGTCTCGCCATCGACCTGGTCGGGCCGGTCTTCGGCAACGAGGCGCTGCTGGCCGAGATCGCCGACTCCGCGGAGCTGGCGACCCTCGCTGGCGTTCGCACCCGGTACCTGTGGCCGGACAGCTACGACCTGCGGCGCGTACCGGTGCGGGGCCCGGCGCCCGTCTAGCCCATGTCCCTCATCTGGCGCGACGACAACCCGCATCCCGCGCTGCTGGCACTGCGCGACTACCTCGCCTCCCGGCGGGTGCAGGCCCCCGACGTCGAGGTCTGGCTACCGCCCTGGGGTCAGTGAACCGCGCGCCACGGCGTTCGTTGACACCTGCCGCCCTCCCCTGTCAGACTCAGCTGACAGGGGGCGTCAGAGAAATCTGACACCTTCATTGAGAAGGGAAACCAGGATGAGCGGCACCTCGCCGACCGGTGACGAACTCGTGTCGTTGCTGGCCGCACTGGCCAGCCCGCACCGGCTGCGGATCCTGGCCGCCGTGGCCCGGCAGCGGACCTACGTCAGCGAGTTGGCCCGGCAGCTGCAGATGAACCGGCCGCTGCTCTACATGCACCTGCAGAAATTGGAAGCGGCCGGCCTGGTGACCGGCGAGCTGGTGACCGCACCGGACGGCAGCTCGGTGAAGTACGTCCAGGCGGTGCCGTTCACGGTGTCCCTCGATCTGGACGCGATCGCACTGGCCGCACAGAACCTGACCGGCTCCGGGCCGGCCGCAGAACAGGAGAAGTGAGCAATGACCCATCAGGTCGCGTTGGACATCGCACAGACCTCCACCATCGCCGCGGCGGTGATCGTGACGGCGATGATCGTGGTCGCCGGGCTCATCGGGACGGGCATCTACCGCGCCCGGTACGCGGCGGCTCGGGAGGAGGGCTACCGGGTGCTGGCCGAGCGCAGCGCCACCGGCGCCCAGGCCACGGCGGACGAGATCAAGGGCGTGCGGGACGAGCTCGGCGAGGTTCGGCAGCGCCTGGCCGCGCTCGAGAAGCTGCTGAGCCAAATCGGCTGACGGCCCACCGACGGGGAGGACGCGCCACATGAGCACCTGGAATGACGCGCTGACGCGGGCCCGACGGCTCGTCGCCGTGGCCGGCTGCCTGATGGTGACAGCCGCGGGGCTGGTCGCCCCGGTCGTCGCCAGCCCCGCGGCTGCCGACGACCTCGCCGCTGGCGAACGCTACCTGCGCGCGTACCTGAAGCAGATCAAGGCACCCGGGCTGGCGTACGCGGTCATTCGCGGCGACGAGGTCCTCCAGCGAGGCGCATGGGGCGTCGACGGCGACGGCCGACCGATCACCACGCAGACGCCGTTCCTGCTCGGGTCCACCAGCAAGTCGTTCACCGCGCTGGCGGTGGCGCAACTGGTCGAGGCTGGCCGGATCGACCTCGACACCACCGCCTCCACGTACCTCCCGTGGCTGCGCCTGGGCGACGCGGACACCGCCCGGACGGTCACCGTCCGCCAACTGCTGACCCACACCAGCGGCCTGCCGCAGGTGTGGAGCACCGACCTGACCGACCGCTACGACAACCGCCCCGGCGCGCTGGCCCGCTCCGTACGGGACCTGGCCAGCGTGCGGCCCACCACCGCCGTCGGACAGACGTATCAGTACAGCGACGCCAACTACATGATCCTCGGCGCGCTCGTCGAGAACGTCACCGGCGACACCTTCGGCGGCTACCTGCGCCGTCACGTGCTGGACCCGCTCCAGATGACGCACTCCGCGGCAACCGCCGACGAGGCCCGCGCCGTCGGCATCCCGCCCGGTCACCGGTACTACTTCGGCCGGCCGCAGCGCTTCGCCGCGCCGTTCGACACCGCCGGAGTGCCCTACGGTTTCCTCGCCGCCAGTCTCGACGACCTGTCCCACTACGCCATCGCGCAGCTCGCCGGCGGCCGCTACGGCGACACCCGGATCCTCGGACCGCAGGGCACGCGACAGCTGCACACCGGCACCGTGGCCACCGGTCACGGCACCTACGGGTTCGGGTGGAAGAACAGCACCCTGGACGGCGTCGGCGCCCGCATCGTCTGGCACGCCGGCGCGACCCCGAACTTCTTCACCCATATCGTGCTGGCACCCGACTCGAACCTCGCCGTGATCATCATGACCAACCTCTACGGCCTGCACATGGACGCGCCACTGAGCGCCGGGGCGTTCAACCTCACCCGCATTCTTCATGGCGGCACGCCCGCGACCGCCACCGAAGATCCGATGCAGGTCTGGGCTCTGGTCGGCCTGCTCGGGGTCGCCGCGGTGCTGCTCGCCCTGCTGGCCTGGTCCTGGGCCCGCGTCCTGCACGGGCGCCGGAGCGACCGCGTTCCGCCGGTGCGTTCCCGTGGCCGGACGATCGCCGCCACCATCGCCTGGATCGGTGCCTGCGCGTTGGTGGCCGTCGGTGTCGCCCGGCAGGTGCCGGCCCTCTGGGAGGGCGCCGGGCTGGCCAAACTCCAGTTGTGGGCACCGGATGTCGGTCACGCTATCAGCGTCGTGGTCGTCCTGGCCGCCGCACTCGCGCTGACCCGGCTGGGCCTGGGCGCGCACGCCATGGTCACCGCCCGCCCACCGACCTCGCCCCCGGCGCGAGCACGCGACCGGGCCGTTGACCAGCCCGCCGCCCCTCATGGTGCCGACACCATCCCTGCCAATCACCGCTGGTAGTTGCGGCCGCGCGGCACTACGTTTAACGTCTTGGTTAAGTGACTGGAGGCTCTGGTGTCTGGCAGCGATCAACTCAGCGTGGTGTTCTCGGCGCTCGCCGACCCGACTCGACGGGCGATCCTCGCCGAGCTGGCCGACCGCGACGCCACGGTCACCGAGCTCACTGCTCCGCTCCCGATCTCGATGCCGGCGGTGTCGCGGCACCTGAATGCGCTTGAACGCGCCGGGCTCATCTCCCGCACCCGGTCGGGAAAGTTGCGGATGAGCCGCATCGAGGCCGCCCCGCTGCGCGAAGCGGCCGAGTGGATCGAGCACTACCGGCGGTTCTGGGACACCTCCCTCACCCGCCTCGACGCCCACCTCGCGGCCGTACAGGCCGCCGACCGCCCAACGGACCGAACGGCCCACGGCCCGGCGATCCCCGACAGGGAATCCCCGAGCAAGGCTCACGACAAGGAGAATTGATGGACAGCGACAAGCCGCCGATCGTCATCTCGCGCGTGGTCGACGCGCCACGGGAGCTGGTCTACCGAGCTTTCACCGACCCGGAGCACCTGGCGGCATGGTGGGGGCCGATCGGCAACTCACTGCCCCGCGACGAGATGGACTTCGACGTCCGGCCTGGCGGCTACCAGCGGTGGACCGAGGTCTTCCCGACCCAACCCGGCCTGCGAGTCGAGGTCCACATCGACCTCACCGACGTCGTCGACGGCGAACTGATTGACGGCATCGCGCACGTCACCGGGCAACTCCCGGAGGGCATCGCGCCGCACGAGACGAGGATGCGGGTCGAGTTCCACGACGACGCCGATGGACGGACGCGACTCGAGATCCGTCAGTGGCTCCCCGAGCAGTTGTCCGCTCCCGCCAACCAGGGCTGGAACGAGGCCTTCTCCAAACTGGACGCGACACTCAGCAATGCCCAACCCGTCACCGTCGAGGTGTAGCGCCATGGCCAAGCTGATCTACGTGACCAACGTGTCCCTCGACGGTTACATCGAGGACGAACACGGCCGCTTCGACTGGACCCCACCCGACGACGACTACCTCGCGTTCATCACCGACCTCGTTCGGCCCGCGGGCACCTACCTCTACGGTCGGCGCCTGTACGAGTCGATGGCTGTCTGGGAGACCGAGCCCGCTCTCGCCGCACAATCGAAGCTCACTGCCGACTTCGCCGACGTCTGGCAGGCAGCGGACAAGGTCGTCTACTCCACCACCCTGAACGCGACGTCGACCGCCAGGACCCGGCTCGAAAAGGGCTTCGACCCCGCCTCGGTACGCGCCATGAAAGCCTCGGCCACCAGCGACCTCACCATCGGGGGCGCACACCTCGCGGCGCAGGCATTCAAGGCCGGGCTGGTCGACGAGTGCCACCTGCTGATCCACCCCGTTCTCACCGGCGGAGGCAAGCCCGGTCTGCCCAGCGACACCCGCCTCGACCTGGAGTTGCTGAGCAATCACCGGTTCGGCAACGGTGTGGCGTCCCTGCACTACCGCATCCGCACCTGAGGCGGTGGGGCGGCGTCACCGACCCGGACGTGTGTCGGTGACGCCGCCGGGCGCCGCGCAGCCGGTCAGTCTCCGTACCAGTGCAGCGTCAGGCCAGGCTCGTCGCGCCACCGCGCCAAGAACGCCTTCAGCGCCGCCGCCAGCCCACGCTCCGTGTCGTCAGCCGCCGCCACCCGCAGACGGTCGACGTCAGCCTCGAGCTGCGGCAGATCCTCACGAACGAGTACGCCATCTGACCACGGGTGGAGCTGACCCAAGATCGGAAGTCGGTTACCGCCCGCCGCGTTCAGCAGCGGCAGCAACTCCTCCACCGGCACGTCGAGCAGCAAACCGCGCTCCCGCGCCGCGGCCCACTCGTCGGCGTCGGCGTGATGGCGCTCCCGCCGCTGCGCCCGGGTGGCCCGACGCATGCTCTTCGGACGCGGCAGCGGAGCGCGCAGCACCAACAGCAGACCCACCCCGGCGACGCTACGGCAGCTCGGGTGCGGACAGCACGGCCGGATCGCGACCATTCGCCGAGCAGGCGCGTCGGCGCGTCCGCCGTCGTTCGACGCGGCTACGCGACGTGGGTACGGTGACACTGTGCTCTCGGCTGTGAAGGGTCTGCACCAGAAGGTCGCCGGTCACGCATGGGCGCACAGCGCCGCGTACGTCGTCCTCATCGGCGGCCACCAAGGTAACCCAGACCAGCGCCGCGTACGGCCGCTCGTAGCGATCGTCCTTGGATGACCAGTTTCCCCGCGACCGCCCGCCGGGTGCGCGACGAGAGTCTCAGCCCTCGACGGCGCCGGTCGCATCTACGGGACTGCCTCTACCACTTCGCGCCGTACGGCTTTCAGGCCACCTGGCATCACCTGGCGACCCGGCACCGCATCCCCGGAAACATCGAGGCCGATCCCCCGTCGCTGGTCCGGGCCCTCGGTGAACTCGAGACAGCCCGCGCTCTGGTGCTGGCAAGGGCGGTCGCCTTCGCGGCCCAACGGCGACTGCAGAAGCAGGCCGGCCAACGAGTCCCTACAACCCCGCATCCGTGGGACTCGTGGGGTTGCCACGACATCGCCTACTGCCCCGATCCGCAGAAGCATCCCACCGAGCAGCTTCCCATCGTGGTGCAGCGGGTGCTCGATGCGTACGCCGCAGGGGTCGACCCGGCCGGACGATGCCTGGCGTGCGGCGACGAGGACCGCCGCGCGGGACGGGCCTGCCGAAACTGCGGCGTCGCACCCGGCGGCTATGGCAACCCGCTCTAAGCATCAGGAGCAGGGCAGTTGTCGCGGTAGCAGGCCCCCCGCAACCGGCCGATGGGACGTCTCGGTCAGGGGTTGATCAGTCTCCAGTCTCCTTCGGAGATGACCTCGACACTGCCGTCGACCACAGTGATAGCGGTGTTGTCGTCGATGGCGTAGGTCGGGACCGGGATGCCGGACGCCCACTTCTGGATGTGGGACAGCTCGGTGTCCTCCATGTCCGGATGGTTGAGGTGGGGGTACAGCGTGAAATCCACCAGCCCCAGCGCCCGGTCGGCGTCCTGCGCCCTGTCGCTGCCGTCGGGGACGAACTGACTGTCGAATTCGGCGTCGCAGTTGTAGGGCGTGACCGCGATGCTCCCGGCGCTGACCCCCACATAGACCGTGTCACTCAGCGACGGCAGGAGGTCGGCCAGGCCCGACTGGCGCAGCCAGTAGGTCAGGTACAGCACATCGCCGCCCCAGACCAGCAGGGCATCGGCCTCCCGGACCGCCGGGACCCAGTTCTCTTCTCGAATGGTCGGCAGCGCGGTGAGCTCCAACAACCCCAGGGACTTCCAACCCAGCTGGCACAGCGGGATGTCGGGTTGGCCGTGAATCGCCTTCCACGCCTTCTCAGCTCCGCCGGGAAAGGGGTGGACACCGGTGGGAACGAACAGAGCCGTGGACTCAGCGAGCGGCTTGCCCAACAGGTCGACCAGCGCGTCGGAGATGCTCGGGTTGCTGATGCCCCCCGACGTGAGAAGAAACTTCATGCGATCCGCTCTCCTGAAGCCACCGAAATGACGGCGATCATGGTGCTCATGAGAACCAGCGTCCCGGCTCGCTGACCCGAGCGACACATCGCTGGATCATCCGTCGGCGGCCGTCCAACCGTCAACTGCCTCGGCCTGCGCGACGACCTCGACGAGGGCCGGTCGGGTCACATCTCGGTTGTCGATGACAACATCCGCGCGTTCGTGAGGCGCGCAGGCGGCGAAGTACAGCCGCTGCCCGCCGACGTAACGGCCGAGGCTGGGATGCTCGGGATCCGGATGCGAACCGTCGCGCCGGGCCATCCGTGCGACGGTGACCGCGAACGGCGCGTCAACGAAGACGGAGAAGTCCCAGCACTCCACAAGCTCGTCACGGTGCAGGAACAGCCCGTCGACGATGAGGACCGTGCCGGGCGCCGCGGTCCGCCACTCAAGATCCAGGATCTCTTCTGTCCGAAGATCATGGGCGGCGGGACGGTAACGACGAGAGCCCTCGGGACCAAACGGCTCCAGCACGTTGTGGGCGAGGGCTTCGTAGTCGTAACTGTCGAGCCAGAAGCCTTCCGGCGAATCCCGGCCACGGCGATGCCGCACAGCCCGCCGGTGATGAAAGTCGTCCGCCGACACGTGCACGACAGGACGTCCCCGGTCGCTCAGCAACGCGGCCAACTCGCCGGCGAACGTGGACTTACCCACCCCATCGACCCCGTCAACGGCCACCCGTACGCACCGCGGCGCGGGGAACGTCGGCACCAGGTCAGCGACATGGTCAAGCAACTGCCGCCGTACCACGCTCACACCGTTCCTCCAACCCTGACCGGAAGCGCAGCACGCCCCAACGGATCGAAGACGTCATTCTGGCAGACGCCTCACCAGCAACCGGACCGCATCAAGCCCGTCGGCTGTCCTGCCCCAGCGAAGGTGGTTGTCATCCTCATGGGGTCGTCCACCCTGGTTGGGGCCCGCAGTAACTGATGCCCGCAGAGCTGATCTTGTTGTGGTGCGTACTGCACCGCGTCGATATGGAGCCCGACCACTCGCCGAGCAGACGAGCCGCCGTGTCAGCGTCAGTCGACGAAGGTACGTGACGTGGGTACGGTGACACGGTGCTCGCGGCCGTGAAGGGACTGTCCCGCTACCACACCGAGGAGTCGCTGCGCGCCTACCTGCTGGAGCGCTCACACCGTACCGAGAGCGGCTGCCTGGTCGTCGAAGGCTACGGGCAGCGACGTGGGGTGCACCAGAAGGTCGCGGGCCGGGCGTGGGCGCACATCGCCGCGTACGTCGTCTTCCTCGGCGGGTACGACCCCGCCCTCGACGTCGACCAAACCTGCGGCGCCGCCGACTGTATCGAGCCGACTCATCTGCGACAGCTCAGTCGCGCCGAGGCCGGCCGCCACCGGAACCAGGCGGCGCAGTGCCGCAACGGCCACGACCGTGAGCTCGACCCGGCGACCGGCCGGTACCGTCGGGTCTGCCGGACGTGCAACCGGGAGGCACAGCGCCGGTGGCGTGAACGCGAGGCAGTCGAGGTTGCCCAGGCCCGCGCCGCGTACGGCCGCTCGTAGTGAGCCCTCCAACGCTTTCCGATGCCGGTACCGCCACTCAAGCTGTCAGGGCGTGAGGATCGTGAACGAGTCAAAGACCTGCGGGCGGTGCAAGCAGCTTCGGCCGGCAGAGTCCTTCGTCGGCGCGACCGGTCGCACGATGCTCTCCTGTCAACCGTGCCGCGACTACTCCCGTCGTGTGAATCAGGCCAGTAGGGATTCCCGGCCGGGCTCCAATCGAGCGATGAATCTCTGGAGCAAGTACCGGATCACCGAGCCGTTCTACGATGAACTGAGGTCACGGCAAGGGTTTCGATGCGCCATCTGCGGCATCCATGAGGATGACCTCCCGGCAACTCTCGCCGGTCGCCCCCGGAAGGACGGCAAGCCCTCCGCCCAGGCGTTCCGGTTGGTCGTGGATCACTGCCACGGCACCAACACCGTTCGGGGGCTCCTCTGCAACGGGTGCAACTCGGCACTTGGGCACTTCCGGGACAGCCCTGAGGCGCTGCGCCGCGCACTGGAATACCTCCAGTCGGGGCCGTCATCGGGGCCGCCCCGAGAGGTCACCTGAGTTCCCGGCCAACACGCGCGCACCGAACAACCCAAACGCCTACACCAACCTAAGTCCTTACGCACAAGAACTGTCATTATGGTGCATGTACGTTGCGTACCTTTTGTCCTAGGCATTTACTGGATTCTTATTACCAACAATCCAGTAAATGCCTCCCGAGGGCTGGGCTCGCTCGCTTTCAGTCCGGCTCGGGAACGCGGTGGCGTCACAGCCCTCACGCGCTGAGGATGTCGACATGGATGACCACAGCCCGAACGCGGCCGACGAGCAGGAGGAAGCGCTGCCCGGCGGCAACATGGGGGGTGCGACACGGGTCGGTGCCACTGTTCGGCGCGGTCATGGTGCATGGAGCCCGACGGTTCAGCGCCTACTACGACACCTACAGGAGCGCGGCGTCACCTGGGTTCCGCAACCGCTCGGGACCGATGAGCACGGACGTGACAGCGTCTCCTACCTGCCGGGCATCGTGCCGCAGTACCCGTTGCCGGACTGGATCTGGAGCGACGGCATCCTCGCCGACGCAGGTCTGCACCTCGCACAACTTCACGAGGCCAGTGCCAGCTTCGACACCGTTGGCGGAGTGTGGCAGTTTCCGGTGCGACAGCCAGCTGAGGTCATCTGTCACAACGACTTCGCGCCCTACAACATGGTCTTCACCGACCGGCGGCTCACCGGAATCATCGACTGGGACACGGCCTCGCCCGGTCCCCGGTCGTGGGATCTGGCCTACCTCGCGTACCGGCTGGTGCCGCTGGCCCACCCCGACAACGGCGACGCGATCGACAGTGACCTGGCCGAGCGGGCACGTCGGCTGCGCATGCTTTGCGACGCCTACGGCTCGGGGCAAGACCCTGACCACATCCTCCAGGCCGCTGTCCACCGACTGCACGACCTCGCCGCCTTCACCGAGGCGCGGGCTGATCAGGGACAGGAGAACCTCCGCGGTCACGTCGGGCTCTACCAACGCGACGCCATGTGGATCACCGCGCACATCCTTCGAAGGTGAGTGCCGACAGAGGTCGCTGACGGGCTAGCCCAGCTTGCGCTGTATCAGCCGTTCAGTCGTCTGCGGCCGCCGATCAGTCATTTCCATGTGCGTGTGCCTCCTCCCGACGGCTACGAAGTACGGGTGACCAACGAGGTAACCGTTCCCCTGCTGCCCTGCGCGTCCATCGACGACATCGTCGCCTTCTACGAGGTGCTCGGCTTCCACACCACCTACCAGCAGCGCAAACCCAACCCGTGCGTGGGGTTGCAACGCGAAGATCTACATCTGCAGTTCTTCGAGATCGCGGGGTTCGATCCGGCGCAGTCCTACGGGTCGTGTCTCGTGCTGACCTCGGACACGGGGCAGCTGTACCGGGCTTTCGCGGCGGGAATGCGTGCCGCGTACGGCAAGGTGTTGGTCTCCGGGACACCCCGGATGACCCGGCCCCGCGCGCGGAAGAACGCCGACGGGCTGAGCGGCTTCAGCGTCATCGATCCAGGCGGCAACTGGATCCGCGTCTTCCAGAAGGCCTCGGTCTCCCCCGCGTCGGCGCCGACTGGGCGGCTGGGCAAGGCGATGGCGAACGCCGTCGTGCAGGCCGACTCCCGAGGGGACGCCCGGCAGGCGGCTCGGATTCTTGACAGTGCGCTGGGCCATGCCGACACAGATGACGACCCTGTCGCGTTGGTGGAGGTGCTCGTGTACCGCGCTGAGGTCGCGATGGTCCTGAACGATCCGGCCACGGCGATCGAGATGCTGGCCCGTGTTGACAGTGTCGCGTTGAGCGCGGACCAGGCCACACGGGCTGCGGCTGCGTATGAGGCCGCTACCGATCTTGCGGCAGCGCTGTCCTAGGCGTCGTATCCAACCGACACGCGCCGCGTCGAGGCCGGTCAGGGTCGGAGCCAGCGATCGAACCAGGCGCGGGTCCGGCGCAGGACGTCGAGTTGGTGGTGGCGTTCCCGGATCGAGTGGCCCTCGCGCGGGTAGATCACGAACTCGTGCTCGACGTCGAAGTGGCGCAGCGCCCGGTGCAGGTACACGGCCTGCCCGAGGGGGACATTGGTGTCCTCGGCGCCGTGCAGGATGAGCACCGGCGTGCGGATGTTGCTGGCGAAGGAGATCGGGCTGACCGCGTCATGCGGGTGGGGGCCGGTGCCGGACCATCCGGTGCTGCCACCGAGCGCGGCTTCGAACTGGCCGTTCTCCCCGGTCGCGGCGAGCATGCCCCAGTCGATGATGCCGGCGCCGACCAGCGCGGCGCGGAATCGGTCGGTCTGGCCGACGGCCCAGGCGGACATGAAGCCGCCGTGGCTCCAGCCGGCGATGCCCAGCCGGTCAGGGTCAGCGATGCCCTCGGCGATGAGCAGGTCGATACCGGTCAGGATGTCTGTCCACTCCTGCTGGCCGACCTGGCCGGCGACGCTGGCGGCGAACTGGTGACCATGGCCCTGACCGCCGCGCGGGTTGGGCAGCAACACCGCGTAGCCCGCGGCGGCCAGCCACTGCGCGCTGGGGAACCAGAACAACTGGCAACGATCGGCGTAGCGGTCGTACGGGCCTCCGTGCACGATCGTGACCAGCGGGAAAGGACCTTCCGACGCGGTTTTACCGACCGGCAGTACGAGCAGGCCGTCCAGGTCGAGGCCGTCGGCGGCGCGGTAGGCCAGCGGTTGTTGCGTGCCGAGTGCGACGGCATCCAGTTCCGGTCGGGTGTTGGTGATTCTGCGCAGCGGCCCGGTGGGCGCTCCGATGTGAACATTCGCGGGCTGATAGCGGGTGCCGGTGAGCACCGCGATCTCGTCGCCGGCAGGGGTGGCGGTGAGATTGTCGAGGCGTCCGGGGTGATGCGACAGGGTCGTGAGGTCGGTGAGGTCGAGCCTGGCCAGTGTCGTGTTCAGGCCGTCGGCGAACACGACCAGCGGGGCGGCGTCGGTCTGGCACAGTTCGGTGGGGCACATCGTGAGGCCAGCGGTGCGGTTGCGCAGGACGCGGGTCTCCATGGCCAGGTCGAACACGGCGGTGCCGGCCTGGAGAAGCGGTGGGGTGAGCGCGAGGTAACCGAGGTGCCAACCGTCCTGGCCCGGCCACCAGGCCAGAGACCGGGCGTCGACCTCGACCGGTCCGAGGTTCTCTGCGGTGGCGGTCGTGGGGTCGAACAGGTGCAGGTTGCCTGTTCGCGGGCCGTAGTCGCTGTCGGCGCAGGCCCACGTCAGCACCGCAATTGGGCCGCCGTCGGGACGTTGCCGCACTTCAACGACGTGTCGGTCACCGAACACCTTCGGTGTGGTGACCTGGTCGGTGCGCAGGTCGAGCAGGCGCAATCGGGTGCGTGGTTCGCGCTCGCCGACGACGATGGCGTCGTCGCGGTCGCGAGTACGGCGAGTGTCCTGCTCGGTGGGTTCGTCCTCGGCGAGCAGGGCGACCAGGTTGGGGTCGGTGAGCGGCAGGTGGTCGATGACGCCGCCGCGCCAGCTGGTCACCGTGGTCACCGTGCCGTCGGCGAGGGTGAGCCCGTGCAGTTGCGACATGCCGCGTTCGGCGCGGTCGGAGAGGAAGAACAGCGTCTCCGAGTCGGCCGACCAGCGCGGCTGGGACTCGGTTGCCGTGTCGTCGGTCGCCCGGCGCGGCGCGGCGGCGGAATCGGTGGGTACGAGCCAGAGTTCGGTGTCGAGGTGGTCACCGGTCCGGCTGCTGGGAGCGAGGACGTAGCAGAGCAGGCGCCCGTTCGGGGCGAGCGCCGGGGTTTGCGGGGCACGACCATCGACCACGAGTTTGGCGGTGAGACCCCTCATGCGATGAGTCTGCCAGCATCCACGAAACGCCATGCGACCGATCCGGCGCTGGATAGACGCACCGGCGAGGCATGATGTCCCCATGGACGCGCGCGGCTCGCTAGCCATGGCGCGAGCGAGAACGGCTCGCCGCTGTCCTGGCCGAGCGTCCGCTGCCGGGGCGAGTAGGTGTCGGAGCAGCGTGACCTGATGTTCTCAGTAGACGAACGCGACCGGATCCAGAGGCGACTGCTGCATCTGGCGGAACAAGACCCCGCTGTCGTCGCCGCCGCGATCACCGGCTCGCACGCAACGAACGATGAGGATCGCTGGTCGGACATCGATCTGGCCTTCGGGGTCAGTGACCCGCTCGACGCCGTCATGCGTCGATGGACGCGACAGATGTATCAGGACTTCGCGGCGGTCCACCACTGGGACCTCGCGGCCGGGTCCGCGATCTACCGGGTGTTCCTGCTGCCTCACTGCCTGGAAGTCGACCTCTCCTTCAGCCCGGAAGGCGAGTTCGGGCCGCGAGGCCCGAGTTGGCGACTCATGTTCGGGCGTTCCACACCATCCCGGGCCCCCGCGTCGAGCGGCCACGACGGCACAGCCGGCCTGGCATGGCACCACGCGCTGCACGCACGGGTCAGCATCGAACGAGGCAGATTCTGGCAGGCGGAGCACTGGATCAGCGCCATGCGGACCCAGACGATCGCACTCGCCTGCCAGCGTCTGGGCCACCCCACCAGCTACGCCAAAGGCGCTCATCTACTGCCCGCCGACATCACCGGTCCGCTCGAAACGACATTGGTCCGTTCCACTGACGAGGTCGAGTTGCGCCGTGCGCTCTCGGCGGCCGTGACGGCCCTGACCGCGGAACTCACCCGTACGGACCCGACGCTGGCCGATCGGTTGCATCCGCTTCTCACCGAACTCGCCGCGATCGATCGCCCGCCGGTCGACGGGACGCGCTCCGCACTCGGATGACGGCGGGTGTTGACCGAGCCGATGGTCACGATGGTGGCTGTGCCCCAGGTCCGGGCAGCAGATCGATGTCCGTAGCCCGCATGGGCTGTTCGCACTCCGAGCACCGTAGTTCGACGTGACTGATCTCGCCGCAGGCGTGGTGGCGGTAGAGCACCGGCGGGCCGGCGTCGCCCGCCGTCCACCGGTCACCCCAGCGCACCATGACGAGCAGCAGATCGCACAGCTCCCGGCCCTTGTCGGTGAGGAGGTATTCGTGTCGGACCGGCCGGGTCGAGTATTCACGCTGGGCCAGGACGCCCTGCTCGACCAGCCAGTTCAGTCGCTCGGCGAGCACCTTGCGGGAGATGCCGAGCCCTCGCTGGAGTTGCTCGAAGCGGTGTGTGCCGGCGTAGACGTCCCGCAGGATCAGCGGAGACCACGGCTCACCGATGACGTCGAGGGTGCGGGCGATCGAGCACGCCATGGTGCCGAACTGCGTTCGCTGCATGACGCCACGATACGCAAGGTGGTTCCTTCAGGGAACTGACTCTGTTAGCGTCACATCAGTCCATCTCTTTAAGAAACTGACTGGTCTGTGCCCTCCACACGTGCATGGAAGCCGAAAAGAGGCCCGCATGAACCATCCGCCGATCGTGCCGACCAGGGACTGGCAAGACGCAGTGAAGACCTTGCGCGTCCGCGAAAAGGCACTCACCCGCCAGCTCGACGCAGTGGCCGCGGCGCGCCGCCGGCTGCCGATGACGCCGGTCGAGCAGGACTACGTGTTCGAGGGCCCGTCCGGGCCTGCCAGTTTGACCGATTTGTTCGAGGGCCGCCGTCAGCTCATCGTCTACACCTTCATGTGGCACGGCGTCGACGCTGTCTGCTCCGGCTGCTCGCTGTTCACCGACAACGTCGGACACCCGGCCCACCTCAACGCCCGCGACGTCACCCTGGCGTTGACGTCCCATGGCCCGCTGGACGACCTGCTGGCGTTGCGGCGGCGGATGGGTTGGGCCCTGCCCTGGTACTCGTCGCTGAACAACAGCTTCAACGCCGACATGGGAACCGGTGACGGGTTCGCGCTGAACGTCTTCCTCCGCGCCGACGACCGGATCTTCCGCACCTACACCACCACCTCCCGCGGCGTGGAACGGCTCGGCAGTAACTGGTCCTTCCTCGATCTGACGCCGTACGGCCGACAGGAGACCTGGGAGGACTCGCCGGAAGGCTGGCCGCAGACCCAGCCGTACCAGTGGTGGCGGCTGCACGACGAGTACGACACCACAGAGGATCCGTCATGACAGTCGACACACCGGTCGCCGAGCTCCTCTTCCAGCAGGAGGACGCAACACCCTTCAACACCGACGTGGCGACAGTCAAGCCCTGGAGCCAGGCATTGGCCTGTCTGGAGTCGGCACACAAGTGTTGGCTGTCGACGGTGGGACCGGGTGGCCGTCCCCATGCGGCCCCGGTGATGTCGGTGCTGCTGGACGGGGCTCCGTGCATCGCGAGCCGCCCGAGTTCCCGCAAGAGCCGCAACCTGGCCCACAACCCCCGCGCTGTCATCACAGTGAGCAGCGACGACCTCGACCTGGTGGTGAGCGGTCAGGCTCACCAGGTGTCGGGCGACGCCGCGCTGCGCCGGGTGGCCGCCGCCTTCGCCACAAAGTACGGCTGGACGTTCGCCATCAGGGACGGCCGAGTCCATGACGACAGTCTGCCGGGAGCGCCCCAGTACGCCTTTTACGAGGTCTCCCCCGTCCGGGCTTTCGGCTACGGCCCGGACGGGCTGACCGCGACTCGTTGGCGGTTCAACCGCACCTGAGGGACCGGGCGCGGGGCGACCCAGCAGAGAGTCGCCCAACGCCCGGTCGCCGTTGGTTGGTCTGGCCCGCAGCCTCGACGACGAGGCCGCCGGCGTGAGATCAGTGGGCCGGCTCGCCGAACCAGCGGCAGAGGTGCTCGTCCAGGTCCCGCTGGTCGTCACCGACCCAGGCGACGTGGCCGTCGGGGCGCAGCAGGACACCGGGGACGTCCAGTGTTGCGGTCGGATCGGCCAGGTGATCGACCCGGTCTGACCAACTGCCGACGGTCAGGCGTTCGGTCCGGTCCAGCAGCAGGCCCCGGCCGTGGTGCAGCAGACCGTAGAGGTTGCCCTGCCGCACGGCGATGTCGGGCAGGCGGCGACCGAGCAGGTCGGGGCCCGCGCCGAAGTCGTAACGGATGCCGATGGCGGTGATCTTCTCGAGCAGATGGAGGTTCACCTCGTCGAAGTCCATCAACTCGATGAGCAGCCTCCGCACCGCCTGTGCGCCCGGTTCGGTGGACAGCAACTCCGTCTGGGCTCGGGTGTTGTCCAACACCGCTTCGGCGACGGGGCGGCGTTCGGCCTGGTAGGTGTCCAGCAGTGCCTCCGGCACCCAGCCGCGGATCCGCGCGGCCAGTTTCCAGCCGAGGTTGACTGCGTCCTGAACGCCCAGGTTGAGGCCCTGCCCGCCGATGGGCGGATGGATGTGCGCCGCGTCGCCGGCCAGCAGCACCCGCCCGCCCCGATACCTGTCGGCCAGCCGGGTGGCATCACCGAAGCGGGACAACCAACGCGGGGAGTGCACGCCGAAGTCCGTCCCGGCGACGGCGCGCAACTGGTGCTTGAAGTCGTCGAGGGTGGGCGGTTCGGCGCGGTCGCTGACCCCGGCGGCGGGCACCAGGACGCTGTAGACCCCGACGCCGGCTGGCCGGAGCCAGAATCGCTGATGGGTCTCGCGGACCTTGGCCACCGTGACGGCCAGCTCCTCCTGCGGGACGCCCACCTCCATCTCGCCCATCAGGCTCTCGGTCCGGGCGGGCTCGCCGGGAAAGCCGACGCCGAGCAGTTTGCGCACTGTGCTGCGCCCGCCGTCACAACCGACGAGATAGCGCGACCGCAGCTGTTCCCCGTCGGCCAGTTCGACGGTCACACCCTCGTCGTCCTGCGTGAGGCCGGCGACCGCGCAACCACGTCGGACCTGCGCGCCCAGTGCGATGGCGTGTTCTTCGAGCAGACGTTCGATGACCGGCTGCGGGATACCCAGGAGGTAGGCGTACCGGGGATCCAGGCCCTCGGGCGCGGGCTTGGGGATGGCGGCGAAGAAGGCGCTGGCCGGACGCCGCCGCCCGTGCGGGAGGATGCGGTCCAGCAGCCCGCGCATCGCCATCAGCTCCAGACTGCGGATGTGCAGGCTGACGATGCGGACGGCCGACGTCGGCTCGGTCTCCTTCTCCAGAACGAGGACCCGCACGTCGTGCAGTCGTAGTTCAGCGGCGAGCATGGCACCGGTCGGCCCGCAGCCGGCGATGATCACGTCGTACGTGCGATCGGTCGACGGTGACGTGGTGGAGAGTTGCACAGGTATTGCCTTTCGGGAGTGCCGTGTTGGCAAGGCGCTCCCGGCGACACCTACGTCAATCGCCCGACCGTGACGGCAAGGGGGAGCACCCACATCGCTGCAACGTTCATGGGTCTCACCTCCTCAGGCGGTGTCGCGGTCACCTGCAAGCTATCTCCCCCAGCGCGATTCCGTCGAGCTCTTTCCCCGCCACTGATTACAGGGTCGGGTGGGTCAGCGATCGGTGGAGCCACTCGGCCATCAGCGCGCGTTCGGCGTCGGTGAGCCCCTGGAGGTCGGGCAGCACCGTCGCGAAGGTCACCGCGACGGCCTCCGCGGTGGTGTCGGGTGTCGCTGGAGTTGTCGCCAGGATGCCGGAGAGCACGGTCTCGAGCATGGCCTCCCCCAGACCGAGGTCTCGCTGGTCGGGGGGCATTCCCAGCAGCGTGAGGATGGTTCCGTTGCCCGCAGAGTGGATCATCAGCAGTGCGCGCTCCTCGTCGACCCGGAGCAGGCCGGCTGCGGCGAGTCGCCGGACGCGGCGACGTAGCACGTCGAGGCCGGCGACTGTTGCCGGCGAGGGTGCGCCGCTCCCCCGGGTGGCGATCAGCGCGTACAGCTCGGGGTTTGTCAGGCCGAACTCCACGTGCAGGCGCCATCCGGCGCGTAGATCCGTTACGGGGTCGCCCGTCGGGGCGTCGGCGGCGACCGATTTGCCGCTGACGTAGGCCGCCATGACGTGCTCGGCGACGGCGTCGATGAGGCCGTCCTTGTCGCCGAACAGGCGATAGATAGTCGGCGCCTGGACGCCTGCGGCCTGGGCGACGGCGCGCGTCGTCACCGCGTTCGCGCCCTTCTCCCGCAGCAGTTGGGTCGCTGCCGCGACGATGCCCGCACGGACGTCGTCGCGGGTCTCCTGCGTCGTCACCATGAAGCGATGCTAACAGCGTCTTGTTATCCCCGAATTATCGGTGCTAACGTCTGCCAGGTAACGCCGATAACAAGGGAGTGCTCATCATGATCGTCGTCACCGGTGCCACTGGAAACCTCGGGTCCCAGATCGTCGACCGGCTGCTCGACCGACTGCCGGCCGACGCCGTGGGTGTGAGCGTGCGCGACGTCGACAGAGCAGCCGGCCTCGCCGAGCGGGGCGTACGGGTGCGCGCCGCGGACTTCACCGACCCGGCCACGCTGAAGCACGCCTTCGAGGGTGCCGAGAAGGTCCTCATCGTGTCCGCCGCGATCCGCGGCGCCGGCGCGTTCGTCGCGAACCGCGCCGCCATCGACGCAGCCCGCGCCGCGGGAGCCAACCGGATCCTCTACACCAGCCACCAGGCCGCCTCCCGGGACTCGCTCTTCGCCGCCCAGCCGATCCACGCCGCCGCCGAGGAGCACCTGGCCGAACTGGGGGTTGCCTTCACCGCCCTGCGCAACGGGTTCTACGCGAGCACGCTCGGCCTCTCCATCGGCGCCGCTCTTGAGACCGGGCAACTCGTGGCGCCGGCGGACGGCCCGGTGTCCTGGACCGCGCACGCCGACCTGGCGGAGGCCGCCGCCGTCGCTCTCACCGAGGACGGCGTACTCGACGGGGTCACGGCACCGTTGACCGCCGCGGAGATGCTCGACCTCGAAGCGGTGGCCGCCATCCTCAGCGACATCACGGGCCGCACCGTCGAACGTGTCGTCGCCGATGACGACGAGTGGCGGGAGGCCGCCATCGCGCGAGGCATGCCCGCGGCTGCGGCCGACTTCACCCTCGGCATGTACCGCGCGGCGCGAGCGAAGGAGTTCGCCGTGACCGATCCGACGCTGGAGACGGTCATCGGCCACCGCCCGACACCCGTCCGCTCGGTGCTCGAGGCCATCGTCGCCCGGCGATGACGCTCCCTCGAGCCGGTCAGCGCAGCATCGCCCGGGTCATGCGGCGGGTGGCGACGTACAGATGTTTGTAATTTCTGGACGTGGTCTGGATTTGACCCTCGACGGGGTCGAGGCCCGACCATCGGCGACATGACCGACCAGACGACCGCCGACCCGACCATGACCCGCATCATCGAGGCCGTGCAGTTCGGCCAGAGCGGCGCACGTGCCCGAGCCCGTGAGCTGCTCACCGCGTTGTGGGACGAGCTCGGCCCCACCGGTGACGCCCTGCACCGCTGCACCCTGGCGCACTACCTCGCCGATCTGCAGGACACCACCGGGGCGGAGCTTGCCTGGGACGAACGGGCCCTGGCCGCCGTTTCCGACCTGACCGACGAACGCGCCCAGCGGTATCTGTCCTCGCTCCAGGTCCAGGCGTTCCTGCCGTCGCTGTACCTCAACCTGGCTGACTGCCACCGGCGCCTGGGCAACGTCGGCCCGGCCCGGGAGCACCTCGCCCGAGCCCGCGAACACCTGGTGCGGTTGCCGGACGACCCGTACGGCGAGAGCATCCGCGCCGCGGTCCGGGACTTCGTCGCTGACGATCCGACCGACCGTCGGCGGTAACGTTCGGTCGGGTCACCGGTCCTGGCGAGCGACGCCGGTGCGGTACTCCTGCGGCGAACGTCCGTAGTGGGCACGGAAGAGGCGGCTGAAGTGGGCCTTGTCCGGGAAACCCCAGCGGGCGGCGATGGCCTGAATCGACTGCCGCAGCAGCGGGTTGCCGAGATCACGCCGGCACTGCTCCAGGCGCTTGGCGCGGATGAGTTCGGCAACGGTTGTCGCCTCCGCCTCGAACAGCCGGTGCAGCGACCGCACCGAGATGTGGTGGGCGGCGGCGACGCTGCGAGGGCTGAGCTCGTCACTGTCGAGGTGGCGGTCGATGAAGTCGACGACCCGGGCTCGTAGTGCGGTCTGCCGCGCTTCCGGCGACAGGGTGTCCTCGATGTCGAGGTACTGGGCGAGCGCCGCGGTGAGCAGGTCCACCGCCACCCCGCCCAGGATCTCGGCCTCGGTCGGCTCGAACTGCTCCGGGTGTGCCGCGATGTTGCGCAAGTGGTGGGACAACAGCCCGCCGACGCCGAGGTGCGACGGCATCGGCGTGGCCAGCAGACTGCGGAGCCGGTCCGGCGCCAGGGGCAGCGCCGCGTACGGTATCTGCACGGTGATCGTGGTGGCGGGGCCGGAGCCCTCGACGCGGTGTCGGGCGACGTGCGGTCGTGCGGTGTCCAGGAGCGTGAAGTGGTTCCTGGCTTCCAGCGTGGACTCGGTGCGGTCCTGGATCAACGTGCTGTGACCCGTCAGTGGTATCGCGAGTTGATAGAAATCGCCCTCGATTCTGCGGACCAGTTTCGTGGGCCGGATCGCGTCCAGCGACGGGTAGCGCAAAGAGGTCATCCGGATGCGGCCGAGATCGATGGCCTGGGCGTAGGCCACGAAGTTGTCCAGGTGACCGCTGCTGATGTGCACCGGTGCCGTCTCCTGAGCCACCAGGGCGTACCAGAACGCGAACCGGTCCGCCGGAGGCAACACCGTCGTGTCCAAAACCAGGTTGGGCAACACTCCGCTCGCCTCCCCGCATATGCGAAGATGGATTCTTGCATGCCTCGACGCTCTTTACCCGCGACGGGAATCCCACGCCCGGTGCTACCCGGCGGGTTGGCGAGTGTCGGCGGTGACCGGCGCCGACATTCGGGAGGCAGCCGACGAGATGACCAGCGTGCTGCTGCCCCACCGGGACCGCGACTGGTCGGTGCCGGCCGGCCCGCTGAGCTGGAGCTGCTGGACGACAGCGGCGCACGTCGCGCACGATCTCCTCGCGTACGCGGGCCAGGTCACCGGCCGCCCGGATGACGGCTATCTGCCGTACGACCTGCGGGTCTCCCCCGACGCGAGCCCGACGCAGGTGCTCACAGTGGTGCGGGCCTGCGCTGGTCTGCTGGCCGCCGCCGTCGACGCCACCTCGCCGGACGTGCGGGCCTGGCACTGGGGTCCGTGCGACCCGGCCGGTTTCGCCGCCATGGGCGTGGCTGAGACTCTGCTGCACACCCACGACATCACCCTCGGTCTCGGTGTGCCGTGGCAGCCGTCGCAGCGGCTGAGCGCGCTGGTGCTGCGCCGACTCTTCCCGGACGCCCCGCCCGGGTCGGCGCCCGAGGTGCTGCTCTGGATGACCGGCCGCGGCGAGCTGCCCGGCCGGGCCCGGCGCACCTCCTGGAGCTGGCGGGCCGCTGTCGACTGACTCGCACCGACGTTGCGGGGTGGGTGGTCGCCCGGAAGGCGACCACCCGGTTGGAGCGTCAGGGTCAGGTCCAGCTGATGCCACGGTTGCGAACGCTGCGCATGCCCTTCTCCTCTCCCCTCGGTGACGGCCCCCGTGCCCGCCAGGTGACCTCAGAGTCGGCCACTGCCTGCTTCGGCGGTAGGGATGTCGGCGTTCGAAGTCGTTCGGGCTTGTTCGACCGGGCACTCGGACGTCACAGCTCTGGGGTCGGGTCGCCGTGGCCACAGCGGCACGACAGCGAGAACCGCCACCAGACCCGACAATCCGCTGAACCCGATCACCGTGGTGGCCGGCCACCGGTCGGCGCCCAGACCCGCGAGGACCATGGCCGTCCCCTGGAGCCCACTGAGGCCGGTGATGGCCACCCCGAACGCGCGTCCCCGGTACTGCGTCGGCACCGCCCGGCCGAACAACGCGTTCAAGGGGATGGCGAAGGCGCTCGCGGCTCCGGCCAGCACCAACAGCAGGAGCATCATCCACAGCGGAGGGACCAACCAGGCCACCGTCAGCACGCCGGCCGACATCGCGGCCAGCGGCAGGATGAGCCGTGGCCGGGCCGCCGGTGGACAGAACCGGGTGAGCGCGACCCCACCGAGGGACATCCCCAACGGCGCCGCCGCCAGCAACAGCCCGACGGTGCCGGCGCCGCCGCCGTACTGTCGGGCCAGCGGCGCCATCAACCCCTCGGCCGCGTAGGTGAAGGCACTGGCCATCCACAGGACCAGAACGTAGGACCGCAGCCGCGAATCGGCGAAGATCACCCGCAGACCGACCGCCCGGCCCTGCCGGGTGGCGCCCGACCGTGTTCGAGGTGCCGCGCGGGAACGCACGCCGATCCCAATCAGCAGAGCCGAGACCAGGAACGTTCCGGCGTCCACCAGCAGGGCGCCGCGCAGCGACAGCAACGCCACCAGACTCCCGCCGACGGCGAAACCGACTACCTGCACCACCTGGGCGCAGATGTTGTCCACGCCGTTGGCCACCGCGTAGCGGTCGTCGTCGAGCACTTCCGGCATCAATGCCGCCCGCGCCGCCACGAACGGTGGCCGCATCAGGTTGACCACGAACAGGAGCACCACCAGGGCCGGCGCGGGGAGAGCCGGCAGCGCCGCCAGCGGGATGAGCGCCGCGCGGGCCAGGTCGCACGCGATCATCACGCTTCGCCGGGGGAACCGGTCGGCGAGACCGGACAGCAGCGGTCCACCGGTGAGCCAGGCCAGGTAGGAACTGGCGTAGGCGGCCGCCGCCAGTGCGGCCGAGCCAGTCTGGCTGAACACGAGATAGGCCACGGTCACGGCCGTGAGCTGGTCACCGGCCAGGGACAGCAGGTACGCACCGAACAGGTGGCGGTACTCGCGCACCGCGAACACCTCGGCGTACGTCGCGGCGCGCTCGGTCACGTCGCCCTGCCCCTCCCGCGCCGGCGGTCGTCTGGGCGCTCGGCGCAGACCGTATCCGCGTTCGCGTGGTCGCGGCCGGGAACGAGCGTTCGGACCTGTTCGGGTCCGTTCGCGACAGGTACGGACGGTCGACGCGGGAGGTGTCGACAGTGCTAGCCGGCGTGCAGCGAGTGCCGGTGGCCGTCGAGCGGGAAGGGCGGCCGGGCCGGCAACACCTCCTGGAACACGAAGCCGCACTTCTGCGCCACCCGGCAGGACGCCACGTTGTCCACCTGGTGCAGCAGGTCGAGACGCACCACGTCGGGGAACCGGTCGAACGCCCAGCGGCTCAGCGCGATGACCGCACGCGGGGCGACGCCACGGCCGCGTGCCCATGACGCCGTCCAGTAGCCGACCTCCGGGGCCGGGCGCTGCGCCGTGACCCCCTTGAGCACCACGTTGCCCACCAGCCGGACGCCGTCGGCCTGCTCTTCGAGGACGGCGAAGGTGTACCGCCGCCCGTCGGCCCAGTCGCGCAGCGCGCCTTCCAGCCACCGTCGGGCCTCGGCGGCGTTGGTCACCGGAGCTCTGGTCCAGCGGCGCAGGACCGGATCCCGGTACGCCCGCACCAGCTCATCCAGGTCGTCGGCGCACCACTGACGCAGGGCGACACCCGGCGTCGAGGGCGTGTCGGGTGACCGCGATTCGATCAGCATCTGCACAGAATGCCGTGGCGGTGGCCCGGCGGTCAGCCCCGACGGCGCCACCGCCGCCACCAGCTACGCCGGGGTCGGCGCGCGGGCGCCGGTACGTCCGCCGCTTCGGTGACGGTTGTGGTGACCTTGGGGCGGGCACGTTCGGCGCGCCAGCGGCGGATCACGTCCTCGGTGTTCACCGGGCGCACCGCGACCCGGGGGCCGTCGTCGGGGAAGCGCAGCCACGCCACGATCTGCGCGTTCAGCTGTCCCACGAAGTCGCGGACGGACTGTTCGGTGGGCAGGTCACGGACTTCGTCGGGGACCTGCTCGATGCGTCGGCGCAGTTGCAGCGACGTGGGCAGGAGCAGGTCACTGGGGAGCGCCTCGCGCTCCAGGAAGCTCTTGATCCACCACGCCTCGTCATACGGCGCCCCCCGACCGGGGATCGGCTTTCCCATGCCGGGCAGGCGGTCGAACTCGCCGCGCTGAACGGCATCCTGGATCTTCGCCTCCACTGACGCTTTCCACGCCTCGGTCACCGTGCGGCACCTCCCTGGCCACCGTAACGCGCCGCCTGCGACCGGCGACACGCCCTTGCCAGGGGTCAGCACGCCCGCGACGGTGAGCATTCCCGCCGACGGTGCTGCCGTCGCGCCGAACGTGAGTGGATCACTGCGGATCGCAGGCCACGGCCTGTCAGGTGGCCCTGGGTGGGGACGTTCAGCCCGATTACGGTCGGTGAGGGATCCATCGGACGGGGGAAGCATCATGGTGAGTACGGGTGCACTGCTGGGCATCGCGCTGGTGGCGTTGGGGCTGGTGCTCACGCCCGGCCCGAACATGGTCTATCTGGTCTCCCGCTCGGTGGCGCAGGGCCGCCGTGCCGGGCTCATCTCGCTGCTCGGGGTCGCCGCCGGCTTCGGCGTCTACCTGGTGGCGGCGGTCGCCGGACTGGCCACCGTCTTCGTCCTGGTGCCGACGTTGTACGCGGTGGTGAAGCTGGCCGGCGCCGGCTACCTGCTCTGGCTGGCCTGGCGGACGCTGCGCCCGGGTGGGCAGTCACCGTTCCGTCCCGCGCCGCTGCCACCGGACCCGCCCCGGCGGCTGTTCACCATGGGCCTGGTCACCAACCTGCTCAACCCGAAGATCGCGATCCTCTACGTATCGCTGCTACCGCAGTTCATCGACCCGACGCGGGGGCACGTGGCCACGCAGAGCCTGCTGCTCGGTCTGACCCAGATCGTCGTGGCGCTGAGCGTGAACGCGCTGATCGTGCTCAGCGCCGGCGCCCTCGCGGGGTTCTTCGCCCGCCGGCCGGTGTGGTTGCGGGTGCAACGGTGGGTCACCGGCACCGCGCTCGCGGCGCTGGCTGTTCGCATCGCCGCCGACCGCTCGCGCGCTGCCGTCGCCACGCCCTGACCCGGGCGGTCAGCGCTCCCGGTGGCGGTCGAGCATCCCCGCGGCCAGCGGCGCGGCGTCCAGGTCACCGGCGGCGAGCCGGGCGGCGAGGGTACGGCGTACCAGCCGGTCGGCCAGCGCGGGCGCGTGCCGGCCGACGGCCATCTCCAGCCGGCCGCGTGCGGTGGTCGCCACGTCCCGGGGCGCCCGCCGGGCGGTGGCGGTCCGCAGGATCGCCGCGACCACCCCTTCGACGGGCTCGGGGCGCGACACCCCTCGCAGGGACAGCCCGGCCTCGGCGGTGCTGTCGTGGATCGGTGAGGCGACCATGCTCGGGTAGACGACGCTGACCCCGACGTGGGTGCCCACCTCGTGGCGCAGCGCGTCGGCGTAGGCGACCAGGGCCCGTTTGCTCACCCCGTACGCGGCGGCGAGCGGCAGCGGCAGCACCGCCATCCGGCTGGCCACGAAGATCACCCGTCCCCGTGCGGTGAGCAGTGGGGGCAGCGCGGCGGCGGTGGTACGCCAGGCGGCGAGCAAATTGACCTCCAACTGCTGGCGGACCACCTCGTCGGGCGGCAACTCGGCCGGCGCGGGACCACCGACACCGGCGTTGTTGATCAGCAGGTCGAGCCCGCCGAGCCGGTCGACGGCGGCCCGCACCCCCGCCGGTACGGCGTCCGGATCGGTCAGGTCGCAGGCCAGCACCGGCACGTCGCCGTCGGAACGGGCGTGCAGGTCGAGCCCCACCACCCGGGCGCCGGCAGCGCTCAGCGCGGCGCCGAGGTGGCGGCCGAAGGTCCCGCTCGCCCCGGTGACCAGCACCCGCCGACCGGTCAGCGATCTCGTCACCGCCCGGCTCCGCTCGGGGTGGGGCGGGCACGGCGGGTCCCGACGCTCAACTCCCGGGCCAGCTCGGCCAGGTAGACGTCGAAGTCCACCCGCATCGCCGGGCGGCGCTGACCCCAGCGGGCGGTCGCGGCCCGCAGTTCGGCCCGGCACGCGGCGCGCTGTCGGGCCGGGTCCGGCAGCGCGTACCGGCCGGCGAGGTGCGCCGCGATCAGCTTCGCCTGCGCCTCGACCAGGGGGAAGGCGGAGCCGGTGGACTGCATCAACCCGACGAAGCTCAGCCCGGGGGCGTCGGGGTGGAACACGTGCCGGTACAGCGGCAGGGTGTCGGCGCCTCCGGCGAGCAACGCTGGGTCGAGGAACGGGATATCGACCCGGTAGCCGGTGCACCAGATGATCAGGTCGACGGTGTCGCTGCGGCCGTCGGTGAACTCCACCCGGTCGCCGTCGAGGGCGACGACGCCGGGTCGGGCCTCGACGTCACCGTGGGTCAGCCGCGACAGCAACCCGTCGGAGAGCGTCGGGTGGTCCTGCAGGAAGCCGTGCGTCGGCGTGGGCAGCCCGTAGCGGCTGGGGTTGCCGACGGTGGCGTTCAGCATCGTCTGGGTGATGCGTTGGCGCAGACGCCATGGCAGTCGGCGGGCCAACGCCCCGTTGAGGGTGTCCGAGGGTCGTCCCAGCAGGTACTTCGGTACCACCCAGACGCCTCGGCGCAGCGACAGCAGGGTGCGGGTGGCGGCGTACGACGCGTCGACGGCGATGTCCATCGCGGAGTTGCCGCCGCCGACGACCAGGACCCGCCGGCCGGCCAACTGCTCCGGACCCCGGTAGTCGTGGCTGTGGATCTGCTCGGCGGTGCAGGTGCCGGGGTAGCCGGGGTCGGGGAGGCGGGGCACCCGGTTGTGCCCGTTGGCGACGACCACGGCGTCGACGGTGACCTCGACCGGGCCCGTCGGGCCGCTGGCGGCCACGGTCCAGGTGCCGTCGGGGTGCTGGGTGACCCGCTGCACGGTGTGCCCCAGCCGGATGCTGTCGGCGAGGCCGAAGCGCGCGGCGTAGTCGGCGAGGTAACCGGCGACACGACTGTGGTCGGGGTAGTCGGGCCAGTCGGTCGGCATCGGGTGGTCGGCGAACTGGGTGCGACCACGGCTGGTGTTGAGGTGCAGCGTGCGGTACGCGGGCGAGTCCGGCGCCCCGTACACCCAGAGGCCACCGACCTGCTCGGCGGCCTCGAAGCCCACCGTTGCCACGTCGACGTCGCGAAGTGCCTTGACCGCGGCGAGCCCGGCGGCGCCAGCCCCGATCACCGCCACCCGAGGTGGTACGCCCATTGCCGCCCCCATTAATCCAACGTCTGATGGATAATCGTCGCGTGGCGGCGGCCCGTCAAGGGGTCGGCGATCCATAGAGCCCGTCGAGCAGGCGATGCACGAACACCCGGAACTCGCGCCGTTCCCGAGCGCCGGGCGCGCCCGCGGCCAGCGCCACCACATGCCCGTGCGTCGCCCACACCAGACTGCGTACGGTGATGTGCGGGGTCGGCTCGGCCAGCGCGCCGGTCGCCGCGGCGGCGGTGAGCAGCTCCGCGACCAGCCGGTACAACGGGTCGGCGTAACGCTGGTCCAACTCGGCGTGCCGCTGCGGTTCCAACCAGCGGCGCAACCACAGCGCGGTGGTCTCGGGGCGGTCCTCCAAAAAGTCGACGAAGACGTCGACCAGCTCGTGCAGGGCCCGTCGCGCCGCGTCCGGACCCGCGTCGAGAGCGGCACGGGCCTGCTCGGCGGCCTCGGTCAGCACGTCCCGCTCGGCGGCGAACACCCGGGCGAAGCACGCGTCGTAGAGCGCCGCCTTCGTACCCGTGTGGTGCGCGACAGTGGCGACGTCGACGCCGGCGGCGGCGGCGACCTCCCGCAGCCCGACGGCGTCGAAGCCCCGCTCGGCGAAGAGCGCGGTCGCCGCGGTGAGCACCACCTCGCGGGTCGGCCGGGTCTCGTCGCGGCGGGGCCGACCCGGGCGGCGGCGGGGCATGGTCATGGCCGCCATTCTGCCCCTAGAATCCAGCAACCGTTGGATTGCGGAGAGGATGCGGCGATGACCGGGCTGGACCGGCGGCCCGCGGCCGCCACCGAAACGACCCTGCCACGCGGCCCCCTGGCGGGCTTCGCGGCCGGCTCGCTCGGCATGGGCGTCTGGGTGACAGTGCCCGGCCTGCTGCTGCTCTACTTCCTCACCGACGTGCTGGCCGTCGCGCCGTGGCTGGCCGGCCTGGCGCTGCTGCTGCCGAAGGTCGCCGACGTGCTGCTGCACCCGTGGGTGGGGCACCGCGCCGACGTCGAGCAGACCCGACGCGGCGACCGTCGTCGCCTGCTGCTGATCGGCTGCGCCCTGCCGGTCGCGTTCGCCGCGCTCTTCGCGGTGCCCGGCGGCCTGACCGGCACGCCGGCCGCCGCGTGGGTGGCGGTGTTCTTCATCGCCGGCAACCTGCTCTTCGCCGCCTACCAGGTCCCCTACCTGGCCACCCCGGCCGACCTGCGCATCGGTTATGACGAACGCACCCGGTTGATGGCGTTCCGGATGGTGGTGCTGACCCTGGGCATCCTGGTCTCCGGGCTGCTGGCCCCGCTGCTCACCGGCGGCGACGCCGCGACGCGCGACGGCTACCAGCGGATGGGCGTGGTCCTGGCCGTGGGGATGCTGGTGGCCATGCTGGTCGGTGTCGCCGGCATCGCCCGGCTGCGCGGGTCCGCGCCGGCCAGCACCGCGTCCGGGCACGGCGGGTGGCGGGCGTTGCGCACGGCGCTGCGCGACAGGCAGTTCCGGTGGCTGGTCGCCGCGTACCTGGCGATGTCCACCACCACCCACCTGGTGCTCGCCGGGGTGCCCTACTACGCCGAGTACGAGTTGCGCGCCCCCGGCCTGACCACGGTGCTGGTGGCCGCGTTCGTGGCACCGGCGCTGCTGGTCACGCCGGCCTGGCTGGTGGTGGCCCGACGCGTCGGCAAGCAGCGGGCGCTGCTCGGCGCGCAGGGCGCGTTCGCGATCGGCTCCCTGGTGCTGGCGGTGGGCCGACCGGCCGGCCTGCCGGTGCTCATCGGCGCGGTGGCGGTGCTCGGGGTGGCGTTCGCCGGCATGCAGCTGTTGCCGTTCTCGATGCTGCCCGACGTGATCCGCAACGCCGGCGGCACCGGGGCCGGCACCTACACCGGGGTGTGGACGGCCACCGAGGCCACCGGCGCGGCCCTGGGCCCGTACGCGTACGCGCTGTGCCTGACCGTGGGTGGTTTCGTGGCCTCGACGGCCGGTGAGTCGCCGGTGCAGCCCGACGCCGCGCTCGCGGCGGTCCGCTACGGCTTCGGGTCGCTGCCGGCGGTGGCGATGCTGGCGGCGGTGCTGCTGCAACGCCGCTACACCCTGGACGCGACGGCCCGGGCGGCGAGCTGATGGGCCGGCACTAGACTTCGCCCTCGATGGACGCCCAGCCCAGCACCACCGAGACCCGCCCGTGCGCCCACTGTGGAGCGCCGGTGCCGCAGCGTGTCGGCGCGGGTCGACCGTTTCGCTACTGCCGCGACAACGACGGCGCCTGCCAGCGCGCCTCGCGCAACAGCCGGATGCGCCACCGCAACGCCCCCGGTCTGCCCGGGCAGGTGGCCCGCACCTGGGAGGCGGTGGACCGGCTCGACCAGATCGTCGAGACGTTGACCGAGTCGCTGCACGCCGAGTTGTCCCCGGTGGGTGTGCAGCGGCAGCTCGCGCAGGTCCGCGCGGAGGCCGCCAGCGAGATCGCGGCGGCGCAGACCGAACGCGACGAGGCCCGCGACGACGCCGAGAACGCGGCGGCCGACGCGGCGCGCGCCCGCGAGCAGGCCCGGGAGGCCCGCGCCGAGGCCGACGACGCCCGCCAGCGCGCCGAGCTGGCCCAGCGGCAGGGCGCCGCCGCCGACGAGCGGGCGCGGCACGCCGAGGCCGCCCGCGACCAGGCGCGCCACGACGCCAGCGCGGCCGAGGCGCTGCGCGCCCAGGCCGAACGCGACCGCGACCAGGCCCGCGCCGAGGCACGGGACCTGCGCACGGAGCGCGACACCGAACGGCAGCGGGTGGCCGACCTGGGCGTGGAACGCGACGCGCTGCGCGCCGAGGCCGACCGGGCCAGCCGGGCCGCCGCCGAGGCGACCGAGCGGGCCGGGCGGTGGCAGGCCGAGGTGCAGGACGTCCGCCGCCAGATCGAGCAGTCGCGCGCCGACGCGGCGCGGACCCGCGCCGAGGCCGCCGACGCCGCCCGGGCGCGCGAGCAGGCCGACCGGGCCCGCGACCGCGCCGAGGTCGCCGCCCGGCAGGCCGACGACGCCCGGCAGGAGGCCGCCGAGGTCGCGGCGCGGCTGCGCGCGGAGGTGGCGGCCCTCGCCGCCCAGCGCGACACGCTCACCGCCGAGCTGACCGTGGCCCGGCAGGCCGCGGCGACCGCCGAGGGTCACCGCACCGCCCTGACGGTACGACTCGACGCCGCCGAGACCGACCGGGATCTCGCGCAGCGGCGGGTGGCGCAGCTCGGCGACCAGGTCAGCGACCTGGCGTTGGCGCTGGCCCGCCTCGGCGCCACCACTACCAAGGACGCCACCTGACGATCGTGGCGCAACCTTCGGTAGGCTCAAGCGGTTAACCACCCCGGTGGCAGCGGACACGCACCGTCGTCCCGACCCGCCTGGGGATCACCTCACCGGGTGAGCGTCCCGGCCGGCTACCCTTGGTCCCGGCCCACCCGTGGACGCCTCACGCCCTCGGGCGGGAATGGCTCGACGGGGACGCACCGTTACACCCAGAAGACCAGCACCACGAACGAGGGGAAGTCGATCATGGGCGAGCGTATGCTGCGCGGAAGCCGCCTTGGCGCGGTGAGCTATGAATCCGACCGCAACACGGAGCTCGCGCCGCGTCAGACCCGCGAGTACCTCTGCGCCAAGGGCCACCAGTTCGAGGTGCCGTTCGCCGTCGACGCCGAGGTCCCGACGACCTGGGAGTGCAAGTTCGACGGCAGCGTCGCCCGACTCGTCGACGGCAACGAGCCGGAGCAGAAGAAGGCCAAGCCCCCGCGTACCCACTGGGACATGCTTCTGGAGCGGCGTTCCATCGCCGAGCTGGAGGACATCCTGGAGGAACGCCTGCAGGAGGTTCGGACCCGCCGCGGCCGCGCCTGAGCCGCACGACGTACGACGACGGCGCCCCCGGGGTTCTCCCCGGGGGCGCCGTCGTGTCTGTGTGTGGGGTGGTGTCAGTGCCGGCCGGGTTCGACGATCTCGCCCTCGATGGCGCGACCGCCGTCGACCACAACGGGCTGTTCCGGCTGCGGTGTCGGTTGCGGCGCACCCTGGCGCACCCGCACCGTGCGGGGCCCGAACAGGTCACCGGCGACCATCGACGACACCCGCCGCTCGGTGGCACGGCGCACCCCGACGCGGGCCAGTCGACGCACCGGCGGCACCAGCAGCAGCAACCCGACCAGCCCACTGACCAGGCCGGGCACCGCCAGCAACAGTGCCCCGGCCAGCCCGACCAGCCCGTCGGTCACCTGCCCACCCGGGGGTTGCCCGGCCGACGCCGCAGCCCGGAACCCACGCCAGGCGCGCATCCCCTCGCGGCGCAGCAGGACCAACCCCAGCAGGGACGCGGCGAACACCAGCAACACCGCCGCGCCGAACCCCAGCGCCCGTCCCACGCCGACGAACACCGCCAGCTCCAGCACCACCGCCAGCAACAGGGCCAACGGTACGAACCTCAGTCCTCGGCGCATCTCACCTCATCGCCATTCCTGCGGACACCACGGACGTGTTCCGCTCATCCAGCATGACACGGCCGCGTCCACGGCCACCGCGCCCGACCCGCTCACGGCCACCGCGCCTGGCCGGTGGCGGTGCCGTGCAGGCCCCGGCGTACCGCCTGGCGCCGGTCGCGCACCCCCCAGGCGGTGATCCGCCACAGCGCCTCGGCCACGATCTTCGGGCTCATCTTGCTGTCGCCGCGCTCCCGCTCGGCGAAGGTGATCGGGACCTCCACGATCCGTACCCCGGCCCGGTGCGCCAGCCGCGACAGCTCCACCTGGAACGAGTAGCCCTGCGAGGTCACCGACTCCAGGTCGATGGCGTCCAACGCGCTGATCCGGTACACCCGGTAACCGCCGGTGGCGTCCGAGACGGGCATGCCCAGCGCCAGGCGCGCGTACAGGTTGCCGCCGCGTGACAGCAGCAGCCGTCGCAGCGGCCAGTTGAGCACCCGCGCGCCACGGGTCCACCGGGAGCCGATCACCACGTCGGCGTCGCGGGCGGCGTCCAGCAGCGCCGGCAGGTCCTCCGGGGCGTGCGAGCCGTCGGCGTCCATCTCCACGACCGCCTGGTAGCCACGCTCGCGCGCCCACCCGAAACCGGCCAGGTACGCCGCGCCGAGGCCCTCCTTGCCCTGACGGTGCAGCACCTGCACGTGCGCGTCGCCGTCGGCGAGGGCGTCGGCGATCGCGCCGGTGCCGTCGGGGCTGTTGTCGTCGGCGATGAGGATCCGCACCGCCGGGGCGGCCCGCCGGACCCGGCCCACGATCACGGCGATGTTGTCGGCCTCGTTGTAGGTGGGGATCACCACCAGTACCCGGCCCACCCCGGGCACCTCGTCCGCGCGTCGGATCGTATCGGTCGCCTGGATCACGGTTCCTCCGCTCCCGCCGGCGTACCGGCTGTTGCTATCCGGGCCTGACCCGCTGCCGCCGGCGCAGCACCGCCGCGCCGACCAGGGCCGCCGCGGCCAGCGCGGCGAGCGCCACCTCGGGCCACCAGCCGAGGCGGGTGGCGAGGGTGCGTCCGTCGTCGAGCCGCAACTGCCGCACCACGACCTCCCGGGTGTTGAACCCGGTGGCATCGCTTACCCGCCCGTCGGGTGCGACGAACCCGGACACCCCGACCGTTGAGGCCATCAACGCCGGCCGTCCGTGCTCCACCGCCCGCAGCCGCACCATGGCCATCTGCTGGCGGGCCTCCGCCACGTCGAAGGTGGCGTTGTTGGTCTGCACCACCAGCAGTTGCGCGCCGCCGGTGACGGTGTCGCGGACCACCTCGTCGTAGGCGACCTCGAAGCAGATCACGTCACCGAGCACGGTGGGGCCGGCGCGTACCACGCCCGGGGTGCTTCCGGGCACGAAGTCGTTGCGGATCAGGTCGACCTTCTTGCTGACCATCCGGGCCACGTCGCGCAACGGCACGTACTCGGCGAACGGCACCGGGTGGCGTTTCGTGTACAGCTGCTCGAGGTCCGCGCCGGTGCCGGGGTGCCACAGGATGCCCGCATTGCGGACCTGCCCCGCGTCGGGGCCCAGCAGCACCGCGCCGACCAGGATCGGCGCGCCGATGGTGTCGGCGGCCTGGGAGATGCGCGCCCCGGCGGTGGGGTTGCGTAGCGGGTCGATGTCGCTGGAGTTCTCCGGCCACACCACCAGGTCGGGTCGCCGCTGTTGCCCGGAGGCGACCCTCTCGGCCAGTTCGATGGTGGCGTCGACGTGGTTGTTGAGCACCGCCTGCCGTTGGGCGTTGAAGTCCAGGCCCAGCCGGGGCACGTTGCCCTGCACGATCGCCACTGTCACGTCCGCGCCGGACCCGGCGGAGGCGACCGGCACCAGCAGCGCCCCGGCGGTCAGCGCGACGGCCACGACGGCCGGTACGGCCACCGGCGCCCAGCGACGCCCCGCGGCACCCCCGGCGCGTGCGGGGCCGTCCAGCGGGCTGTCAGCGCCCGGCACGGCGTCGCTCGCCGTGGTGGTGGGCTCGGGTGCGTGGTGCTGGGCGGTGACCCAGCCCTGCCAGACGGCGGTGACCAGCAACCCGCCGATGAGGGCCACGACGAAGGTGACCAACGGGGCGCCGCCCAGCGCGGCCAGCCGCAGCAGCGGCGAGTCGTCCTGGCTGAACGCCAACCGCCCCCACGGGAACCCGCCGAACGGGGTGCGGTCGCGCAGCGCCTCCTGCCCGACCCAGAGCAGCCCGGTCAGCGCCGGCCACGCCCAGCGGGCCCGGTCGACCAGCGGCGACACCCAGGCGGTGGCGGTGCCCAGCAACGCCACGTAGCCGGCCTGCAGCAGCGTCAGCAGCACCCACGGCAGGTAGCCGGTGTGCAGGTTCGTCCAGGCCAGCAGCGGGGCGAAGAACGCCAACCCGGTCAGGAAGCCCAGACCGGCGCCGGCGCGCAACCGCCGCCGGTGCGCGGCGGCGGCCAGCAACGCCACCCCGACCGGCGCGAGCGGCCACACCCCGTACGGGGGGAACGCCACCAGCAGGGCCAGCCCGGCGGCCACGGCCAGGGGCACGGCGACCCGCAGCGGCAGGGGCCGGCCCACGACGGCAGGCGCGCTGATCACCGTGGGGGCGGGTGTCTCATCCCGGTCCAGCATCGTCACCGCAGCTTCACCTCGATCACCCGGCGAAGGCTACCCGCCTGACGGTCCCGCTGGCCGGGCCCCCTGTTCGCCGATCCTGCACTTCCGGTGCCGACACAAGGGGCATTCCCGCCCACATCAACGACACAAACCGCAAGATCGCCGGGAGCGTGGGCGGGGGCATGAAATCGGGGCGCGGCTTTCGCCGCGCCCCGATGCTCCCAGGCCCTTCCCGGCCGGTGTGGCGAGGATGGGGCACGACGACCTTCGGACCGACCGGACGTGGACTGGCTGCCCCCGCCGGGCCGTTGTCTACTGGCCGTGCACCTCACCCTGCCCGTACACCGGTAACCGCGGCCGGTTCGCGCCGCCCCGCCGACCCCCGCCCGCTGGACCTGGCCGCCGCGACGATGACGCTCGAACATGTCGCTCGGCCAGCGGACGAAGGGACGAAGCGAACAACAGCCGCTTCCCGTGGTAGGACTCAAAGACGGTACGTGCCGACCCCCGTCGGTTGTCAACCCGCAGCCGGCCTGTCGTGTGTTGCGACACGGCGTGTCGGGTCGGCGAGTCTCAATGCGTACGCAGGTGCTCACGTAGCAGCGCCTGCGCGGCCGCCCGGTGCTCCTCGGCGAGCAGCCCTCCGGCGGCCAGCACGTAGTCGGCGTCGACCACCGCCGCGGCGGCGCGCGGCAGCGCCCACCCGCCGGCGTGGTCGGCCAGGACCGCCGTCAGCACCTGCCCGGACACGTCAGCCGGCGAGTGCCGCAGCACTCCACCGGAGCCCACCAGCATCCGCACGTCGCGCAGGTCCCGCCCGGCGCGCTCACCGGTGGCGGCGCCCCGGGCGTGCCGGCGCAGCGCCACCGTCGCGGCGAGGGTGGCGATACGCCGGTCCACGGACCGCTCGACGTCGTCGACGGCCAGGAACGCCGGGTCGGCCGCCCGGCGCGCCGCGGCGGCACCCAGGTCGTCGGCTTCGCCGGCGGTGAGCAGCCGTTCCTCGACGGCGGCCCGCACCACCCCGGGGGCGCTCCACCGCATGCCCAGATCGCCCTCCACGGTGCGGGCCCGCCACAGACTGCCGGCGACCTCCCGGCCCGGCCCGGTGGCCCGCTCGTCGGGCGTAAGCACCGAGTACACGTCGGTGGTGGCCCCACCCACGTCGACCACCGCCAAATCACCGCCGAGGGTGTCGGCGAGCACCTCCACACCGGTGAGCACCGCGTCGGGGGTGGCCGCCCGCACCAACCGCGCGAACCGGGCACCCCGCGACAGTCGTTTACCACCGATGACGTGGCGCAGGAACACCGCGCGGATCGCCGCCCGCGCCGACGCCGGGGCGAGCACCCCGATGCGCGGCAGGACGTTGTCGGCGTCGGTGACCGGCACCCCGGCGTCGCGCAGCAGCCCGGTCAGCTGCTCGCGCACGTCGGCGTTGCCCGCGTACACGACGGGCCGCCGCCACCGGGCCCGGGCCAGGCGGGTGGCGTTGTGGGTGATCGTGTCGGCGTCGCCGCCGTCGGTGCCGCCCACGAGCAGCACCACGTCCGGGCGGGCCGCCCGCAACGCCGTCAGGTCGGCCGCGCCGAGCCGCCCGGCCGCGACGTGCACCACGTGCGCGCCGGCGGACAACCCCACCCGCCGGCCGGCCTGCGCGGTGACCAGCGGCTCGTAGCCGATCACGGCCAGCCGCAACCCACCACCGGCCGACGAGCACACGTACCAGGGAACGTCGCGCACACCGAGCCCGGCGGTGGCCGCCGCGACCGCGGCGTCCAGGCCGTGCAGCACGTCGGTGCCCACCGTGGTGGGCGCCGACGCCGCGCCGACCAGGACACCGCCGGCCAGGTCCACCACCGCCACCTTCGTGTACGTGGAACCCACGTCGGCGCAGACCGCCAGGGTCACGACGCGGCGGGAACGACCACGGTGCCGGTCGCGGTGACCGCCACGATCGGCGGATCGAGGACCTCCGCGGCGGACGCGGAACGGTCCGGGCGACCCCGGCACACCACCGCGCAGCTCAGCTCCAGGGTGCGGCTGCGGCTACCCACCCGCGACACCCGCGCGGTGACCTCGACCACGTCCCCGGCGTGCACCGGCGCGTGGAAACGCACATCGGCGTACCCGGCGAACAGGCCCTCGTCGCCGTCGGTACGGATGCACACCTCCGTGGCGACGTCGCCGAACAACCCCAGCGCGTACGCCCCGTCGACGAGGTTCCCGGCGTAGTGGGCGTGCGAGTACGGCACATACCGCCGGTGCGTCACCGTCAACCCGAGCCGTGCGTCGGTCATGCCATCGCCTTCCGTTGCGTGATCAGGGCGTGCACGAGGTAGCTGGCCACCTCGCCGGGCGTGGTGCCCCGACCGAAGATCCGGTCCACGCCCAACTCGTCGGTCATCGTCTCGTCGAAGCGGGGACCACCGACGATCAGCAGCGGACGCCGCCCCGCCGGCATCGCCTCCCGGAACGCCGCCGACATCTCCCGGGTGTTGTGCAGGTGCGCGTCGCGTTGGGTGACCACCTGCGACACGAGCACCGCGTCGGCCTTCTCCGCCCGGGCGGTCTCCACCAGCTCCGGCACGCTGACCTGCGCGCCCATGTTGGTGACCTTCAACTCCCGGTAGTACTCCAGGCCCTTCTCGCCCGCGATGCCCTTGACGTTGAGGATCGCGTCGATACCCACCGTGTGCGCGTCGGTGCCGATGCACGCCCCGACCACTGACAGCTTGCGCCGCAACCGCTGCTTGATCACCGTGTTGACGTCCTTCGCCGACAGCAGCGCGAAGTCCCGTTCCACCACCTGCACGGCGTTGAGGTCGACCAGGTGGTTGACCCGCCCGTACACGACGAAGAACGTGAACCCGTCACCCATCGGCTTGGCGTGCACCACCATCGCCGGGTCCATGCCCATCTTGTTGGCCAACTGCACCGCCGCGCCCTCGGCGCGCTTGTCGTGGGTCACCGGCAGGGTGAACGACACCTGCACCATGCCGTCACCGGTGGTGTCCCCGTACGGCCGCACGATCTTCTTCGCGGCGTCGGCGGCGCTCATGCCGCGTCCCCTTCCAGGATGTCGGTGGCCGGGTTGCAGTAGTCGGCCTCGTGCGCGGCGACCCCGTCGAGGCCCTTGCCGCGGTCCGCGGGCCGCTTCATGATCCCGAAAGTGCCCTCGGCGATCGCCGTGAGCAGCGTCTGCTCACCGATGCGATCCAGCAGGTCCAGCGCCTCACCGAGGACCTGGTTGGCGCGGCGGCGGATGAACCCACCCGGCGCAGGCACGAAGTCCTCGTGCAACCCACCGGCCGCGCCGAGGACGTACCGCACGTTCTGCAGGGCGATGTCCCGGTCGGACAACCACGGCGTCACCACCGCCTCGGTCATCATCCCCACCAGCAGGATGCCCTGACCGGTCAGCGCACCGGCCAGGTTGAAGAACCCGTCGAGCAGGTTGCCCCGGAACACGTCACCGGTCATGTGCTTCGTCGGCGGCATCCACTTCAACGGCGCGTCGGGGAACAACTCCCGGGCCAGCAACGCGTGCGCCAACTCCAACCGGAACGACTCCGGCACCTCCGGATTGATCTCGAACGCGTGCCCCAACCCCAACTGCCAGTCCGCCAACCCCGCCTCGTGCGCGAAGAACTCGTTGAGCAGCTGCGACACCGTCACCGTGTGCGCCTCGTCGACGGCGTCGGCGGTGGTCAGGTAGTTGTCCTCACCGGTGTTGATGATGATCCCGGCGCGGGCGTGCACCTGCCGGGAGAACCGCTGGTCGACGAACGTGCGCACCGGGTTGATGTCGCGGAACAGGATCCCGTACATCGAGTCGTTCAACATCATGTCGAGGCGTTCCAACCCGGCCAGGGCCGCCATCTCCGGCATGCACAGCCCGGACGCGTAGTTGGTCAACCGCACGTAGCGGCCCACCTCCTTCGACGACTCGTCCAACGCCGCACGCATCAGCCGGAAGTTCTCCTGCGTGGCGTACGTGCCGGCGAACCCTTCCCGGGTCGCGCCCTCGGGCACGTAGTCCAGCAACGACTGCCCGGTGGAACGGATCACCGCGATCACGTCCGCGCCGGCGCGCGCCGCCGCCTGCGCCTGCGGAATGTCCTCGTAGATGTCGCCGGTGGCGACGATCAGGTAGATCCACGGCCGCTGCGCCGGGTCGCCGTGGCGCTTGACGAGGCGGTCCCGCTCGGCGCGCCGCCGGTCGATGCGCCGGATGCCCGCGCCGACGGCCTTACGCGCCGCCGACCGGGCCGACGTGGCCGCCCGCCCGGTCGGCTGGGTGAACCGCACCGACCCGGCGGCGGCCTTCTGCGCCAGCAACGTCACGTCGGTGCTGCCCTCCCGCACCAGGGCGTCGAACACCGGCACCGCCACCCCGTGGCCCAACCCCACATCCGCGGCGACCGCCTCGACGAGCCGGTTCACCCACGGAATGCCATCCGGGTCGGCGCCGGTCACCCCGGCCAACCGCAGGACCGCCCGCTCCACCGACACTGTGGTGTGGCTGCGGGCCAGGTCCACCACCGGCTGCCCGGCCCGACGCGCCAACTCCCGCGCCCGCGCCACCAGCACCGGATCAAGATCAAGCTTCCCGGTCATGATGACCCTTCCTCGTAGATGACCTCACCGCGCAGCACCAGACGCCGACACACCGGCAACGGCGTCGGGTCGTGCGGACCCCGCGCCTCCGGGTCCTCGGCCTGCAACACCGGCAGACCCCGCTCCACCCCCGCCGGCGTCGACCACACCGCGAACGTCGCCGGCGCACCCAACGCCAGGACCCCCTCGACGTCCAGGTGCACCGCCCGCCACCCGCCCCGGGTGTGCGCCGCGAACGCCGAGCGCACACCCATGCGCTGCGCCGGGTTGTGGTGCGCGACCGCAGCCCGCACCGACCCCCACGGGTCCAGCGGCGTCACCGGCGAATCCGACCCGAACGCCAACGCCACCCCCACCGAGTGCATCGCACCCATCGGGTTCGACTCCAACGACCGGTCCAACCCCAACCGCGTCTCGTACATCCGGCCCGCGCCACCCCACAAGCGGTCGAACGCCGGCTGCATGCTCGCCACCACCCCGTACTCCACGAACCGCGCGATCAACGCCTTGCTCATGATCTCCGCGTGTTCGATGCGGTGCCGGGCCGCGCGCAACCGCTCCACCCCCACCGTCCGCGCCGCCGCCGCGAACCCGTCCAGGACGGTGCCGATCGCCGCGTCACCGATGGCGTGGAAACCGCCCTGCATGCCGTGCGCCGCGCAGTCCAGCAAGTGATCACGCACCTGCTCGACCGACAGGTACCCGTGCCCGCAACCCTCACCGTCGCCGTACGGCTGCGACACGTGCGCCGTACGCGACCCCAACGCCCCGTCGGCGAACAGGTCTCCGCCGGCGCCGACCGCGCCCAACTCCCGGGCCCGCGCCGCACCACCCAGCTCACCCCAGTACCCGTACACCTCCGGCAGGCCCGCGCCGGAGATGCCCAGCAGACCGGTGAAGTCCTCCTCGTCGGAGATCTCCGGGCCACCGCACTCGTGCACCGCCGCGATCCCCAACGACGCCGCATGGGCCAGGGCCACCCGCTGCGCCCCGACCCGCTGCGCCCGACTCACCGACGCCTGCGCGGCCGCCCGCACCACGTGGTGCGCGTCGCGCCGCAACCAGCCCGACGCGTCGTACCCGGGCGCCTGCGCCGCCTGCGGACACGCCGCCAGCAACGCCGACGACACCAACGCCGAGTGGATCGACGCCTGCGACAGATACACCCGCCGACCACCGGCGGCCCGGTCCAACGCCGCGGCGTCCGGCAACGTCGGATCCGACCACCCCGACTCGTCCCAGCCGTGCCCGAGCACCACCGCGTCCGCCGGCAGACCCGCCGCGAACCCCGCCACCGCGTCGAGCAACTGCCCCGCCGAGCGCACCCCGGACAACGACAACCCGGACAACGCCAACCCGGTGTCGGTGGCGTGCACGTGCGCGTCGACGAACGCCGGCGTCACCAACGCCCCGCCCAGGTCCACCACCCGATCGGCCGGCGGCGCGTCACCGTCGGTCCCCAACCAGGCAATCCGCCCACCGGACACCAGCAGCGCGGTGGCGCTCGGGTCGGCGGGGCAGTGCAGCACGCCGCCGCGGTACAACGTCGAGGGGTTCGTCATGACCTCAGTCTGCCGCGATCCGCGCCGCGAACAGCTGACGCACCCCTGGGTCGGCCCGCAACAGCCCCAACGCCAACTCCGCGTGCCCCGGCACGTACCCGTTTCCCACCAGCATCGTCACGTCCGCCGCCAACCCCTCCGCGCCCAACGCCGCGGCGGAGAAGCTCGTCGCCATGGAGAAGAAAATCACGGTGCCGCCGTCAGCGGTGGCCAGCACCGCCCCGTGCTCACACCCCGGCACGTCCACGCAGACCACCGTCACGTCCGCCGGCACCCCCAACGCGGTGGTCACCGCCGTGGACAGCCCCACCGGGTCGCGCGCGTCGGCCAACGCCACCACCGACGCCAGGCCGGAGGCCGTCAGCGCGTCGCGCTCCGCCGCCACCGGCACCACCCCGACGGTACGCGCGGCGCCCGCCCGTCGCGCCGCAGCGAGCGACAGCGACCCGCTCTTACCCGCCCCACCGATCACCGCGACTCGCACCGGTGTCGGATCACCGCCACGCCGACGCTCCTCGACGTAGCGCGACACCACCCGGGCGGTCAGCGCGGGCGCACCGCACACGTCCAGCACGGCGAGGGACAACTGGGGGTCCTCGTCGTCGGGCAGCACCGCGGCGATGGAGCGCGCGAACAGGATCGCCCACCCGTCACAGGGCACCTGCTCGCTGCGCCCGTCCCAACGGGCCAACCCATCGGTGATCACCAGGGGCGTCAACGTCAACGACACCAGGGTCGCGACCCGCTCCCCCGCCCTGAGGCCCAGTGGGGACCGCCGACCGGCCTCCTCGACGGTGCCGATCAGCATCCCGCCCGACCCGGTCACCGGGTTCTGCATCTTCCCCCGGGTAGCGATGATCTCCAGCACCTCGGCGCGGACCGCGTCACCGTCGCCGCCGTGCTTCTCCGACAACTGCCGGAAGCTCGCCGCGTCCAGGTTGAGCCGCTGCACCCGGATCCGCACCTCGTTCGGCGCGATCGCCGCCGACGTGTCCAGGCGCCAGGCCGCCTGCGGCAGCACCCCCGCCGGTTGCACGACGCGGTGCAGTCCCACCGGTGACGTCACGCCGACCTCCCCTGTCCAGCCGCCCGAAGCCCCGGTCAAGGCTCGCGTAACGGGAAAACTTACGGCAGACTAGTTTCTGTACCGAATATTTTCCAGTAGCCTTCGGGCTTCGATGATCAGCCGCAACACCGAGGAGGGGCCGTGACCCAGACCCAACCGGTTGAGACCGTCCCTCAACCCCGTCACGCCCCGGTCGCCGTACCGACCGCCGGGCAGCCCTACGAATACCACCGCCGCCCCCTGGTCGAACCCGACTGGACCCGATTCCCCGGCTGGCGCCACGTCACCCGCGACCAGTGGGAATCCGCCCAGTGGCAACGCGTCAACTGCGTCAAGAACATCAAGCAGCTCCGCGCCGTCTTCGGCGACCTGATCGACGAGACCTTCTACGCCGACCTCGAAGCCGACCAGTCGGCAATGGCCACCATGTCCATGCTGGTGCCACCACAAATGATCAACACGATGGTGCCGTTCGCGACCCTCACCACCGAGGCCCTGCTCGCCGACCCCATCCGCCGCTACATGATCCCGGTCGCCTCCGACCGGCGCACCGACTGGCCCTCACACCCCTACGCCAGCCGCGACAGCCTCCACGAGCACGACATGTGGGTCGCCGAAGGGCTCACCCACCGCTACCCCACCAAGGTCCTCGCCGAGCTGCTCTCCACCTGCCCCCAGTACTGCGGACACTGCACCCGCATGGACCTCGTCGGCAACTCCACCCCCGCCGTCGACAAACTCAAACTCACCCTCAAGCCCGTCGACCGCTACGACGCCCACATCGCCTACCTCAAGGCCCACCCCGGCGTCCGCGACGTGGTCGTCTCCGGCGGCGACGTGGCCAACGTCCCCTGGCGCAACCTCGAGTCGTACCTCATGCGCCTGCTGGAGCTGGAAACGGTCCGCGACATCCGGCTCGCCACCAAGGCCCTCATGGGCCTACCCCAACACTGGCTGCAACCCGACGTCGTCGAGGGCCTGGAGCGGGTCGCCCGCACCGCCGCCCGCCGCGGCGTCAACCTCGCCATCCACACCCACGTCAACCACGCCCAGTCACTCACCCCACTGGTCGCCAAGGCCGCCCAGACCGCCCTCGACGTCGGCGTCCGCGACGTCCGCAACCAGGGCGTCCTCATGCGCGGCGTCAACGCCACCACCCCGGAACTGCTCGACCTCTGCTTCGCCCTCCAAGGCGAAGCCGGCATCCTGCCGTACTACTTCTACATGTGCGACATGATCCCCAACGCCGAACACTGGCGGGTCCCGGTCTGGCACGCCCAGCAGCTCCAGCACGACATCATGGGCTACCTCCCCGGCTACGCCACCCCCCGCATCGTCTGCGACGTCCCCTTCGTCGGTAAGCGCTGGGTGCACATGCTCACCGACTACGACCGTGAGCGCGGCATCTCCTACTGGACCAAGAACTACCGCACCTCCATCGAATCCGCCGATTTGGAGGCGCTCAACAAGCGCTACGCCTACTACGACCCGATCGACACCCTGCCCACCAACGGCCAGCAGTGGTGGCACGACCACCGCAACGACTGACCCACCGACGGCGGCACCCCCGGATGGTCTTGCCGGGGGCGCCGCCGTCCTCCGTCACCGACAGTCCAGGCCCTGGACGTATCCGGGCCGCAACGTCCCGGCCGCGATCTCGTCGGCGTACTCCCAGAACACCTCCGGCCAGTCGCCGGCCTTGTCCATGTCCCGCAGCACCCGCCACCCGTGACTGCTCCGCAACGCGTCGGCGGCCCGCCGCACCCCGGCCTCATCCCCACTCGACCTCGCCCGCTGCCACTCCGCGATCCACCCGCAACCCACCCGCGATGTCACAGCGGCACCGAAGTGGTAGGGATCGTAGATGCCGACATCAACCAGGGTCGCGACGTCGAAGCCCGGCGGAAGCGGCACGTCCGCGAGCACCTCGCCCGCCCGCGCCAACGCCCGCTCCGGAATGACGATCTCCGGCGGCAGCGCACCCAACCACGTACGCGCATCCGCCCGGACGACGTTCGCGAGAACCCGGGCGAACTCCTTCCGGGACCAGTCACCCCCGGTCTGCAACTCGACGAAGACCCCGTCACGGGGACGGAGCAACACCTCGAAGTCGCTGGCGGAATACTCGAACTGGTCACCCGGCCAGCCGTCGACCTGCACAGCCTTCGGACGATTGACGTGGAGCCGGTCGGCGTAACGGTCGGCGTAACCGTCAGCCGGATACCAGTCGAACTCCAACTCGCGTCCACCGTTGCGAAACGTGATGGTGCCCGTCTCCTGCGTGAACCCGTACACGGTGGTCGCCTTCCAGCCGGGCCGGTTGATCAGCAGCCGCGGATTCTTCTCCGCCACCCGCATCGCCACCGGCGAGTAGACGACCGGAGCACCGGCGCTGGGAGCCGAAGCCACCTCCCCGACCTCCTCGGGCTCGCCCGGCAGAACAGAGACGGCCACGACGCCGGCAAGGACCACGACCGCCGCCGCCACACCAGCGAAGCGACGCACACTCGGTCGCCCTCGCGGTGGTTCCACGAACCGATCGAGCGTCGACTCGGACATGATCTCCCCCAGGAGGGTCTGCTTCATCCCGTCGAACTGTCCGACGAGATCCAACCGAGCGGGATCGGCCTCTCGAACCAGCCGGTCAAGGTGTTCCTCGGTCATCTCTGGTCCTTCCGGGTCGCTGCGGTCAGCACGTCGAGTACATGTCCAGGCGGGCCGAGGTCGTCACCGACCAGTTCGCGCAGCCTGGCTCGCGCCCGCGACAGCCGTGTCCGCACCACTGTGGGACCCACCCCCAGCACCGCGGCCACCTCTCGCGGCTGCAAGCCCTCCCACACGGTGAGCATCAACACCTCGCGGTCCAGCTCACCCAGACCTGCCAACGCCGCCCGGACAGCGAGCCGCTCAGGCACCTCACTGCCCGGATCGGCGGCCACCACGACGGCGATCTGCTCACGTAACCGCTCACCCAACCGCTGCCGACGAACCCCACCCCGGTGATGATTGGCCAGCACCCGCCGGGCCACGCCGTACAGCCAGAGCCGAGCTTCACCGTCGGCCGGAATGTCATGCCTGCGCCGCCAGGCGACCAGGAAGGTCTCCGCGACGACATCCGCCGCGTCCTCGGGATGCGCGACACGCCGCAGCGCGTACGCCAACAACGGCTCAAAGTGCTCAAGATAGACACGCCGGAAGCGGTCCTCGTAGTACTCAATGCCGGAGCTCACATTCACTCCATGTCCGGTGGGGCCCCAACCGTGACAGCCCTCGAAAACCACCTCGCAACACTCGGCCCAGCAGCTGCCGGCACAGCCCACAACCACCCACGGCGCTCCCTCAGCGGAATCCTCAACCCGGGACCACCACACACCGCCGACGACTACCGTCCACCACCATGAGACACCCGCGGCCCGCTCCCAACACGGGCCCCGGCGACCGGGTCACACTCGACGAGGTCTTCTTCGACGTCGTCTTCGTCCTCACCGTCACCCAACTGGCCCACGCCCTCGAAACCCACCTCAACTGGGCCGGTTTCGGCAGCAGCGCCCTGATCCTCGGCCTGCTCTGGTACCTCTACACCGGCTACGCCTGGCTCAACAACCGCCTGCCACCACGACAGAACACCACCAGGCTGCTGCTCTTCGCCGGCATGGCAGGCTTCCTGCTCAGCGCCGTCGCCCTACCCGACGCCCTCACCGGCGGCGGCGCGCTCTTCGCCGTCGGCTACCTCATCGTCGTCGCCGTCCACCTCAGCCTGTTTCTGCACACCAACGCCCGCAGCGGCGCACTGCGACTCGCCCCCTACAACATCGGCGCCGCGCTCCTCGTCCTCGCTGCCGCCGCGTTCACCGGCCCCGCCGTACCCGCCCTCTGGGCCGCCGCCGTCGTCACCCAGTCCGTCCTGCCCTACCTGCTCCCCCGCCGCCTGTCCTGGACCGGCGTACCCGAGGCCTTTCACCTGCGCCCCGGGCACTTCGTCGAACGACACGGACTGCTCGTCATCATCGCCCTCGGCGAATCCGTCGTCACCATCGGCATGGGCGTACCCGCCGACCAGCTCACCGCCGCAACGGCCACCGCGATCGTGCTCGCCCTCGCCGTACCCGTCGCTCTGTGGTGGACCTACGTCGCGGACACCCGACCCGCCACCGCGGCCCTGGCCGCCGCCGACCCCGCCGCCCGCAGCCAGATGGCCGCCCGCACCTACGTACTCCCGCACTTCCTGCTGCTGCTCGGCGTCATCGCGACAGTCGCCGGTCTGCACACTGCCGTCGCCGGACCCGACGAACCGGCCACCGTCGGCGCCGCTCTCGCCCTCGGCGGTGGCGTCGCGCTCTACCTCGTCGGCATCGCCGCCGTACGCCGCGCCCTACGCCTGCCCATCCCCCCGGCCCGACTCGCCGCCGCGGCGGCGGCACTGGCCACCGTCGCCATCGGCGTCACCCTGCCAGCGACCGTCCAGCTCGTCACCACCATCGCCATCCTGGTGCTGATGCTGGCATATGACGCCCGACGGTCCACCCACGGCGACGACGAGAATGCACGGGTCGACGCGGAACGAGCGTGATGCCCCTGGCTGCCTCGGTCGCCTCAGCCGCCGGCCAGCACCTCGGACAACGGCGCCGGCACCAGCCCTCGCTCACGCAGCCCGGCCAGGATGTGCGGCAACGCCTCATCGGTCATCGCCGCGTTCGCCTCGGTCACATGCATGATCACCACCGAGCCGGGGCGAACATGGTCCAACACCGCCCGTACCAACGGCTTCCACGCCGTCGCGAACGGATCGCCACTGACCACGTCCCCGTCGACCACCGTCACGCCCAGCGGCGCCAGCGCGTCCAACGCCGCCGCGTCGTGGCACAACCCGGGAAACCGGAAGTACCGGGTCTGCCGACCGCCGTAGGGCGCAATCACCTCGAACGTCTTCGCCACATCGCCGGCCAGCTCGTCGACCGGCAACCGGGGCAGGTCGTAGCAGTCCGCCGTGAACGCCGCGTGCCCGTAGGTGTGGTTGGCCAACTCGAAGCGCGGGTTGCCGGCGATCCGCCGCGTCACGTCCGGATACCGCTGCACCCACTTACCGGTCAGGAAGAACGTCGCCGGCACCTGCTCCCGCTCCAGCAGGTCGAGGATGCGCAGGTTCGCGTACGACTTCACCCGGCCGGCCCGCAGGCTGGCCAACATGCCGTCGGTCATGTCCGCGTCGAAGGTCAGCGCGACCTTGGCGCCGCTGCGCGGCCCGTGATCCACCACCCGCGCCCTGGTCCCGATGGACGTCGCGCCCGGCACCGTGGCAACCACCACCGGCGGCGACGAGACGCTGGCCGACGGCACCTCCGAAGTAACACCCGTCGACGGCACCGCCGAAGAGGCACCGGCCGACGGCGCACCGGCCGGGGTGGACGAGGCCGACGACCCGACGAAGACGGGCCGGTCCGGCGGCGGCACCCGGGACGCCGTGCACGCGGCACCACCGACAACGGCCACCGCCGCGAGTACGCCACACCACAACGGACGAAGCCGACCTCGAATCACGCCGTCGATCATCCCAAACGCGAGCCACCCTCACTGCCCCGCCCGCACCCCGCCCCTGTCTCGCCCCCTGCCTCGCCGATCTTGCACTTGCGGTCGTCGGATTGAGCGGGCTGCCCAAAATGCCGCAACAGAAAGTGCAAGATCGGCGAGGCGTGAGGGCTGCCAAGGCAGGGGCCGCAGCGCGACGGGTCCCCGGGCGACTGTGCGCCCGGGGACCCGTGGACCGTTCAGGTCACTTCGTGAAGGAGTCCTTCACGTTGCGGCCAGCGTCCTTAACGTTCTGACCGGCCTGCTTGGCGCGCGCGTCGCTCTGCTGGCTGGCGCCCTCGCCACGCATCCGCTCGTTGTCGGTCATGTCGCCGACGCGCTCCCTCGCGGCGCCGGCCATCTGCTCAACCTTGTTCTTTGCCTTCTCGGTGAAGCTCATCGCGCCTCCTCGGTCTGGCGGTTGTCCTGGCTTGCTTGCCCGGTCTCCGGGTGCCGAAACCGGCAGTGCCGGTCGGCACATCCGCTAAAGCATCCTAGGAAGATAGGTAGTGGGAGGTCGGCTGTCGGCACCGACCCACGATGGTTAACTGACCGGATGGGAGAGCTCCTGCTGATCCGGCACGGCGAGACCACCTGGAGCGCCAGCCTGCGGCACACCTCGTACACCGATCTGGAGCTGACCCCCGACGGCGAGCGACAGGCCCGCACCCTGGCCGCGTTCCTGGCCGGCCGGCGCTTCGTCACAGTGCTGACCAGCCCCCGCTCCCGGGCGCTGCGCACCGCGCAGCTGGCCGGGCTCACCGTCGACGCCGTCGACGAGAACCTCAGCGAGTGGAACTACGGCGAGTACGAGGGTCGCACCACAGTCGACATCCACGACGACGATCCGCACTGGAACATCTGGACCGACGGCTGCCCCGGCGGGGAGTCCCCCGCAGAGGTGGGCGAACGGCTCGACCGGGTGCTGGCCCGCGTCACCCCGCTGCTCGACCGCGGCACCGTGGCGCTGGTCGGGCACGCGCACAGCCTGCGGGTGCTCGGTGCCCGCTGGATCGGCCTGCCCCCGTCCGCCGGTGGGCGGCTACGCCTGGACACCGCCACTGTCAGCGCGCTCGGTCACGAACACGGCCGGCAGGTCATCCTGCGGTGGAACCAGCCGGCTCCTCCGGCACCCGGGACCGCGACCGACTCGGTGCCGCAGAGCTGATCTTCGGCGGCCGGTTCTCGTACGGCGTGGACAACACCACTGTCGTCCGGGTCGTGACGTTCGCCGAGGTGCGGATCTCCTGGAGCACCCGCTCCAGGTCGGTGGGGCTGGCCACCCGCACCAGCAGCAGGTAGAAGTCCTCCCCCGCCACCGAGTAGCAGGAGTCGATCTCCGGCAGGTGGGCCAGCCGCTCCGGGGCGTCGTCCGGCTGCGACGGATCGAACGGCCGGATCGCCACGAACGCGGTGAGCGGCAGGTCCAGCGCCTCGAACGACACCCGGGCGGCGTACCCCTTGATCACCCCGCGCTGCTCCAGCCGACGGACCCGCTGGTGCACGGCGGACACCGACAGCCCCACCCGCTCGGCCAGGTCGGTGTACGACAGACGGCCGTCGGCGGTCAGCGCGGCGACGATAGCGCGGTCGATCTCCTCCACGGCGTGCAACCTACCGGGAAAACGGTCGCACGGCGACGAGGTACCCGAGTGGCGGACCGCGGTGGGCCGTGACGCACCCACCGCAGCCCCACCACCACGTACCGTCGTCAGCCCTTGGCCAGTGCCCGGGAGATCACCATCCGCTGGATCTGGTTGGTGCCCTCCACGATCTGCAACACCTTCGCCTCACGCATGTACCGCTCCACCGGGTGGTCGGCCACGTAACCCGCACCGCCGAGCACCTGCACCGCGTCGGTGGTCACCCGCATCGCCATGTCGGTGGCGAACAGCTTCGCCTTGGCCGCCTCGATGGCGTACGGCCGGCCGGCGTCGCGTAGCCGGGCCGCCGCCAGGGTCAGCGCACGGGCAGCGGAGATCTGGGTGGCCGCGTCGGCGAGGAGGAACCCCAGCCCCTGGAAGTCGATGATGGAACGCCCGAACTGCTGCCGCTCCCGGGCGTAGGAGACCGCGTAGTCCAGAGCGGCCTGGGCCAGCCCGACCGCGCACGCCGCGATGCCCAGCCGGCCGGAGTCCAGCGCGGACATCGCGATGGTGAAGCCCATCCCCTCGCCGCCGATCAACCGGTCGGCCGGCACCCGGGCCTCGTCGAAGGCGATCTGCGCGACCGGGGAGGCGCGCAGCCCCATCGTCCGCTCGGCCGCCTGCGGGGTGATGCCGGCCGTGCCCGCGTCGGCGAGCAGACAGGAGATCCCCTTCGGACCGGGCCCGCCGGTGCGGCAGAAGACGTTGTAGAAGTCGGCAGTGTGGGCGTGGGTGATCCACGCCTTGGTGCCGGAGACCAGGTACGCGTCGCCGTCGCGATCCGCCCGGGTGGTCAGCGCCGCCGCGTCCGAGCCACCCTGCGGCTCGGAGAGGCAGTACGCGCCCAGCAACTCGCCGCCGAGCATGTCCGGCAGCAGCTTGCGCTGCTCGTCGCTGCCGAACGCCACCACCGGGTAGCAGGACAGGGTGTGCACGCTGACCGCCTCGGCGACAGCGAGCCAGCGGCTGGCCAGGATCTCCAGGACCTGCAGGTACACCTCGTACGGCTGCGCCGCGCCGCCGTACTCCTCGGGGTAGGGCAGGCCGAGCAGGCCGGCGCGGCCCAGCGTGCGCAGCACCTCGCGGGGGAACTCGGCGCGTTCCTCGAAGGCCGCGGCCTTCGGCGCGAGCTCGCCGTCGGCGAGCTCGGTGGCGAGACCCAGCAGGTCGTGGGCCTCGTCGGTGGGGAGGATCCGGTCGACAGTCATAGCGCGATGAGCTCCGTGGGGGTGGTGTTGAGCCGTTGCACGCCGTCCGTTGTGCAGACGACGATGTCCTCGATGCGGGCGCCGTGCCGGCCCGCCAGGTAGATGCCTGGTTCGATGGAGAACGCCATGCCGGCGTCGAGGGGTCGGTCGTTGCCGGCCACCAGGTACGGCTCCTCGTGCCCGTCCAGACCGATGCCGTGGCCGGTGCGGTGCAGGAACGCGGGACCGTAGCCGGCGGCGACGATCGGCGCGCGGGCCTCGGCGTCGGCCGCCGCGGCGGTGATCCCGGGCCGCACCGCCTCGACGGCGGCGCGTTGGGCGTCGCGCAGCACGGCGTAGTAGTCCAGGAAGTCGGCCGGCGCCGACCCGCCCGCCAGGTAGGTGCGGGTGCAGTCCGAGCGGTAGCCCGACGCCATCGTGCCGCCGATGTCGACCACCACCGGCTCGCCGACGCCGATCGGCCGGTCGGAGGTGCCGTGGTGCGGGCTGGCCCCGTTGGGTCCGGCCGCCACGATGACGAAGTCGACAGTGACGTGTCCGGCGGCCCGGATCGCCGCGGCGATGTCGGTGGCGACCTCGACCTCGGTGCGACCGGGGCGCAGCCACTCGCCCATCCGCAGGTGCACCTCGTCGATCGCCGCGCCGGCCTCGGCGAGCGCCGCGATCTCCGCCGGGGACTTGCGGATCCGCAACTCGCGCAGGACCTCCCCGGCGAGCCGTTGCGCGGCGTCGGGCAGCGCCGCGCGCAGGCCGAGGACCTGCTCGGCCCACATCCGGTCGGCGAGCCCGACCGCCGCGACCGGGCCGTCGAGGGCGGCGACGACCAAGGGGTACGGGTCGGTGCCGTCGACGTGGTCGACGATGCGTACGCCGGTGTTCGGGGCGGCCTCCGCCGCGGGACGTTCCAACCTCGGTACGACCAGCGTCGGCTCACCGTCGGCGGGCAGCACCAGGCAGGTCAGCCGCTCCCCCGCGTGGGCGTCGTACCCGGTCAGATACCGCAGGTCGGAGCCGGGTGTGAGCAGCAGTGCGTCCAGGCCGGCGGCGGCCGTCGCTCGCTGCGCGGCGATCAACCGATCCGGCGGATACAGCTCGTCGATTCCCACCCCGCCAGCTTAACGGTCGTTTGGGCAAACCCCCTATTGGCACCGGATGGCCGGAAATCCATGGGCATTGATTGACTCGGACAGTTAACACTCTTTAAGATTTGGCTGCCTCGAGGCCCACCCGTCACTGCGTCCCCCGCACCGCCCGCCCGCGACAACCCTGCGCGGGCGGGTGTCGTCCCCCGCCCACGGGAAGGCCCCCGATGTCCTCACCACTGCGCCGCGCCCTCGCCGCCGGCCTGCTCGCGCTGGCTACCGCCGGCGCCACCCTCACCGTCGTTCCCACCGCTGCGCAGGCAGTGGTGCTGCCGAACAACTTCAAGAGCGTCGGCTACATGCCCTCCTGGGCCGGCAACATCAACACGATCCAGTACAACAAGCTCACCCACATCAACTACGCCTTTGTCCTGCCCAACAGCAACGGCACCCTGCAAGGGGTGGACGGGGCCCGGCTCTCCTCGCTGGTCTCGCAGGGGCACGCCAACAACGTCAAGGTCTCCATCGCCGTCGGCGGCTGGAACGACGGCAACGACTCCGCCTTCGAGGCGCTCGCCGCCAACGCCACCAGCCGCACGAACTTCGTCAACAACCTGATCAACTTCGTCAACCAGTACAACCTCGACGGCGTCGACATGGACTGGGAGTACCCCGACCCGGGCACCTCGGCCAACAACTACACGGCGCTCATGACGCAACTCGGCAGCGCCCTGCACAGCCGCGGCAAGCTGCTCACCGCCGCCGTGGTCAGCGAGGGCGGCAGCGTCCAGGGCGTCCAGACCGCCGTGTTCAACCAGGTCGACTGGCTCAACATCATGGCGTACGACGGCGGCAGCCCGCACGCCAACTACGACTGGTCGATCAACGCCATCAACGGGTGGAAGGCCCGCGGCCTGCCGGCCAGCAAGGCCGTCCTCGGCATCCCGTTCTACAGCCGCCCCGTCTACTACAACTACTCGTACCTGGTCGGGCTCGACCCGGCGAACGCCAACCGGGACTGCGCCACCATCAACGGATCGCAGCAGTGCTGGAACGGCATCCCCACGGTCAAGCGCAAGACCCAGTGGGCCCTCGCGAACGCCGGCGGCGTGATGAACTGGGAGCTGTCGCAGGACACCAGCGGCTCGACCTCACTGCTCAGCGCCATGTACGACACCATCATGGGCGGCACCACCCCGCCGCCGACCGGGCGCACCGGTCAGATCACCGGGATCGGCGGCAAGTGCGTCGACGTGGCCTCGGCCAGCACCGCCAACGGCGCCGCCATCCAGATCTGGACCTGCAACGGCACCAACGCGCAGACCTGGACCGTGGCCAGCGACAGCACGCTGCGCGCCCTCGGCAAGTGCGCCGACATCACCAGCGGATCCACCGCCAACGGCGCGAAGGTCCAGCTCTGGGACTGCAACGGCAGCGGCGCCCAGGTCTGGCAGGCCCAGTCCAACGGGACGCTGCGCAACCCGCAGTCGAACAAGTGCCTCGACGTCACCGACAACACCTCCGCCGACGGCGCCCGGCTCCAGATCTGGGACTGCTTCGCCGGCGCCAACCAGCGCTGGACGCTCCCGGCCTGACGCCGCGCGCACAGGGTCCTCGGACCAGCCTCGCTCGTAGGGCCCCCGGTCGACGCGTCGGCGTCAGCCGGGGGCCCCGGCGTGCTCACCGACCAGGTCGAGCATCTCCTGTACCGAGCCGGCCGGGTCGGTGACCGGGAACTGCACGGCCCGCACCACCGCCGTCGGGTCGACCAGCAGCGTCAGCCGCTTGAACCGGGTCACCCCGCCCGCGCGGAACACCGGCAGCAGCAGCCCCGCTCCCAGTCGGCCGTCCTGGTCGGACAGCAACGGAAACGGCAGTTCGGCGTACGCGGTGAAGTCGGCGAGCTGGTCGGGCCGCTGGGTGCTGATCCCGTACACCCGGACACCGGCGGTCACGAAGTCCGGATGACGCTTGGCGTAGGTGGTCGACTCCAGTGTGCAACCCCGGGCGCCGGGAATCTCCGCCCAGCCGGGGGGATGGCCCTGCGTCCCCGGCGCGTACGCCCCGGGGAACAGGTAGAGGACCGTCCACCCGTCCGTCGCGGTCACCGCCACCGGGTGCCCGTCAGCGGCGGGCAGGACGACCTCGGGCAACCGTCGACCCACCAGGTCGCGCACCCGGCGCGCCTCGGCCGAGTCGGCGTCCGCCGTGGCGGTCACGTCACCGTCACCCATCAGGTACCTCGTTCCCCAGTCCTGCAACGCGATCAGCACCGGCAACAGCCCCTCGCCCTTCCCGGTGAGCAGGTAGTCGTACCGCGGTGGGTGCAGCGAGTACGGCCGGCGCTCCAGCACACCGTGCTCGACCAGCGCGCCGAGGCGCTCGGTCAGCGCCCGACGGCTGACGCCCAACTCCCGTTGCAGCGCGTCGAAACGGGTCGTCCCGCCGGCGACGTCACGCACGATGAGGAACGTCCACCAGTCCCCCAGTACGCCGAGCGCCTGCGCGATGCCGCAGTCCGCATCGGCAAGATCTTCTCGCCGCACCCGCTACCTCCGTCGCTCCCACTCCGACTATAGTACGTTCCAGATTGGAACGCGCTGGCTCGGCGAACGGGGGACGGCGACATGCACGTCGACGACCGGGCCGGGGGGTTCTGGCGCTGGTGGACCGCCGGCACGACCAGCATGGTCGGGTCGGCGGTCGGCGGTCGGCGCGGTCGCACTGCCGCTGACCGCGCTCACCGTCCTGGCCGCCTCCGCGCACCAGCCCGCACTGTCGTTTTCCGGGCCGGCGCCTCCCCTGCGCCCTAGCCTGGGACCGGGCGCCCGTGCGGGCGACCTGACCGGGAGGACCGACGTGGCAGGGAACCAGACGAACCGGGCGGCGACCCGCCGTCGCCGCCAACTGTGGGCCGGAGTCCTCGCGCTCGTCGGCCTGGTCCTGCTCGTCATCGGCGTCACCGTCGCCGACGGCATCGCGGCCTGGGTCGAGGTGGTGGTCGCGATCCTGCTGCTGGTGACCAGCTACGTCGTGCAGCACCTGGCCCGCCGGGACACCGTCTACCAGCCCGACGAGCGACGCTGACACCACCAGCGGCCGGGCGTACCCCAGATCGTCGGACGGTTGTGCCAGGCTGTCCGGCGTGGCACACCGACCCCCGATCCTGCTGATCGACTCAGCCAGCCTCTACTTCCGGGCCTACTTCGGCATCCCGGAGTCCGCCGCCAGGGCCGAGGACGGCACCCCGGTCAACGCGGTGCGCGGCTTCCTCGACATGCTCGCCACCCTGATCCGGGTGCGGGGCGCCGACCGGATGATCTGCGCACTGGACTACGACTGGCGACCGGCGTGGCGGGTCGACCTGCTGCCGTCGTACAAGGCGCACCGGGTCGCCCCGCAGGGCGGCGAGATCGTTCCGGACACCCTCTCCCCGCAGGTGCCGATGATCCTGGAGGTGCTGACTGCGGTGGGCATCACCGCTGTCGGCGCGACCGGCTACGAGGCGGACGACGTGCTCGGCACCCTCTCGGTGACCCAGCCCGGCCCGATCGAGGTGGTCTCCGGCGACCGCGACCTGTTCCAGCTCGTCGACGACGCCCGACCGGTCCGACTGCTCTACGTCGGGCGCGGCGTCGCCAAGCTCGACGACTGCGACGACGCCGCCGTGCGGGCCCGCTACGGCGTGCCCGCCGACCGGTACGCCGACTTCGCCGCACTGCGCGGCGACCCGAGTGACGGGTTGCCCGGGGTGGCCGGCGTCGGCGACAAGACCGCCGCCCGGCTGATCGAGCGGTACGGCAGCATCGCCGGCATCCTGGCCGCGCTCGACGACTCCGACTCGTCCTTCGCACCGGGCCTGCGCGCCAAGCTGGTCGCGGCCCGCGACTACCTGGGCGTCGCGCCGACGGTGGTCCGGGTCGCCCTGGACGTGCCCCTGCCGGAGCTGCCCACCGCGCTGCCGAGCGCGCCGGCCGACCCGGACCGGCTGCTCGAGCTCGCCCAACGATGGAACCTGGCCGGCTCGGCCCGCCGCCTGGTCGACGCCCTCGCCGCGCCGCGCGGCGGCGAAAAGCCGTCGACATCGCCGCAGGCGCGGTAACCGCCCGGCACGACCCGGTTGGGGGACGAGCGGGTGAACGCGGGTTCCCGCGCTCCCCCGCTCGTTACCGTCCGTCAAGGTGGACCGGACAGGTCCATCGAGTCGAGCGGTTCCGCAGGAGTAACCCGTGCACCTCCCCGCGCCGGAGCCCGGATCGCCACAGGCCAGCGGTCCGCCGGTGCGCGACCCGGAGGGCCCGCGCCGGGTCACCCTCCTCGAACTCTTCTTCGACCTGGTGTACGTGGTCGCCCTGGCGCTCATCTCGCGGGGACTGGCCGAACGACTCGACTGGCACCGGGCCGCCGAGGCACTGATCATGCTGGCCGCCGTCTGGTGGACCTGGGCGATCACCACCCTGGTCACCGACCTGTACGACCCCGAACGCACCGAGATCAAGCTGCTGATCAGCGCCGTCATGTTCGGCGCGCTGCTGATGACCACGGCGATTCCGGAGGCGTTCAACAGTCGAGGGATCGTCTTCGCCGGCACGTACGTGGCGATCCACCTGGGGCGTGGCCTGTTCCTGATGCCGGCGGTACGCCGCGAACCGCAGACCCAGCGTCGGGCGGTCCGCATCTTCGTCTGGTTCGTGGTGTCGGCGATCCCGTGGCTCATCGGCGCATTCGTCAGCGGAGACGCCCGGATCGTGTGCTGGGCCATCGCGCTCGCCATCGACTACCTCGGCTTCCGACTCGCGTACCCGGTGCCGGGTCTCGGGGTGGTGCCCGAGAAGCAACGAAACGTCACGGCGGAGCATCTCTCCGAGCGCTACCAGCAGTTCTTCATCATCGCGCTCGGCGACGCCATCCTGACGATCGGCACCATGTTCAGCATGGAGCACACCGAGGCCGACAACATCGAGGCCTTCGCTGTGGCGTTCCTGACCACGCTGCTGCTGTGGCGGATCTACGTGCACAAGTCCGGCGAGCTGCTGCCGACCGCCATCAAGGCGGCTGAGTCGCCCAGCAAGTTCCTCTTCAGCGCGCCGTACACCCATCTGCTGATGATCGCCGGCGTGGTCGTCACGGCGGCCGGCTTCCACCTGGTACTGCACGAGCCCACCGGGCGGACACCGCCGTCCTGGCTGGCGGTGATCCTCGGCGGCCCGGCGCTGTTCCTGGCCGGCCGGGCCTCGTTCGAGTACGAGGTGTTCAGCCGGGTGTCGTGGTCCCGACCCGGTGGGGTGCTGGCGCTGCTGACCATCGCCCCCGCCCTGCTGTACGTGCCGCCGCTCTTCGCGTCCCTCGGCGGGCTGCTGGTGCTGGGCGGGGTGGCCTACGCGGACTTCCGGCGTAGCCACGGCAAGCCTCCGGAGGCCCCGTCACCGCCGCACTGAGCCGCCTGCCAGCTACACCAGCGCCCCGGCGTACCCCCGGACCTGCAGTCGCTCCCGGGCACCTCCGGCCAGGCGCACCTGGAGGCCGAGCGGCGCGGCGGCGCGGCGGACGTCGTCCACGTGCAGCGATCCGTGCCGGTCCACGGTGAGCACCGGCGGCTCTTCGAGGTCACCCTCCGGCGCGTGGAACGAGAGCAGGGTGACCGAGGTGGTGAGGTAGCCCGGGTACGCGGCGCGGGCGGCTGCCTCGTCCCGGTGGACCAGCACCACCAGATCGTCGAGGTGGGCGAAGTCGGCGGCGAGGTGGCCCGCCTTCCAGTGCGCCGGTTCCTCCGCCTCGCCGGTGAGATGCCGGGAGCGGTTCGCCGAGGTGATGTAGAGGTGATCCGTCGCGGTCTCGGCGAGCGCCCGCTCGAAGAAGGCGTTGGAGGGGCAGGTCAGCCCAGGTGCGATCACCTGGGTGGTCCGCATCCCCTGGTCGATCTGCGTGAGGTGGTCGGGAAGCCGGTCGGCGGCCGGCCCACGGAAGCCGAACGGCCCGGCCCCGTACAGGGCGTCCATCAGCGCCCGCACCCGACCGACCGGCAACCGCGGCGATATCCGCGTCCAGTCGAACATCCCGGGGATCCGGCCGATCGCCGTGGTGATGCTGCCGACCTGGTGGGCCGGTCGACCCTTGGCCAGGTTGACCCGGCGTACGGTGGCCGCGTCGGGGCGCGTCACGATGGCGTAGAAGTTGGCGAACGCCGCCGCGACGATCGCGCCGCCAGCAAGCGCGCGGGCCGCGACCGCGACGTCCTCGGGGCGGTCGATGTAGAGGGGCGGTGTCGGGGCGTCCATGAGTCCTCCTCGGCGGGGCCGTGAGGCAGTTCTACGTCCACTCACCCGGATGACGGCGAGGTCGGTCGCCGATCCGATAGCCGACAGGCGCTACCCGGTGCGGGCGGCGGATGCCCGGGCGGTACACAACGGCGGACGGCATCGGCCGGATGGGGGATCCGGCGGGGGTCTTAGCACGCAACCGTTAGCCGCGCGACCCGATTGGGTACAACGGCTGCACCTCAGATCCACCACATACCTCAGGAGGCAGCGATGCGCGGCACCTCGATTCTCGGAGTCATCGTCGTGATCTGGTTGGTGATCGGCGCCATCGCCGGTGGCCAGCGCGGTTACTACAGCGGCGACGACACCAACTGCGCCGAGGCGGGCACCATCCTGGTCACCATCGTGGCCGGGCCGTTGAACTACATCGGCGCCAACCCGAAGGTCGACTGCAAGCTGCCCGAGCCTTCCAAGTAGGCAACAGACGTAGACCGGCCCGTGCCCCCGCAGTGGGGCGCGGGCCGGTGCAGTTTTCGGCGAGGTCGCACCGGAGCCCTAGCCCGACTCCTCCCCCGACCGTCGAACGGTCGACCGGTCGCGTCCCCAGGCGGCCAGCGGCTCGAGGGCGTCGTTGAGGCGCGTGCCGTCCTCGGTCAACGAGTACTCGACGCGGGGCGGCACCTCGTCGTGGGAGACGCGGCGTACGATGCCGTCCGCCTCCATCTCCCGCAGGTGGGAGGCCAGCACCTTCTCGGTGACCCCCGGAAGCAGTCGACGCAGCTCGCCGAAGCGACGTAGGGGGTGCTCGTGAAGCGCCCAGAGGATCAGCACCTTCCATTTGCCGCCGATCACCTCCATCGCGGTGTCGATACCGCAGGCGTGTCCGTCCGCGGTGCCCGGCCGGTTCACCGTCGCCATGCCCACCCCTCCGACGTGCTCGCTCACCCCCGGGTAACCACGCACTCCGAAGTGCGTACTTGATCACCTGGTGGGCGATGACCAGCCTAATCGGCATGGAACCGCACACTGTGGAGAAGCCGTCCATCACGATGCTGGGACTCGGCGCGATGGGTACCGCACTGGCCCGCGCCTGGCTTGGCGCCGGCCACCCGCTCACCGTCTGGAACCGCACCCCGGCCCGCGCCGCCGCGCTCGCGCCCGAAGGGGCAAGGGTCGCGGACAGCGCCGCTCAGGCGGTCGCGGCGAGCACCCTGGTCGTCGTGTGCCTGCTGGACGACGGCTCGGTCGAGGAGGTGCTGGCCGGTGTGGACCTGACCGGCCGGGATCTGGTCAACCTGACCACCAGCACCCCGGCCCAGGCCCGCGCCCGCGCGGCCTGGGCACGCCGACACGGCGCGCGTTACCTGGACGGTGGCATCATGGCCGTCCCGCCGATGGTCGGCGTCCCGGGCGCCGGCGGCTACGTCTTCTACAGCGGCTCGCGAGCGCTCTTCGACCGGCACCGCACGACGCTGGGCGTCCCGGTCGGCACCACCTACGTGGGCGAGGACGCGGGCTTCGCGGCCCTGCACGACGTGGCTCTCCTCAGCGCCATGTACGGGATGTTCGCCGGGACCGCGCACGCATTCGCCCTGATCCGTCGGGAGGACATCGACCCGACGGCGCTCGCCCCCCTGCTCGCCGACTGGCTCGTCGCGATGATCCCGACGGTTCGGCAGACCGCCTACCAACTGCGCAGCGGGAACTACACCGACGGAGTCGTCTCCCCTCTCGCCATGCAGGTGGCGGGCACGCCGACCTTTCTGCGCACCGCCGAGCAGCAGGGCGTCAGCCCCGAACTGCTCCGCCCCTACTTCGACCTGATGCGCCGCCGCATGGCGGAGGGAGGTGGTGAGGAGGACCTGACGGGCGTCATCGATCTGCTGGTGTGCTGACGGCGTGCGGTGGCTGGAGGCGGTGCTCGGTGCTCGGTGCTCGCGGTCGCCCACCGCACACCGCACACCGCCTAAGGCATCCTAGGAGGCTGGTTTGCGGTCCTGCGGCGTTTGTCCACGCCGGGGCCGGGAACGGCCGGTGCCTCAGTCAGCGAACGGGATCGGGAGTGTGGGCATGCAGATCGGCTACAAGCTGGCGACAGAGGGGTACGGCCCGCAGGAAATCATCCGCCAGGCCGTCCTTGCCGAACGGGCCGGCTTCGACTTCGTCGAGATGAGCGACCACTTCCACCCGTGGCTGGACGCGCAGGGGCACTCGTCGTTCACCTGGAGCGTGCTCGGCGCCATCGCGGCCAGGACCAGCACCCTGCGCCTGGCCACCGGGGTCACCTGCCCGACCGTTCGCTACCACCCGGCGATCATCGCGCAGGCCGCAGCGACCATGGCGTTGATCTCCGACGGCCGGTTCACCCTCGGAGTGGGCGCCGGCGAGCGGCTCAACGAGCACGTGGTCGGGCAGGGCTTCCCCAGCGTTCGAGGGCGACACGAGCGACTACGCGAGGCGCTGGAGATCATCCGGCTGCTCTGGCAGGGCGGCTACCAGTCGTACGAGGGCCGGCACCTGCAACTGGAGGACGCCCGCATCTTCGATCTGCCGGACACCCTGCCCGTGATCGCGGTGGCGGCCAGCGGTGAGGTGTCGGCGCGGCTCGCCGCCGAGTTGGGCGACGGCCTGTTCGCCACCGAGCCGGACGCGTCGATCGTCGAACACTACCGACGCGCCAAGGGTTCGGGCCCGCGCTACGCCGAGGTGCCACTGGCCTGGGCCACCGACGAGCAACAGGCGGTGCAGGCGGTGTTGCAGACGAGCCGATGGATGGTCACCGGTTGGAAGGTGATGAGCGAACTGCCGAACCCGGTCAACTTCGACGCGGCCAGCGCGTACGTCGAGGAGAAGCACATCCGGCAGCTCTTCGCCATCGGCCCGGACCCGGAACCCCACGTCGCCAAGGTCCGGTCGTACGTCGAGGCCGGCTTCGACCACATCGTCCTGCAGAACGCCGGCCCGGACCCGGACGGCTTTCTCGACTTCTTCGCCGGCGACCTCTCCGGCCGCCTGCGCGCGATGGGTTGACGCGCCGTGACCCTGCGCGCGAGGGGCTAACGCCGTGACGACGCCGAACCCTCCGTCTCGACACCTGATCGCGGCGGCGTCGGTGGCCACCCGGTTCAGCGGTCGGTGAGGCCGAGGCGTCACGTGACGGAGCACCGCCCGTCCGGACGATCCGTCCGGACGGGCGGTGCACTCGGGATGAACGCGCTCGGGATGGTGCGCGGGTCGACGCTCAGCGGAAGCAGTGTGCGATCGGCACCTGGCTGCCCTCGCAGTTGGTCGGTTCGTTCTCGACCACCACGCTCTCATCGTCGATCTTGACCTGGGCGTGCATGCCGAAGATGCCGCCGGGCTTCACCGTCGACGCGTTGTGGGTGACCTTGCTGGTGTAGATCGCCACCGAGCCCGCGTTGGCATAGATGCCTCCGCCCTGGGACGCGGCGCCGACAGCCTCGTTACGGGTCACGTCACTGCCGCGGACCAGCAGGTTCGCCTTCTCGGCGTAGATGCCGGCTCCGAAGCCGTGGGTGGTGTTGCCGTCGATCACGCTGTCGTCGATCGGCGTCAGACCCTTCACCGTCGAGACACCGCCCCCGTTGACTGTGGACGTGTTGCCGCGGATGGTCATCGTGCGCATCACCAGCACCGCGTCGGAGTTGGCGGCACCGCCGCCGACCTGCGCGGTGTTGTTCAGCAGCTCGGTGTCGGAGACCTTCGTCCGGGCCGAGAAGCTGGCCAGCCCGCCACCCTGGACGGCGCTGTTCTGGGTGAAGGAGACGCTCTCCACGTCGGCGGCACCACGGTAGTTGCCCAGCCCGCCGCCGTAGGCGTTGGCGCTGTTGCGGTGGAACTCCGAGCGCTTCAGCGTCAGTACGCCACCGTTGAGCAGGCCCCCGCCCTTGCCCGCGGCGCCGGAGGCGCTGTTGCCGACGAACGTGGAGTCGGTGACCACCATGTTGCCGTCGTTGAAGATGCCGCCGCCGCCCCCCTCGGGCGACAGCGAGGTGCTCTGCGTGACGGTGACCCGTTCCACCACCGCGGTGGCGCCGTGCACCACGTGCACGCTGCCGCCCTCGATAGCCGATCGGCCGTTGTGCAGTTCCACGTCGCGCAGGGTCAGCTCGCCGCCATCGCGGACGGTGAAGAAGCGGAACGCGGCGGCCTGGGCGGCCCGGGAGATGGTCGCGCCCGCGCCGTCGATCGTGATCGCCTGGTAGATCACCGGCAGGCCGGCGGTGTCGTCGGCCGGGTTGTGCGGCGGCGCGTCGGCGTCGCCGGGGGTTTCCGCGGCGTCGGCGGCCTCCCGGGCGTCCCGGATCCCGCCGTCGTACTGGTCGGTCTCGTGGAACGCCTCGGTGAGGGTGTAGCGGCACTTGGGCGCGAGGCGGAGTTCGCCGCCGCCCTCGGCGTTGGCCGTGACCAGCGCCGCCACCAGCTTCGCGGCGTCGCACGGCACCGACACCACTCCTCGCTTGCCGGTGCCGGGGGTGGTGGGACGGGCCCGCTCGGCGTCCGGTTCGGGCCGGTCGCCGGTGCGGCGGTCGTCGTCGGCTGCCGGGGTCAGCCGGGCCAGACCGGGGAGGGCGAGGGCGCGGTCGGCGGCGGCGGCCGCTCCGGCCGCTCCCACGACCAAGCTCCCCGCCAGCAAGCCGCTGGCTAAGAGCCATCGGGACCGCCGTCTGGGTTGAGTCGCGCGGTCTCCCTCTCGGTACGTGGACATCAACGGTGCCTACCTTCCTGCGTACGTGACGTGACCGCGCGCCGATTCGGGCGCGGGGGGCTCGACGGGTTCGCCGGCTACCAAACGTCACGATAGGTCCGCAATACGGACAGGAAGGCGTGAACGTGAATAGTGCCCTCTTTCATCTTCAAAGCTGTCAGAGCGGCATCAGTGTCACCCGCCGACGTGGATGCCGGGTCGACGCAGCGGGTCCCGTTCGGTCCGGCGGATGATCTCTCGCACCACCGGCGGGGTGTCCCCCCGGCCCAGGATGAGGTAGCGCGCCAGGTGCGCGATCGGGCTGCCCTCCGACCACTCGAAGTGCGCGTGCGGCCGGACCCCGGTGGCGTCCCGCAGGGCCAGCAGGATCGCGGCGATCGCGTTCGGCGCGGCCGGGCTGTCGGCCCGCAGCACCCGGAAGCCGCCCACCTCTATGCCGTGCACGCGCAACACCTGACTGAACTCCGACGGATCGACCACATCGATCTCCAGGAACAACACGTCCGCGGCCCCGGGCACCGGATTCATCCCGCGCTGCGCCCGCTCCTTGAGCGTGTACTCCTTCACCGACCCCTTCTGCCGCTTGTTGGCGATCAGGTGCAGCTGCCCGTCGTGCGCCAGCGACTCGCTGATGAACCGACGGGCCGCCTCGTCGAACTCGATTCGCTCGGCGCGCAGCTCGGTGGTCCGGGTGACCCGGGAGACCAACGAGACCACGATGATGCCGAGGATGAACAGCGCGGAGATCGTGATGCCGTCCGGCTGTTCGATGACGTTCTCCAGCAGCGCGTACAGCAGCACCAGGGTCAGCACCGTGAAGCCGATCGCGGAACCCCGCCGGTGGTGACGGGCCGCGGAGATGGTCACCGCCACCGCCCCGGAGACCATCATCGCCAGGATCCCGGTGGCGTACGCCCCGGCCTGGGCGTTGACGTCGGCGCGGAAGGCGATCGTGATGGCGACGCTGACGACGGTGTAGACGATCACCACGGGGCGTACCGCCCGCGCCCACTCCGGGGCCATGCCATAGGACGGCAGGTAGCGGGGCACGATGTTGATCAGCCCGGCCATCGCCGAGGCGCCGGCGAACCAGAGGATGAGCACGCTGCTCACGTCGTAGACGGTGCCGAACACCTCCCCCAGGTAGGCGTGCGCCAGGAACGCCAGCGCCCGCCCGTTCGCGCCGCCGCCCGGCCGGAACTCCTCCTCCGGAATGAGCGCCGTGGTCACGAAGGTCGTCGAGATCAGGTACACCGACATGATCAACGCGGCGGTGGTGAGCAGCCGGCGCGTGTTGCGGATCCGCGCGGCGAGCCGGGCCTGCTTGTCCGGGCCGTCGGCCGCCACCAGGGGCATCATGCTGACCCCGGTCTCGAAACCGGACAACCCCAGCACCAGCAGCGGGAATGCCAACACGGCGGTGAGCAGCACCTGGCCCGGTCCGCCACCGGTCGCTGTCACCGCGGCCGTCCAGTTCGACACGATGCCCGGGTCCTCGACGATCCGACCCACCGCGACCACGACGATCACCGCGTTGAGCACCAGGAAGACCGCGACCAGCGGGATGGCCACCACCACCGCCTCGCGGAACCCGAGCAGGAACACCCCGCCGAGGATGAGCAGCAGCGCCACCGTCACCACGACCGGCACCACGGACCCGTGCAGGACGTCCGGCAGGTACGGGTTCTCCAGCAGGTGCACGGTGGCGTCGGCCGAGGAGAGGGTGATCGTGATGATCCAGGAGGTGGCCACGAAGCCGAGCAGCACGAGGACGAAGATCTTGCCCCGCCAGAACGGCAACAACCGCTCCAACATCGCCACCGAACCCTGACCGTGCGGGCTCTCGTGGGCCACCCGCCGGTACATCGGCAGCATGCCGGACAGGGTGAGCACGACGATCAACAAGGTCGCCAGCGGGGAGAGCGCCCCGGCCGCCACCGCCGCGATGCCCGGCAGGTACGACAGCGTGGAGAAGTAGTCCACGCCGGTCAGGCACATCACCTGCCACCAGGCGTGCCGACGGTTCTGCCCCTCGGTCGCCTCGGGGCCGGGCGGCTGCACCTGGTGCTGGAAGAGCCACCGGCGCAGCGGGCTGGCCGGCGGCGCCGAGCGGGCCGGTGTGGCCACGCGTTCGGGCACCACGACGCCCTGCCGGCCACCCCGATGTGGGCGGGCCGGATCGCGGGCCGCCCGCAGCGCCGGGTCCGGCCCGCTCGGCGCGTGTCGGCGCCCGCTCCAGCGCCGTGGTTTTGCCCGGTGCTCGTCACCCATCGCCAGTCCCACCCTCACAGGTCCTGATCTGACGGTAGGCGGTGCCCCGGCGTCCGATCGGCGGAACCGGGTACCTGTTCGGCCTGCTCAGGACAGGTCCGCGACGGCGAGCAGCCGGGCCAGCGCGGGTGGGTCGGCGACGGTGACAGTGGCCGCCGGGTGCCGGGGCCGTCCCCCGGGCACCAGCGCCGCCACCGGCACGCCGAAGCGCAGGCAGATCCCGCCGGCCACGCTGCTGCCGAAGGTCGCGCCGCCGTCGGCCAGCGACAGGTGCGGGCCGATCGCCCGCCACCAGCGGTACGGTCCGCTCAGCTCGACGGCGGTGACGTTGCCCCGCTCGGTCCGCAGCCGCCACGGCCCGTACCGGATCATCAGGTCCCGTTCGGTGACGGCGACCCAGGCCGTCGCCGGGCGGACCCCGAGCAGCGCCAGCACCGGGCGGAACACCGGATCGAAGCGGAACGGAAACCGGGCCACGACGCCGGTCATCGGGCGCCGGGCCGAGCGGTGGGTTTCGACACCGGGCCACCCGGCCGCAGCGGGCCGGGACGCGCGGGCCGGGGGCGGGCGGCGGGCCGACGCCGGGCCAGGACGGTCATGGCGCGGGCGTACCCGATCCGAGCCCGCCGACACCCCCGGATCCGCAGGCCCTCGACGCGACTCCCGCCCGGCGTTCCCCCACCGCCGGCCGACCCCCCCGGCCGGCCGACGGCGGCAGACGGTCGACACCCCCCGGGGCCGACCGGCTGTCCCCTGAGTGACCGACCCGACCTCGGGCGGCCACACGGGGTGGAACTGGTGGGACGCGCCTCCGCGCTCCGCCGCCCCCCACGGGGCGGAGCGCGGAGGCCCCCCGTCCCGGCTACTGCAGGAACGCCCCGAGGGGCGACAGCAGCAACCGGCCGAGCGCCGCGGCGTTGTCGTCCAGCCGTGTGCGCTCACACTCTCGGGCGTCCGGATCGTGCCGGCACCGCCAGATCTTCTGCGCGTTACGCCAGGCGACATCGCGGGTGTACTCGACCAGTTCCCCCTGGTACCAGTCGTCGATGTCGCCGTTGAGCATGTCGATGAGCAGCTGCCACCGCTCCAGGTAGCCCCGGCGCAGGCCGGGGATCTTGTCCGCGAAGATTTTGTTGATCTCGAGGTAGTCGTGGTGCTGGTCGCTGCCGTCGACCGGCTCCGACTCCAGGTGATCGAACGTGGTCACCAGGGCGAACGGCAGGTCGAAGTTGATGTGCGCGTTCACCCCGGCCGCCGCCGACGGCAGCGGCCGGGCATCCGGCCCCCGCATCCGCTCGAAGAGGCACGACCACGCCCTCGGGGTGCCGGGGCTGGAGTCGGTCCACAGCCGCATCGCGTCGAAGTACCGGGCGGCGAACTCGACGTCGAGCCGGGAGAGGAAGACCGGGTCGACGAAGCGGTCGTCGTACAGCCCGTCCAGCACGCTGCTGGTGATTGTCAGATAGAGCCTGTTGAAGTCGGCCAGCGGACAACTGGCTTCCAACGGTGGCAACCGAACCAGCATGTCCTGAAGCTTGGTCAGATGATCGACCACGGCCGGCACGTCCGCGGGATGATCGGCGAGCAGGTCGACGATGTCCCGGTGCACGGGCCCCCAGACCGGTTCGATCATTTCTCCTCCATTGTGGTCGGCGGCATCCCCCGTGCCGTCGTCGACGCGGCCCAGCCTCTCAGCCGACACCCGGCCACCGGATCAGTAGAACGACGTATCCCGGCGCGCACACGCGCCGGGATACGTACGCAAGGTGGAGTCGGTCAGCCCCGTTGGTTGCGCAACTGGATCGCGCTGGCCTGCACGCGGGTACGGACCTGGAGCTTGTCGAAGATGTGCGACACGTGCACCCCGATGGTCCGCTCGCTGATGAACAGCCGCTGCCCGATCTCCCTGTTGGTCAACCCCTCGGCGACCAGGGCGAGCACTTCCCGCTCCCGGGCGGTGAGCGCCGCCAACTCGTCGTCGGACGCCTCGACCGGGACGCCGCGCGCACCGCTGATGCTGTCGCGCTCGTCCAGCGACACCCGGGCCCGCCCGGCCAACTCGCGGATCTCCGAGGTCAGCGGCACCGCGCCCAACCCCTGCGCCACCCGGTACGCCTCCCGCAGGAGCTTGCCGGCGGTGGCCACCCGGCTGCGCCGAGCCAGCAGCGCCTCGGCCTGCCGCAGGCGCGAGTACGCCGCCGGATAGGGATGATTGCGTCGATCCCACTCGGCCGCCGACGCGGCCCACAGCTCCGGATCGCTGCCGTCGAGGCGGCTGACCTCGGCGGCGCACAGCGCCAGGAAGCCCTGCACCACCGAACGCACCGGCCGGGCGGCACCGGCGCTCTTGCGGGCCACCCTCTCGGCCACGTCGCGCAGCCTGCGGACCGCCGTCGGGTCCACCTCCACGGTGCGGCTGGCGTGCGCCTCAGCCTCGGCGCGCAGGCCGTGCCAGACCAGCGCGGAGAGGATCATCACGTCGTCGGAACGGCTCTCGGTCAGGCCGCGCTGCACCGCCTGCCGCGCCACGTCGTGCCGGCCCTCCCACATGGCCAGCCCGGAGCGCAGGGTGAGCAGCGGAATGACGTGTCGCGCCCCGCCGCCGGCGAGCAGGGTCGCCACCGCGTCGAGGTCCCGACCGGCGGCCTCGATGTCGCCGTAGCCCACCGACAGCCGGCACCGGGCCAACAGCAGCTCGACGGCGTCCGCACCGGACGGTCGGTGCCGCAGGGCCGCGGCCACCACCTTCTCCGCCTCGGCCCACTGGCCCACCCGGAACAGCCCGTTGATGGCGATGGCCAGCAGCCGGGTGCCCCAGGTGCGGCCCAGGCCCAGCTCGGTCACCCGTTCGGCGCCCCGCCGGGCCACCACCACGCCTTCTTCGAGGACGTTCAGCGGCCCGGTCAGCAACTCCGCCAGGTGCAGGTACGCACACGCCACGTCCTCGGGCTGGCCGGCACGCTCGGCGGTGTCGAGGGCGTCGCGCATGACCGCCAGACCAGCGTCCGGGTCTTCCAGGCAGGCGTCGCTGAAGCCCAACGCCGAACTGGCCAGCACCACCTCGGTGGCCGAGCCCGCCACGTTCTCGGCCAACGCCAGCGCCTCGCGGGCCCGCTCACCGGCGTCGGCGTAGCGACCCAGGTGCAGCAGCAGCTCGGCCAGGCGGGCGGCGGCGCTGGCCCGGTCCCGAGGGGAGCAGTCCGCCGCCTTCAGCGCCCGCTGGTACTCCTCCTCGGCCAGCGCGGAGCGACCGGCGGCGGCCAGGTAGCGGGCGCGGCGGATGTGCAGCGCGCAGCTCGGCTCGCCACCCCGCAGCGCGGCCAGCTCCTCCAGCAGGGCCAACGCGCGGGCGTGCTCCCCACAGTGGTGGGCCGCCTCGGCGGCGTTCCCGAGCAACTCGACCCGGTCCACCGTCAGCGGGCCCGGCTCGGCGGCCAACTGCAACGCCGCCGACCAGTGCCGGTGCGCCTCGGCGTAACCGTGCAGCCGCTCGGCCTCCTGAGCGGCTGCCACCGCCGCCGGCAGGGCGCGCGCCGGCTCGCCGGCCAGGCGCCAGTGGTGCGCCAGCCGGGCCTGGTGCAACTCACCCGGCGCGGTGGTCAGCGCCTCGGCGTAGCGGCGGTGCAGCCCGGAGCGTTCGGCCGGCAGCAGCTCGTGCGCCAGCACCTCGGCCACGAGGCGGTGCCGCAGCCGGTAGCCCTCGTCGGCGCCGACCAGCAGCCGGTGCGCCACCGCGGCCCGGGCCGCGGCGATCAGCTCGTCCTCCGGCATCCGCAGCACCTCGGCCAGCAGCCAGTGCTGCACCGGTTCGACCCCGGCGGCCACCGCGTGCACCACGGCGTGCGCGTGCTGGGGCAGCGCGTCGACCCGGTCGAGGAAGATCTCCCGCAGCGTCTCGGACAGCCCGTCGCGGCCGTCGCGCAGATCCCGGGCCAGTTCCTCGATGACGAACGGGTTGCCGCCGCTGCGCTGCCACACCTGCTCGGCCGCGTCGGCGCTCAGCGTCCGGCCGACCACCGCGGCGGCGAGCGTCTCGGTGTCGGCCCGGCCCAGCGGTGCCAGGTCGAGCACCCGCACCGTGCGGAGCCGACGCAGCTCGGTGAGCACCCGGCGCAGCGGGTGAGCGCCCTGCAACGACTCGGCGCGCACCGCCGCCAGCACCGACAACTGAAGATCACCCAGGCCGGCGAGCAGGTAGAGCAGGAGCTGCCGGGTGCTGCGGTCGACCCACTGGAGGTCGTCGAGGATCAGCACCAGCGGGCGACCCTCGGCGATCAGGTGCAGGCCACGGGAGACCCGCTCCAGCAACGCGCCGGCGCCGTCCGGGCTGGCGGTCTCGTCGGCGAACATCTGCAAAAGCCCCCGCACCGCCGAGGAGGTACGGGCGGGTGAGGTGGACACCTCAGCGTCGAACCGGCGCAGCGCCTGCAACAGCGGGTGCAACGGAGAGGCGTCGCCGATGTCCAGGCAGCTGCCGGTGAGCACCACGGCGCCCCGCTCCCGCAGGCGGTCACCGATCTCGCCCAACAGCCGGGTCTTTCCCACACCGCTCTCGCCGGTCAGGAAGACCGCTGCGGTCTGCCCGTGCGCGGCTTCACCGAGCAACGCGGACCGAACCGTCTGCACCAGCTCGGCCCGGCCCACGAGCGGTGCGGTGTCCACATCGCTGGCCATGCCACGCAGCCTAATCACAGGGCCCCACACCGTTCTACGGCCGCCCACCGGTTCTGGTACTCCTCGCGTCGACTTTGCGACTAAAGGTTGCAGGTGGCCGACATACGTCGTTCGGCAGATCCCCCGTCGGCCCAGTAATGCCAATCTCCGGAGGTGATCAGGCAACAGCGGGGAGAGAGGCCGGTGCGACACCCATGACCACCAGCATCATCGTCGACACGCAGCGGACCGTCACCCCGCTCTGGCCGGTACCCCAGGAGAGGCGCGTCGTCACCGTCCTCTTCGCGGACATCGTCGGATCCACGGCCCTGGTGGACCGGCTCGACCCCGAGGACGTCCGAGCGTTGCAGCGGGCCTACTTCGACACCGTCGCCGGTGTGCTGCACCGCTGGCACGGGGTGGTGGAGAAGTACATCGGCGACGCCGTGATGGCGCTCTTCGGCGCCCGGCACTCCGACGGCTTCGACGCGTACCGGGCGGTGCGCGCCGGGCTCGAGATCCAGGCCGCGCTGGACCGACGGCCCATGGTCGACGGCATCAGGCTGCGCGTTCGGGTCGGTGTCGCCACCGGCGAGGTGGTGGTCGACCTGGGCGACGCCGTCACCGGCGGGCACGGCCTGGCCAGCGGGGCGGTGATCACCACAGCGGCCCGCCTGCAGGAGTACGCCGCGCCCGGCGCCGTCGCACTCTGCGCGGCCACCGCCCGCGCCACCGCCGGCCTGATCACCCAGCGTCAGCTGACGCCGACGCCCGTCGCCGGCCGGGTGTCGCCGGTGCCGGTCTGGCACGCCATCGGTCCGGTTCGCCCCGGCGCCGACCGGCACGACGGCCCGTTGATCGGTCGACGCCGCGAGCTGGCCACCATCCGCGACCAGTTGGGCTCGGCCATCCGAAACCGGACACCACGCTGGATCTCACTGGTCGGCCCCACCGGCAGTGGCCGCAGCCGGCTGCTGCACGAGCTGACCCGTGGGCTGACCACGGTGGACCGACTGCCGGTCCGCTGGTGCGTGGCGACCTGCCAGCCGTACCCCGACCAGGTGTTGGCGCCGGTCGCGCACCTGCTCCGCGGCCTCGCCGGGATTCGGCACAGCGACGGCCCGGCGGCGGTCCACGACCGGCTCGTCGCCGCCCTGACCCCGCTCTTTCCGCCGACCCGGGTGGCCACCGCGGTTCCGGCGCTCCAGCGGATGCTGACCACCCCGGACGGCTCGGCCACCGCCCTCACCGGCGCGGCGATCTGCCGCGAGGTCCTGCTGCGGCTGGCCGCCCACCAGCCGCTGATCGTGGCCGTCGACGACCTGGACCGGGCCGCGCCCGCGGTGAGCCGCTTCCTGCACGCGTTGTACGACGCGGCGACGGAGCGTGAGCTGCCGCTGGCCCTGCTCACAGTGCACCAGCCGCAGTGGACCGACACCCGGCCCGGCCCGGCCCGCCAGATGACGATCGGACCCCTGGCCACGGTGCAGTCCGGACGGCTGCTGCGCCACCTGCTCACCCGGGCCGGACAGCCGGTGGCCCTGGTCGACCGGCTGCTGCCGCTGATGGGCGGCCGCCCCGGGCACGCGGCGGCGTACGTCACGTCGCTGGTGGACGGTGCCGACCCGGCTGCGCTCCCGCTGCCCGAGGCCGTACGCCGGGCCGTCGGCGCGGAGCTGGACCACCTCGACGGTGAGCGGCGGGCGGTGCTGATGGCCGCCGGCACCCTCGGTGGTCTGATCTCCGGGGCGGCCGTGGACCGGGCACTCGGCTGGACACCCGGCCGGTCCGCGCCCGCGCTCCGCGAGCTGGTCACCGCAGGGCTGCTGCTCCCCCACCACGTCGACGGGTACGCGTTCGCCGCTCCCGCGCTGCGCCAGGTCGCCGTCGAACGGTTGCCCCGCGCCCTGCGGGCCGTCTTCCAACGCCGGACCGCCGCCGTGCCGCACCTCGACACGGTGCACCGGGACGCCGGCCCGCCCGCCACGCTCGCTGGTGCGCCCAACGGCTCGCCGGCGAGGAGCGCGCAGATCGTGCGCCTCGACACCGTTGGCGCTCGGACCGGCCGCCTCGATGACGTCTTCGCGTCGCTGGCTTCGGCAGGGGCGGGCGGTGCCACCGGCCCGACCCCGCTGAGGCGAGGCAGCCCCACCCCGACGATGGCCACCCGACCCGCCGCGTCGGGTCCCGCCACCAACCGTACGGCGGGCCCACGCAGGCTCCGAGCCGTCGCCTCGGCGAGCGACGTACCGCCGACGCCGGCCGCTGCGGCGTCCCGACCTCGGCGCCGCGCGAGCGGTGACCGATTCCGGGACGTCGGACAACCCGCAACGCCCATCCGCCCCACGCCGGCGAGTTCGGCCACGCAGTGGACATTCGCGGACGCCGGCACTCCGCCGGGCGTAGCACGGGCAGCACCCCGCCCACAGTTGATCCGCCCCCTGGACGACCTACCCGCCTCCGCCTAACCACCCCCACCCTCACCCCCGCCTCGCCCTGCCCGGCCCCGCCCCGCCCCGCCTCGCCCTGCCCCGCCTCGCCTCGCCTCGCCCTGCCCTGCCCCGCCCCGCCCCGCCCCGTCGATCATGGAGTTGTGGTGGGTGACAAATGCCCCGAAGACCAAGAAGTCCGGCACCACAACTCCATGATCGACGGTTGTGGGCGGCGATCTTGCACTTGCTGTCCCGGCATAAGCGGCATCCCACTGATATCGGCAACCGAAACTGCAAGATCGGCGCGGTGAAGGGCGGGGCGCGGGGGCCGGGGGGTGGAGCGGGGGGGTGGTTAGGGTGCGGAGGCTGAGGCTAGTAGCGCTTCGGTGGGCAGCGCGAGCAGGCCGTCGGGGCCACGGTAGCGGGCGGTCAGCTCGTCGTAGGCGGCACGAATGCGGCTGATCACTGCAACCGGCTGGGTCTCCATCACCAGACCTGGCTTGCTGACGCCGTTGGCGGGGCCACTCCACCAGGCCTCCGGGTCGGTGCGGTGCGGCCGGGCGCTCAGCCGGCAGCGAGGAAGGCCAGCACGCGCGGCCAGCACGCCGCGGTGGCGTCCGGGGAATACTCGGCCAGGTCCGGGTCGGTGAACAGGTGACCCACGCCCGGATAGCTGAAGACCGTCAGATCGGCACCGGCGTCGGTCATTCCCTGCTGCCACTCGTCAACCTCGTCCGGCGCGTCGTACGGGTCGGGGCCGGCGAGGTGCAGCTGCACCGGCAACCCGGGTGCGACCGCGTCCGGGGCACCACCGGTGCCGTGCAGCAGGAGCAGACCGGCGGCGGCCGGGCGCTCGGCGAGCAGCGCCCCGGCCACCCCGGCGCCCATCGAGAAGCCGGCGAGCACCGTCTCCGGTGGCAGGTCACGCAGCGCGGCGCGGGCCCGGTCCAGCACCACCTCCTGGCCGATCTTGTCGAGCAGCGCGAAGCCCTCCTCGACGGTGTCGGTGGCCGGGACGCCGTACAGGTCGGGGGTGCTGACCTGGTGCCCGGCGGCGCGCAACCGGTCGGCGGCGGCGCGCACGGCGGGTCGCAGCCCGTACACGGAGTGGAACAGCACGACGTGTCGCATCCGGCCATCCTGCCGCAGTCGACAGTGCATCCGGGGTGGCCACGCGGGGTGGACGTCAGGCCAGTGCCGTCAGCCGCCCGACCAGGTCCGTCGGTGGCGGCATCGCGGCGATCTCGCTGCTGACCTGCGCGGCAGCGGTGCGCAGGCGCTCGTCGGTGAGCAGCTGGGTCAGTGCCCGCGCGGTGATGTCCCGGGGACGCAGCGCCAGGCCGGCACCCCGGCGGGCCACCAGCTCGGCGTTGTGCCGCCGGTCCCCGGCACCCGTGGTGGCCAGCTGGGGCCGGCCTGCGGCGAAGGCACCGAAGGCACTACCCGCACCACCGTGGTGCACCAGGGCCGCGCTCGCCGGCAACGCCTCGTCGAGCGGAATCCAGCCGACCACCCGCACGTTGCCGGGCACCGATCGGGCCGACCGCTTGTCGGGGCGGACCAGCACGATCTCGGCGTCCACCTCGGCGGCGGCGGCCACCACGGCGGGCATCGGCCCCCGGTCTCCGGGGCCGGTGAGGGTGCTGCGGGTGACCAGGATCCGGGGGCGCTCACCCGGCTCGCGCAGCCAGGCCGGCAGTTCCCCGCCGCCGACATAGGACGTGTAGCGCATCGGCCAGCCGCCCTGCGTGGCAACGCTGGGCGGCGCCACGGCGAGGGCGGCGGCCGGCGCGGGCAGTTCGGTGAGGCCGTGGCGGCGCAGCGCCGCGCCGAGTCGGGCGACGGTGGCGCCGACCAGGTCCCGGCCGTCGAAGAGGGCGTTCTCCTGGCGGACGGCCGGCACGTCGAGCCTCGCGGCGGCCACCGCGCCGGCGACCGCGAACGGCTCGTACAGCACCAGATCCGGCCGCCACCGGGTGGCCAGCGCGACCACCGGGTCGACGAGTTGGTCGTTGAGCGCGCCGAACAGCAGGCCGGCGCCCCGGGTGCCGGCGGTGCCGGCCAGCTCCGCCCGCGCGATCAGCGGATGACGGGGAAGGACCCGCAGCGCGATCCGGCCGAAGTCGAAGCCGGGCGCGATGTCGTGCACCGGCAGACCCGCCTCGGCGGCGGCCAGCGCTCCGCCACCGGTGGCCACCAGCACATCGTGGCCGGCATCGCGGAGGGCGACCGCGAGCGGCACCAGGGGGAAGACGTGACCGACGAGCGGGGCGGAGACCACCAGCACGCGCATGGACCCGATCCTATGTCGACCACAGCCACACCAAGGGCCCCTTGCTGCCCGTCGGCGTCACCGACGGGTAACCGACTCACCAGGCGTAGGACTGTGGGGCTTCTCCCGGCCCGGGCCAGATCTGGTCGAGTCGTTCCACCACCTCGTCGTCCAGCCGCACGGACAACGCGTCGAGGTCCAATCGCAGTTCGTCGATCGTCGTCGCGCCGACGATCGTGGTGGAGACGACCGGGTTGCGCAGCAGCCAGGCCACAGCCACGGCCGCCGGCTGTGCGCCCAACTCTCGACACAGCCCCTCGTAGGCAGTGAGCTGGGCGCGGTGCGCCTCGACGCGTTGCCGGGTCGAGGGGTCGGTGGTGCGGCCCTGATCCAGGGCGTCGAGCGCGCCGGCGAGCAGGCCGGCGTGCAGAGGGCTGTACGGGATCAGTCCGACGCCGAGGTGACGCAGGGCGGGGACGAGCTCCTGCTCGACGGCGCGTACGGCAAGGTTGTAGAGGCTCTGCTCGCTGGTCAGGCCGAGAAAGTGGCGTGCTGAGGCAGCGGCCTGGGCGAGCGCCACGTCCCAGCCGGCGAAGTTGCTGCTGCCGACGTAGGTGATCTTGCCCTCGCGGACGAGCTGCTCCATCGCCTGCCAGATCTCCTCCCACGGCGTGGCCCGGTCCACGTGGTGCATCTGGTACAGGTCGATGTGGTCGGTCTCCAGTCGCCGCAGGCTGGCCTCGCAGGCGCGGCGGATGTGGTAGGCGGACAACCGGCGGTCGTTCGGGCCGACCCCCATCGGCTGGTACACCTTCGTCGCCAGGACGATGTCATCACGGTGCCCACTGCGCCGCAGCCACCGGCCGACGGTCTCCTCCGCGATGCCGTAGCCCTTCTGCATCTCCGGTGACTGTGGCCCGCCGTAGACGTCGGCGGTGTCGAAGATGTTGATGCCAGCGTCGACGGCGGCGTCCATGACCGCGAAACTGGTCGCCTCGTCCACCGTGTACCCGAAGTTCATGGTGCCGAGGCCGATCCGGCTGACCAGCAGACCTGAGCGGCCCAGGTGTCCGTACCTCATGGTGTCCACCAGCCGAGCGTAGGGCGGGGCCGGGCAATGCAGCCGGTGGGGATGGCCGGCGGCCTATCCGCCCGCAGCTTCCGACCCGGAACGTCGGTCAGCGGTCAGCCGGACGGTCGCTGGTCGACGATGCGGCGCATCTTGCCCATCGACCGTTCCACGGTGTCGGGGGCGAGGACGTCGACCGCGACGCTGACGCCGATGGTGTTCTTGACCAGTTGAACCAGCGTTCCGCCGGCCCGCTCGGCGGCGTCCACGTCGACGCCGGCCCGCCGCTCCACCCGCACCGTGAGGGTGTCCAGCCGGCCGTGCCTATCGAGAACGCACTGGAAGTGCGGCGAGAGCTGCGGGGTGCGCAGGATCAGCTCCTCGATCTGGGTGGGGAAGATGTTCACTCCACGCAGGATCATCATGTCGTCGGTGCGGCCGGTGATCTTCTCGATCCGGCGCATCGGGCGGGCGGTGCCGGATAGCAGCCGGGTCAGGTCGCGGGTGCGGTAGCGCACCACCGGCATCGCCTCCTTGGTCAGGGAGGTCAACACCAGCTCACCCCGCTCGCCGTCGGGCAGCACCGCCCCGGTGACCGGGTCGATGATCTCCGGGTAGAAGTGGTCCTCCCAGAGGTGCAGGCCGTCCTTGGTCTCGACGCACTCGGTCGCCACGCCGGGGCCCATCACCTCGGAAAGTCCGTAGATGTCGACGGCGTGGATGTCCAACTGCTGCTCGATCTCGCGGCGCATGTCCTCGGTCCACGGCTCGGCGCCGAAGATGCCCACTCGCAGTGAGGTGGCCCGTGGGTCGACGCCCTGGCGGCGCATCTCGTCGACGATGGCCAGCAGGTAGCTGGGCGTGACCATGATGACCTCGGGCTCGAAGTCGCGGATCAGCATGACCTGACGCTCGGTCATGCCCCCGGAGACCGGGATGACGGTGCAGCCCAGTTCCTCGGCTCCGTAGTGCGCGCCCAGACCGCCGGTGAAGAGCCCGTAGCCGTACGCGACGTGCACCCGGTCGCCGGGGCGGCCGCCGGAGGCGCGGATCGAGCGGGCCATCAGTCGCGCCCAGGTGCGCAGGTCGTCGCGGGTGTAGCCGACGACTGTCGGCCGGCCGGTGGTGCCGGAGGAGGCGTGCAGGCGGGCCACCCGCTCCCGGGGTACGGCGAACATGCCGAACGGGTAGTTCTCCCGCAGCTCCGCCTTGCCCGTGAACGGGAAGCGCGCCAGGTCGTCGAGATCCCGGCAGTCGTCGGGGTGCACCCCGGCCGCGTCGAACGCCCGCCGGTAGTGCGGCACGTTGTCGTACGCGTGCCGCAACGACCAGCGCAGTCGGTCGCGTTGCAGGGCGCGCAGCTCGTCGATGCCGGCGCGCTCGATCGGCTCCAGCTCCTCGGGACGAGGGGTGCGATCCTGCATCGGCTGCCTCCTTGGCGCGGCGGTCCCGGTGGGGCTGCGGGTACCGTACGCCCGCTGCCGCGCCGGCCGCCGGGCGGTCAGCGGGTGGCTGGCAGCCGGTGCAGGGCGTCGACGAGCGGCGCCAACTCGGGGGCGGCCTCCGCCTGAGCGAGCGCGTCGGTGAGCACCCGGTCGTGGGTGGGTCGGGTCTGGGCGAGCAGCTCGGAGCCGGCCGGGGTCAGCTCGGTGTAGATGCCGCGCCGGTCGTCGGCGCAGAGGATGCGGGTGAGCAGCCCCCGTTGTTCGAGGCGGGTGACCAGCCGGGTGGTGGCGCTCCCGGAGAGCGCGGCGGCCCGGGCGAGCTGGCTCATCCGCATGTGCCAGCCGTCCTGGCGGGAGAGCGCGTCGAGCACCGTGTATTCGACGACGGAGAGTTCGTGGTAGGCCTGCAGCGCCCGCTCCAGGGATGTCTCGATCAGCGCGTGCAGGGCGGCGAGGGTGCGCCAGCCCTGGGCGCGGATCTCGACCGCGTCGTCGGCGATGCCCATATTGGCCTCCTCGGTGTGATCTGAACGGACCCCAGACTAGCACGCTTGCGCCGATATAAAGCGCGTGCAAGTATTTCGTTGTTGGCGCGTGTAGTTGCACGCGCCGCGTATCTGCCTCCACTCGATGGGAAGACCATGTCCGTACCCCAGAAGTCCCTGCCGCCCGGCCTGATCGCGCTGGCCATCGGTGCCTTCGGCATCGGTCTCACCGAGTTCGTGATCATGGGGCTGTTGCCCGAGGTGGCCGCCGACTTCGCGGTCACCGAGCCGGTGGCCGGCTGGTTGATCTCCGGCTACGCGCTCAGCGTGGCCGTCGGCGGGGTCGCCCTCACCGCGGCGGTCACCCGCCTGCCGCGCAAACCCGTGCTGCTCGGCCTGATGGTGCTCTTCATCATCGGCAACCTGCTGTCCGCCGTCGCCGACGACTACGCCGTGATGATGGCCGGCCGGGTCGTCGCCGCGCTCTGCCACGGCGCGTTCTTCGGCATCGGCGCCGTGGTCGCCGCCGGCCTGGTCGCACCGGCCCGACGGGCGGGCGCCATCGCCATGATGTTCGCCGGTCTGACCATCGCCAACGTGCTCGGCGTGCCGTTCGGCACCTTCCTCGGGCAGCACTTCGGCTGGCGGTCGACGTTCTGGGCGATCACCGCCATCGGGGTGGTCGCCCTGATCGGGCTGGCCCTGCTGATCCCGGTGGGCGACACCACCAACGCCGACCGGCCGGCCGGTGGGCTGCGCGGCGAGTTGCGCGCCTTCACCCACCCGCAGGTCTGGCTCTCCCTGGTGATCACCGTCCTGGGCTTCGGTGGGATGTTCGGCGCGTTCACCTACATCGCCTACACGCTGACCGAGGTCAGCGGCTTCGCCTCCAGCACCGTGCCGTGGCTGCTCGTCCTCTTCGGCGTGGGGCTCTTCGCGGGCAACCTGCTCGGCGGCCGGGCGGCGGACAGGTCACTGTCGCGCACGCTGGTCACCGTCCTGGCGGTGCTCACCGTGGTGCTCGTCGGCTTCGCGCTGACGGCCACAAATCCGGTGCTGACCATCGTCGCGCTGGTGCTGATGGGCGGGTTCGGCTTCGCCACGGTGCCGCCGCTGCAAATGCGGATCATGCGGTACGCCCACCAGGCGCCGACCCTGGCGTCCGGGGCGAACATCGCCGCGTTCAACCTCGGCAACGCGTTGGGCGCGTGGATCGGCGGGGTGACCATCGCCGCCGGACTCGGCTACACCTCGCCCATCTGGGCCGGCGCCGCGCTCACCCTCATCGGTCTGGTCGTACTCCTCGGCGCGCTGCGGCTGGCCCGCCGCGACGAGCCGGCGGGAGCCGAGGCGGAGCTGGCGGGGACCGCCGTCTGACCCGCCTCGACGACAACGCCGGGCCGGGCGGATGCCCGGCCCGGCGTCGCTTCGATCATCGCCCTGCCATCTTCTCGCAATTGCAAAAGATGTGCAACAAGGTCTGGACAACGCGTCGGCGGCGTAACTAGCCTGGTCGCCATGAGTCCTTACATCGCGGATCCCTGGGCCTGGCAGGAAAGCTGGGACCGCCAGCAGGAAGCGTTCATGCCGGACCGTGAGCACCGGTTCACCGCCATGCTCGACACCGTCGACGCGGTCCTCGACGACCGACCGCCACGCGTGCTCGACCTGGCCGGCGGCACCGGCACCATCTCGCTGCGGACCCTCGCTCGCTTCCCCGCCGCCGAGACCACAGTGGTCGACCTCGACCCGGCGCTGCTCGCCATCGCCGACGCCTCGCTGGCCGACCGGGCCACCATCGTCACGGCCGACCTCGGCACCCCCGAGTGGCGCTCCACGCTGCCGCACCAGGAGTACGACGCCGTGCTCACCGCCACCGCCCTGCACTGGCTGCCGGCAGACCGGCTCGGCCAGCTCTACGCCGAGCTGCGCGACGTGCTGCGGCCGGGCGGCGTCTTCGTCAACGCCGATCACATGCCCGACGACTCAGTGCCGGAGCTGACCAAGCGGCTGATGGACCGGGCCCGGGACCGTCGCAACGCCCGGTACGCCGCCGGCTCGGTGCTGTCCTGGTCGGACTGGTGGCAGCGCGCCGGCGCAGACTCGTCGCTCGCCCCGCTGGTCGCCCAGCGACACGCCATCTACCCGACCGGGCACAGCCCAGAATGGAACCCACCGGTCTCGTGGCACCTCGCTGCGCTCACCGCGGCCGGATTCAGCGAGGTGGGCACGGTCTGGCGAGGCGGCTCGGACGCCGCCGTCGCGGCGGTGCGCTGACCCGGCCGCCGCCGGCGGTGCGCTGACCCGGCCGCCGCCGGCCGTGCGCTGACACCCCTGTCGCCGGCCGTGCGCTGACGCCCTGTGGCGGCGGTGCGCGGACGCCGCCGTCGCCGGCACTACGCTCAGGAGCCGTGCCAGAGCCGTTCGAGCCGCGTACCGACCCCGACGTCGACCTGCGCGTCCCCGCCGACCGCCGCGAGTTGACCGCGCGCCCCGCGACGATCCTCGCCGCCATCGCGGCCGGCGGGGCGCTCGGCGCGCTGGCCCGGGCCGGCCTGCAACACGCCGTTCCGCACCCACCGACCGGCTTCCCGTGGGCCACGTTCACCATCAACACGGCCGGGTGTCTGCTGATCGGCGTACTGATGGCGGTGCTCGGGCACCTCGACGGTGGGCCCCCGCTGGCTCGCCCGTTCCTCGGAGTCGGGGTGCTCGGCGGGTTCACCACCTTCTCCACCTACGCGGTCGACGTGCAGCAGGCGATCGTCCTGGGCGCACCGGGCACGGCGCTGACGTACCTCGCCGCGACGGTGCTCGGTGCGCTCGTGGCGGTCGCCCTGGGCGACGCTGTCACCGCCGGGCTGCTGCGTCGGGTGACCCGATGACCGTCCTGCTCATCGCACTGGGCGCGGCGGTCGGCGCGCCGCTGCGTTACCTCACCGACCGGGCCGTGCAGTCCCGGCACGGCTCGGCGTTCCCCTGGGGCACGCTGCTCGTCAACGTGGCCGGGTCGCTGCTACTGGGCGTCCTGGTCGGGTGGCCGGTCGGCCCGGCGGTGAGCGCGTTGCTCGGCACCGGGTTCTGCGGCGCGCTGACCACCTACTCCACCTTCAGCTACGAGACGCTGCGGCTGACCACTGACGGTCATCGGCTCCTCGCGCTGGCCAACGTGCTTGGCAGCGTGGCGGCCGGGCTCGCTGCGGCCACCACCGGCTACGCAGTGGCCCGCACCCTGACCGGCTGACGGCACGCCGGCCGCGCCGCGCCCGATTCGATCTCCACCAACGCCTGGACCAGGGCCGATCCACAAAACACCGAGGGTATATACGCGAGGTATACCCTCGGTGTAGTCTGCTGGCATGAGCGTGCCACTGACCCTTCTCGGCCTCCTCGAACGAGAGCCCAGCCACGGTTACGACCTGAAGCGTGACTACGACGCCTTCTTCGGCCGGGGCAAGCCACTGCCGTTCGGCCAGGTCTACTCCACCCTCAGCCGACTGGCCCGCGACGGCAAGGTGGTGATCAGCGACGTCGCTCCCGGCTCCGGCCCCGACCGCAAGCGCTACATCATCACCGACGTCGGCGCGACCGAGGTCGAGCAGTGGCTGACCCAGCCGGTCGACCCGGAACCGCACCTGCAGACGGTGCTCTTCGCCAAGGTCGTGCTCGCGCTGATGCTGGACCGGCCGGCCGCCGAATACCTCGACACCCAGCGCAGCGCGCACCTGCACCGGATGCGTGAGCTGACCGAGATCAAGCGCGCCGGCAGCCTGGTCGACGCGCTGCTCGCCGACCACGGCCTCTACCACCTGGAGGCGGACCTCCGATGGATCGAGATGACCGGCGCCCGCCTGGACGCCCTCCGGAAAGAGGTACGGCCGTGAGCGTCGTGATCGAAGCGCGCGACGTCGAGTTCTCCTTCGGTCAGACGCCGGCCCTGCGTGGCGCCAGCGTCGCCGTGGAGGCGGGCGAGATCCTCGCCGTCATGGGCCCCAGCGGCTCGGGCAAGTCCACCCTGTTGCACTGCCTGGCCGGCATCCTGGTGCCCGACTCCGGCGAGATCCTCTTCGACGGCGCCCGGGTGCACGCCATGGCCGAGACCGAACGCAGCAGCCTGCGCCGGGACCGGTTCGGTTTCGTCTTCCAGTTCGGTCAACTCGTCCCCGAGCTGACAGCTGTGGAGAACGTCGCGCTGCCGCTGCTGCTCAGCGGCGTACACCGTAAGCAGGCGCTACCCAAGGCGACTGCCTGGTTCGCGCGCCTCGGTCTGGACGGCCTGGAGCACCGCCGCTCGGGCGAGCTCTCCGGCGGGCAGGCGCAACGCGTCGCCCTGGCCCGGGGCCTGGTCGCCGAGCCGCAGGTGCTCTTCGCCGACGAGCCGACCGGCGCGCTGGACTCGCTCACCGGCGAGCACGTCATGGACCTGCTGGTCAGCGCGGCCCGTGAGCAGGGCACCGCCGTCATCCTGGTCACCCACGAGGCCAGGATCGCCGCGTACGCCGACCGCGAGGTCATGGTCCGCGACGGACGCGTGAACGCGCCGGCCCGGATCGCCTCGTGATCCGCTTCGGGCTCCGCCTCACCGTGGCCGGCGGCCGTGAGGCGCTCACCCGCCTGGTCGTCATCGCCGCCGCCGTCGCGATCGGCAGCGGGCTGCTACTGACCACCCTCGCCGGGGTCAACGCCGTCGACGCGCAGCTCACCCGGTACGCGTCGATCTATCCCCACGCCTCCACGACCGGTGCTGCGGACGAGCTGTGGTGGTCGACCCGGGACGACTACTTCCACGGCGAGCAGATCATCCGGATCGACGTCGCCGCCACCGGATCGACCGCGCCCGTCCCGGCCGGGGTCCCGACCACTCCCGGCCCCGGTGAGTACTACGTCTCGCCGGCACTGCGGCACCTGTTCGCGGCACAGCCGGCCGATCAACTCGCGGACCGGTACCCGGGGCGTGACCTCGGCACCGTCGGACCGTCCGGGCTGACCTCACCGGACACCCTGCTCGCCATCGTGGGCGGCACACCGGACAGCGTCGGCAAGCTGCCCAACGCACGGCAGGTCGACGACGTCGGTGACACACCCGTGCTTCCCGAAACCACTGTGGACCTCATCCTCGGTGTGGTCGCCGGCGGGTTGCTGTTCCCGGTGCTGATCTTCATCGGCACCGCCACCCGGCTCAGCGCCGCCCGCCGGGAGCAGCGGTTCGCCGCGATGCGCCTGGTCGGCGCGACACCCCGGCAGATCTCGCTGGTCGCCGCCGTGGAGGCGGGCCTCGCCGCCGTCGTCGGCACCGCCGTCGGCTTCGGCCTGTTCTACGCCTTCCGCGACCCGCTCGCGAGCATCCCGTTCACCGGTATGCCGTTCTTCCCCAGCGACATGTCCCTCACGGGGGGGGACATTTTGCTGGTGGCGCTCGGCGTCCCGGCCGGCGCGGCGCTGGCGGCCCAGATCTCGCTGCGCCGGGTACGGATCTCGCCGCTGGGCGTCACCCGACGGGTCACCCCCCGTCCACCGCGCGCGTACCGGCTGATCCCGATGGTGCTCGGCGTCGCCGTGCTGGTTTTCGCCATCGGCTTCCGGCCCGAGACGTCCGACGGCCAGGCGGCGGTGTTCCTGCCCGGCCTGTTGCTCATCATGGCCGGCCTGGTGTTCGCCGGTCCCTGGTTGACGATGGTCGGCGCCCGGGTGATGGCCCGGTACGCCAACCGCCCGGCCACGCTCATCGCCGCGCGCCGCCTGGCGGACAATCCGAAGGCCGGCTTCCGGGCGATCAGCGGCATCATGCTCGCGCTCTTCGTCACGAGCGTGTCCGTCGGCGTGATCACCACGATCGTCGCCAACCGCGGCCCGGCACCCACCGGCTCGACCGACGCGGGCACGGTGACCACCGTCTTCGACGAGGGGACAGCGTCGGTGCCCGACACGCTCTTCGCCGAGCTGCGGGCGATCACCGGGGTGCGCTCCGCGACCGCCATCCGCGAGAACCCGGTGGTGACCGACTCGGGCGAGGTCGGGGTGATCGCGTGCACCGACCTCCCGAGCGAATACGGTCGGTGCGCCGACGGCGCGGGCGTCATCGAGGTGCCGTTGGGCCTCAGCCGCTGGCGGGAGTCGGCGTCGTCCGCGACGGTCTGGCCTGCCGCGTCGCTCACCCTCGACGAACTCCAACGGCTACCGGTCGGGGCGATGGTCGTCGGCACGGACGGTTCCGCCGCCGCCGTCGAGCGCACCCGTACCGTGCTGGAGGTCGCCTTCCCGACCTTCTGGGTGGGGCCGAACGTGCCCGGTGACTTCGAGTCGGACTTCGCGAACACGCTGCGCGGCTGGGAGCAACTGGCCAACGTCATCATCATCGCCAGCCTCGCGCTCGGTGGGTGCAGCCTCGCGGTCAGCGTCATCGGCGGTCTCACCGAGCGCCGACGCCCGTTCAGCCTGCTGCGCCTCAGCGGGGCTCCGGTGCGGATACTGCGTCGGGTGGTGGCGTTGGAGAGCGCCGTGCCGATGCTCGCTGTCGCCGCCGTCGCCATCGGGATGGGCCTCCTCGCCGCCCACCTGTTCCTCCGGGCGCAGATGGGCTACACGCTGGTCGCGCCGGAGCCACGCTTCTACGTGATCGTCGTGGTCGGGTTGGCAGCCTGCCTCGGCGTCATCGCCTCCACCCTGCCGCTGCTGGAACGCATCACCGGCCCGGAGACCGCCCGCAGCGAGTAGTGGTCACCCCGTCGGCCCGGTGGTGGTGAGAGCTACCACCGGGCCGAGGACGAAGACGGCGGGTGGGCCGACGCCCTCCCGGGCGGCGACAGCGCCGATCTCGTCCAACCGGGCGGGCACCGATCGCTGGTCGGGCAGCCCGGCGTCCTGCACTGCCAGCACCGGGCTCTCCGGGGCACGACCGTGCTCGATCAGCACGGTCGCGATCTTGGCGATGGTGTCGACGGCCATCAGCAGCACGACGGTGCCCCGGGCCCGGGCCAGCGCCGCCCAGTCGACAAGGGAGTCCGGGTGCCCGGGTGGCAGGTGCCCCGACACGACTGTGACGTCGTGCGCCACGCCCCGGTGGGTGACCGGCACGCCGGCGAGGGCCGGCGCGGCGAGGGCGCTGCTCACCCCTGGCACCACAGTCACCGGCACGCCGGCCGCCACGCAGGCCTGCACCTCCTCGTGGCCGCGCCCGAAGACGTACGGGTCACCGCCCTTGAGCCGGACCACCCGGCGGCCGGCGCGGGCGTGCGACACCAGTGCCTCGTTGATCGCCTCCTGGGCCATGGACGGGCCACGGGGCACCTTCGCGGCGTCGACGACCAACACGTCGGGGCGCAGCCCGGCGAGCAGCCCCTGCGGGGCGAGCCGGTCGACCACAACGACGTCAGCGGCGTCGAGCAGCGCCTTCGCGCGTACCGTGATCAGGTCGTCGGGCCCCGGCCCGCCGCCGACCACGGCGACCGAGCCGTGCCCGTGGTCGTGGTGCGCGTGCCCGTGGTCGTGCCCGTGATGGTGATGGTGGTGACCGACCGGGTCGTCGGGGTGGTCGTGCGGGCGTTGCGGACGACCCACCTTGTCCGCGAAGCCGGGCATCAACACCCGGTACGCGCAGGTGTCGCAGTTCATCCGGATGTCCCCGCCCAGCGCCTCGGCATACCGCTCCAGGACGAGGTCGGCGAGGGCGTCACAGTCGCCGATCACTTCGGCGACGCGGACGTCCAGGTCGGGGTGGGCGGCGGCGAACTCCGCCGACTGGGCGACGATCCGGTCCGGCAGCACCCCGGCGAACAGGAAGTACGGTGCCACCACGATCCGCCGCGCGCCGAGGCGGCGCAGGCGCTCCAGCACGGCCGGCACCGACGGCTGCGCCAGAGAGATGAACCCCGGCTCCACGCCCGCGTAGCCGCGTCCCTCCCAGAGCAGCCGGGCGACCTTGGCGACCTCGGCGTTGGCGTCCGGGTCGGTGGACCCCCGCCCGATCAACGCCACCCACGTGCCGGCCCGGTCGGCGCCAGCCGGCTCCGTGTCCGCCCGGTCGGCACCGGACAGCACCGTGTCGGCCCGGTCGGCACCGGACAGCGCGGCGTCGATGCGCTGTTCAAGGGCTTCGTTCAGCAGCGGGTGGGGGCCGAGCGGACGGCCGTAGCGGTAGCTCAGCCCGGGATGGCGCTGCTGCTCCCGGGCCATCGCGGCGGGGATGTCGCCCTTGCCGTGACCGGCGCCGGTGAGCACCAGCGGCAGCGCCACCAGGGCGCGGTGCCCACGGGCGACGAGCGCGCCGACCGCGTCGGTCAGCGGTGGACGGGACAGCTCGATGAAGCCGCCCTCGACGTCGCCGATGTCACCGCGAGCGCGGACCCGCTCGACGAGAGCGGCGAACTGTTCGACCCCGGCCGCGCTGCGCGTACCGTGCCCGACGATGACCAACCCGGTCATGACTTCTCCTCGACGTAGAGCAGGGCGTTGAGGGCGGCGGCGGCGACCGCCGAGCCACCCTTCTCCCCCACGTTGGACACGGCGGGCAGGCCGCTGGCCCGCAGCGCCGCCTTCGATTCGGCGGCCCCCACGAAGCCGACCGGCAGGCCCACCACGAGCGCCGGTGCGGCGTCCACTGTGAGCAGTTCGACAAGTGCGGTGGGCGCGCAGCCGACCACCCAGACCGCCCCGGACCCGACCCGATCCAGGGCGATCCGGACGGCCGCCGCCGAGCGGGTGATCCCGGCCGAGCGGCCCAGCGCGGCGGCGGCCGGCTCGGCGACCGGGCAGACCAGTTCCAGGCCGGCCCGGGTGATGCCGGCGGCGACCATCGCCACGTCGGTGACCACTGGCGCCCCGGCGCGCAGCGCCGTCAGCCCCGCTTCCAGGGCGGCCTCGTCGCAGACCAGTTCGTCGACGTACGCGAGGTCGGCGCTGGCGTGCACCACCCGCTCGGTCACCGCGCGGGTCAGCGGCGGCAGGTGCGACAGGTCGACGCGCTCGCGCAGGATGCGGTACGACTCGGCCTCGATGGGGTGCACGACCCGGCTCATCGGGCTCCTTCGCGGGGGTCGGGCTCGACGACGCGGATCGCGTCGACCGGGCAGATCTCCAGGCACTCCAGGCAGCCGGTGCACCGGTCGGCGCGGACCGTGAGGCCACCGGCGACCGGTCGGATCGCGTGGGTGGGGCAGGTGAGCAGGCACGCGCCGCAGCCCTGGCAGGCGTCGATCGTCACGAACGCCACCGGTACCCCCGGGGTGTGACCATCCGGCCGGCGACCAGCCGCGTGTCGCTGCTGCCCACGACCACGACGCTGTACATGTCGACGATCGCCGGATCGAGTGTGGCCACTGTGGCGAGGTGCACCCGTTCGCCGGGGCGGCTGGCGTTGCGCACCACGCCCACCGGGGTGTCCGGTGACCGGTGCGCGGCGAGGATGCCGAGCGCCTTGCCGAGCTGCCAGTCGCGGGCCCGGCTGCGCGGGTTGTAGAAGAGCGTCACGAAGTCGCCCTCGGCGGCGGCGGTGACCCGCCGCTCGATGACGTCCCACGGGGTGTGCAGATCGGACAGGCTCACGTAGGCGTGGTCGTGGCCGAGGGGCGCGCCGAGCAGCGCCCCGGCGGCGAGGGCGGCGGTGACCCCGGGGACGCCCACCACCTCGATCCGCTCGTCGGCGTACTCGAGGGCGGGGCTGGCCATCGCGTACACCCCGGCGTCGCCGGAGCCGATCAGCGCGACCGCCCGGCCGGCGGCGGCCTCGGCGACGGCGGCGCGCGCCCGCGCCTCCTCCGCGCCGAGCCCGCTGGAGAGCACCCGGGTGCCGGGGCGGAGCACGTCGCGGACCTGCTCCAGGTACTGGTCGAGGCCGACCACCACGGCGGCGCGCCGCAGCTCGGCGACCGCGCGGGGGGTGCGCAGGTCGGCGGCGCCCGGCCCGAGGCCGACGACGGCCAGCCGGCCGCGTGGCGCGTGCCGGGCCACCGCGACGGTGGCCATCGCCGTCGCGGTCTTCCCCACCAGCAGCGTCGCGTCGTCGGCCCGGCCGTCCGGGCCGAGCAGGGCCGCGGCCTCCGCCACGCTCGGCGTGCCGACCGCGGCCCGGACCACCTCGCTGGGGTGCGGCACGTCGACCGCCGCCAGCCGCGTCGCCGGCCAGGTCACCAGGGGTACGCCGAGCGCGTCGACGGTGCTGCGGATGCCCGCCTCGTCGGCCTTGATGTCGGCGGTGGCCAGGCAGCGCAGGCTCGCCGGATCGAGGCCGGCCTCGGCCAGCACCCGGTGCAGCAGCTCCGCCACCTCGGCGGCGGGTACGCCCCGACTCGCGCCCACGCCGGCGACCAGCGACGGCGGACGCAGCACGGCGGTCCGCTCGTCGAGCGACACGACCCGGTCGGTGACCAGCAGCCGGTACCCGTCGTCCGTCGGGTCCTCGTCAGCCGGGCGCACGTTCGGGGGCAGGGCGGGTAGCGGCCAGTCGGCGTCGGCGATCAGCCGGACCGGCTCGCCGTCCAGGATGGCCCGGGACACCGCGGCGACAGCGCCCTGCACGGGCCAGCCGAGGGTGTCCAGCCCCGGCAGGTCGACCGCGTCGGTGGCCGTGGTGATCACCGGTCGGGCGTCCAGCAGGGCGGCGACCTGCTCGGCGAGGGCGTTGGCACCGCCGGCGTGCCCACCGAGCAGCGCCACAGCGTGCCGGGCGGCCTCGTCGACGACCACCACCGCCGGGTCGGTGCGCTTGTCGTCGAGCAGCGGCGCGACGATCCGTACCACCGCCCCGGTGGCCAGGAACGCGATGACCGCGTCACATCCGGCCCAGGCGGTCCGCAGCGCGTCGGCGACGGTCTCCCCCTCGACCAGCCGGGCGTGCGGCCAGGCGGCGGTCACTGTGTCGGCGTGCCGGCGGCCGGCTGCGGTGGCCGCCACCAGGCCGATCCGGGCGGGCGGGTTCTGTTCGGTCACTGGCGCTCCCCGGTGAGGACGACCACCGGGTTGGTGGCCGCGAGGCGGATCGACCCGCCGGGCAGGTCGGCGAGGCGGGCGGCGGAGAGCTGGCTGCCCTCGACCGTGTAGCCGGCGGCGCGCAGCAGACCCACGGACGGTGCGACCCGGTCCAGTGCGGCCAGGGTGAGCACCACCCGCTCGGGTTGGCGGGCCGCCACGGCGGTGAGGACGTCGACACCGCCACCGCCGACGAAGACTGCGTCCGGCTCGGGGAGGCCGGCCAGCGCCGCCGGGGCACGTCCGCTGATCAGTCGGACGTGCACGGCGTGCGCCGCGGCGTTGGCCCGGATGGTGGCACCGGCGTCGGCGTCCTGTTCGACGGCGAGCACTGCCGCGCCGAGCAACGCGCACTCGATGCCGACCGAGCCGCTGCCCGCCCCGATGTCCCAGATCAGCCGGCCCAGTCGGGGGCGCAGCCGGGCGACGACGAGGGCGCGCACCTCCGACTTCGTGATCATGGAGTCACGGTGGGCGTACCGGTCCTCCGGCAGCGCCCAACCGCCGGCCGGCGCGGCGGCGGGCTGGTTGTCGGCGCGCATACCGGCCGTACCTCGGTCAGGCGGGGCGTCTGCGGACCAGGCGGGCCCGGCGGGGATTGACGTGGACCCGGCGGGCGCGGCGTCGGCGGGTGCGGACCTGGCCGGCACCGGGTCGGCGAGGCTGAGCAGGACGTGCGGGTCGGCCCAGGTCTCGGCGGCGGCCTGCTCGGGGGTCACCGCGCGGATCCGTTCGGCGGTGGTGCCCAGGTGCTCGGCGACCAACAGACGGCGGGACCAGCCGATCAGGCCGGCGCCCAGCTCGGCCGCGCCGGCGCCGGGCGCGGTGAGCACCGCGACCAGTGGCAGCGCCCGGCAGGCGTTCAACGCCGGGCGCGGATCGCGGCCGTGCGCGGTGACCACGGCGGCGCCGTCCCAGGGCAGCCCGGCGCGGGCGAACGCGGCGGCCACGCTGGACACCGCCGGCACCACCCGCAGCGGCAGCCCGGCCGCGCGCAGCCGCCGGACGATGCCGAACAGGCCGGGATCGCCGCTGGCCAGCACCACGGCCGGCACCCCGGCGTCGACGGCCTCGGCGAGGCGGCGCAGGGCGGGGGCGAGCGGCCCGAGGGCGATGGTGTCCGCGCCGGCCGGTACGGGCACCGCGGCCAGGTGCCGGGCGGCCCCGACCACCAGCCCGGCGGTGGCCAGCACCGGTGCGAGCGCGGGGTGCGGGGGTGCGCCCGCCGCGTCCAGGCCGACCACTGACACGGCGGCCACCGGGGCCGATGGGGTCGCCGAGGCCATCCGCGTCATCGAGGCCACCGGCCGGACGACGCGACGACGTGCGCTCCGGCGAAGTCGACCATCGCCACGTCCACTGTCACCGTGGGCCCGGCGAAGCGCCGCAACACCGCCTGGACCCGCTGGCAGAGCAGGTCGCCGGCCGGGGCGAGCAGCCCGGCGGCCTCCCACAGCTCGTACGCGTGTCGCCCGGTGTTCGCAGCGGTCACGGCGGCGACGAGCGACGGGTCGCCGCCGGCCTCGGCGGTCACCGCGCCGAGCAGGGAGAGGTCCACCTTGGATCGGGTGTAGTGGGTCATCAGGATGCCGGCCGCCAGTTTGGCGAGCTTGCCGGCCATGCCGACGAAGACCAGACCGGTCATGGCGTCACCCACCGCAGCGGTCACCGCGGCCCCGGTGAAGTCGCCGACCTCGACGAAACAGACCTCGGGCAGGTCGGGCAGGAGCGTACGGGCGGCCCGCTCGGTACGCCCACCGGTGCAGAGCACCACTGTCGGCTCGCCCTGGGCGGCCATCACGTGCACGGCCTGCACGACGCTGGCCCGCCACGACGCGGTGGAGAAGGGGCGGACGATCCCGGTGGTGCCGAGGATCGAGATGCCACCGAGGATGCCGAGGCGACGGTTGGTGGTCTTGCGGGCCATGACCTCGCCCCGGGGCACGCTGATCACCACCCGGACTCCGACCTCGCTGAGGTCGACCACCTCGGCCACGGCGTCGCCGATCATCTGGCGGGGGGTGTCGTTGATCGCCGGGCCGCCGACCGCGAGCCCGAGGCCGGGTTTGGTGACCGTGCCGACGCCGGCACCGCCGGCCAGCCGCAGGCCGGGCACGTCGGTCCAGTTCACCGTGGCGGTCAGCTCGGCGCCGTGGGTGACGTCCGGGTCGTCCCCGGCGTCCTTGACCACCACCGCCTCGGCCCGGACCGGTGGGGTGCCGGTCACCTCGCAGCGCTCGACCGGGAAACGCACCCGGCGTCCGGCCGGCAGCCCGATCTCCACCTCCTGCTGGCTGCTGCCGCTGACCAGCGCGGTGACCGCGGCCTTCGCCGCCGCCGTCGCGCACGCGCCGGTGGTCCAGCCGGTGCGCAGCGCTGTGGGCCGGACCTTCGCGGTACGCGGCAGGTCCGGTTCGCGCAGCGGCGGCTCGGCGTACGTCATGGGGTTTCTGTTTCTCCGGCGCGGGCGCGGCGCAGCTCGGCGCGGGCGGTCGGCTCGGCCCGGCGGAAGGTGTGGAAGTGCCCGGGGTGGTACAGGTGCGAGCGGGTGCCCTCGGCGGTGAGGGCCGGGCCGACCAGGAAGAGGGTGTGCTTCCACAGCTTGTGCTGCTTGACCGTCGCCTCCAGGGTGCCGACGGTGCAGCGCACCACCAGTTCGTCGGGCCAGGTCGCCTGGTACGCCACCACGGCCGGCGTGTCGTCGGGGTAGCCGCCGGCCAGCAGTTCGGCCTGCACCTGCCCGGAGCGGGCGGCGGAGAGGAACAGCGCCATCGTGGTGCCGTGCCGGGCGAAGTCCCGGACCCGCTCGCCGGGCGGCATCGGGGTCTTGCCGCCTTCGAGGCGGGTGAGGATGACCGACTGGGCCACCTCGGGCACTGTCAGCTCCCGCCCGATGATCGCCGCGACGGCGGTGAACGAGGACACCCCGGGCACGATCTCGACGGCCAGGCCGAGCGCCCGGCACAGGTCCAGTTGCTCCTGCACCGCGCCCCACAGCGCCGGGTCTCCGGAGTGGATCCGGGCCACTGTCAGCCCCTGCTCGGCGGCGCGCTGGTAGAGCGGCAGCACACCCTCGATGGGCAGCTGCGACGAGTCGACGATCTCCGCGTCGGAGCGGGCGTGGTCGAGCACGTCGGCGTGCACCAGGCTGGCCGCCCAGATCACGATGTCCGCCTCGGAGATCACCCGGGCGGCCCGCAGGGTCAGCAGGTCCGCCGCCCCCGGGCCGGCTCCGACGAACCACACGGTGCCGTCGCTGGTCACAGTTTTCCTCCTCGGTGCTCGCGGCGGGCCGGAACCAGCAGCGTCGACAGGTACGGCAGGTCGTGCCCGGTGTCGTCGACCGGGCCGACGCGTTCGCCGGGGAGCCCCAGGCCGCGTCCGAGCACGGCGTCGGCGAGGCGACCCTGCCGGCGCAGCTCGGCGAGCAGTTCCGGGTGCCGCCGCCAGCCCTTGTAGACCACCACGGTGCCCGGCCCGGCGAGGGCGTCGGCGAAGAGCGCCAGGCCGGCGGTGGCCGGGAGCAGGGTGAGCGGTTCGCGTCCCTCACAGAGCGGGGTGCCGCTGCGCGCCGCCAGCTCCTGCATGGCGGTGATGCCGGGCACTGTCGCCACCCGCACCGCCGGGCGCAGCGCGCGGACACTCTGGGCCAGGTAACCGAAGGTGGAGTAGACGTTGGGGTCGCCGATGGTGGCGAACGCCAGCGACCGCGCGCCCGCGTCGATCGCCTCGACCACCACCCGGGCGGCGTCGTCCCAGGCCGCCGCCCGGCGCGGGGTGACCCCGCCCCGGTCGTCGAGCGCGAACGGCAGCCGGCGCAGCCGGTCGGTCGTGACGTGCTCCCGCACTGTCGCCTCGGCCCGCCCGGCGTCCGCACCCGGCGGCGTCGCGTCGGCGGTCGCGGTGGGCGTGACCCGGTCCGCCATCACGGGTACGAAGACCAGGTCGGCCTCGCGCAGCAGCCGCACCGCCTTGACGGTGAGCAGTTCCGGGTCGCCCGGGCCGACGCCGACCCCGGTGAGCGTGGCGCTCATCGGGCCGCCTCGACCAGTCGGCGGGCCGCGTCCGGGTGACCGGCCCAGTGGGTGTGCAGGTAGGAGGCGTGCACCCGGCCGGCCACGAAGCCGTGCGGGGTGTCGTTCCACTGCCACGCCGGTGTGTCGCCGTACCCCGGGTCGGTGGTGGTGCGGTGGAACTCGTGGCCGCGTACCGGCTCGCCGGCGCGCGCCACCGGGGAGTCGGTGACGGCGAGGGCCTCCCGGTAGCCGAGGGTGAGCCGGTCGGTCATCCGGGCGGTCAGGTCCAGCCGACCGCACATCGGTACGCCGTCCAGGGAACGCCCGAGGTAGAGCAGCCCGGCGCACTCGGCCACGATCGGCCCGTCGAAGTCGGCCAGCTCCGCGCGGAGCGCGGTGTTGTCGGCGAGCGCCTCCGCGTACGCCTCGGGGAATCCCCCGCCGATCACCACAGCCCGGGTGCCGGTGGGCAGAGCCGGGTCACGCAGCGGGTCGACGGTGACGACGTCCGCGCCGGCCGCGGTGAGCAGTTCGGCGGTCTCGGCGTACGAGAAGGTGAAGGCCGGGCCACCGGCGAGCGCGACCCGTGGTCGTTCGAGGCCGACCGGCCCGCCGACGGCGGCGACCGGGTCCCACGCCGGGGTGGTCAGCGGCGGGGCGGTCCGGGCCAGGTCGAGCACGGCGTCGAGGTCCACTGTGGCCTCGACCAGCTCGGCGAGCGCGGTGACGATCGCGACCGATTCGGGTGCCCGCTCGGCGACCGGCACCAACCCGAGGTGCCGTGCCGGCGCGGCCACCTCGGCGGCGCGGGTCACCGCCCCGAGCACCGGTACGCCCACCTCGGCGAGGGCGTCACGCAGCAGCGTCTCGTGCCGGGGTGAGCCGACCCGGTTGAGGATCACCCCGCCGATCCGTACCGCCGGGTCGAACGCGGCCATGCCGAGGGTGAGCGCGGCGGCCGACCGGCCCTGCGCGGTGGTGTCCAGCACCAGCAGCACGGGTGCCTCGATCAGCCGGGCGACGTGCGCGGTGGAGGCGAAGTCGCGGCGGCCCACCGCGCCGTCGTGCAGGCCCATGACGCCCTCGACGACGGCGATGTCGGCGGGCGTGGGGACGCTCGCGCCGTGTCGCAGCAGGGCGACGATCCGGTCGGCTCCGACGAGGAACGGGTCGAGGTTGCGCCCTGCCCGCCCGGCGGCGAGGGCGTGGTAGCCGGGGTCGATGTAGTCGGGCCCGACCTTGTGCGGGCTGACCGTCAGGCCCCGCCGGCGCAGCGCGGCGAGCAGCCCGGTGGCCACAGTGGTCTTGCCGTGGCCGCTGGCCGGCGCGGCGACCACCACCCGGGGCAGCGCCCAGTGCGCGCTCACCACTCGATGCCCTTCTGGCCCTTCTGGCCGGCGTCCATCGGGTGCTTGACCTTGGTCAGCTCGGCGACCAGGTCGGCGGCGGCGACCAGGCGCGGGTCGGCGTCCCGGCCGGTGATCACGACGTGTTGGAAGCCGGGGCGGTCGGCCAGGGTGGCGACCACCTCGTCGACGTCCACCCAGCCCCACTTCATCGGGTAGGTGAACTCGTCCAACACGTACAGCCCGTAGCGCTCGGCGGCCAGGTCACGCTGGATCTGCCGCCAGCCCTCCAGGGCGTCGGCGGCATGGTCGGCGTCGCCGCCGCGCTGGATCCAGGACCAGCCCTCGCCCATCTTGTGCCAGGCCACCGGCGCGCCCTGGCCGGTGCGCTCGTGCACCTCGCCGAGCGCCCGGAAGGCGTTCTCCTCCCCCACCCGCCACTTGGCGCTCTTGACGAACTGGAACACCCCGACCGGAAGACCGGCCGTCCAGGCCCGCAACGCCAGCCCGAAGGCCGCCGTCGACTTCCCCTTCATCTGCCCGGTGTGGACGATCAACAGTGGCCGGTGCCGCCGCTGCCGGGTCGTCAACCCGTCAGCGGGCACCGAACTCGGCTGTCCCTGCGGCATCAGTCCGTCCCCCGTCCCGCGGCCACTCCCGTGCCCGCCTCTTCCGCGATCTTGCAGTTTCTGTTGGTCATATGTGCACTTGGCCCTTTATGCCGCGACAGGAAGTGCAAGATCGCGGGGGTGGGGGTGGGTGAGGGCTTCCAGGGGAGTTCGGGGGGCACTGAGCTGGGTGGCCAGGCGGGCGGCCAGGTGCAGGCGGACCGGGCCCGTCTCGCAGTCGACGACCACGCACGGCGCGCCGGTGGCGGCCAGGACCGCCGCCGCCGCTGCCGCCCGGTCCAGCGGCCGGGTGCCCGCCGTGGCCCTCCCGTCGGTGACGATGAGGACCAGCGGGCGGCGCTTCGGGTCGCGCAGGCGCTCCACCCGCAACAGGTCCGCGGCAGCGAGCAGCCCCTCGGCCAGCGGCGTACGCCCGCCGGTGGGCAGCTCGGCCAGCCGGGTCGAGGCGGCCAGCACCGACGAGGTCGCCGGCAGCAGGGTCCGGGCGCCGGCACCCCGGAACGCGATCACCGCGACCTTGTCCCGCCGCTGGTACGCGTCGGTGAGCAGGGCGAGCACCGCGTCCTTCACAGTGGCCATCCGCTGCCGCGCGCCCATCGAGCCGCTCGCGTCCACCACGAACAGCACCAGGTTGCCCTCGCGCCCCTCACGAACCGCCTCGCGCAGGTCGTCCCGGCGCAGTCGCAGCGGACCGGTGAGCCGGCCCCGGGCCGCCTGGTGCGGCGCGGCGGCGCGGATCGTGGCCGGCAGGTGCAGCGCGCCGACCCGACCCGCCGGTACCCGGGCGCCGGTGGTGCGACCCCGCCCGGTGCGGGCCCGAGACCGTCGGCCCGGCACCCCGTCACCCAGGCCGGGCGCGGTGAGCACCCGCGCCCTCAACCCACCCCGGGGTACGGCCACCGGCTGGGACTCCCCGCCGCGGGTCGGGTCGTCGGCACCGGTCGCCGAATGCCCGCCACCAAGCGGGCGCGAGTCCGGGCCGTCGTCACCCCGATCGGCCTGCTGGCGCTGCGGCCAGCCGCCGGTGCCGTCCGGCCCGTCGGTGCCAGCGCCATCACGCGCCGTCGGGTGCTCCGCCGAACCCGGTTCACCCTGGTCGCCTCCCTGCGGGCCGCCGCCCTGTGGTCCGCCCCCGTTCGGGCCACCGCCACCGGCCGGGCCACCGCCCTGCGGGCCGCCGTCCGGGTCACTGCCGTCGGGGCCGCGGTCGTCGGGGCCGGCGTCGTCCGGGTCGTCGGGGTGGGCATCCTGGGCGCGCTGCAACGCCTCGTCGAGGCGCTTCTCGTCCAGCCCCGGGGTGTCGAACGGGTCGCGGCGGCGGCGATGCGGCAGGGCCAACCGGGCCGCCACCCGGACGTCGTCGATGGTGACCCGGTCCCGGCCGTGCCAGGCGGCGTGGGCGAGGGCGGTACGGGCGGTGACGATGTCGGCCCGCATCCCGTCCACGTCGAACGCCGCGCACACCTCGGCGATCTGCCGCAACGCGGCGTCCGGCAGTCGTACCCCGGGAAGTCGGCGGCGGGCGGCAGCCACCTGGTCGGCGATCTCCGCGTCGGCGTCGGCCCAACGGGCGGCGAAGCCGACCGGGTCCGCGTCGGCGGCCAGCCGGCGGCGGACCACCTCGACCCGGATCTCCGGGTCCCGGCTGGCGCCCACCTCCACAGTGAGCCCGAACCGGTCAAGCAGCTGCGGGCGCAGCTCCCCCTCCTCCGGGTTCATCGTGCCGACCAGCAGGAACCGGGCGGCGTGGCTGACCGAGACGCCCTCCCGCTCGACGTGGCTGCGGCCCATCGCCGCCGCGTCGAGCAGCAGGTCGACGAGGTGGTCGTGCAGCAAGTTGACCTCGTCGACGTAGAGCACACCTCGGTGCGCGGCGGCGAGCAGGCCCGGCTCGAAGGCGCGTACCCCCTCGCCGATCGCCTTCTCCAGATCCAGCGCACCGACCACCCGGTCCTCGGCGGCGCCCACCGGCAGCTCGACGAGGCGGGCCGGACGGGTCTCGGCGGCGACGTCGGCCGGGTGCGGGCCGTCCGGGCAGGCCGGGTCGGGCTCGGCCGGGTCACAGCCGAAACGGCAGCCGGCGACCCGCCGCACCGGGGGCAGCAGCGCGGCGAGGGCCCGCACGGCGGTGGACTTGGCGGTCCCCTTCTCACCCCGGACCAGCACCCCACCGATCGCCGGGGAGACCGCGTTGAGCAGCAACGCCAGCCGCATGTCGGCCATGCCGAGCACCGCGCTGAACGGATAAATCGCCACTGCGCCTTCTTTCGTTCGCGACTGCGGGGCTCGCAGAACCGGCTCACTCCTCGCGCTCACAACCGGTCCTCCAGGTCGCCCTCACTGGCCAGGTACGTGTCACGCAGCCGGTCCAGGGTGGCCGGCTCCGGCTTGGCCCACAGCCCCCGGTCGGCGGCCTCCAACAGGCGTTCGGTGATGCCGCGCAACGCCCACGGGTTGGACTGCTCCAGGAACTCCCGGGTGGTCTCGTCGAAGAGGTACGCGGCGGCCAGGTGCTCGTACATCCAGTCGTCGACAACACCGGCGGTGGCGTCGTAACCGAACAGGTAGTCCACTGTGGCCGCCAGCTCGAACGCGCCCTTGTAGCCGTGCCGGCGCATCGCCGCGATCCACTTCGGGTTGACCACCCGGGCCCGGAACACCCGCCGGGTCTCCTCACCCAGCGTGCGGGTGCGCACGTCGTGCGGCATCGCCGAGTCACCCACGTACGCCTGTGGTGACGTGCCGGTGAGGTGGCGGACCATCGCCACCATTCCGCCGTGGTACTGGAAGTAGTCGTCGGAGTCGACGATGTCGTGCTCACGGGTGTCCTGGTTCTTCACCGCCACCGCGATCCGGGCGAACGAGCGCTCCATGTCGGCGCGCGCCTCCCGCCCGTCCAGTCCCCGGCCGTACGCGTAGCCGCCCCACACCGCGTACACCTCGGCCAGGTCGGCGTCGCTGCGCCAGGTCCGGGCGTCGATCAGGGGCAACAGACCAGCGCCGTACGCGCCGGGCTTGGAACCGAAGATCCGGGCGGTGGCCCTTCGCTCGTCGCCGTGCTCGGCGAGGTCGGCGGCGACGTGCGCCCGCAGGTAGTTCTCCTCGTCCGGCTCGTCCAGGGCCGCGACCCGCCGGACGGCGTCGTCGAGCAGCGCCACCACGTGCGGAAACGCGTCGCGGAAGAAGCCGGAGATGCGCACCGTGACGTCGACGCGCGGGCGGCCCAGCTCGGCGGTCGGCACCACCTCGATGCCGGTCACCCGCCGGGACCTGTCGTCCCAGACCGGCCGGCAGCCCAGCAGCGCGAGCACCTCGGCGATGTCGTCGCCCTGGGTGCGCATCGCGCTGGTGCCCCAGACGGTCAACCCCACCGAACGGGGGTACGCGCCGGTGTCGGCGAGGTGCCGGGCCAGCAGTGAGTCGGCGAGGGCCACCCCGACGTCCCAGGCGTTGCGGCTGGGGATGGCCTTCGGGTCGACGGAGTAGAAGTTGCGGCCGGTGGGCAGCACGTTGACCAGGCCCCGGGTGGGTGAGCCGGACGGGCCGGGCGGCACGAACCTGCCGTCCAGCGCCCCGAGGGTGTTGGTCAGCTCGTCGGTGGTCCGGTCCAGTCGGGGCACCAGCTCGGTGGCGGCGAAGTGCAGCACCGCGGCGACGTCCGGCATCGACCGACCGGTCACCTCCGTCACCACGGCGTCGATGGTGTCCACTGCCCAGTCCAGGGTCTCCATGCCGACGACCAGCCGCCGGGCGAGGGCCTCGATCAGGTCGATCGCGTCGGCGGCGGTGCCGGCCGGCCCGTCCACCACGTCGGTCAGCGCCGCGGGCAGCGCCAGTCGCTGTCCCGGCGTCGCGAGCAGTTCCTGCTCGTCGAGGGAGTACGCGACGGCGAGGGCCTGTCGCAGGCCGGGTAGGGCGCGGGCGCCGCCCCAGATCTGCGGGGCGCGCAGCACCGCGAGGACCAGGTTGACCCGGGGCTCGCCGGTGGGCGCGTCGGCGAGGATGTGCAGCCCGTCGCGGATCTGCACGTCCTTGACCTCGCACAGGTACCCGTCGAGGTGCAGCACGAAGTCGTCGAAGTCGTCCGCGTCGGGCATCGCCTCGGCGTGCAGGTCGTGGTGCAGCTCGGCGGCGCGCACCAGGTCCCAGATCTGCGCCCGTACGGTGGGCACCTTGGCCGGGTCGAGGGCCTGCACCGTCGCGTACTCGTCGAGCAGTTGTTCCAGTTTGGCCAGGTCGCCGTAGGTCTCGGCGCGGGCCATCGGCGGGACCAGGTGGTCGACGACAACTGCGTGCGCCCGCCGCTTGGCCTGGGTGCCCTCGCCGGGGTCGTTGACGATGAACGGGTACACCAGCGGCAGGTCGCCGAGGACCGCGTCGGGCGCGCAGTCGGCGGCCAGGCCGAGGCCCTTGCCGGGCAGCCACTCCAGGGTGCCGTGCTTGCCCAGGTGCACCACGGCGTCCGCGCCGAAGCCGCCGTCCGCGACCGGCGCGGTCAGCCAGCGGTACGCGGCCAGGTAGTGGTGACTCGGCGGCAGGTCCGGGTCGTGGTAGATGGCGATCGGGTTCTCCCCGAAGCCGCGGGGCGGCTGGATCAGCAGCACCACGTTGCCGAAGCGCAGCCCGGCGAGCACGATGTCCCCGCCCTCGGTGTACAGCTCGCCCGGCGGCTCACCCCAGTGCTCCCGCATCCGCTCGCGCAGCTCGGCCGGCACCTGGTCGAACCACCGCTGGTACGTCTGCCCCGATATCCGGGCCTCGGCCGCTGCCAACTGCTCCGGGGTGAGCCACTCCACGTCGTGACCGCCGGCGGCGATCAGCGCGTGGATCAGCGCGTCGCCGTCGTCGGGCGGCGGCGCGTCACCCAGGTCGTAGCCGGCCTCGGCCAACGCGGCGAACAGCCGGACCGCCGACGCCGGGGTGTCCAACCCGACGGCGTTGCCGACCCGGGAGTGCTTGGTGGGGTACGAACTGAGCACCACGGCGATGCGCTTGTCGGCGTGCGGCACGTACCGCAGCCGGGCGTGGCGTACCGCGATCCCGGCGACCCGGGCGGCCCGCTCGGGATCGGTTGCGTAGATCGAGAGCCCGTCCGCGTCGATCTGCTTGAACGAGAACGGCACTGTGACGATCCGGCCGTCGAACTCGGGGATGGCCACCTGCATGGCGGCGTCCAACGGGGACAGGCCGGCGTCGCTGTCGGCCCACTGCGCGCGGGTGCTGGTGAGGCAGAGCGCCTGGACGACCGGCACGTCCAGGGCGGCCAGGGCGCCGACGTCCCAGGCGTCCTCGTCGCCGCCACCGGAGGCGTCGGCGGCGACCGCGCCGCCGGCCGCGAGCACTGTGACCAGCAGCGCGTCACAGCGGGCGAAGAGCCCGAGTGGTGCGGCGCCCGCGGTCAGCCCGCGCAGCGAGCCGCAGAAGATCGGCAGCGGGTTGCCGCCGGCCTGGCGGACCGCGTCCGCGAGCACGTCGACGAATCCGGTGTTGCCGGCGAGGGCGTGCGCCCGGTAGAAGACGATTCCCACTGTGGGCCGATTCGGGTCGGCGGGGTGGTCGCCGTGCACGCCGTACGCCGGGGTGGGCGCGGGTGCGGCGAACCCCTCGCCGGTGAGCAGCACCGTGTCGGAGAGGAACCGGGCCAACTGTCCGAGGTTGTCCGGGCCGCCCTCCACGAGGTACGCCAACGACTGGGTGACGACCCCGGACGGCACTGTGGAGATGGCCATCAGCTCCGCGTCGGGCAGCGCCTCACCGCCGAGCACGACAGTCGGCACGCCGGTGGCGAGCACCGCGGCAAGACCGTCCGGCCACGCCTGCCGACCGCCGAGCAGGCGTACGACGACGAGGGCGACCCCGTCGAGCAGGGCGGGCACCTCCTCGGCGGCGACTCGGGCGGGGTTGGCCAACCGGTAGTCGGCGCCGCTGGCGCGGGCGGCCAGCAGGTCGGTGTCGGCGGTGGACAGCAGCAGGATGCGCACGGCAGGCTCCGGAAAGTGACGTCGGCGCGTTCGCCGAGGCGATCGGGCGACGAAGGATGGGCGCGGGGTTGAGCAGGCACCGCGACCCGGGCGACTCACCGACGCGGGGCCGGCGGCGACGGGTGGCGCGGTGTCGAACTCAGCGGTGAACGGCGCGGGAGCGTGCGGATGCCGGCGCGGCGGCGCGGCCGGGTCGGGGCGCGGCGGGGCGTCCGCCGCTCGGCTCACGACGGTGATCGTCGGTGACAGAGACGCCGTGCGTCATCGGGTCCTCCTCGGGTGTCCACGCCCTGGGGTACATCCCGACGGCCGAAGTATCCTGGCTTCCGGATCGACGCTCTCCCCCGGCCTTCCAACCGCAGACACACGGCCGTGACTCACGAGGGGGGATCGCTCCCCGGTGACAGTGGCGGGACCGCGTCGGATTCGCACCGACTTCCTTCACTGCCGTCAGGCCGCGAATGCTGCCACACCCCTCCGCCGCCGGTCAACGCCGCCCCGGCCCCGCCAGGCGGACACCAACCATCGAAGCTTGGCGATCGACGCAGGCGGGGCTCCGCACCACGCGACGCCACAGATCAATGTGCGCCGCCCTTTGCTCTGCTTACCTATCTGCACCAGACACGGAGCGTCACCGGTGCAGATAGGTAAGCAGAGCAAAGGGCGGTCTAAGGCGTCGTGGCCTGCGCCGATCGTCCGGCGGGACGGTGCCCTGCGGTGCGCTGACCTAGGATCGGCGACACCACGCCCGTGATCCGCGATCAATCTCGGAGATCGATTACCATGGTCGCTCCGCAGTTCCACCACCTGGCGGGTCGTGTCTGGATCTGTCCGGGCGACTCCGAGCCCGAGGCGGTCCAGGCCGGCGTCGCCGTCGTGGCCGACGATCGCGGCAGTGTGATGATCGACGCCGGGCAGAGCCCCGCGCATGCCCGCGGCATCCAGGCCGCGCTCGCCGCAGCCGGACTTCCGAAGCCACGCTGGCTCGTCTACACCCACCACCACTGGGACCATGTCTGGGGAGCCTGCGCCTGGCCCGGCGTGGAGATCGTCGGGCATGAGACGGCTGTGCCGCTGCTGCGCGCCGAAGCCGCACAGCCGTGGAGCCACCACTATCTGGACGAGCGGGTACGCGCCGACCCTCGTCTCGGCCCGAGCTTCCGGGGGCGGGCACGCGCGATGGACTCCTGGGAGGATTTCGCGATCCTGCCACCAACCCGGACGTTCACCGATGTCGACGAGTTGCCAGTGGGCGTCGAGCTACGACACGTCGGAGGCGCGCACGCGCCGGACTCGACAATTGTGCTGGTGCCGGACTCGGGCGTCATGCTGCTGGGCGACTGCTTCTACCCGCCGCCCGCGCACCTGCGCCAGCCGGAGGATGGCCTCGATCTCGACCTGATCCGGCGACTACTCGACGGTGACTACCACTGGTACGTCTCCAGCCACGCGGAGCCGGTGACGTTCGAGCAGGCCCGCACGGCCGTGGACGACGCCTGAGCCCGGCGGCCCTCAGCGGGCGTGGCGTTCCGGGTGTGCCCGGCTCCAGGTCCGCATCCGTTCCGGGTAGCCGGTGCGCCCGGCCTCGTACAGCGGCACCGCGTGCTTGCGGGCAATCGCCCCCGCCGCCCTGGGCGTACCGGTGCGCCGGCGGATCCACTCACCGTCGTGGGCGATCGCCACCACCGTGGTGTCCGTCGCCGTGGTCTCCGGCTCCAGGTAGAACTCCACGCCTCGCCGGCTGGCGACGAACGCCTCCAGCGCCGCGAGGTCCTCGCGGGTCGCCTCCCGGTCCAGCTTCGTCGGGGTCGCCTCGGCACCCCGTGACCGGCGACTGAACCAGCTCATGACCAGCCCCTCTCCTCGACAACTCTCCCAGTGCACCACCAAATCCTGGCAATACGCTGCACGGCGGATGGGAGCAACCTGACCCACGCCGGGTGGAACCCGCGGCGGGTTGGCGGTGTCATGAGTGTGATCCGAACGGAGGCTCCCCTGGACGACGAGACGCTCGTCACCCGCGCTCGGGCAGGTGACCTGGAGGCGTACGACCTCCTGGTCGCCCGGCACACCGCGTCCGCGTACCGGACAGCGGTGCTGCTCGGCGCGGGCTCGGACTCCGAGGACGTCATCCAGGAGGCGTTTGTGAAGGCGTACCGGAAGCTGTCCCGTTACCGGGGTGACGCGTCCTTCCGGTCGTGGCTGCTCGCGATCGTCGCGAACGAGACCCGCAACCTGCACCGCTCCCGTGGCCGGCGCGACGGGCTCGTCCTGCGGGCGGCGGCAGCGGACCCGAGGTCTGAGATCGCCGAGGACGACGCGGTCGCCGCGGTCCTCGCCGGGGAGCGCCGGAGGTCGCTGGTGCAGGCGCTGCGGCAACTGCCAACACGGGACCGCGAGGTCATCGTCTGCCGGTTCTTCCTCGACCTCACCGAGGAGGAGACGGTGTCGGCTCTGGGCTGGCCCCGGGGCACAGTGAAGTCGCGTACGTCCCGGGCGCTGGCGAAGCTCCGCGGCCTGCTCGACAGTGCGGAGGTCCGGCATGGGTGACCTCGAACGGGAACTGCGCGACCTGTCCGCCTGGCTGGAAACCCCCGAGCCGCCCGACGTGACCGCCCGTGTCCGCGTACGACTGGGCACGCCCGCGCCCCGGCGGCGCCGGTGGCGGTCGCTCGCCGCGGCGGCGTTCGTCGCCCTGCTGGTGGCGCTGTTGCCGCCGACGCGTGCCGCGATCGCCGACGCCGTCACGGGGCTGCTGCGCTTCGCCGGGGTCAGCATCGCCACCTCACCCGCCCCGGTGCCGCCCGGCGGCACCGCGTCGCCGTTGCCCGGCCAGCGGACCGTCGCCCTGGCCGAGGCCCAGCGGGCGGTGCGGTTTCCGATCCGCCTGCCGGCGAAGCTGGGCCCGCCCGAACAGGTACTGGTCGCCGACCCCGACGCCACGGGCCGGTACCGGGTGGCGACGCTGCTCTACGACGGAGGCGCGCTGCGCGTCGACGCGTTCGACGGTCACCTCGACCTGGCCTTCCACAAGGAGATCACCCCGCCGGGCGCGAACTGGGTCCAGGTGAACGGCGACTTCGCCGTCTGGGTCGACGGCCCACACGCGTTGTCCTACGTGGACCGGGCGGGTGAGATCCGCAGGGAGACCGCCCGACTTGCCGCCTCGACGCTGATCTGGCAGGACAACGACGTGAGCTACCGGCTGGAGGGGGCCCTCACCAAGGCCGAGGCGATCGAGATCGCGCGCTCACTGGGCTAGGAACCCGACGGGCGTGGGCGGTGTCGGAAAGGTGGACGAGTCGTCGACGCGTACCGGAAGGAGCGAGATGGTTTCCTGGGGCAGGTTGATGCTGGCATCCTCGGTGGTCCTACTGGCGGGGTGCACGACCACGACCAGCGGGGCGGCGCCGACGGCGGGTGCGGCCACCACGACGAGCACCGCGACCGCCTGCGCGGCGCGGGTCGAGACGGGGTCCCTGCCGGACTGGGCGGACGCCGGGTTCAGCGGGGACGCGCGGGCTCCGCACGTCTTCGGCGCGAAGGGCGACATCGTCGCGGTGCTGTTCGCCCACCCACTGCGGCAGGTCCGGACGGACGGGTCGAACAACAAGATCCTGTGGGTGGCCCGCGCCGCCACGACCTCCCCCGACCCGACCGCGCCGGCGACCCTGGAGATCACCGCGAGGCTGGACGGCACCGACACCCGGGTGATCCGGGAGGTCCCCGGCGGCCCCGGTCCGTCGATCGTCGACCTTCCCGAGGCTGGCTGCTGGCGCCTCGACCTGCGCTGGTCCGGGCACACCGACACGATGGACCTGGTCTACGCCCCCTGAGCCAGCGCCGGGCCACCTAGGCTGCCTGACGTGCAGGAGGACGAACGGGTAGCGGCGGCGGCCCGCAACAACGCCGAGTGGTGCGACATCGTCTGCGGCAGCCAGGGGTTGGCCGGACGTACCGACGCCGACGCCTGGTGGGTCCCCCACCGTTCGCCGCGGTGGTACCCGGACGCGGTCACCCTACGGCCGGGCGTCGACGCCGAGGCCCTGCTGGCCCGGATCGACGCCGGGCCTGGCGCGTCGGTGAAGGACAGCTTCGCCGACCTCGACCTGTCCGGGTACGGGTTTCGGGTGCTTCTCGACGCGCAGTGGATCCATCGGCCACCGACGGCACCACCTGTCGACACACCGCTGGCCCCGGTCACCACACCCGACGAGTTGGCGGCCTGGGCGGCGGCCCACGGCGGCGGGGACCTGTTCCGCCCCGCGCTCCTGGCCGACCCCCGCGTACGGGTGCTCGCCCGCCACGACGACCGGGGTGTGGTCACCGGTGGTGCGGTGCTCAGCGGCGACGGCCCGTACGGCGTCTCCAACCTGTTCGCCCGCGTCGACACCGCCCTGGCCATCTGGCGCGCGGTGTGTGCCACAGTGCCCGACGCGCCGCTGGTCGGCTACGAGAGCACCCCGGAACTGGCGCCGGCGCTCTCCGCTGGTTTCACCACCACCGGCCCTCTCCGCATCTGGCTGCACGGCTAGCGCTCCGGCCACGGGCCCCGCGCACGGACAGCTATGCTGCTTGGCATCGGCACCGATCCGGCCATCACCGGGGAGCCTCCGGAAGAACGGGCAGTTCGACCGCCCAAGTAGAACCGGACGTAGCGGCACGTCACGTCGAGAAATTGAGCGGCGCCTGCACCGTCGAGGCGCAAGCGGGGTGGTACCGCGGAGTCCTGGCCATACGCCCGGCGCTTCGTCCCCGCGTGGGCAGTGAGCTGATGCCCCCGCGAGCGGACGTGAAGTGTAGGGAGAACGTCGGTGCCGGACGGTCCGTCGAAGTCGCCATTCGTGCCACTGCCCACCAAGATCGACCTTGGTGGGATGGACCGTGCGGTCATCGAGTGGTGGCAGGCCAACAACGTGTTCAACCGGAGTCTGGAGCAGACGGCCGACGGCCCGCCGTGGGTGTTCTACGAGGGCCCGCCGACCGCCAACGGCACGCCGGGCACCCACCACATCGAGGCGAGGGTCTTCAAGGACCTCTTTCCCCGGTACCGGACGATGCGGGGCTTCTCGGTGCCGCGCCGTGCCGGGTGGGACTGCCACGGCCTGCCCGTCGAGCTCGCGGTGGAGAAGGAACTGGGGCTCAGCGGCAAGGCCGACATCGAGAGGATGGGCGTCGCGGAGTTCAACGCCCTGTGCCGCACCTCGGTGCTGCGGCACGTCGACGAGTTCGTCCAGCTCAGCGAGCGTATGGGTTACTGGATCGACCTGGAGCATCCGTACCAGACCATGTCCCCGGAGTACGTGGACAGCGTCTGGTGGTCACTGAAGCAGATCCACGACGGCGGACGGCTGGTGGAGGACTTCCGGGTCGCGCCGTACTGCACCCGCGACGGCACGACCCTGTCCGACCACGAGGTGGCGCAGGGGTACGAGACCGTCACCGACCCGTCCGTGTACGTGCGGTTTCCGGTGCGCGGGGACGTGGCCGGACACAGCGGCGTCGACCTGCTGATCTGGACCACCACACCGTGGACCCTGGTGTCCAACACCGCCGTCGCCGTACACCCCGGGGTGACGTACGCCCTCGCCCGTACCGGGCAGGGCACGTTCGTCGTCGCCGAACCGCTGGCCCGGCGGGTCCTCGGCGACGAGGCGGAGATCCTGGCGACCGTACCCGGGTCGGCCCTGGAGGGACTGCGGTACGAGCGGCCGTTCGACCTGGTGGACATCCCGGACGCGCACCTCGTGGTCCTCGCGGAGTACGTCACGACCGAGGACGGCACCGGCCTGGTGCACCAGGCGCCGGCGTTCGGCGCGGACGACCTCGCCGTCTGCCGCGCGTACGGGTTGCCGCTGGTCAACCCGGTCGCCCCGAACGGGCGGTTCAACGACGGCATCGACCTGGTCGGTGGGGTGTTCTTCAAGGACGCCGACGCGTTGCTGATCGACCGTCTCAGGCAGTCTGGTCGGTTGTTCCGGCACGAACCGTTCGAGCACCCCTACCCGCACTGCTGGCGGTGCCACACGCCGCTGATGTACTACGCGCAGCCGTCCTGGTACATCCGGACTACCGAGGTCCGCGACGAGCTGACGCGGGAGAACGAGAACACCAACTGGTTCCCGGAGCACATCAAACACGGCCGCTACGGCGACTGGCTGAAGAACAACATCGACTGGGCGGTGTCGCGTTCCCGGTACTGGGGCACCCCGCTGCCGCTGTGGCGATGCCCGGACAACCACGTGACCGCCGTCGGTTCCCGTACTGAACTCGGGGAGCTGGCCGGCGCCGACCTGTCCGAGCTGGACCCGCACCGCCCGTACGTCGACGAGATCACCTTCGCCTGCCCGGACTGCGGCCGGACCGCCACCCGGGTCCCGGAGGTGATCGACGCCTGGTACGACTCCGGGGCCATGCCGTTCGCGTCGTTGGGCTACCCCCACGTGCCGGGTAGCAGGGAGATCTTCGAGCGCACCTACCCGGCCCAGTACATCTGCGAGGCGATCGACCAGACGCGGGGGTGGTTCTACACGCTGATGGCGGTGGGCACGCTGGTCTTCGACCGGTCCCCGTACGAGAACGTCGTCTGCCTCGGGCACATCCTGGCCGAGGACGGCCGCAAGATGAGCAAACACCTGGGCAACATCCTGCTGCCGATCCCGTTGATGGACACGCACGGCGCCGACGCGGTGCGCTGGTTCATGGCCTGCTCCGGCTCACCGTGGTCGCCGCGCCGGATCGGCCCCGGCCCGCTCGACGAGATCGTCCGCAAGGTGTTGATGACGTACTGGAACACCGCTGCGTTCTTCTCCCTCTACGCGGCGAACTCGACGTGGGCGCCCCAACTGGCGCAGCCGGTCGCCCAGCGGCCGGTGTTGGACCGGTGGATCGTCGGCGAGGTCCACGCCCTCGCGGCCGCCGTCGACGAACGGATGCAGAACTACGACACGGCCCGCGCCGGCCGGCTGCTCGCCGACTTCATCGACGACCTGTCGAACTGGTACGTGCGGCGGTCGCGGCAGCGTTTCTGGGAGGGCGACCCCGACGCCCTCACCACCCTGTACGAGTGCCTCGACATCCTCACGCGGCTACTGGCACCGTTCATTCCCTTCGTCACGGAGGAGGTGTGGCAGCAGGTCGTCCGGCCGGGTGCCGCGACGGCTGCGGAGTCGGTGCACCTGGCGACCTGGCCCACACCGGACACCACACTGATCAGTACGCAGTTGTCGGCCCAGGTGGCCACGGCGCGGGCGTTGGCCGAGGCGGGACGGTCCGCGCGTAAGGCGAGCAGCCTGCGGATCCGTCAGCCGTTGAGCCGGGCGCTCGTAGGGCTGCCGGCCGGCGCCGTTCTCCCGCAGGCGTTGCTGGACGACATCGGCGACGAGTTGAACGTCAAGGTCCTCCAGCCGCTCGACGCCCAGAGCGGGGTCATCGACGTGCGGGTCAAAGCGAACTTCCGGACCCTGGGCCGCCGGTTCGGCAACCGCACCCAGCACGTCGCGACGGCGATTGCCGCCGTCGCCCCCCGCGACCTGGTCGACGGCGTCCGGGCGAACGGGTCGTACCCGCTGTCGGTCGACGGTACGCAGGTCGAGGTGGGCCTGGACGACATCCTGATCACGGAGGTGCCGCGCACCGGTTGGGTCGTGGAGTCCCAGCGTGGCGCGACGATCGCGTTGGACACCGAGATCACCCCCGAACTGGCGGCCGAGGGCGTCGCACGCGACGTCGTCCGCATCATCCAGCAGGCCCGCCGCGACGCCGACTTCGAGGTCTCCGACCGGATCACGGTGTCGATCGCCGCCCCCGCGGACGTCGCGGCGGCGGTCTCCGCGCATCAGAAGCTCATCGCGCACGAGACCCTCGCGCTCCAGCTGACGGTCACGGACGCGTTGTCGGAGGGGTTCTCCGGCACTGTGGGCGATGGTCAGGAGATTGTGGTGCACGTCGTGCGGGCCTGAGCGGTGACGGGGTGGACGATCAACGGAGACGGGTCAGGTCTTCCGGGGTCAGGCGTAGGGCTCCAGCGGCGACGTTCTGCGCCAGGTGCTCCGGGTCCGCGGTGCCGGGGATGGCGAGCACGTGAGGGCCCTGGTGCAGGGTCCAGGCGAGGCGTACCTGCTGCGGGGTGACGCCGTGGGCGCGGGCGACCGCCTCGACGGCCTCGCCCTGCGCGGTGCTCGCGCCCGCCTCCCGCCCGGTGCCGGCCAGCGCGAAGAACGGCACGTAGGCGATGCCCCGCTCACCGCAGAGCCGGACGAACGCGTCCTGCTCCCGGTAGGCGTCCACCCCGTAGTTGTTCTGCACGCAGACCACCGGCGCGATGCCCGTCACCTCGTCCAGCTGTTCCGGCCGGACGTTGGAGAGCCCGAGGTGCCGGATCAGCCCGGCGGCCCGCAACTCGGCGAGCGCGCCGAACCGGTCGGCCACCGGCACCGCACCCGGCCCTCTGCCGAGGCGCAGGTTCACCACGTCGAGCTGGTCGCGGCCGAGCCGGCGAAGGTTCTCCTCCACCTGGGCCCGCAACTGCGCCGGGGTGAACGCCTCGGTGAAGCCCGCCTCCGGGTCGTACCCGAAACCGACCTTGGTGGCGATCACCAGGTCCTCCGGGTACGGGGCGAGCGCCGCGCGGATCAGCTCGGTGGCGTAGCGGGCCGGCCCGGTGCCGACACGTAGGGTGCCGCCGGGCGAGACGTAGAACGCGGCGGTGTCGATGTGGTTGACGCCCAGCTCCACGGCGCGGCGCAGCAGGGCGACGGCCCGGTCAGGGTCGGGGTTCGCGGTGATCCGCATGGAGCCGAAGCCCATCCGGCGCACGGTGCGGTCGCCCAGGGTCCAGGTGCCCGCCGCAGCGGCGGTGATCTCGTCGGTTGGCATCGGGCGACCCTAACCAGCTCGGGTACGTGACGCAGTCGGCCACGCACCCGATACCGCCCGACGGCGGAGTGGGTTAGTTTTTAGTGGCGGAGGAAACCGCGTGCGGCGGGCGCAGCACCGGCACCAGCAGCAGGGTCGGCAGCAGCAGCAACGGCACCGCCAGCAACGCGCGCAGGGTGCCGACCTCGTCGCCGACCAGCCCCAGCAACGGCGGGCCACCGAGGAACGCGGTGTAGCCGATCACCGCGACCACGCTCACCCGCACCGCCGCGTGCGCCTCGTCGTCGGCCGCCGCGCTCATCCCGACCGGGAAGCCCAGCGACGCACCCAGGCCCCACAGCGCGACGCCGATGACAGCCACCGGCCCGGAGCCCGCCAGCACCGCCAGGCCGGCGCCGACCACGGCGAGGCCGATGGTGCCGCTGAGCACCGGCACCCGACCCCACCGGTCCAGGGCGATGGTGCCGACGGTGCGTCCGACGGTCATGCCGACCACGAAGACCGCGAAGACCGCCGCGCCGGCGGCCTCGCTCAGCTCCCGTCCATCGATGAACGCCACGGCCAGCCAGTCGTTGGCGGCACCCTCGGTGAACGCCGCCACCAGCACGAACAGCCCGATCAGCAGGGTGCGCGGCTCCCGCCAGGCAGCGAGCTGAGCCCGGCGGCGGGCAGCCGGGGTGGCGTCCGCCGGGTCGCCGGTGTGATCGCTGCCCACGGGCAGGAACGTCCGGGCGGCGAGCGCGGTGCCGGTCAACACGACAACCGCCACAGCGACGAGATGCGCGCCGACCGACACGTCGAACCGGGCCGCCCCGGCGCCCAGCGCCGCTCCGGCCACCGAGCCGAGGCTCCACCCGGCGTGGAAACGGGGCATGATCGTACGAGCCAGTCGCCGTTCCACCGCCGCGCCCTCGACGTTCATCGCCACGTCGCAGGCGCCGGAGCCGTAGCCGAGAGCGACGAGTCCCAGGGCGACGACGGCGAACGACCCGGTCATCGTGGCGCCCAGGCCCGCCACGGTCAGGCCGACCGCGACCACCCCGGTGGCGAGGGTGACGGTGCGGGCCGCGCCGAGACGCTGGGCGAGCAGGCCGGCCGTGGGCATGGCGAGCAACGCGCCGACGCTCATCGCCAGCAGCAGCAACCCGAGTCGGCCGGCGGAGAGGTCCAACGCCTCCCGGACCGCCGGAACGCGGGAGAACCAGCTACCCACGGCCAGCCCGTTGAGGGTGAAGGTGACAGCGACGCCATTGCGGGCGAGCCGCACCGTCCGCAGGGTCGGCGACGCGGTTTCCGGGGCTAACGGGCGACTGGTGGGGGCGCTCACGAGGGTAAGTCCTCTTTCTCGGGGTGATCTGCTGGCACGATCGCACACCTGAGAGCGCTACCACCACAACCGGGCACCGCCCCTTACCGCTGCTGGACCGGCCGGGGCATGATGGGCAGGCGTTGGTCCCCACCTGACGGGCCGCCGAAGGAGGCGACGATGACGACAGCGGCACACCGACCGGCCACTCTTGAGGACGTGGCCCGGGTCGCCGGGGTGTCCCGGTCCACGGCGTCGCGGGTGATCGCCGGCACGGGATTCGCCTCGCCGGCCGCCCGGAAACAGGTCACGGCGGCCGTCGACCAGCTCGGCTACGTGCCCAACCCGGCCGCGCGGGCGCTGGTCCACGGCCGAGGCGGCGTACGCCTGGTCGTTGCCGTTCTGGGCACCAGCGCCGCCGTGCTGGACGACCCGTACGTGAACCAGGTGGTCGGCGCGGCCGCCCGGGTGTGCACGCCCGCCGGTGTCGGGGTGGCCCTGTGCTGGCTGCCGTTCGGCGACCCCCGCAGCCTCGACCAACTCGACGGCGATCGCAGTGTGTGCGGGGTGATCCTGGTCAACACCACCGAGGAGCTGCTGGCGGCGGTGCCCCGGTCGCTGCGCGGTCGGGTGGTCTCGATCGGCATCGGCTCGGCGACAGTGCCCTCGTTCGACGTTGACAACGCCGCCGGCTCCGAGGCGGTGCTGCGTCATCTGTACGCCTCGGGGCGCCGCCGGATCGCCATGGTGACCGGCCCCCGGTGGCTGCCCTGCGCGCAACGCCCCGTGCAGACGTACCGCCGGCTGATGGCCGAGGCCGGCCTACCGGAGCGGATACTGCCCGGGGACTTCCGGGCGGCGCGCGGCCGGACGGCGGCCGGCGAGGCGCTGCGCCGCTGGCCGGACATCGACGCCATCTACGCGATCAGCGACGACACCGCGCTCGGGGTGATCGCTGGCCTGCGCGACGCCGGCGCGCAGGTGCCCGGCGACGTCGCGGTGGCCGGCTTCGACGACATTCCGTTGGCCGGGATGACCGCCCCGGCGCTGACCACTGCGAGTCATCCGGTCGGGCGGATCGCCGGCGCCGCAGCCACCGCTCTGCTGGAGGGGCGCCCGGCTGCCCCGGTGACTTTCTTCCCGTCCGCACTGGTGGCACGGGCCAGCGCGTGAGTCGACGTCCGGTCGAGCACGCTCACGGTTAACCAGTGGCGGGCCGGGTAACCGCGTCGGACCTTCCGTCCACCGTGAGGAGCGCCGACCCGTGTCCGACTCCGCGCCGTCGCACTGGGACCCGGCGCCGAGCCCCCGGGACGGCCGGTTGACCGTCCGCCGGCACCCTCCGGTGGCGCCGGGCCGCACCGGGCTGGCGCCGATGACCGGCCCCGACGGTGACCGGCTGGCCCTGGGGTACGCCCCGGAGCCGGCGACCGACGGTTCGGCGTACCGGTTGGTGCTGCTCCTGCACGGTGCGGGCGGCTCGGCGCGACAGGGGCTGGACCTGCTGTTGCCGGTCGCGGACGCGCATCACCTGCTGCTGGTCGCCCCGGACTCGTCAGCGGCCAGTTGGGACCTGATCGCCGGTGGCTTCGGGGCGGACGTGGGGCGCATCGACGGGCTGTTGGCGACCGTCTTCGACACCTACCCGGTGGCCGACGTGACGGTCGGCGGCTTCTCCGACGGTGCCTCGTACGCGCTATCGCTGGGCTTGGCGAACGGGGATCTGGTCGACGCGGTGCTGGCCTTCTCCCCCGGTTTCGCCGCGCCACCGGTCACCCACGGCCGGCCACGGATCTTCGTCTCGCACGGCGTCGACGACCGGGTGCTACCCATCGACGTGTGCAGCCGCCGTCTCGTCCCCCACCTGCACGACCTCGGCTACGACGTGACCTACCAGGAGTTCCCCGGCGGCCACGACATTCCCGCCCCGATCCGCGACGCCGCCACCACCTGGCTGACCGCCCATCCTTGAAGGTCGGGGAACCAGCGTTGAGCAGTGCGGACATCAGACCGGTGGGAGGCCCAGGGCTTCGTCGACGCGGCCGAGGACGGCGGCGTCGTCCTCCGGGTTGACGCCGCGCAGCAGGTCGATGGCCGTCGCCCGGACCTGACCGATGATCATCGCTAGGGGGAGGGTCTGCGTGGGGCCGAAGAGCTGCCCGGCGGCGTGCACCGCGGCCAGCGCCGACTCGTCGGCCCGACTGGCGTGCCCGTCGGCGGTCTCCTCCTGCCCGTCGAGGTCGGCGGCGAGGGCGGCACCGGCCTGACGGACCGCCTCGGCCAGTGACCGCAGGGCGACGCCCAGCTCGGGCGGAACAGGAGTGTGCAGCCGGCTGAGGGTCACGCCCGCACGGGCCAGCACGCGGACGTTGCGGACCGCGTAGTCGATCTGTCGGATCGACTCGTCCACCGAACGCAGCCGACCGATGTGCCGACGTCGACGGACGTTGAGCCGCAGCGCCTCACCGGCGGCCAGCACACCGTCGCGCAGCCCGTCCACCCGGGCGTCCATCCCCCGCGCCTGCCTCAGCGCGGCGACCGCCGCCGGCTCGTCACGGTCGTTCAGCGCGTCGGCGATCCCGCCCAGCAGACCGGCCAGCTCGTCGAAGGTCCGCCGCACCTCGGCGACCAGCGGGGCCAGCGGATGCCGGGCGTCGACCAGCAGGCTGGCCGCGAGGGCGACCACGCCGCCGACCAGCGCGTCGACGAAGCGGAACGGCACCAACGAGCCGTCCGGCGGTGCGACCACCACCAGGTAGAGCGCGGAAACGGCGGCCTGCACCAGCGTCACGCCGGTGGCGCCGAAGGCCACCGCCAGGAAGACTGTGAGCAGGATGACGGTGAACACCGTCCAGGTGCTGCCCGGGCCGAGCGCCTGCACCACCAGGTCCGCGACGAGCACCCCGGCGGCGACCCCGAGGATGACCTCGACGGCCCGGCGGATGCGCTGCCCCCGGGCCTGTCCGAGGACGATCAGCGCGGCGGCCGGCGCGAAGAAGGGCTGTGGGTGCCCGAGCAACCGGGTGGCCAGCAGCCAGGCCACCGTCGCCGCGACGGTTGCCTCCAACACCGGCCGCCAGCCGTGCCGCAGCCGGCCGCCGGCCGTCCGCAGGCCCCTGAACCGCACCATCGCCCAACCTCTCCACCCCGCTGGGCCACCCGCCAGACCGCCCCAATGCCAAGCCGCCAGGCCGCCAGGCCGCGAGGCCGCGAGGCCGTCACGCCGTCACGCCGTCACGCCGTCACGCCGTCACGCCGTCACGCCGTCACGCCGTCACGCCGTCACGCCGTCACGCCGTCAAGCCGTCAAGCCGTCAAGCCGTCAGCTCACCACATCCGCCACCAGCTCACGCCGGCACACCGCAGCACGCCGTCCACTCGCCCTTTGGAGCTGATGTCATAAACGAATCAGGCGCGATGTCGTAAACGATTCAGCTCCAAAGGGCCGGCCCACCGCACCATGCCGGCGGCCACGGCATCCCGTGGCGATCAGTCTCCCATCCCGTGTCGGACCTGATCACCGGGCTGCTGTGCGACCCAGCCGGGTGCAAGCGCGCAGACGGGCCCGCACGCCGTCGGGCCCACGCGCCACCAAGCCCAAGAGACCATCGGGCCTGCGCGCGGCCGGCCCAAGACACCATCGGCCCGCGCGCGGGCAGGCGCGGCGTCCCGCTCGGCGACCGGCGCCGGTCGGGTCAGCTTCCGGTGAGGGCGCGCAGCAGCGTACGGACGGCGGCGCTCAGGTCGGCGCGGCTGGCGACCGTACCGGGCGGTGGGGCGCTGAGCGCGCCCGCGCCGGCCAGACGGTCGAAGAGCAGCCCGTCCACGAACGCCACGAACTGGTCGCCCTGCCGATCAGGGTCGGTGGCCCCGGCCCGGGTCAGCAGGTCCCGGGCCTGCACCCGCAGGCCGGTGCCGTGCTGCAGGATGCCGCGCAGCTCGGGCCGGTGCACCGCCTCCAGGAGGCACGCGTAGCGGGCGAGGCTCCGGCTGCGTCCGGTGCTCAACCAGCGGTCGAGCACCTCGGCGACGCCGGCGGCGAGCGCGTCGAGGTCGCCGCTGTCGAGCCGGGGCGCAGGGGTCGGGGGTGGCGGGCCGGTCGGCAGGTCGTACGCCGCCAGGTCGGCCCGGTCCCGCTCGGCGAGCCGTCCCACCACCGCCTCGATCAGCGCCTGCCGGGTCCGCAGGTACGCGGAGGTGGTGCCCGGCGGCATTCCGGCGCGGCCGTCGACCGCCCGGTGGGTCAGGGCTCGCATACCACCGTCGGCGATCAATTCGATGGCCGCGTCGGTCAGTGTCGCGATCCGGTTCCCCCGCGCCGTCATGGCACTCCTCCCTCCCGGTGGTCCGGAGGTAGTATCGCTCTTCTACAGGTGTAGAAGGAGGATCGACATGGACGACTCACACGCGGTGGTGGTCGGCGCCGGCATCGGCGGGTTGAGCGCGGCACTCGCCCTGCACCAGCACGGATGGCGGGTCACCGTCCTGGAGCGCGCCCCCGAGATGCGCGAGGTCGGTGCCGGCCTGAGCCTGATGGCGAACGCGGTGCGCGCGCTGGACGCCCTCGGACTCGGCCCGGCCCTGCGCCGGGGTGGACACGGTGAGGCGCCCGGCGGAATGCGCGACCGGCACGGGCGATGGTTGTCCCGGGTGGAGGCCGCGGAAATGATCAGGCAGCTGGGCACCACGGCGCTCGGCGTGCACCGGGCCACGCTGCACCGCACCCTGCGCGAGGCCCTGCCGGCGTCGTCCCTGCACACCTCCGCCACGGTGGAGCACGTCGAGTCGGGGCCCGGACAGCGCCGAGGTGCGCTATCAAAGCCCTGACGGCCCTCACACGGTCACCGCCGATCTGGTGGTCGAGGCCGACGGCCTGCGCAGCCGGGTCCGCGCCCAACTCTGGCCGCAACACCCCGGTCCGGTGTACGCCGGATCGACGACGTGGCGGGCGGCCATCACCTTTCCCCATCCCGGCGCTTCTCGCGGCAACTCCACCCGACGTCGTGCTGCGCAACGACATCCACCACCTGGCTGAGCCGCTGCCCTCGTACGTGCGGGGGCGGGTGGCCTTGCTCGGCGACGCGGCCCACCCGATGACGCCCAACCTGGGGCAGGGCGCCGGACAGGCGATCGAGGACGCTGTGGTGCTCGGCGCGGTCTGCGCCGGCGGCGCAGGGCACGTGCCCGTTGCCCTGGCGGCGTACGACGAGCAGCGTCGACCACGCAGTCAGTCAGTTGCCCGTGCCTCCTACGTCGCTGGACGGTTCGGACAGCAGCTGCACAACCCGGTCGCCTTCGCGATGCGGACCGTCGCGTTGCGGCTCATCCCGAGCCGGCTGGCCCTGCGCAGCATGGCTCGCTACGCGGACTGGCGACCGCCGGCGGTCTGAGCCGGGCCAGCGATCCGGCCGGTGGCCAGGGCGGCGTACTCAGCCGAGGCGAGGAACTCGGTCAACACCTCCACGGTGCCCGGCGTCCAAGGACGACCGTCGAGCACCTCGGCACCCGGGACGAAGAGCATCGCCGCGCCCTCGCCGAGCACCACGTCCTCCTGCCGGGCCCTGGTGGTGCCGAGGAAGTAGTGCTTCACCCGGGCCAGCTCGGGCAGCGACTGCACGGCGACCGGTTGCAGTGGCCCGTCGGCCCGCAGGCCGGTCTCCTCCAACAACTCCCGCTCGGCGGTCTGCTCCGGCGTCTCCCCCGGCTCGCCGTGGCCGCCGGGCAGCCCCCACACGTTCGGGTGGTGCGTCGCGTCGCCGTCGCGCAGTTGCAACAGCAACTGCCCGTCGGGATCTACCAGCAGGACGCACGCGACAATTCTCATCCGGCCAGACTACGGCCGGCGAGGAGCCGTCGTGGCCCCAAAGCTCCAGAATAGTCATTCGGGGCGTCGGCGGCACTAATCAAAGGCGACAGTGCGCCGGTACAATCGGCGACTTCGTTGTGACCGATCGCTGACTGCTGATGGTGAAAGCGATCACACACACTGAGCCCATGAACAGGAGAGTCAACCGCGGTAGGGCACTCCGCGTCGCGGTGTGCCTCCTTCTTCTCGCCGCGCTGAGCGGCTGTATGCAGCTCAACATGGGGTTGACCGTCAACGCCGACGACACTGTCGACGGGCAGCTCCTGCTGACGGCCCAGAAGTCCGTGCTGAGCAGTCGCAACAAGAACCTCCCGGTCGCCTTCGCGGAGTTGCGGCAGAACATCCCCGCCCTGCCGGCGGGCGAGGAAACCCTTTACCAGGACGACACTTTCTACGGCTCCCAGATCAGTTACCGCAAGGCGCCGCTGGCTGGTTTCGACACCGAGAGCGTGAAACTGGTCAGGGACGGCGATCTTTACCGCTTCACGCTGCCGCTCGATCCCAAGAAATATGGCGGAAAGGTTGCGGAACAGAATCCGCAGAACCAACAGGCGTTCCTCAAGCTCATGTCGTTCGAGATCTCGGTGACATTTCCCGGCCGGGTGATCGACAGCAATGGCTCCGTCAACGGCCGGTCGGTCAGTTGGAAGGTCGATCCCAACCAGGACAAGCCAGCCGAGCTGCGGGCCGTGGCCGAGGCGCCACCACGACCGTCCACCTCGCCGGTTGCCGCCGGCGAGGAGGACGACGGCGGATTCCCCTGGCTGTTCGTCGTCGGCGGTGTCCTCCTCCTGCTGCTGCTCGCCGCGGTGGGCGTACTCCTGATTCGCCGCCGTCACCCCGCGGCGCCGGCGGCGCCCGGTCCGACCCCGCCGCCGGGCCCTCCCGCCGGCGCCCCGGGGCCCGGCTGATCCACCTGGTGGCCGGCTCGGCCGGCCACGCCCGGCCCCGGCCGCCCCCGAGACGACGGCGACCGGCCCCGGTGCTCCCCGCAGGGGCACCGGACCTCACCACCACCACATCCCGGTCGCACCATCGCAGAAGGGGGATCGTCATGAACGATCTCTTCACCTGGGCAGCCCTGGGGACCATCGCCGGCGCGAGCGCCGCCACCCTGCTGGCCACCAACGTCATCGGCGGGCTGATCGGCCCGAGCGGCGACAAGCTCCGCAAGTGGATCGCCATCGCCATCGCGTTGCTGCTGTCCTACGTGACAGCGGCGTTCGCCGACGAGGCCGGCGGCGAGAAGTGGGTCATCGCGTTCTTCAACGCGCTGGTCATCTTCTCCGCCGCGCTCGGCGTCAACCAGTTCCCGCCCGGCAATCGACAGGCGACGCCGACCCAGGTCGCGAGCGGTCGTGAGCCCCGAGTCTTCCGTTCCTGGGTCTGAGGGGTGCCGTCATGGTCTTCGGAATTCTCAGCGCAGCCGCTCACGTCGGCTTCGGCGCCCTGCTCGGCTTCCTCGCCGGTGGCCCCATCGGGCTGCTGATCGGCGCCGTCGTGGGCCTGGTGGTCGGCGCGGTCTTCGGCTGGTCGGTGGCCTCCGCCGGGGTGTACGGCTCGGACGCCCGCGGCATCTTCCTCTTCGTCGTCGACCACACCTGGAGTCTGCTCAACACTGTCGTCGGCGCGATCTACCTGACGGTGCACCTGATCTTCGGGCACTCACTGGACCGGCCCACATCACTGAACAGCGGCCGGGTCAGCGTCGTGGAGGGAGTGTCGCCCCGCTACGCCACCACCATCGGCACCGTCTGCGCCGGCTCCACCTCCGGCATCCAGCGGCACGAGGACGTGCACATCTTCCAGGGTCGTCTGCTCGGGCCGCTCTACATCCCCCTCGTCCTGGCCAACTACGTCCTGTTCACCATCGCGCCGGTGTGGCTGCTCTACCACGACCACACCAACGCGCCGATTAACCGCTTCACCCGGTACTTCGAGATCGGCGTCTACCCGCACGTGTGGAACGAGGCCATCGCGTACCGGATCCAGGGGACGCCGCCGCGATGACCACCCACGGGCGCGGACCGATCGAGAGCGCCACCGCCGAGCTGGTCGCCTGGGTGACCAGCGCGGCGGGGGAACCGGTCCCGATCGGCCCGCCCCGCGCGTGCGACGACGCCGACGGGCTCACTCTCTGGCCCCTCGAACTGCGCCCGGCCCGGCAGACCCGCTCCAGCGGCGCGGTCCGCGAACCGTATCGATTCACGGTCCGCCACCTGCTCTGCGTCACCGGTCCGGCCGGGTTGCCCCGGCTGGACCGGGTCCTCACCGCCGCGACCAGCGACGGCAGTTACCCGGTCGTACTGGAGGCCGGTGATCCACCGCTGTGGACGGCGTTCGGTACCGCGCCCCGACCGGCGCTGCTGATCGACGTGGCGGCGCAGGTGGACCACCCCACTCCGGCCGCGCCGCCGGTGCTGCAACCGCTGCGGTTGCGGCAACTCGACGTGCGCAGCCTCAGTGGGCGGGTCGTCGGCCCCCAGGAGCAGCCACTGGCCGCGATGCGGGTCGAGCTGCCCGCCACCGGCTCCGCCACCCGCACCGACACCGAGGGCCGGTTCCTGATCGTCGGTGTCCCGCACGACCCCGAGCACCCGAGCCCGGTCCGGCTGCGGCTGAGCGGACGCGGGCTCGTCCTCACCGCCGACGTCGACCCGGCCGAGGACGACATCGTCATCGTCTGCGCGCCACCGACCCACTGACACCCACAGGCACAGGAGGACCGATGCCCAGTTACTTCTCCCCCGGCATCTATGTCGAGGAGGTCCCCAGCGGCGCCCGACCGATCGGGCCGGCGAGCACCAGCATCGCCGCTTTCGTCGGCGTCGCCCCGGATCGCTCCGCCCATCTGGGCAAGGCGGTGCCGGTCAACAACTGGACGGAGTTCCTGCGGCTCTTCGCCAGTGGGGAGCGGGTGGAGAGCACCCCGTTGGCACGGGCGGTCTTCGGCTTCCTGGACAACGGGGGCGCCCGCTGCTGGGTGGTCAACGTCGGCGAGGGTGGCGCGATCACCGGCTCCGGGCAGCGGCGCGGGGGTCTGCAACTGCTGGAGGCCGTCGACGAGATCTCGATCATCGCCGCGCCCGGCTTCCACGACGTGGTGTCGCACGAGGCGCTGCTCAGCATGGCCGAGCGCACCCGCACCATGGTCGCGATCTGCGACCCGGCGCCGGACATCGACGACATCTCCGCGTTGACCCGGGTGGCCACGCCGTCCTCCGGCAAACCCCCCAAGCCCGCCGAGGGTACGGGCGGCGGTCCCGGCGGCGGCGCGGCCCAGCCGGGCGGTTCCGGCGGCCACGAGGGGGCCGCCTACCGGCCGCGCCAGTCCGAGTTCGGCGCGTTCTACTACCCCTGGCTGCGGGTGCGCGACCCGATCAGCGGCGAGTTGGAGCTCACCCCGCCGAGCGGGCACCTGGCCGGCATCTGGGCCCGCACCGACGCCCTGCGCGGGGTGCACAAGGCACCCGCCAACGAGCCGGTGCGCGGCGCCGTCGACCTGGGCTACCTGGTCACCCGACCGGAACACGACGTGCTCAACCCCAAGGGTGTCAACGTGATCCGCTACTTCGCCGGCGAGGGCATCCGCGTCTGGGGCGCCCGTACGCTCGCCGCCGAGGCCAGCGAGTGGCGCTACCTCAACGTCCGACGCCTCAGCATCGCCATCGAGCAGGCCATCGCCAACGGCACCCGGTGGATGGTCTTCGAGCCCAACGACTTCACCCTCTGGCGTTCGATCCGGCGCGACATCGGGGCGTTCCTCACCCGGGTGTGGCGCGACGGCGCTCTGCTGGGGCGCAGCCCGGAGGAGGCGTTCTTCGTCAAGTGCGACGAGGAGACCAACCCGCCGGACGTCCGCGACGCGGGCATGGTGATCGCCCACATCGGCATCGCGGTCGTCAAGCCCGCCGAGTTCGTGGTGTTCAAGCTGAGCCAGTGGGCCGGCGGTACCGAGACCGAGACGATCGGAGGCTGACATGCCCACCACCGCCACCCCGCAACCCGGGGCCCCGGTCGACCCGTACCGGGCGTACAACTTCCGACTGCTCATCAACGGCGTCACCAACGGCCACTTCACCGAGATGACCGGGTTGGAGGTGAACATCCCCGGGCAGCCGTACCGGGAGCACGGCCTGGGTCGGATGCGGATGGTGCCAGGCCAGGCCGAGTACGAGCCGGTGACGCTGCACTTCGGCCTCACCGCCTCCCGCGAGTTGTGGGACTGGGTGAACGCCACCGCCCAGGGCACCCTCAACCGGCGCAACGTCTCCGTGGTGCTGCTCGACTCGGTCGGGACGGCCGAGGTGCTGCGCTGGAACCTGATCGACGCCTGGCCGACACGGTGGCGCGGGGCACACCTCAACACCCTCAGCCACGAGATCGCCATCGCCTCGCTGACCCTGCGCTACGAGGGCCTGGAGCTGGAGACCGGCGGTGCCACCGCGCCGACGCCCGCGTAGCTGGCTGGCCGGCCGACTGCGCTCGGCGGCCGGAGCGGTGCAGCGCCTCGCCGGGCGGGTCGAGCCTGCCGGCCACCTTCCGCCGCCGTCGCAGACGCCCGAGGCGGCCCCACGCCGTTTCGGGGAACCGCCGCGGCACTGGCTGGACCTGGTCGCCGCCCACGCGCCCGGGCTGCTGCACGACCTGGACCTCGACCCGCCCCCGGCCGGCAACGCCGGGGCCGGGGTCCGGGACGGCGGGCAGGGCGACCCGACCGGTCGAATCGACGCCGAGGGCGCGGACCCGGTCGCGAACGCCAGGTCCGGCAGGCTCAGCGGGCTCGGCGGATCCGGCAGGCTCGGCGGGCTCGGCGGATCCGGCAGGCTCGGCGGGCTCGGCAATGAGGTGGGCGTGGGCGGTCCCGGTGCGAGCGGGGACAACGGGCCGACCAGGTCGCGGGCCGAGGGCCGCACCGGCAGGGCGGGCCGTCCGTCGCGAGCCGGTGACCAGCCCGACGGTACGCGGACCGATGCTGCCGGCCCGCCCGGCGACGGAACGCCCTCGTCCAACTCGGACCTGACCACCCCGCCGGCGGGATCCACCTGGCCGGACGCGTCGACCCCGCCAGCCGGATCGACCTGGCCGGCGGAACCGGGCGCGGCGGTGCCTCCGGTACGGCGGACGGCCCGCGTCGACACCACTGCCCACGACACCACGGCCCCCGACGCCACGGCCCACGATGCCGCGACCGTCGACAGCACGGCCCTTGACGCGAGCGGGCTGCCCCGGGCGGACGGACCCCGACCGCCGGTCCGTTCCATGGTCTTCGGGCCGCACGGTTCGCCGAGCGACCGCCCGCACCGGGTCGAGGCCACCCGAACCACCTCACACCCACTCCGGGACGCACGGCGGTCCGGCGAGGTCGACCACCGGCGTTCCACCGGCGCGATCCCCGCGCGACCCACCACCGACCGGCTCCCGGGTGGCCGCGACGGGTTCGGGGGCCACCCGGACGGTCAGCGCTGGCCCAGGGAGGACCGGAGCGGGCACCCGCGTGGTGATGCGCAGGACGCGGCCTGGACGTCTCGAGGGGACGCAGCGGCTGTGCGGGGCAGCAACGGGAACGGGCCGATCCGGGGCGGGGTCGACCCATCCTGGACCGGGTGGACGGCGACGAGCGCCGAACACCCGTCGGCCTCTGCGCGCGGCGACCTGGATCGCCTGGCGGACGGTGGACCGTGGCTGGCCCTGCCCGGTGAACCGGCGCCACCCGGGCACCCGGCCGCACGGCGCGACGCGGGGACGGGAGCGGCCGGCGGCGGACGACCGACGGGCATCGACGAGCCGCCGCCCCGCCCAGCGGCCCGGAGCGTCGACCCGTGGCCGGCACTGCCCGACGACTCCGCACTGTGGTCGGTCGCCGGGGCGGCGCTGGACGCCGCCCAGCTGACCCGACTGGACCGGGAACAGGCGGGTGACTGATGGAACGCGTCGCCTTCCTCATCGACTCCTCCGGCGTTCGGGTGGACTGCCTGCTCAACCCGGAGACCGTGCAGGTGACCCGGCTCGCCGGCGTACGGCAGCGGGGTGCCGGCGGCGGGCAGCTCACCGGGGCCGGTCTGGCCGACGACCCGCTGGTCTTCACCGGTGGTGGCCGTACCGAGCTGGTGCTCGACCTGCTCTTCGACGTGGACTTCGTGGAGGCGCAACTGCGTCCGGCCGACGTTCGGGTGCTCACCCGTCCGCTGTGGATGTTGGCGGAGAATTCCACTGCCGAGCACGGCTGGCTGCGACCGCCGTTGGTCCGGTTGGTCTGGGGCAAGACCTGGAACGTGCCAGGTGTGATCGTCGCCGTGGCGGAACGGTTCGACGCGTTCACCGGCACCGGGTCGCCGCGGCGGTCCTGGCTGCGGCTGAAGCTGGTCCGCGCCGCCGAGACGGCCGATCAGGCCGAGGCCGGCTTCGCCGAGGAGTTGGCCGCCGCGAGCACCCCGACCGCCGCGCCGGGCAGCGCGGTGATCGCCGCCGGTGACGGCGCGGCCGAGCCGGGTCGCTCCGGTGTGCGTTTCGATCTGCTGGCCAACGACGCGCTGGGCTCGCCGCTGCGCTGGCGGCTGCTGGCCGAACACAACCGGATCACCGATCCCCTGGCCGTGCCGGCCGGCACCACCCTCGCCGTGCCACCGAGCGCCGGCACCGCTCCGGTGACCGGGTTGGCGCGGGCGGTGGCGGGTGTGGTGGGCGCGGGAGCGTCGTACCTGGGCGCCTCGATCGCCGACGCGCCGTGGAACGCGCCGACCGGCCCGACCGCTGCGGCTCCGAGCGCGTCCGGCAGTCCCGGGGGTACGCCGTGACCAGCCTCGCGCCCCGGGCATTGGTCGTCCTGCTGGACGGCGTCGAGCTGGTCGGCGCGGCTCGTCAGCGGGTCCGCTCGGTGCGGGTGGCGGCCCGGCTCAACCAGCCCACCCAGGCCGAACTGGTGCTCGCCACCACCGCCGGGACCGGCGCGTTCGACCCGCCGGTACGCCCCGGCACGGCGCTCGACGTCCGGCTCGCCGACCACGAGGACGCCCTGTTCGCCGGTGAGGTCACCTGCGTGGAGGTGGAGTTCGCCGCCGACGGGGCGGCGGTGCTGCGGTTGCGGGCGTACGACCCACTGCACCGGCTGCGCAAGCGGCAGGGGTTGCGGGTCTTCACCTCGGTGACCGCCGCCGAGCTGGCGCAGGAGTTGTGCGGCGCGGTGGGGCTGGCGGTGACCGCCGAGGTCGACGGCCCTCGGTTGGAGCGGCTGCTCCAGCACCGGCACAGCGACCTTGAGCTGCTGCGCGAGGTGGCCGGCCGGGCCGGGCTGCACCTGGCCGCCGACGGTGACGGTGTCCGGCTGGTCACCCTCGCGGGCTACGGGGAACCGGTCACGTTGACGCTCGGCGCGGGGGTGCACAGCCTGCGGCTGTCCACCAACACCGACCAGGCCAGCGGTGCCAGTGCGGCCCTGGGCTGGCACCCACAGCGGGCCGAGGTGATCAGCCAGCAGGTCGACGAGGCGCGCTGCGGCCGACCCGCCGACGACCGCCCGGACCCTGCCGATGTGGGCGCCGACGGCGTTCGCACCGCTGTGGACCAGCCCGGCCGCAGCGACGACGAGTTGGCGGCGCTGGCCCAGGCCCGCCTCGACAGCCGCGCGGCGGCGCTGGCAACGGCCGAGGGGGTGGCCGAGGGCGACCCGGCGCTACGGCCGGGCCGCCGCGTCGACCTCGGCGGGGTGCCCGACCCGGTCGCCGGCACGTACGTGCTGACCGAGGTCGTGCACACGGTGGACGGCAACGGGCACCTGACCCGGTTCTCCACTGTGCCGCCGGCCACCCCGGCGACCCCGACCGGCGGCGCGGTGGTCACCCTCGGCAGCGTCACTGACGTCGCCGACCCGGACGGGCTGGGCCGGGTCCGGTTGACCCTGCCGGCGTACGGGGACCTGGACGCCGGCTGGCTGGCCGTGCTCTGTCCCGGGGCCGGGCCGGGCAAGGGCCTGGTGGCGCTCCCCGATCCGGGCGACACGGTGCTCGTGGTGCTGCCCGGCGGCGAGCCGGCCTCGGGCATCGTGCTCGGCTCGCTGTTCGGCGCGGTCGAGCCGTACGACGCGGGCATCGACGACGGAAAGGCCCGCCGCTGGACGATGCGCACAGCCGGCGGGCAGTCGATCGTCGTCGACGACGTGCGGCGCAGCCTGCGGCTGGGCACCGAGGGCGGCAGCTTCCTGGAGCTGACCCCCGACCTGGCCACCCTGCACGCGGCGTCCGACCTGGTGATCTCCGCACCCGGCCGGGCCATCGTGGTGCGCGCCCGCAGCGTGGACTTCCTGCACGCCGCCTCGACCGAGGACCCGACCACCGCGGCGGAGCAGGCCCGAACGCTTGCCCGCGCCCACCACGAAGGAGGCGGCTGATGCGCTGGATCCACCGGGACTCCGTGATCACCTGCGATCACGACGGCCGGGTCGAGAACCGGCCCTCGCGGGAGTGGGTGACCGTCACCGGTGTGCCCGTGCTCGTCGACGACGACCCGGAGGGACGCAAGATAGTCGCCTGCCCGAACTACGGCCCGACCATCAAGCCGTGCACCACGACACTCACCGTGCGCGTCGGTTACAGCGACTGGGTTCGCGTCGACGGGCACCGGGTGGTGCTGTCGCACCTGGAGGGGTTCACCAACGGCACACCGCCGGGGCTGGTCAAGCACACGGTGCGCGACCCCCGCCAGCAGTTCCTGGGGGCGGACCGATGAGGGCGTTCCGCTTCGTCGGCGCCGGCTTCGACGCCGGCCGCACCGGCGGGTTGGCGCTCACCGCTGCCGGCGGCCTGGCGATGACCGATGGCGACGAGAGCGTACGGCAGGCGCTGTTCCTGCTCCTGTCGACCACGCCGGGCGAGCGGCTGATGCGACCCGGGTACGGCTCCCGGCTGCACCGGTTGGTCTTCGCGCCCAACGACGACACGACTGCCGGTCTGGCCATTCACTACGTCCGGCAGGCCATCGCCCGGTGGGAGCCCCGGGTCGAGGTGATCGACGTGGACGCCGGGCCGGACCCGGACGACGCGTGGCGCCTGGTGATCCGGTTGGACTACCGGGTGCGGGCCAGCCTGACACCCGGGCAGCTGGTCTTCTCCGTGGATCTGCTCCCCGTCGACGAGCCCGCTGAGGGAGGAGCGTCATGACGCTGCCCGTGCCGCACCTGGACGATCGCGGTTTCCTCGACCTGGTCACCGAGGCCCGGGAACGGATCCGGCAGTCCTGCCCGGCGTGGACCGACCTGTCGGCGCACGACCCCGGCATGGCGCTGGTGGAGACGTTCGCACACCTCACCGAGGTGATGATCTACCGGTTGAACCAGTTGCCGGAGAAGGCGTACGTCTCGTTTCTGAACCTGCTCGGGGTCACCCGGCACGCGCCGACAGCGGCCTGGGCGGACGTCCGGTTCACCCGTACCGGCACCGACCGCGGTGCGGTCCGGATCCCGGCCGGGCTGCGGGTCGCCGCGGCCCGGGGCGCGGACCCCCGGCCGGTCGTGTTCGTCACCACCGAGCCGACGCTGCTGCCCGCCGACGAGACGTCGGTGACGGTGCGGATGCACCACTGCGAACCGGTCGAGGCGGAGCTGCTCGGGGTGGGCACCGGCCAGCCGGGGCAGGTGCTGCGCGCGACGCACGCGCCGCTGACACGCACCGCCGAGGCGCTGGACCTGCTGCTCGGGGTGGAGGTGGCGGCCGGCACCGTCGAGCTGGGCGCGGCGGCCCGCGAGCACGACGGTCGCACGTTCGAGATCTGGCAGCCCGTCGACAGCTTCGCCGGGCTCGGTCCGCAGGCAAAGGCGTACCTGGTCGACCGGTGCTCCGGCACTGTCGTCTTCGCCCCGGCCCTCGACCTGCGCACCCCCGCCGGGACGACCCCGCACGCCGAGGCCACCGCCGACGCGGCCGCACCGATGAGCACCCCGCCGGTGACCGTTGCGGCGGTGCCACCGGCCGGACGGCAGATCCGGCTCTGGTACCGCGCCGGTGGCGGGCCGACCGGCAACGTGGCGGCGGGCACGCTGACCAGCCTGCGCGACCCACTACCCGGGGTACGCGTGGACAACCCCACGCCGGCGGCCGGCGGCCGGGAGATGGAGGCGCTGGAGTCGGTGCTCCTGCGCGGCCCGTACGAGTTCTTCGCCCAGCAACGGGCGGTCACCGCCCGCGACTTCGAGGTCCTCGCGACCAGCTCCGGCGCGGTGGCGCGGGCGCGGGCGTTCACCCGCGCGGCGGTGTACAGCTTCGCCCGGCCGGGCGAGGTCGAGGTGGTGCTCGTGCCGTACGTGCCGGAGGCGGCCCGACCGGGCGGGCGGCTGCCGGTGGCGGTGCTGCGCGAGCACGAGGTGCCCGAGGCGCGCCACCGGGTCGAGGCGGACCTGGAGGAACGCCGGATGGTCGGCATCCGCTCCCGGGCCACCTGGGCACGGTTCAAGGCGGTGTCCGTGCGGGCCCGGGTGGTGGTCCGCCGGGAGGAGGACGTGGACGCGGTCCGCCGCCGCATCCACGACCGGCTGCACCAGACGTTGAGTCCGCTGCCCACCGCGCTCAACCCGACCGGCTGGCCGTTCGGCGAGCCACTGCGGGCGTCCAACGTGTACCGGCTGCTGGAGCACGCCGAGCCGGGGGTGCGCTACGTCGAGTCGGTGCGGTTCGTGGTCGACGAGGCCCCCGACGCCGACGTCCGCGCCCTCGCCGTGGACCAGTACCAGCCGCGCACCTGGTACGCCGGGCGCGGCCCGGTGCTGTTCCGCTCCAGCAACGGAGGCGCCGGTTGGGAACCGGCCGGTCGCTTCGACGACGAGACGGTGCTGCGGGTGGCGCCCGCGCCCGCGCCGGTACGGCCGGGCATCGTCGCGCGTCCCGGCTCGGTGGCCGTGGTGACGCTGCGCGCCTCGGGCGGCTCCCGGGTGCACCTGAGCACCGACCTGGGCGAGACGTGGTCGCTGCTCACCGACCTCGACTCGCGGATCTCCGACGTGGCCTGGCTGGACCGCGACGGCGCGGGCGCGCTGCTGGTGGCCACCGACACCGGCCTGTACGAGGTGTCGCTGCTGCCCGGGGCGGTGCCGTTGCAGATCCTGGTCGACCCGTCCGACGCCGACCGGGGCTTCTACGCGGTCCGCACGTTCGTGTCCGAGCGGGGTGCGCCGGGGGTGGCGGTGGCGGCGCAGGCCAGCTTCGGGGTGTACCTGTCGACGACCGGCGGCCGACCCGGCAGTTTCACCCACGTCGGCCTGGCCAACGTGGACAACCGGGTCCTCGCCGTGCAGTACGACGGCCCAGCCACCCTGCTCTGGAGCGGCGCGGGCGAGCCGGATCCGAAGAAACCCGGGCAGGGCTGCCACCGCACCCGGCTGTTCGAGTCGGATGTGAAGTGGCAGTCGATGCAGAGCGGGTGGATCGGCGGCACCTGCCGGGACCTCGCGTTCGTCGGTCAGCAGGCGGTGGCGGCCACGCAGAGCGGTGGGGTGCTGCGGCTGGACACCCTGGCCGCCCAGCCGCAGTGGCAGGCGGTGTCGGTCAACTGCGGGCTGCCGTTGCGGGACCGGACCCGGTTCGTGCCGGTCGACGCCATCGCGGTGAGCGGCCCGACGGCCGGAAGCGCGGCCGCTGGCGGCACCGGCGCGGCGGAGCGGCTGATCCTGGCCAGCGGCGAACGCGGCGTGCACCGCAGCGCCGACGCCGTCACCTGGACGCCCAGCGCCAACCAGGCCACCGCCGACGTGGTGACCGTCCCCGATACCTGGCTGCTCTGCTCCGGCGAGCACGACATCGAGGTGGTGCGCCAGGATGCGACGTTCGGCGATTGAACGGCTGCTGCCCGCCGCCTACCAGCGGGCCTGCGTGCCCGGCAGCGTGCTCTGGGCGCTGCTGGAGGTGATGGAGGGGCTGCACGCCCCGGACGAGGCGATCCTCGCCGAGGTGGATGCGCTCTTCGACCCGTACCGGGCGCCGGACGGGCTGGTCGTGCGGTTGACCCGCTGGGTGGCGATGGATCACGTGGTGGCCTCGCCCCGGCCGGACACCCCGCTGCCGCTGCCGGTGGGTCGGCTGCGCGACCTGGTGGCCAACGCCGCCCTGCTGGCCCGCTGGCGCGGCACCCCGTACGGGATGCGCCGGGCCCTGGAGTTGGCCACCGGGATGTCGGGCTTCGCCATCGACGAGCCTCCCGAGCGGGCCTTCCACGTCGTGGTGCGGGTGCCGGTCGCCGCCGCCGGTCAGCTCGCCGTGATCACCCGCATCGTCGAGGCGGAGAAACCCGCCTCGGCCACTGTCGAGATCGTCCTGGAAGAGGAGTCGTCATGACCACCGAGTGGGCGGTCGTCGCCGCCGCCGAGCAGTTCACCCTCGACCCGCGCAACAGCGGCGAGCTGACCTTCACCGTCTCCAACCCGGGCAACGCGCCGGACACCGTGGTGTTCGACGTGGCACCCGGTGACGGCTCGCAGCGGGCCTGGTTCACCGTCGCCGAACCCCAACGCGTGGTACCCGGGCAGGGCTCGGTGTCGTTCCTGGTCAAGCTCGCCGTGCCGGCGGGCACCGCGCCCCGGCGCTACGACATGACCGGGTTCGCGTACTCGGCCAACACCGCGCCGGAGGAGAGTTCCCGCTCCAGCGGCCGGGTCACCTACGAGGTGCGGGCGGTCGCGCCGCCACGGCGTACCCCGTGGTTGTGGATCGCCGCCGCGGCGGCGTTGGTGCTGGTGGTGGTCGCCGTGGGGGTGGTGTTGCTGACCCGCGACGGCGAGCCGACCCCCGGCGAGCCGCGGGTGGTCACCGTCGAGGCGGAGAGCCTGGTGGAGGGCGCGCTGGTGGAGTCTCCGAATAAGAGCGCCGCGAAGGTGGAGGCGCAACCCAACTGCTGCGGGGTGACCTGGTCCGGCGACAAGCAGTTGTTCTTCCAGGGGTTGGCCATCGGCGACAAGGTCACCGTGACGGTGCAGATCCCGGCCGACGGCACCTGGCGTTTCGCCACGGTACGCACCACCTCCCTCGACTACGCCAACACCGTCTTCGTCATCGACGGCCGCCCGGTCGGGGGGACGTTCCTCGGCTTCACCCCGACGGTGCGAAAGACGGAGTTCCTGGACGTCGGCACTGTCCAACTCGCCAAGGGCCCGCACCAGGTCACGCTCCTGGTGGTCGGCAAGACGCAGGGAACGAACCGCTACTTCGCGGGCGTCGACGAGATCCGGTTCACCGAGGTCGTGGCGCAGGCCGTGGCGCGATGAGTGGACGGCAGAAGGCGCTGCTGGGACTGTTCGCCGTCCTGCTGGTGGCGCTGTTCGTGGTAGCGGTCGGGGCGGGCCGCGACGACCGGGGGGATCCGGGGGCCCGGCACGGGTTCGTCGACCGGTTGGGCGCGCTGGGCGGCGAGCGGTCCGCCGTGGATCCGCTGACGGTCAGCGCCGACTGCGCCGACGAGACCGGCCGGCTGGCGTTCTCCGGCAGTTGCGTGGTGCGGGTGGCCGATCCCGGCGGGCTGCGCACCCTCGTGCTGCGCAGCACGGCACGGTTCACGGTCGTCGCCCCGGCGCCCGGCGACGCCGACCTGACCATCCGCGACGAGGTCGAGCCGGCCGCGGACGGCACCGGCGCGGTGGCGAAGATCGCCGTCGACCAGGCCACCGAGGTGGGCCTGACCTGCCCCGGCCTGGGCGGCTGCACGGTCGTCGTGGCCACGTCCTGAATCGACAGGGACCGAGAGGAAGGTGCCGCCGTGGGTGACCTGCGCAAGCCGTTCCTGCTGATGGCCATGCTCGCCATCGTCCTGGCGATCGGGGTGGAGCTCGGCGCTGGGCTGCTGCTCGGCGGCGCCGACGCCGGCGCGGCCCTCGCCGACAGCGCCGGCTCGCTGGACGTGGAGATCGACGACGTGTCCGGGGTCAGCGAACCGTCCGGTCGGGGCACCGGCTACCTGGCGCTGATCGACGCGGTGGCGGTCTGGACCACCGGGCTGTTCTGCCTGGGGCTGCTGCTGCCCGAGCGCGTCCAGGGTCGGGTGCAGGGCGTCGCCAGCCTGATCTTCTCGATCATCCTGATCATCGTCGGGTTGGTCGCGCTGGTCGTCGCGTTCGTCGAGCTGATGATCATGGTGTCGCTGTTCCTGGCCGTCCCGTTCGGCACCCTGGCCTATCTGGCGCTGTGGGGCTTCTTCCCGGTCGGTGAGGCGGCGGTGCTGCTCGGGCTGGTGCTGCTGCTCAAGCTGGTGTGGGCCGGGATGCTGGTGCTGGCCCAACCGCGTTTCCTGCAGAACAAGGGCCTCGTCCTGCTGATCCTCACCACCCTGCTGTGCACTGTCGTGCTGGAGTTCCTGCACAACCTGGTGCCGGTGATCCTGGTCAGCATCGTCGACGACGTGGCGGCGCTGGTCTTCGCGATCATCGCGATCATCTGGGGCCTGGTGCTGTTGATCGGCTCCATCCCGGCGATCGTCAAGGCCATCCGGGTAACGGCCGCCCTTCCGAGCCGTTGACCTTTGCGGTATCGGCAGCGCCTGGCTGGATTGTCTGTGACCCTGACGGCGTGGACGAGACGCCGGGCCGCGACGCCGTGGAGCTGCGCGTGCACGGCATCTCCGGCGTCACCGCCGAGCGGATCCTCGACCACCCGATCGTGACCCGGGTCGCCGGGAACACGCATGCGGGCTTCTTCCGGCCCCGGCCGGGCAGCGGCACCGCCGGCGGGGCCACCGACGGGGTTGCCGTCGAGGCGTACCGCTGGGGTTCGCTGACCGCCGGCGCGGCGGTACGGACGGCCTCGATGTTGCTGCTGCTGCCCTTCATGTTGAGCAACCTGGCGATCTGGCTCCGGCCGGCGGGGCACGACAGGTGGGGGCTGCTCGGCCTGCTGTGCCGGGTGCTCGCCGGCACCCTCACGGCCACGTTCGTGCTGGCGGCGGTGGGCGTCACACTCGACCTGGTCGGCTGGCAGTGCGTGCCGTACCCCGGGTGCCGGGCCAGCCGCCCCTACCTGGCCTGGTTGCACACCGTCCCGACCGGGCCCCGGCTGGCCCTGCTGTCGCTCGTTCCCCTGCTGGCGCTGTGGGTCGTCTGGGCCATCGGCACCCGGTCGGCGCGGGCCTTCGAGGGGTTCGGCCCGTCGGCGGCGCAACCCCGGTCCGACGACCGGGACCAGAGCCTCACCGACGCCGGTTTCTGGCAGGACGCGCACGTCACCGGTTGGCTACGGCAGGTCCATGTGGTGCTCGGCATCGGGACGCTGAACGTCGCACTGCTGGCCGGCGTCGCACCGGGCGGGATCGGTCACGTCGTGCTGTTCGTGATCGCCGTCGGCCTGCTCGGGGCTAGCGTGGTGCTCCTCGCCCTGCCCGTGCCGACCAGCCCGGTGCGGGCCCGACGGATCCTGCGAACCCTGTGGGCGACCACAGCGGTGACGACCGTGTTGTGCCTCGGCTCGGCCACGCTGGCGGACGCGACACCGTCCGGCTCGGGCAAGCTGCCCGGGTACGAGGGCGCCGCCGCCGGGGTGGTCGCCACGCAGGGTGTCCTGCTCGTCGTGCTCACCGTCGTCACGTACACCCGCCAGCGTGCCGCCCCCGGCGACGAGCGTCCCGTCCTGCGCGGGCTGGGCACCCCGGTCATGGCTGCGGCGGCGGTGAGCATCGGCGCTGCCTTCACCGCGACTCTGGTCTACCGCGTCGCCGACGCCCTCGACCACGGCGACATCCCCGACCCGATCCGGCCCAACCCGCCGATCGTCGGCCCGCTGGACCCGCCGGTGGCCTACTGGTGGGCAGCGCTCGCCGGGCTCGCCGCGCTGCTGATCGGCGCGGCGGTGACCTCGGTGACCCTCCTGCTGAGCCGGCGACGGCGACGGCGGTTGGCGGCACGGATCATCGAACGGGACTACCCCGACGTGCCGGCGGCGGACGCGCACCGGCTGCGCCTGGTCCGGGAGACCATCGCCCGGTCCCGGGTCACCGAGGAGCTCGGCCCGGTGCTGCTCGCGTTCCTGTTGATCGCGTCGCTCGGGCTGGCCACCGTCGCCTTCGACGTGATCGGGATCGGTCCCACCCAGCTCGCGGACCGGCTGGGCGGGGACGGCCGCGCGGCCGTCGTGCTCGCCTACGTCACCGACGCCGGTGTCTGGGTGATCAGCCTGCTGGTGATCTGCCTGCTGATCCTCGGGTTCCGCGCGTACCGGTCGGCGCAGACCCGGCGGGTGGTGGCGGTGCTGTGGGACCTGGGCACCTTCTGGCCCCGGACGGTCCACCCGTTCGCGCCGCCCTGCTACGCCGCCCGCGCCGTCCCGGAGCTGGCGAAACGGGTCACCGGGCTCACCGCGCGGGGCCCGGTGGTCATCTCCGGGCACAGCCACGGCTCGGTGCTCGCCGCCGCCACCATCCTGCACCTACCGCCGGCCGTGCTGACCCGGGTGTCGCTGTTGACCTACGGGTCACCGCTGCGGCGCACCTACGCGCGGCTCTACCCCGCGTACTTCGGACCGCGGACGCTGCACGACCTGGGTGGGCGGATCGGATGGCGGTGGCGCAACCTGTGGCGGGACACCGACCCGATCGGCGGGCCGATCTTCCCTCCGGTCTCGCCCGGAACACCGCCGGACGTCGACGTCCGACTGCGTGATCCCCGCAGCCTGACCATCGACCCGGCGGACACCGTGCCGCCGCCGATCGAAGGACACTGGCCGTACCACACCCAGGCCGCGTACCAGGTCGCGATCCGTGAGCTGATCGACCGGTCCGGTTGATCCGCACTCACGGCGTCAGCGCGACCAGGGCCGTCACCGCGTCCCGGTCCAGGGTCCCGTCGGCCACCCACACCCGGTATTGGCCGTGCCGGCTCCCACCGGCCGGCACCACCGCCGGACGGTCGAACGCGAACGCCACACAGACCCCCGGATACATCCCGGTCCGCACGAACCACCTGTCGTCGCGGCCGAGCCCCGAGAAGACCAGGGTGTACGCCCCGCCGCCCGACCGGGCGCCGGTCAGCGCGAGCCACGACGCCGCGCTGCCGTTGACCGTCTCCTCCCCGACCGCGTCGGCGGTGAACACCGCCGGTTCGCCGTCGGCGGCGGCCCGCCAGAAGAACCCGCCGTAGCCGGCCCCACCCGGGCGGCCGTTGGTGGCCGGACTGCCCAGCGGGATCTCCCGGTCGTCCGGGGCGACGAGGACGGACTCCACGTCGAGGCGCCAGGCGTCCGGCGTGACCACCGACGCGGCGAGCCACCTCCGCTCGGTCAGCAGCACCCCGCCGGTCCGGTCGCGCCACTGGAGATCGTGCGCGTACCGGCCCGGGGACCGTTCGACCTCACCGGTGTGCGCGATGACGCCGTGGTCGTCGCGCCAGGTGTAGCCGACGTCGCGGACGTAGGTGCGCCCGCCCCAGAGGTTGCTGCCGTCGACGTCCTGGACCGCGAGGGACGCGCCGAGGTGCCACACGTGGTCGGCGGGGAGCGCGTCGGTGACCACCGTTCCGCCGAGCGTACGCACCGGGTGCAGGTACGGCCGGGGACCGTGCCGCGCGTCCAGCGCCGGGTCGAGCACGTACTCGGCCACCTCCGTGGCCCCGACCGTCAGCCGCACCGGCTCCCCGCTCACGGCAGCTCCCCAGGACCGGCGACGGCGACGGAGACCGGCCGGCGATTGGCGACGGCGTGCAGGGCTGCCACCGTGTAGCCGGCGAGGATCGGCACCGCGACCGGGGTGACCAGGACGGTGAGCAGCCCGGCGAGCGTGACGAGCCCGGTGAGCGCCGCCCAGCGGGAGGGCACGTCGAGGCAGGCGCGCGCGGCGGAGCGGGCCGAGGCCCGCCACCGCACGCCCCCGTTGCCGCCCACCTCGACGACGACCAGCCCGGCGTACCCGGCCAGGCCGGCCGCGACCAGCGCCGTCACCAGCAGCGCAGCCGGCCCGCCCGGCACCCGGCCGGTGGCCAGCGCCGCCAGGTCGGCGGCGAGCAGCGCGGTGGCGGCGAGCGCGAGCAGGCTGACCGGCACACCGGGCAGCACCGCGCGGCCGAACCGGCGCGCTGTCGTGCGTGCCGAGGGCCAACTGCCGGTACGCGTCCAGTCGTGCACCGCCGCGCTGGCCGTTCCCGCCGCCGCGGCGGCGGTGAGCAGGGGGACCGCCGCGAGGGTCAGCAGGATGCCCAGCAGTGCCAGGTCCGCGGCGTCGCGGGCGACGTCGCGCCAGTCCCGCCGCCCGCCGGTGTCCACAGGTTCAGCCCTTGATGCCACTGGTGTTGATCCCCTCGACGAGCATCCGCTGGAACGCGACGAAGAACAGGAAGACCGGCAGCAGCGACAGCACCGACATGGCGAACATCGGGCCGACCGCGCTCTGGCTGGTCGAGTCGATGAACAGGGTCAGCGCGACCGGGACGGTGTAGTCCTCCAGTTGGGACAGGAAGACCAGTTGGCGGAAGAAGTCGTTCCAGGTCCAGATGAACGAGAAGATCGCCGTGGTGACCAGCGCCGGGCGGCTCAGCGGCAGGATGATGTGCCGGAAGATGCCGAACGGGCCGGCGCCGTCGATGCGGGCCGCCTCGTCCAGCTCCCGGGGTACGCCCCGCATGAACTGCACCATGAGGAAGACGAAGAACGCCTCGGTGGCCAGGAACTGCGGGATGAGCAGCGGCAGGTACGGCCAGTCACCGCCGACCAGCCCGAGCGTGCGGAACAGGATGTACTGCGGCACGATCAACACGTGCTGCGGCAGCAGCAGCGTGCCGATCATGACGGCGAACCACATGCCGCGCAGCCGGAACCGCAGCCGGGCGAAGGCGTACGCGGCCAGCAGGCAGGAGAACCCGTTGCCGATGACGGTGAGCAGGCTGACCATGGCGCTGTTGAGGAAGAACCGGCCGAAGCTGACGTCGAAGTTGGACCACCCGGCGGTGTAGTTGCCCGGGGTGAACCGTTCGGGCAGCAGCCCGACGTTGTTGACGATCTCCTCCTGGGACTTCAGCGAGGTGCCCACCATCCAGATCAGCGGGTAGAGCACCACGGCGACGATCGCCACCAGGATCAGCAGTCGCAGCACGGGCCGGCCGCCGGGGCGTCGGCGCACGTTCGGCGGCGCTGCGGTCGTCGGGGTCACCGCCACCATCACCGGTCCTCCCCGTCGGAGTAGTGCACCCAGAACCGTCCGGTGCTGAAGAAGATCGCGGTGATGACCGCGATGGCGAGCAAAAACACCCAGGCCATCGCCGAGGCGTAGCCCATGTTGAGGTCGGTGAAGCCGGTGATGTAGAGGTTCAGCGTGTACATCAGGGTGGAGTCGACCGGCCCGCCGGTGCCGTTGCTGAGCACGAACGCGGCGGTGAAGCCCTGGAAGCCGTTGATGGTCTCCAGCACCAGGTTGAAGAAGATGACCGGGGAGAGCATCGGCAGGGTGACGTTGCGGAACTGGCGGAACCGGCCGGCCCCGTCGACGGACGCGGCCTCGTACAGCTCGGTGGGCACCTGCTTGAGCCCGGCCAGGAAGATCACCATCGGTGCGCCGAACTGCCAGATGGCCAGCACCATCAGTGTTTCGAGGGCCCAGTCGGGGTCGTTGACCCACGGTTTGCCGGTGATGCCGAAAAGACTCAGCAGCGAGTTGAACGCGCCGTCGCGGTTGAACATGTTGACCCAGACGATGGCGAGCGCGACGCTGCCGCCGAGCAGGGACGGCAGGTAGAACAGCCCGCGGAACAACCCGACGCCGCGCCAGGCGCGGTTGAGCAGCAGCGCCACGCCGAGCGCCGCGGCCAGCTTCAGCGGTACGGCGATCAACGCGAAGGTCAGCGTGACCCGCACCGCGTGCCAGTACGACGGGTCGGCGGTGAACATCCGCTCGTAGTTGGCCAACCCCACCCACTCCACCTCGGAGAAGGGGGTGAGGATGTCGTAGTTGGTGAAGCTCAGGTAGAGCGACAGCAGCATGGGGATCGCCGTGACACCCATCAGGCCGATGAGCCACGGCGACAGGAAGACGTACCCCGCCAGACCTTCGCTGTGCCGGATCCGTGGGGGGCCCCCCCCCCGCGGGGGGCCCCCCCCCACGGATCCGGGGCCGCGTCGGGTCGGGTCGGGCGCCGTGGTCAACGCCACGAACAGCTCCTCTCCTCGCCTCGCCTCGCGGGCGGTCAGGCGATGGCGGACTTGCACGCCTCGATGAACTGGGTGGCGGCCTCGGCGGGGGTGGCCCGGCCGTACTGCGCGTTCTCGGCGGCCTTGATCAGCTCGGACTTCACCTTGCTGTGGCCCTTGATCGGCACCTGCGGCGACTCGCCGAACTTCTGGGTCAGCTCCGCCTCGACGGCGATGGACTGCTTCATGGCCGGGTCGGTGGTGTCGTCGCTGACCACCCGGCGCAGGTCCAGGTTGGACGGCAGACCACGGTCGGTGCCGAGCAGCTTGACCGCTTCGACGTCGTTGTTCAGGAAGTTGATCACGTCGACGGCGACGTCCTTGTTCTTGCTGCCCTTGAACACCGACCAGTACATCGAGGCACGGGCCCACTGCGCGCTCGGGTCACCGGGGTAGGCGATCACGCCCAGTTCGTCCTTGGTGTTCTTCTTCAGGTCCGGCATCTGGTTGGCCCAGACCCAGGAGGTCGCCGACTTGCCGGTGACCACCAACTGCTTGGTGACGTCGCTGGAGTTGCCCTCGTGGATGACGTCGGCGCTCGGGGTGGCCTTGCGGTCCCGGGCGCCCTTCCACAGGTCGAACCACTTGGTCACGTCCTCGGCCGTGAAGCCCAGCTCCTTGCCCTTGTAGAGGTCCTTGCCCTGTTGGCGCAGCCAGACCCAGAACGCCTTGTAGTCGGCGCTCGGGTCCTGGGTGCCGGGCACCTTGGTCTTCGCGGTGACCTGCTCGGCCCAGGCGATGTGCTGCTCCCAGCTCATACCGGTGGTCGGCTCGGGCAGGTTGTGCTTGGTCAGCAGCGTCTTGTTGTAGACCAGACCCTGGGTGTTCTCCCCGGCTGCCAGGCCGGCGAGCTTGCCGTCGACGACGCCGTACTTCCACAGGCTCTCGGGGAACTTGGAGGTGTCCAGCTTCCCGGACTCCTGGTACGAGGTCAGGTCGAGCGTGGTGTTGCGGGCCGCGTACTCGGCGAGGTAGTTGTCGTCGATCTGGAACAGGTCCGGCGGATTGCCGCCGGCGGTGAGGGTGGCCAGCTTGTCGAAGTAGCCCTGGTTGGCCTGCCAGGTCTTCTCGAAGGTCACGTTCGGGTGCTTCTTGGTGTAGAGCGCCAGCGCGTCCTCGGTCAGCTTGGCCCGGGCGTCGCCGCCCCACCAGAAGATCGAGAGCTTCACCGGCGCGTTCGGGTCGGCGGCGCCGCCGTCGTCGTCTCCGCAGGCGGCAGCGCCGAACATCAGCGGTGCGGCGACCGTCACGGCGAGCAGGCCACGCAGCAGGTGCCGCCGGGGCAGCGGGGTACGGTGGGCGCGCCCGACGGACGCGTCAGTGGTGGGGGGCGTTGCGGGGTGCATGTGCGCTCACTCCTCGGCATTAGGAGGCGACGGCGTCACCGGTGGCCGCAGTCGGGATGCCCGGGTCCGCAGGGCAATGCGGGCCCGGGCCACGTGGTGCGGCCAGGGGACGTGCCGGTCGGGCGTACGGGCCCGGGCCGGTCGAGTCGCGGATGACCAGGTCGGTCTGGAGCATTACCTGTGCGGTGGTACGACGGACGCCGAGCGCCGTGCCGGCACCGGACCCCCGCGCACCGCGCGGTGACTCGATGTCCTGTTGCAGCAGCATGTCGACGGCCGTCCGGCCGGCGGCCCCGGTGGGTGTGGCCACCGTCGTCAGTTTGGGTCGGGTCAGCCGGCTCAGGGTGATGTCGTCGACCCCGACGACGCTCACCTCCTGCGGCACCCGGACCCCGAGCGCGTCCAGCCCCTCGATCAGGCCGATCGCCATCAGGTCGTTGTAGGCGAGCACTGCCGACACACCGCTGCGTCGCACCTGCTCGGCGACGGCGGAACCGCCGACCTCGGTGGGCGCGTTGGGGCCGAGCATGGTCAGCTCCGCGCCACCGGCTCGGGCGGCCGCGCCGGCGGCACGGCGCATCTCCCGGTTGGTCCACGAGCTGCGCGGGCCACCGAGCAGCGCGATGCTGCGGTGTCCCAGGCCGACCAGGTGCTCGATCGCCGACCGGGCGCCCTGCCCGACGTCCATCAGCACGCAGGGCAGGCCGGTCACCTGACGGTTCACCACGACCAGTGGCACCTCGCGGCTGAGCTGCTCGATCAGGCTGTTGCTCATCCGGGGGCTGCACAGCAGCACCCCGTCCACCTGCTTGGCCAGCGCGTGGACCAGTTCTTCCTCGGCGGTCGGGTCCTCGTTGGTGTCGGCCACGAAGACGTGGTAGTCGCGGTGCCGGGCCTGACTCTCCGCCGCCTTGATCAGCGGCGGGAAGAACGGGTTCGCGATGTCCGCGATGATCAGCCCGATGTTGTGCGTCCGCCCGGTGATCAGGGCTCGGGCGGCGCGGTTGGGCCGATAGCCCAGGTCCTCCGCGCAGGCCAGCACCCGGACCCGGGTCTCCGGGTTGACCAGGTGGGGAGCGGAGAAGGTGCGGGACACGGTGGAGATGTGCACACCGGACGCCCGGGCGACGTCCCGGATGGTGACTGGCACGGCGGCCCCTTCGTCCGATGTGGTGGCGGTCACGCAGGTGTGGCCCATTAATGCAAACGGTTGCGCCAGTGTCAACGGTCAATGATTACGGCTTCGTTGCACCCACACTCCCCTTGGTCACCTGCAACCCCTCAAACGCCGACAAATGACGCCGATCACGCCGTCTTCGTTGACGTGAACGCATCGATCGTGATTACTTCACTGCAAACCTTTGCAGCACCCACGGGAGGCGACCGCATGTCACCGAGAGCCGCCGGACGGGTCCGGTACGCCGTCGTGGGCACCGGGGCGCGAGCCGAGATGTTCGTCCGGGCGCTGGTGCTCGACCACGCCGACACCACCGAGCTGGTCGCCTTCGCCGACGTGAACCAGGCCCGGATGGACGCGCACAACCGCTGGCTGGGCGAGCTGGGTCACCGCCCGGTGACCACGTACCCGGCCGGTGACTTCGCGACCATGCTGGACGCCGAACGCGTCGACGTCGTCCTGGTCACCAGCGTGGACGTCACCCACGACGAGTACGTGGTGGCAGCGCTGCGCGCCGGCCGGGAGGTCGTCACCGAGAAGCCGATGACAGTGGACGCGGCCCGCTGCCGGCGGATCCTGGACGCGGTCGCCGAGACCGGCGGGCGGGTGACAGTCGCCTTCAACTACCGCTACAACCCGCTGCACGAACAGGTTCGCCGGCTGCTCGCCGAGGGCGCGGTCGGCGAGATCGGCTCGGTGCACTTCGAGTGGCTGCTCGACGTCCGCCACGGCGCCGACTACTTCCGCCGTTGGCACCGCGACAAGGCCACCTCCGGCGGGCTGATGGTGCACAAGGCCAGCCACCACTTCGACCTGGTCAACTGGTGGCTGGCCGCCACGCCCGTCGAGGTCTACGCGGCCGGCCGACTCTTCTTCTACGGCGAGGACGGTCGCCGGCACGGGTACGCCCGCGACTACGACCGGGCGCACGGCTCCCCCGCCGCCGCCGACGACCCGTTCGCCCTGCGGCTGGACGCGCATCCCCGGCTGCGCGAGCTGTACCTCGACGCCGAGGCCGAGGACGGCTACCAGCGCGACCGCAACGTCTTCGCGCCCGGGGTGAGCATCGAGGACGACATGGCGGTGCTGGCCCGCTACTCCACCGGCGCCACCATGACCTACCACCTCACCGCGTACGCGCCCTGGGAGGGCTACCGGGTGATGGTCAACGGCAGCCGGGGCCGACTGGAGCTGAACGTGGCCGAGAACGACTACGTCGACCGGGGCACCGCCGGCGCGGTCAAGGGCGCCGCGCTGCACGGTGCCGAGGCGCCGGCCGAGGGCGGTGGTGCGACGCTTACCCTGCGCCCGTTCTGGGCCCCGCCCCGGCAGATCCCGGTGGAGGGCCGCAGCCGGCACGGGCACGGCGGCGCGGACGCCCGGATGACCGGGGTGCTCCTCGGCGGTCAACCCGACCCGTTGGGCCGCGCCGCGACCGCCGACGACGGCGCGTTGGCCCTGCTCACCGGCCTGGCCGCCAACCGATCCTTCGAGACCGGCCAACCCGTCCGCGTCGCCGACCTGCTCACCCCCCGCTGACACAGGAGACGAGGAGCCCCACTCAGTGCCCACGTTCGACCACACCGACCTGCTCCTGCCGCCCGAGCCGGGCCAGCGCGCGCTGGCCCGGGAGCTGTACGCCCTGGCGGCGGAGCAACCCATCGTCTCGCCGCACGGGCACGTCGACCCGGCCCTGCTCGCCGAGGACCGACCCTTCCCGGACCCGGCGCAGCTGCTCATCGTGCCCGATCACTACCTGACCCGGATGCTGCTCAGTCAGGGCGTACCCCCGGCGGATCTGGGGGTGCCGACCCGCGACGGCAGCCCGGTGGAGACCGACGGCCGGGTGATCTGGCGACGCTTCGCCGCGCACTGGCACCTGTTCCGGGGCACCCCTTCGCGGCTGTGGCTGGAGCAGACCTTCCGCACCGTCTTCGGGGTGCACACCCCGCTCCGCCCGGGCACCGCCGACGCCATCTACGACGAGATCGCGGCCCGGCTCGCCGAGCCGGGCTTCCGGCCCCGGGCGCTGTTCGAGCGGTTCAACATCGAGGTCCTCGCGACCACCGAGTCGCCGCTGGACGACCTCGCGCAGCACGCCAAACTCGCCGCCGACGGGTGGGGCGGGCCGGGCGGCCGGGTGGTCACCACGTTCCGCCCGGACGACGTGGTGGACATGGAGTTCGAGGGCTGGTCGACCAACGTGGACCGTCTCGGCGACCCGGCCGGCGAGGACACCGGCACCTACACCGGCTACCTGGCGGCGTTGCGGGCCCGACGCGCCGCGTTCATCGCCGCCGGCGCCACCTCCTCCGACCACGGCCACCCCACCGCGCGCACCCTGGATCTGACCCCGGCCGAGGCCGAGCGGCTCTACGACCGGGGTCGGCGCGGCGAGGCCGACGCCGCCGACGCGGAGGCGTTCCGGGCGCACATGCTCGTGGAGTTCGCCCGGATGTCGCTCGACGACGGCCTGGTCATGCAGCTGCACCCCGGCGCGGTGCGCAACCACAACCGGTGGTTGCACGCCCGGCACGGTCGCGACGTCGGCGGCGACATCCCGCAGGCCACCGAGTACGTGCACGCGCTCGCCCCGCTGCTGGAACGCTACGGCAACGACCCCCGGCTGCGACTGGTGCTCTACACCCTCGACGAGGACACCTTCACCCGCGAGCTGGCGCCCCTCGCGGGCGGGTACGCCGCGCTGCTGCTCGGCGCGCCCTGGTGGTTCCTGGACTCCCCGGAGGTGCTGCGCCGGTTCCGGGAGGCGGTGACCGAGAGCGCCGGCTTCTACAACACCACCGGGTTCGTCGACGACACCCGGGCGTTCTGTTCCATCCCGGTACGCCACGACGTGGCCCGCCGGGTGGACGCCGGCTTCCTGGCCCGGCTCGTCGCCGAGCACCGGCTGCCCTTGGACGAGGCCGCGGAGACCATCGTCGACCTGGCGTACCGGCTGCCCAAGCGGGTCTTCAACTTCGGAAGGGCTGACCAGTGACCGTCACCATCACCTCCGTCGAGGTGCACGACGTGCGGTTCCCCACCGCCGCCCGGGGCGACGGCTCCGACGCGATCAACCGGGGCGACTACTCGGCGACGTACGTGGAGCTGGGCACCGATGCCGGCCCGACCGGCGCCGGGTTCACCTTCACCAACGGCCGGGGCAACGAGATCACCTGTGCGGCGGTGCGTGCCCTCGCCCACCACGTCCAGGGACGCACCATCGAGGAGATCACGGCCGAGCCGGTGGCGTTCTGGCGCTCGCTCAGCGCCGACGTGCAGCTGCGCTGGCTGGGCCCGGAGAAGGGCGTCATCCACATGGCGACGGGCGCGCTGGTCAACGCGGTGTGGGATCTGCGGGCCACACTGGCCGGCAAGCCGATGTGGCGCTTCCTCGCCGACCTGCCCACCGACGAGCTCGTGGCCAGCGTCGACTTCAAGCACATCACCGACGCGCTCACCCCGGACGAGGCGGCCGCCATCCTCGACAAGGGACGCGACGGGCTGACCGACCGGCTCGCCACCCTCGAACGTGACGGTTTCCCGTCGTACACCACATCGGTCGGTTGGCTCGGCTACCCCGATGACAAGGTGCGGGCGCTGACCCGGCAGGCGTACGCCGACGGCTGGCGGGCGATGAAGATGAAGGTCGGCGGCCCGCTCGCCGACGATCTGCGGCGGGCCCGGATCATCCGGGAGGAGATCGGCCCGGACGCGCTGTTGATGATGGACGCCAACCAGGTCTGGGACGTCGACGAGGCGATCACCGCGATGGCGGCGCTGGCCGAGGTGGACCCGTACTGGATCGAGGAGCCCACCCACGCCGACGACATCCTCGGGCACGCCCGGATCGCCCGCGCGGTGGGCGAGTTGACCGGCGGTCGCTGCCGGGTGGCCACCGGTGAGGTGGCCGCCAACCGGGTGATCTTCAAGCAGCTTCTTCAGGCCGAGGCGATCGGGGTGATGCAGGTCGACGCCTGCCGGGTCGGCGGCGTCAACGAGGTCCTGGCCGAGCTGCTACTGGCGGCGAAGTTCGGCGTGCCGGTCTGCCCGCACGCCGGCGGCGTGGGCCTCTGCGAGTACGTCCAGCACCTGGCGATCTTCGACTACCTGCGGGTGGGCGCCGGTCTGGATGGTCGGATGATCGAGTACGTCGACCATCTGCACGAGCACTTCGTCGATCCGGTGCGGACCCGCGGTGGCCGCTACCTGCTGCCCGAACGGCCCGGATACAGCGCCACCATGCAACCCGCGTCGATCGCGGAGTTCCGCTTCCCGGACGGCCCGGCATGGCAGTGACCGTCGGGGCCTCCCGGCTCGGCCTGGGCATGCTGCGCCGGCTGCCCGCCGAGGCCCGCCCGCTGATCCGGCCGGGCACCGTGCCGACCGGCGTCGTACACCTGGGGTTGGGCGCGTTCCACCGGGCCCACCAGGCCGTGTTCACCGAGGCGGCGGTCGGCGCGGCCGGGGGTGACTGGGGCATCGTGGCGGTCGCGCCGCGCAGCACGGCGGTGGTCGAGGCGATCGCCGCTCAGGACAACCTGTTCAGCGTCAGCGCCCTCTCCGCGGCCGGCAGCTCCACCCGGGTGGTGGGTGCGCTGAGCGGGGTCCGGCACGCTCCCAGCGACCCGGACGCCGTGGTGGCGTTGCTCGCCGACCCGGCGGTCCGCGTGGTGACCCTGACCGTCACCGAGAAGGCGTACCACCTCGACCCGGTGACCGGCCGACTGTCCGCGGACTCGGCGCTCGCCGCGGACCTGGCCGGCGGCCGAGCGCCGACCACGGTGCCGGGGCTGCTGCTGCGCGGGCTGGCCGCCCGGGCCGCCGCGGACGCCGGTCCGGTGGCTCTGGTGAGCTGCGACAACCTGCCGGCCAACGGTCGTCGACTGCGCGGCATGCTCGACCAGGCGGTCGGCCGGGCCGGCGGGGTGCCCGCCGGGCTCGTCGAGTGGGTGGCCGGCAACGTCACCTGCCCGGGCACCATGGTGGACCGAATCGTGCCGGCCAGCACCCCGGAGACGATCGAGGCGGCCCGGCGGGCGCTCGGCGTGACCGACCTGGCCGCCGTGGCCGCCGAGCCGTACGCGCAGTGGGTGATCGAGGACGACTTCCCCGGCGGTCGGCCCGGCTGGGAGTTCGCCGGGGCGGTGCTCACCGACGACGCCGGCCCGTGGGAGCGGTTGAAGCTACGCGCCCTCAACGGGGTGCACTCCGCCATCGCCTACCTCGGAGCGTTGGCCGGTCGGGAGACCATTGCCGACGCGCTGGAGATCCCGCACCTGCGTGACGTGCTGCGCCGGCTGATCGCCGAGGACGTGGCGGCCAGCTTCACCCCGCCGGACGGGGTGCGGGTGGTCGACTACGGCGAGCAGGCCCTCGCCCGTTTCGGTAACCCGGCGATCCACCACCGCACCCTCCAGGTGGCTATCGACGGCTCGCAGAAGCTGCCGCAGCGCGTCCTGCACACCATCGCCGACCTGCGCGCGACCGGCCGGTCCGCGCGCTGGGGCGCGCTGGTCGTGGCGTCCTGGTTGCGCTTCGCGCTGGGGTACGCCGACGACGGCCGGCCGTTGCCGTTCCAGGACCCACTGGCGGGGCCGATCCGGGCCGCCCTGGACGCCGGCTCGCAGAGCCCGGCGGGCGCTGTCGACGCGGTCTTCGCGCTGCGCGACGTCATCCCGGTGGAGGTGGCCGAGGACGACGAGGTCCGCGCCGATGTGATCGCCTGGCTGACCGCGTTGGAGCGGCACGGCGTCGAGGCCACCCTGGCCGGTGCGCGGTGAGCGGGTCCGCCCGGGCCGGTCGGCGGTGAGCGGGGCCACCCCGCCGCCCCGGGTGGCGGTGATCGGGGCGAACGGGCACGGTCGCTGGCACCGGCGGGTCATCGCGCCCCTGCACGCCGCCGGTCGGCTGCGGCTGGTCGCCCTGGTCGACGTCCGACCGGTGGAGGACGACCCGGCCGCCCCGGTGCCGCCCGGGGTGGCGGTGTTCACCGACCACCGGACGATGCTCGCCGCCACCCGACCGGAGGTGGTGGTGATCTGCACGCCTCCGCACACCCATCTGGCGATCGCCCGCGACGCCCTGGCCACCGGCGCGGATCTGCTGCTGGAGAAGCCGCCGGTGCTGTCGCTGGCCGAGCACGAGGAGCTGACCTGGGCCCTCACCGCCGCCGGTCGGGTGGCCCAGGTCGGCTTCCAGGCGCTCGGCTCGGCGGCCCTCACCGCGCTGACCGACGCGCTGGCCGCCGGCCGGCTGGGCACTGTCACCGGCATCTCCACCGTCGCCGCCTGGCAACGGCCGGACGCCTACTACGCCCGCTCCCCCTGGGCCGGTCGACGGACGGTGGACGGCCGGCCGGTGCTGGACGGCGCTCTCGTCAACCCGCTCGCGCACGCGGTGATGCAGTGCCTGGCGATCGCCGAGGCGCTCGCCGGGGCGACGCCGTGGCCGGTCGCGATCGAGGTGGAACGCTATCGGGTCCGGCCGATCGAGGTGGAGGACACCGCCGTGTTGCGGGTCCGGTTCCGCGCCGGGCCGCCGGTGCTGGTGGCGGTGACCCTGGCCGCCGAGGAGTTCGTGGCGGGCGAGGTGGTGGTGACCGGTACGACGGGGCAGGCGGTGCTGGAGTACCCGACCGACCGGCTGCGCCTGCCCGGGGACGTGGTGACCCGCCGGGTGCCGGGGCGGCTGGGGCTGCTGGAGAACCTGCTCGCCCACCGGGTCGACCCGTCGGGCGTGCCACTGATCGCGCCGCTGGCCCGTACCGCGCCGTTCACCGCGCTGCTGGACGCGTTGCGGCCCGCGCCGGAGCCCCGGCTGCTCGACGGCGAGTTGGTGACCACCCTCGGCGAGGGCGGGGAGCGGGTCCGCCACCTGCGGGGCGTCGTCGACGTGTTGCGCCGGGCGGCCGAGCGGGGGGCGCTGCCGAGCGAGCTGGGGGTGCCGTGGGCGTCCGGCGCGTACCGCGCCGAGCTGGCGGGACAGACGAACAACCGACAGGTCCCATGATCAGCGAACGGAGTGAGTCGATGCGCAGAGTCCTCGGCGGCGCCACGGTTGTCGCCCTTCTCCTCGGCGCCGCCCCGGCCGCCGCCGCTGCCCGTCCGGACGTCCCGTCCGCCGACCGGCTCTCCTGGTTGGCCGACCGCCTCGGCCGGCAGACACTGCCCGAGCGCGACGGTTGGGCGGCCGACGGCCCCGGCACCACCGGCGGCTCGGCGGCCACCCCCGAGCGGACCCGGGTGGTCCACAGCCGGGCGGAACTGGTCGCCGCGCTGGGCGGCGACAACGCCGGCAACGCCGCCGACGCCACCGGAAAGCTCATCTACGTCGACGGTGCGATCGACGGCTTCGAGGGGCCTGACGGCACGCCGCTGAGCTGCGCCGACCTGGCCGACCCCGGATACCGGTTGGACGCCTACCTGGCCGCGTACGACCCGTCGGTGTGGGGACGGGTGCCACCGAGCGGGCCACTGGAGGAGGCGCGGGTGCGTTCGGTGACCAACCAGACCCGGCAGACCCAGATCAACGTCGGCCCGAACACCACGATCGTCGGGCTGCGCGGCGCCCGACTGACCCGCCTCACGCTCATGATCGACCGGGCGTCGAACGTCATCGTCCGCAACCTGACCCTCGTCGACGCCCGGGACTGCTTCCCCGCCTGGTCGCCGACCGACGGCGAGGCCGGCAACTGGAACAGCCAGTACGACCAGATCTCGGTACGCCGCAGCGAGAACGTCTGGGTCGACCACAACACCTTCACCGACGGCGACAACCCGGACAGCGCCCAGCCGGTGTACTTCGGTCGGCCGTACCAGGTGCACGACGGGTCGCTGGACGTCACGCACACCGCCAGCCTGGTCACCGCCTCCTGGAACCGCTTCACCGGTCGGGACAAGCTGCTGTTGATCGGCTCGTCCAACACGGTCGGCCCGGACGTGGGCCGGCTGCGGGTCACAGTGCACCACAACCTCTTCGACGGCGTCCTGCAACGGCTGCCCCGGGTGCGTTTCGGTCAGGTCGACGTCTACAACAACCACTACCGCCTCGGTGGGGACGACTTCCAGTACGCGCTCGGCATCGGTGTCCAGTCGGCGATCTACGCACAGAACAACTTCTTCACTGTGGACGCGGCGGTCGACCCGGCGGACCTGCTCTACGACTGGGGCGGCACCGCAGTGACCGAGCGAGGCTCCTGGGTCCGTCAGGGCGGCGGCGCGGCCCGACCGGTCGACCTGCTGGCGGCGTACAACGCGACACATGACCCCGACCTGGCCGCGGACGCGGGCTGGACGCCCACCCTGCGCCGTGACCCCGTGCTGCCAGCGCCGCTGGTCCCCCTCCTGGTGGGCCCGCTCGCCGGCGCCGACCGGCTGCCGATCTGACGGCTCGGCGCGCCCGCGACTCGCGGTCGGGTCGGCGACGTACGGGCTCATCGATCTGGTGAAGATCGGCTATAAGTGACGCATGGACTTCCCGCCGCACCTGGGCAGCATGCCGATGCACGCGATCACCGAGATCCACGGCGAACCGGGCCTGCTGGAACGTTTCCGGTTGGAGATCCAGCAGTTCGACGATGCCGCCCGGGCGCGGTTGACCGCCGCGCTCGACCTCGCCGCCGAACTGCACCGCGACGATCGACGCGTCCGCGAGCCGTACCTGAACCACCTGCTTCGGGTGGCGATCAGGCTGATGCACCACTACCAGGTGCGGGACGTGGACGTGATCGTCGCCGGTCTGTTGCACGACGCGGTGGAGGACCATCCGGTCGAGCTGGCCGACGGTGAGCCGGGCACCGACCCGACCGGGGCCGCGCTGGCCGCGCTCGCCGCGCGGTTCGGGCCTCGGGTGGCCACCCTGGTCGCCGCCGTCACCAATCCGGTCTACGACCCCGAGCGCGACCGCAACGCGCAGTACCGGGAGCATCTGGCGGTCAGTCTGGACCGGGAGCCCTGGGCCCGGGTGATCAAGGTGTCGGACTTCACCGACAACGGGGTGGGCGTGATCCACACGGTCGGGCCGAAGGTGATCTCGTCGGCCCGCAAGTACCGCCCGCTGGTGCCGCTGTTCCGGGATCTGATCGGCCGGCCGGACACCCCGTTGTCGCCCGCGGTGAAGCGGCACATCTTCGGCCAGCTGGACCTTGCCGAGGAGCGGTTCAGCGCCATCCTCGACCAGCCCGCGTCGAACTGACCCGTCCCCGGATCACCCGACCGGGTTCCGTGACAAGTTCTCAGATCTGCTCGGAAGCCTCGGGCCTTACGGTTGGTTTGCGCCGAATGAGAGGAAATGCCCCTCTCGATTCGTTTTTCCGGCGTGTGACCAATCGAGAGGATTCGGACCATGCGCGACCTTTCCCGTCGCGATCTGCTCAGGGCGACGGCCGTCGGCGCCGGAGCGGTCGCTGTCCCGAGCGTGATCGCCGGCAGCTCGGCCATCGCGGCCGACGGTTCCCGGTGGCCCTCCGACACGACGTTCCCGCCGGCTCAGCTGACCGGACGGATCGTCCGCCCGCAGAGCCCCGACTACGCGGAGGCCAGCCTCGGCTGGGACGAGCTGTTCGTGCACTATCCGCTGGTCATCGTCTTCGCCCAGGAGACCCAGGACGTGGTCAACGCGCTCACCTGGGCGCGGCAGCACGACGTGGCGCTGCGGGTCCGCAGTGGCCGGCACAACCTGGAAGGCTGGTCGAACGTCGACAACGGCATCGTGATCGACGTCAGCGAGCTGAAGGACGTCCACATCGACACCGCCGCCCGCACGGCGAAGGTCGGCGCGGGGCTCACCCAGTCCGAGGCGGTGACCGCCCTCGGCGAGCACGACCTCGCGGCGACGACGGGCACGGAGGGCACCGTGGGCCTCTCCGGTGCCACCCTCGGCGGCGGCTTCGGCTTCCTCACCCGCTACCTCGGGATGGCCTGCGACAGCCTGATCGGCGCGGAGATCGTCGTGGCGGCGGGCGCCGACGGGGCGAAGGTGCTGGAGGTGGACCAGTGGAACTACCCGGACCTGCTCTGGGCGCTGCGCGGAGCGGGCAACGGCAACTTCGGGATCGTCACCTCCCTGACCTACCAGGTCGCTCCGCTCACCAGCGTCGCCTACCTGCAGGTGAGCTGGCCCGGTCTCGGCGACCTGCACGAGGTCTTCGACGCCTGGCAGCGTGTAGCACCCTTCACCGACCCCCGCCTCGGCACCCAGGTCGAGGTCCACCCGACCGAGATCCTGCTGTTCGCGGTGCTCGCGGACGGGTCCGAGGCGGAGGCCAGGAGGCTGCTGGCGCCGATCCTGTCGATCGGCAACCCCACGGTCACCGTGCAGATCGGCGGCTGGGGCGACGTCTACGCCGGCTTCCAGATCCCGACCGAGGACGAGCCCGCGAACTGGAAGTTCTTCTCCCAGTTCACCCGCGAGCCGTTCCCGGCGAAGGCGGTCAGCATCATCAGCGAGTTCATGCGGAAGGCGCCCTCGCCCGACAGCAACTTCTTCACCCAGGCCTTCGGCCGGGGGGCGCAACGACAGGAGCCCTTCGGCGGCTCGGCGTTCCCGCACCGCGACGCGCTCTTCTACTCGGAGCCCGGCGCGGGCTGGGGCACCCGCGGCGAGCCCGACAGCGGCGACGCCATCACCCCGATCGCCCAGACCTGGATCGCCGAGTTCAGCCAGGCACTGCGGCCCTACGTGGACGGCGCCTACGTCAACGTGCCGAACATCGGCATGGCCGAGTGGGAGAAGGCCTACTGGGGGCGCAACTTCCCGCGGCTACGCAAGATCAAGGCGAAGTACGACCCGCACAACGTCTTCCAGTACGAGCAGAGCATCCCGCCCGCGACGCACTGACCCGGAGGACCGGCGGTGCGGGTGACTCCGACCCGCACCGCCGGGCCGTCACTCACCGTGAGTCTCCGTTGCCGTTGCCATTGCCGCTGCCGCCGATGGCAGGGCTGGGCAGCGGTCACGATCGCACTGCCTCGTCGAGGACGACGCGCAACGGATGCGGGGCGCTGGCGGCGAGGTCGCCGAGCACGGCGAGCAGCAGGCGGTACTGATCGGACGGCTCGTCGACCAGCAGCTGGCCGGCGTCGGTGATCAGCACTGTGAGCGGACCGGTGTCGAGCCGGTCCCGGAGCACGTCGGAGAGAGCGTCCCAGGTGTTCCCCAGGTACGTCGGCAGGGCCAGCACGGCGGCGAGCGCGGCGAACAGACCGGCCCTGGTCCGCGTCGTCGTTCCGGCCAGCACCACCGCGCCGGGCACGTCGAGGGCTCCGTCGCGGCAGACGATCAGCCAATCGGGCACCCGACCCGCGTCCTCGTCGACCATGACGTTCCTCCTGATCTGACCGGGCGACGGCGCCTTAGCGGGGCCGGCCGACCGCCACGGCCGGCCGGCCCCCGAAGTTACTCAGAGCCGGTAGAAGTCGGTGTAGTGGTTGGGCGAGAACCAGGTGACGCCGGTGCTGCGGTTCACCACGATCCGGTACGCGTCCCGTGCGGCGCCCTGGGTGCGCGGGTAGACGTCGTACTCGTGGTAGGTGGCGTTGGCGGGCAGTTGACCCTCGTAGTTGTAGAACTGGCCGCCGGCGAAGTTGGACTTCCCGCCGCTCCAGGAGTACCAGCCTCGGCTGGTCGGGAACCCCTTGGCCGACCAGCCCGAACGGGCGGTGCGGGCGTCCGCGCAGCGGCTCATGGTGCAGGAGCTGTAGACCGCCGCCGAGGCCGGGTCGGTCAACCGCGGGGAGACCACGGACGGGCCGACCAGCGCGGCGGCGACCATGGCGAGGAGCAGGGCGAGGGTGGTGGTACGCCGGCGGATCGCGCCGAGCGTGGCCAGCGGGGACACGAGGGTGGACACAGGCTGCCTCCAGACCATCCAGTTCATCGATCCGCGTGATTGTCGGACCGGACCCAGTCTCACCGTTGACGGTCGACGGCAACACCCCTCGGCGTCCCAACTGCTCCACAATGCTCGGTGAACCGCGAATGATCTGTTTCGGCGCACCCGGGCAGGATGTCGTCTGCGGTTGACCGCCACCCGGCGCGCATGGCGTGGATCGCGTCGATATGCCGACCGCTCGGTGACGGCGTGGCGGCGGACATATCGGTCACCGGTTGTTAGCGTGAAACGCGGATCCGTGACCGTGGAGGGGTGCCATGACGGACGCCCCCGACGGGAGGCCCAGGCCCGCGGACCAGTGGCGACACCGGGGCGTACGCGGGTTGACCATCGCCCGCGACGCCGCCGTGAGTGGCTGGCGATGGTGGGCTCGTAGCTGGGATCGGCTGGTCGCCGCGCTTCAGGACGAGGCGCCCGTCGGCTCCGCGGCCCCGCCGTCGCCGTCCGGTCCACTGGTCGAACAGCGCGACGCGCCCCGGCTGATCGCGGTCCCCGCTCGCGGGTACGTGTACTCGTTCTACGTCCGCGCCACCTTTGCCTGGTCGTCGCCTGCGAGCCTGCGGGCCGAGGTGCTGAGCTGGTACGTGCAGTACTTCCAACCGAACGCGGTCCAGCGGCTGACCCGTCTCGCGGCCGACGCCGCCCGGAACCTGCCGCCGAACCGGGCAGCGGACCTGGAGGTGGCGTTGCAGCGGGCGCTGGCCGAGGATCCCCTGTGGCACTACCAACGGGGCGACATCACGCTGACCTGCCGCCCCGACGCCGCCGTCCGACTCGACGAACGGATCCTGCCGGCGCTTCAGCCGCACGTCGACCGCATGGTCGAGCTGGAGTACCAGTTCGACGAGCAGATCCGAAGGGCCCGGTACGCCGAGGAGCTGAGCCGCCGATGGACGGCCATCCTGGACGATCACACGGACGACGACGACCTGGCCGACGCCCGCGACCACATGCTCACGGCGCAACGAGAAGCCGCACGGTGGATCGCCGAACTCCTCCACCGCCACGCCAACCCCGCACCAGAGTCGGCACCAACGCCCAGGATTCCCCCACAACAAACCCACCCCACCCCCGCCCCGGCCCCACCAGCCCCCGAGTAGCCCTCCGGCCCCGCTCCCCCTCCCTCTCCCGCTGCCCCCATGATCAAGTGATGAAAAGTAGGTGTGGAGGGCCTGTGGGAGCTATTTCTCATCACTTGATCATGGAGCGGGTGCGGTTGGCGAGGATGGCGAGGGTCTCCTGGCGGACCTGGACCGGATCTGCGGTGAGGCGGCGGTGGGTGAAGCGGACGACGAGGATGCCGACGGTGGCGAGGAGGGCGTCGCGGCGGAGGTCGATCTCGCGTTCGGCCGGATCGCCGTGGCTGGTCGCGCCGTCCAACTCGATGTTGACCCGTTCCGCCTCGGCGAACATGTCGAGGTAGATCGTCCGGGCACCGACCCGCACCCGCGCCTGCCGGGTGAACGTCGGCATTCCCGGTCCGGTGAAAACATGGTCGTGGCCCCAGATCTCCAGCGGGCTGCGGCACCCGGCGGCGAGCCGGTCCAGCAAACTGCTCAGTGCCCCCCGGTCGGGCATTCTCGCCACCTCGGCAAGGGCGTCGGCCAGGCGCCGCGGCGTGGTCATCCGATCGTTGACCGCGCGGATGAGCACACTCGATCGGTCGATCGGCGGCAGCAGCGGCCAACAGTCCACCAGGGTCCGGTCGAGCCGGGTGACCGGCAGTCCTCGCCGTGTCACCACCTGCGGCGGCGCGACCGCGAAATCGGACCGGTGGGCGACGACCAGATGCGGCCGGTCACGCAGGCCTGATCCTCGCGGCAGGTCGAGATACACCGGCTCGCCCGGTGGCTGGCGGCGTAGACCCCACACGTCGAGCGCGGTCAGGCGGCTCAGCGCCCCACGCTCGTCAACGTACGCCAGCGCAGCGCGTCGGGCGACGTCCCGCTCGACCCGGGCCAGCATCGGCAGGTCGACGTTGGAGTTGCGGATCAGCGCGGCGTCGCCGTAGACCCCGGGTAGCAGTCGGATCAGCAGGTCCGCCCGCCGGGCGGTCTGGATCGTCCACGCCGGGGCCACCCGCACCATGTCCCGTCGAGTGACCAACCCATCGCCACTGACGAGGAGCGATTGAATCCGCGCATCCACCGCCTCACCCTGGCGTGATGCACAGCCCTGCGAGAGCTGCTGTGGACAGCGGAGGCACCTGTGGACAGCCTCTCGGCTAGCGGCCGATTGTGGTAGGCACCCGTCAAGGCCCTTGGCGCAGCGTCCGGCCACTCCCACAGAGCGGCCTCAACCCCGTCCAACAATCGCGGCCAGGCGAGAGAGATACCGCCCTGCCCAGGTACCGGCCTCTTCCTGCGGCGAGGTCCGGCCGTTCGCGTTAGCCGGCTGGCTATCTACGGCTCCCGCATCCAGGTCTTCGGGTCTGTCACGAAGACGCCCTTGCCCTGCTGCCGCCGGATCACCCGCAGCGCCTCCAGCCGGGCGTAGGCCATCTGCACGGTCCCGTGGCTGACGTTATAGCGAGCACGTAATTCAGCGATTGAGGGCAGCTTGTCCCCGGGCTTCAACTTCTTCGACCTGACGTCGGCGATCACATCGTCGGCGATGCGCCAGTAATCCGGCACTTCTCGCATGGCACTCCTCGCGTGGCAACCCGATTTGATCACACCGCGACGCGCCTAACAAGCAGCGTTGACTCATCTGACATATCTAGCTATGTTGAATCCGAGCCGCTTCTCGCGTGGCAACGAGTTCGGCTCATCCCCTGGTCGGGGCGGGTGCGTGTGCCCGTCCCGACCCCTCCGGACTGCTCTGCTGTCGTACCGCCGAATGGGGCTGCGGCGGCGGAGCGGGCGGGTTGCCCGCGGCCCCCGAGCGGACGGCCCGCCCTTCCAGACCCCCACAAGGACCTTCCGCGCTCCCGCCTGCCCTCAGAAAGGACTGTCGTGGCACAGGTGTATCGAGGCGGCCAGCCCTACCCCGCCGGGTACCCGGGCCGGTTGACGCCGCACGAGGTGCGGACCCGCGCGTTCGCCGCGTGCCGGCGCGGCGTCGACCCCGATGAGGTACGCGAGTTCCAGGCCCGGTTGGCCGACGAACTGGCCATGCTCAACGAGACGGTACGGCTGCTCAGCCAGGAGAACGACCGGATCAAGCGGGCGCTGCGCGACTGGCAGACCATGCACGCCGGGGAGTGCCGCCCACCGAACACCGGTCACTGGTGACCGTGCGGCCCTCCCCCGGCGACCTGCTCGTCATCGACGGCCGAGCGTCGGTGCAGTTCGCCGGAGATCGTGCGCTGACCTTCCGCGTCGTCTCGGTCTGCGACCGGCCGACGTACCAGGGCTGGGTCTGGTTGAGTGGCTACGTCCTCAACCGCCGAGGTGACGCGACCACCAAACGCGAGGTCTACGTCCAACTCGCCGGCCTCCGTCCCACTCCCACACTCACCGCGGCAACTCGGGGAGGGCAGAGTCTTCCCCTCTGAAGCGCTCGCTGAGCGATGCTGCCTCAACTCGTCGCGCTTGCATTACACACCGGAACTGAAGGCATCACGGAGCAACTGCTTGCCCCTTTCGCTGCCACCACGCGGTGAACAGGGTGGCCACCTGAGCCTTGACTTCCTCCGCGACAAGACCTCTGCCGTCATCCATGAGTGGCACGAGAGCGTGCTGGTACACGTCCCGGTGCTGTTCGACCCATGGGCAGGCGAACACGGCCAGCATCCGGAGGACGCGCACAGTGTCCGCTCCCAGGAGGGGGAAGTGGGCGTCCAATAGCCGCGTCAAGGCCGACCACACCCTGTCGACGACGATGTCGACGACAGCGTCCTTCACCTGCTCGGCGATGCGGCCGGTGAGGTGCTTCGACAGGGCATCCTTGAGGGTCAGCTTGACCGCGTCGGCGACAAGGCCGACAGCTTTGTTGGCCTTATCGATCAACTGGATCAGCGCAACGAGCAAGCTGCACCAGCCGTGCCTGGCCATATGCTTCTGGATCTCCCGGGCGGTGCGCTCATTTTGAACGCGATTGTCGATGCCCTCCGATATCTCTTTCCCGGCATCCCTCATGATCGCGGCGGCGAGGATGTTGATCCGTCCGTTGTCGAACGACAACAACGCAGCCATGTCGTTGACGCCGAAGTCCCGACCAGGCACGCCCTCGGTCCTGAAACGGGGGTCCGTTACCCACAGGTGATCAGCAAGGTCCAGACGAGCGAGGTCGACTGACTGCTGCCGATTGTTCGCATTGAACCCCAGCTTCCCGTCAGAGTTCTTTGTGATCTTGCCCGCGAGCGTGCGTCGCCGCCCGTCGCGCTCGTCTGGGCGCTGAACGGCGAGTTCCATCCAGCCACCCCAACCATGTAGCGAGCCACCGCAGCCCGAGCACTCGCAGCCCGGGTTCTGCGCATTAGCGCAATTCAGTCGATGCGTGTTCACAGCCATCCGCAGCCCGCCGATCGGCTCGCCGTCGCTTGGGGTGAAGCATCGATAACCCTAGGTGTCCGGCCTGTCGCTGCCAATCGGGCCCTGTCGCTGAAGATGCCGCATTCCGCCGCGTCAGCAAGATTCTCCCCTGCCAGACGGCTGTGTACGCCGCCTGTATCTACTGACGGTGTCGGATTCCTGATGGACACGACTGAAAGAGACTGCGGGCCCGATGCCCATAAGCTCCCGGGCGATGCCGTTCCTGGGCCCACGGCAGCGAAGATGTCCCGCACGGGGCGTTGCGAGCGGCGAACGCTACCTCTTCGACAAGTTGGCGCTCGCCCGCTGGCGCTGGAACAGCCTGGTCGGCACGCGCTCTCTGGAGCTAACCACCGAAGCTCAGCGCCTGCCGCAGATCCACGTCCAGGCTCTCGTTGTACTGCGGATCGGGCTCAGCCCCGGCAGCGCTGAGGACGGTGCTGAAGAAGCATCTGGCACCAACGGCGAGGATCACGTGGAAGATGTCCGTGTCATCGAGACCGTGACCACGCAGGCTCTCGACGTCGGCCTCGGTGACGGAGTTCGCGTCGGCCGCGACCTTTCCGGCGAAGTCGACGACTGCGACCTCCTGTGCGGAGAGACCGGCGCTGCCAGTGTCTGACGCGATGGCGGCGACGGTTGGCGCGTCGAAGAACTTGTCGCGTAGGACCTTCCCATGCGCCAGGCCGCAGTAGGAGGATTTCAGGGCCCGGGCTGCGGCGAGGGTCACCAACTCATAGCGGCGCAGCTCCATCCCGGCCTTCACCGAACCGTTGAGCTGCTGCCATGCCAGGTACGCCGCTGGGCTCTGGGCGAACAACCTGGTGTAGTTGGGCAGGTAGCCCATCGCCTTCGTGTCGGCATCGAACATCCGCTCGGTGTCCAGCGACTGCTCCGCCTGCTGCAGGAAACTCATGCGGCTCCTCCCCATGCTTGACCCGGACGGTACGCCGTAGGGCCTGCGGACGCTGTCAGGAAATCGGTCGTACACGGGCCCGACGATCGTGGCGAATGGCCGCCGCCGGTTGGTCGACCCGGCGGCGGCCAATCGGCCCCGAAAGCGCCCGTCCAGACAGGTGCGCGCGCTAGTAGGTGAAGGTCCAGAGGAAGTAGAAGCCGGGGGCGTTGGGGCCGTACTGGCGGTACTCGCAGTAGTACCAGCTCCAGAGACCGGTCCGAACACCCTCACTGCCGTAGCTGTTGCAGAACTGACCGTCGGAGTAGACGTTGCGCAGCGTGCCGCCCGGTGGATCCGCCGCAGCCGGAGTGGCGCTGAACCCGACCACTCCGCCCAGTGCCAGGGCCACCGCCGTCGCCAGGGTCGCCCATCTGCGTCCGCGCATGAAGCCTCCTCATCACCGTCCACGGTGCATGGCGGCTCCGCGTTGAACCGAGACCGGGACATCGAAGTTCGTCAACGCAAAGGCTCGCATGGGCGCGTGTGGTCTGGCTCCCGACAACGGGTGGCGCCACCGCGATGATCCGCCAGCGCGATCTCCGTCGAATGGGCATCCACCCTGAACACGGGCCAGCCACGGTGACGCCCAGCGATCCCACTTCCACGGCGACGTCACATGGGCCGGTTGTGGTCGACCCAACACCCGCCCGCATGGGTCCACGGAACCACCGCACTCAGATGGTGGGTACCTCCGGCATCGCGGTGGACCGGTCGACCAACGCCTGCCGCAGCATCGCGGACTGCTCCACCGACCCGCCGCGCACCCCGAGACTGCGCCGGGCCGCCCGGTAGTACCCGTCGCGGGCCTCGTCGACGCGGGTCAGCATCCCCGCCACGTCCGTTGGCGGGTCGGCGATTCCACGAGCGAGCCGTTCTACCTGCCAGATCGCGTCCCGCCAGTTGGCGGCGGCCGAGACAGTCGGCTCGTCGCCGAGCAGCAACAGGTTCTCCCAGACGATGGTGCGCCGAGCGTCCGCCTCAGCCAGCCGGACCAGCCCCTCCTCGCGGTCGATGGGGTGGCTCCGCGAACCCGGCCGGTGGGCGGCTGTGAGTCGCAGCGCCACTGCGTGACTCTCCTTGAGGGCGTGCGCGTAGTCGACGTACGCGTCGAGCCGCCGCTCGTCCCAGCGGACGCTCTGGCTGCGACGCCATCGGGCGCGGTCGGCGAGGGAGGTGGCGAGGATCGTGCCCACGGTGCCAACCAGGACGCCGAGAAGCGCCGGAAGCTGCGTCAGAAGGTCGCTCACGCGCTAGAGGCTGCCAGCCCCATGCAACGTCGGCATGTCGAGTTTCTGAGCGGTCAGCGATCATCGGGATGCCCGAGCCGTGGGTCAGGAGGGGACGTCGCGGTGGCGGAAGGCGGCCACGCCGACGGCGAGCAGGGCCGCGGCCACCGCCGCCAGCACCACCAGGGGAAGCGCCGCCGGGTCGACAGCGGGCACGGCCGGCACATGGGTGTACGGCGAGACGTTGAGCGCCGCCTGCGGCAGCTCCAGCACCGCGCCGAACTGCCCGAGGAGCAGGAAGACCAGTAGCGCCGTCCAGGACAGCACCACCGACCAGCGGGGCAGCAGCCCGAAGATCGCGGTCACCACCCCGGCGATCACGAGCAGGGCGGGCAGGCGCAGCAGCGCGGCACCGCCCAACTCGACGGCCTGGCCGAGTGGGTCTCCGGTGACGATGCCGTAGCCGAGGCCGGTGGTCACGCCGGCGAGGAGCAGCAGGGCGACCGCGCCGAGCGTCGCGGCGAGCACCTGGGTGCCGAGCCAGCGGGTTCGGCTGACCGCCGTGGCGAGGGCGGCCTCCAGCACCCCGTCGGCTTCGTCGCCGCGTACGCGCAGCAGGGCCTGAACGACGTACGCGCCGATGGTCAGGGCGAAGAGGTTGAGCATCGCGGCCAGGTACGCGTTGATCAGGTTCGCTCCGCCACCCATCGCGTTGATCGCTTCGGCGGCGGCCGGATTCGCGTCGATCATGTCGTTGAACTCGTCGGCGGCGACGCCCATGGAGAGGCCGAGCACGGCCACCCCGACCGCCCAGCCGAGCAGCGTGCCGCGCTGCGTCCGCCAGGCCAACCCGGTGGGGCTGAGCAGCCGTGGCGCGCCGGTGGCCGGGCCGCGTCGGGGGGCGATCAGCCCGGCGCCCTGGTCGCGTCGCTCGGCGAGGGCGTACGCCAGCGCCACCCCGGCGAGCAGCAGCGCGACAGGTAGGGCGAGCACCCACCAGCGTTCCCCGTCGAAGGCTCGTACCTGGTTGCCCCAGCCGAGTGGGGAGATCCACGACGGCCAGGCGCTGCGCACGCGGGTGCCGTCGGCGCTCTGTTCGCCGAGCACGTCGCCGGCGGCGCGCAGCACGAAGGACAGCCCGACGGTGGCGGCGGCGAGCGCGTTCGCGCCGCGTGAGGTGACGGAGAGCTGGGCGGTGACCGCGGCGATCGCGGTGAAGGCGACCCCGACGCCACCGATCGCTGCCGCCGCCGCGACGGAGCCGGCGAGCGGCAGACCGGCGCCGACCAGCGCGACCGCGAGCAGCACGGCGGCCAGGGTGTTCGCCGCGCCGATCACGAGCAGCGCGGCGGTGAGCGGCGCGTACCGTCCGACCACGTTGGCGCCGAGCAGTTCGGCGCGACCGGTCTCCTCGTTCTGGCGGGTGTGGCGGGTCACCGCGAAGGTGCTCATCAGCGCGACGATCAGGGCCAACGTCACGTACGTCTCGGCGACGACCACGGCACCGAGGTCGGTGCCGTGGATGGGGCCGTTGAAGGCGCGGGCGACCAGACTGGACGCCGAGGTGGTGGCGTAGCCCAGCCGGGCCTCCTGGTCCGGGTAGATGCCGGCGACGCTGCCGGCGAGGGCGTAGCCGAGCAGGGGCGTGCCGAGGATCCAGATGGCGAGGCGGATCCGGTCGCGGCGCAGCACGAGCCGGGCCAGCAGGGCGGTGCCGGTGAGTGCGCTCATCGGGCACCGCCCCGCGGCGCGTCAGCCGGCACACCGGCGGCAGATCCATCGGCCGACGCGGCGGCGGCGCCAGGACCGTCGGCCGACCCAGCAGCGGCGCCGGATCCATCGGCCGACGCGGCACCGGCGGCAGGACCAGCGCCCGACCCAGCAGCGGAGGCGGGGTCGTCGCCGTAGTGGCGGAGGAAGAGCTGCTCCAGGGTGGGTGGTGTGCTGGTCAGCGCGCGGACGCCGAAGCGGATGAGCTGGCCGAGCAGCTCGTCCAGGTGGGCGGGCTCGACCTCCAGGTGGGTGCGGCCGTCGACCTCGTGCACGTCGTGCACACCGGGCAGCGCGTCCAGGCCGGTGACCGGGCGGGTGGTCTCGACGGTCACCGCCGTACGGGTGAGGTGGCGCAGCTCGGTGAGGGTGCCGGATTCGACGGTACGGCCCTCGCGGATGATGCTGACCCGGTCGCAGAGCGCCTCGACCTCGGCGAGCACGTGGCTGGAGAGCAGCACCGTGGCGCCGGCCTGCTTGACCCGCCGGACCTCGTCCTGGAACACCGCCTCCATGAGGGGGTCGAGGCCGGAGGTCGGCTCGTCGAGCACGTACAGCTCCACCGGGGAGGAGAAGGCGGCGACGATGGCGACCTTCTGCCGGTTGCCCTTGGAGTAGGTGCGGCAACGGCGGGTCGGGTCCAGGTCGAAGCGGTGCAGCAGTTCGTCGCGGCGACGGCGGTCGAGGCCGCCGCGCAGTTGACCGAGCAGGTCGATGGCTTCCCCGCCGGTGAGGTTCGGCCAGAGGTTGACGTCACCCGGCACGTACGCCAGTCGGCGGTGCAGGCGGACCGCGTCGCGCCACGGGTCGGCGCCGAGCACCTGGGCGTCGCCGGAGTCGCGGCGGAGCAGCCCGAGCAGGATCCGGATGGTGGTGGACTTTCCGGAGCCGTTGGGCCCGAGGAAACCGTGCACCTCCCCCTGCTCGACCTGCAGGTCCAACCCGTCGAGTGCCCGGATCGCGCCGAACGTCTTGACCAGGTTGCCGATCGAGATGACGGGCATGGCCCCTCCTGCCGTTGGTTACGTCGACCGTCACCACTGTACTGACCAACGGTCAGTCGAATCAACGGTGATGGTGCCCACCGGTCAGGGCGTCGCTAGGCTGGCCGGCATGACCGCCGATCCCGCGGACGACACCCGTACCCGGATCCTGCGCGCCGCGCTCGACCTGTTCGCCGAACACGGCTACCAGCGCACCTCGCTGCGCCAGATCGGCGAGCGGCTGCGGCTCACCAAGGCCGCGATCCTGTACCACTTCCCGGCCAAGGAGAACCTGCTCGCCGCCCTGGTCGAGCCCCTGGTGGCAGACCTGGAGGCGCTGCTCGACTCGGCCCAGCATCAGCCCACCGAGCTGGCCCGGTGGACGGTGCTGGAGGGCTGGGTGGACGTTATGCTCGCCCATCGCCGACCGCTCGGCATGCTCTTCCACGACATCGCGCTGGTCGGCCGGGGCGACACGTACCACCGCCTGATGGTGATCGCGATGCGGGCCAACGACCTCATCGCCGGGCCGAACGCCGGGCGTCGGGAGCGGGTCCGGGCGGTGCAGGCGGTCGCGGCGTGCAGCGATCCGATCGTCTTCTTCACCGACGTGTCCGACGAGGTGCTGCGCGCCGACATGCTCGACGGCGTACGCCGACTGCTGGCCCCGCTGCCTGCGGACCCCGCGGCCGAGCCGCACTCAGACGCGACCCTCGGGAGCGCGACCCCGACGCTGCCGGCGGGCGCGGCCAGCGGGCCGGCGAGCGGCGCGGGAAGCCGTCGTCGGCGGCCGGGGCGGCCGCCCGCGCTGGGCCGGGAGCAGGTCGAGGCGGCCCGACGGATGCACGCGGCGGGCACCCACTCGGTGGACGCCATCGCCGCCGAGCTGGGCGTCTCGCGGGCCACCGTCTACCGCCACCTGACCGCGTAATAACGAGACAGTTCCGAGACTGTTTCGAGACGGTTGTGATTCGGCGTTCAGGCCGCCAGCGTGGCGTAGCGGCCGTTGCGGTCCAGCAGGCTGTCGTGAGTGCCGGCCTCGACGATCCGACCGTGGTCGAGCACCGCGATCTGGTCGGCGTCGCGCACGGTGGAGAGCCGGTGCGCGATGGTGATCGTGGTGCGCCCCTGGGCGAGCACGTCGAAGGCCCGCTGTACGGCGCGCTCGGTCTCGGTGTCCAGCGCGCTGGTGGCCTCGTCGAGGACCAGGATGCGCGGGTCGCGCAGCAGCGTCCGGGCGATGGCGAGGCGCTGCTTCTCACCGCCGGAGAACCGGTGCCCACGTGAGCCGACCATGGTGTCGTACCCGTCGGGCAGCCCGGCGATCAGGTCATGGATCTGGGCGGCGCGGGCGGCGTCCTCGATCTCGGTGTCGGTGGCCTCCGGGCGGGCGTAGCGCAGGTTCTCCCGGACTGTGGTGTGCAGCAGGTACGTCTCCTGGCTGACCACGCCGACGATCGCGGCCAGGTCGGCCAGGCGCAGGTCGCGCAGGTCCACGCCGTCGACGGTGATCCGGCCGGCGGTCGGGTCGTGCAGCCTGCTGACCAGCCCGGCGAGGGTGCTCTTGCCGGAGCCGGTCTCGCCGACCAGGGCGAGGCTGGTGCCGGCGGGCACGTCGAGGGTGATCCCGGCGAGGGCGGCGGTGTCGCTGCCCGGGTAGCCGAAGGTGACGTCCTCCAGGCGCAGGTGGCCGCGTACCCGGGCGGGGTCGAGGTGGACCGGCTCGGTGGGGTCGGCCACGTCGACCGGTAGGTCCAGGTATTCGAAGATCCGGGCGAAGAGCGCCAGCGAGGCGGTGAGCGAGACACCCACGTTGAGCAGGCCCATCAACGGTCGGAACAGGCCGCCCTGCAGGGCCGTGAAGGCGACCAGGGTGCCGATGCTCAGCGTGCCGGCGGTGCCGGGCAGCCCGGCGGCGAGGTAGATGACCGCCGGTACGGCGGCGAAGATGATGCTCATCGAGGCCATCCGCCAGCGGCCGGCCAGCTCACTGCGCAGCTCCAGGTCGACCAGTCGGGCCGAGGAGGCGGTGAACCGGTCGATCAGCGCCGGGCCGGTGCCGAGGGTCTTGGCCAGCTGTACGCCACTGATCGAGAGCCCTTCTTCCACTGTGACGTTGAGGTCGGCGAGTTCGCGTTGCCGTTGTGCGGTGATCTCGCGGCGCATCCGGGCGACCCGCCGGGTCAGCCAGATGGCCGGCGGCAGCACCACGAGCGAGACCAGGGAGAGCTGCCAGGAGAGCGCGACCATGGCGACGGCGGTGGCGACCACGGTGGTGAGGTTGGCGGCGACGGCGGTGGCGGTGGAGGTGACCACCGACTGCATGCCGCCGATGTCGTTGGTGATCCGGGACTGCACCTCGCCGGTGCGGGTGCGGGTGAAGAAGCCCAGTGACTGGCGCTGGAGGTGGCTGAAGACGTCGGTGCGCAGCCGGTGCATGACCCGCTGGCCGACCTGGGTGGAGATCCAGGTCTGCACGACGCCGAGGGCGGAGGTCACCGCCGCGACGGCGACCATGCCGACGACCAGCCAGACCAGCAGCGTCACTTCGCCCTGCGGAAGGGCCCGGTCGATCACGGCCCGCAGCAGGAACGGGGTGGCCATCGCGATGATCGAGGAGACCACGATGATCGCGATGACGGCGGCCAGCGCGGGTCGGTGGGGGGTGAACAGGTGGCCGATGCGGCGCAGCGACACCTGACGCGCCTGCGTCTTCTCTTCGGCACTGAGGGTGCGGTGGCCGCGGTCGCGGCCCATGGGGGTGGGTTCCAAGGGGGCACTACCCTTCGTCGGCGATATTGCTGAGGTTACCTCATCATGAGGTAGCAACCACATCTCCTGCTACCGTATTCCGGTGACCGAGCACACCGTCGACAGCGCCGACGACGAGAGCCTGGCGGAGACGTTCTGGGCGGTGGCGTCCCGTCTGCGTCGGCAGACCCGGGACTCACTGGTGCCCTGGGACGTCACCCCCAGCCAGTCCCGGGCCCTCGGCGTGCTGGCCCGGCACGGCGAGGTACGCCCCGGCACCCTCGCCGAGCACCTGCGCATCGCGCCCCGCTCGGCGACCGAGGTCGTCGACGACCTCCAGACCCGAGGGCTTGTCGAACGCCGGCCCGACCCGGCCGACCGCCGGGCGACCCTTGTCGCGCTCACCGAGGAGGGCAACCGGGTCAGCACCGCCATCCGGGCCGCGCGCCGGGCCGAGGCGGACCGCTTCTTCGGCCACCTCGACGACACCGACCGCGCCGAACTGGCCCGCATCCTGCGCACCCTGCGTACCTGAGACCTGTGGGTTTGCCCGCCCCACACCCGGGTAACCTGCGCCCCCGTTCGCACGGCGGGGCCCCCGCCACCACCAGTCGGGGAGACGCCACAGGAGGACGCGCATGTCTGCCCTGACCCATCACCGTCCCGGCTGATGTGCGGGATCAGCGGGGAGGCGCGATTCGACGGTCGCTCGCCCGACGCGGCGGCGGTCACCCGGATGACCGAGGCGATGCGCTCACGAGGGCCGGACGACGAGGGCCTGTTCGCCGAGGGCTGGGTGACCCTCGGGCACCGTCGACTGACCATCATCGACCTGTCCGAAGCGGGCGGGCAGCCGATGGTCCGCGACGACCTGGGCCTGGCGCTGGTCTTCAACGGCTGCGTCTACAACTACCCGGAGCTGCGCGAGGAGTTGCGCCGGGCCGGGTACGCCTTCCACTCCACCAGCGACACCGAGGTGATCCTGGTGGCGTACGCCCACTGGGGTGAGCGTTTCGTCGACCACCTGGTCGGCATGTTCGCGATCGGGCTGGTCGACCGGGTCCGGCGGCGGCTGATCCTGGCCCGCGACCGGCTCGGCATCAAACCGCTCTACCTCGCCGAGACACCGGGCCGGCTGCGGTTCGCCTCCACCCTGCCCGCGCTGCTGGCCGCCGGCGACGTCGACACCGGCATCGACCCGGTGGCGCTGCACCACTACCTGTCCTGGCACTCCATCGTGCCCGCGCCGCGGACCGTGCTGCGCGGCGTACGCAAGCTCCCGCCGGCCACCCTGCGGGTGATCGAGGCCGACGGGACCAGCCGCGAGGAGGTCTACTGGCGACCCGACTACCTGCGGGAGCCCGCCGACGCGGGGATGGACGCCGCCGACTGGCGGGCCGCGATCGGCGACGCGCTGCGCGCGGCGGTACGCCGACGGCTGGTCGCCGACGTGCCGGTGGGGGTGCTTCTCTCCGGCGGACTGGACTCCAGCCTCATCGTGGCGCTGCTCGCCGAGGCCGGCCAGCAACACCTGCGGACGTTCAGCATCGGCTTCGACAGCCGCGACGGCGAGTCCGGCGACGAGTTCCACTACTCCGACCTGGTGGCCCGCGCGTACGACACCGACCACCATCGGATCCGGCTGGCCGACGACGACCTGGTTCCCGCCGTCCGACGGGCCGTGCTGGCGATGACCGAGCCGATGGGCAGCCACGACGTGGTCGCCTTCCACCTGCTCTCCGAGCAGGTGGCGCAGCACGTGAAGGTGGCCCAGTCGGGGCAGGGCGCCGACGAGGTGTTCGCCGGCTACGGCTACCACCAGCCACTGGTCGAGGCACCCCGGCACGGCGCCGCCGAGACGTTCGCCGCCGCGTTCTTCGACCGCGACCACGACGAGCTGCGCCGCATCGTCGGCCCGGCGTACGCGCTGGAGCACGACGCCAGCCGGGACCTGCTCACCGGGCACCTCGCCGCGCCCGGGGCGCAGACCGCGCTGGACGCCGTGTTGCGTCTGGACACCCACCTGATGCTCCCCGACGACCCGGTCAAGCGGGTGGACAGCATGAGCATGGCGTGGGGTCTGGAGGTGCGCACACCCTTCCTCGACCAGGACCTGGTCACCCTGGCCGCGCACTGCCCGCCGGAGCACAAGGTCGGCCAGGGTGGCAAGGGCGTGCTCAAGGAGGTCGCCCGGGAGGTGCTGCCGGCCGAGGTGATCGACAGGCCCAAGGGCTACTTCCCGGTGCCGGCGCTGCGCAACGTGGACGGCCCGGTGCGCGAGCTGGTCGCCGAGGCGTTGCAGGCGCCGGCCGCGCGCGAGCGCGGGCTGTTCCGCCCGGAGTACGTGGCACATCTGCTGGCCGAGCCGGACCGGGCGGAGGCCGCGGCCGGCAGCAACAAGCTGTGGCAACTCGGCCTGCTGGAGCTGTGGCTCCAGACCCACGACATCCGCTGACCCCGGTGGGCCGTGACGGGCGGCCGGTCAGCTGGCGGCGGTGCGGGCGATCAGATCGTCGAGGACCACGCGCAGCTCTCCGGCGCGCTCCAGCACCCGCCGCTGCCGGGTGGCGCCGGTGCCGTCGCGACGCAGCCGGGCGAGCTGCGCCAACACGTACCCGAGGTCGCCGTGGCGCAGCAGGGCCGGAGCGATCACCGCCATCATCTCGTCGACGAGCGCCCAGGCGGGCCGGGTACCACCGGCACGCAGGTCGATCAGCTCGCCGTCGAGACCGTCGTGGGCGGCCCGCCAGTGCGCCGCGGCGACCAGGCAGTCCCGGACGTTCGGCGCGTCCACCCCGGCGCGTACGTCGTCGGCGAGGGTGGCGACGAGGGATCGGACCAGCGCGGCGACCAGCACCGCGTCGTCGACCTCGGTGCAGACGTCACCGACCCGCACCTCCACCGTCGGGTAGGTAGACGACGGCCGGGCGTACCAGTAGACCATCGCCGAGTCGAGCATGATCCCGGCGGCGATCAGCTCGTCGACGGTGCTGTCGTAGTCGGCGCCGGAGTCGAAGTACGGCGTCGGTCCGATGCTGGGCCAGCGTTCCAACTGCATCGAGCGCCAACTGGCGTGCCCGGTGTCGTACCCGTCGTGCAGCGGCGAGTTGGTGGTGATCGCCTGCACCACCGGCAGCCACACCCGCAGGTGGTTGCAGACCTGGACGGCCAGTTCCCGGTCGGGCAGGCCGACGTGCACGTGGCAGCCGCACACCGCCGGGTCGTGGGCCACCGGCCCGTACCGGCGCGACATCGCGTGGTAGCGCGGTTCGTCGGGGACCGTCCGGTGCGGCTCGGCCACCGGGGTGGCACCGACCGCCACCAGCCGAGCCCCGGCCGCCGTGGCCGCGTCGGCGGCGGAGCGGCGCAACGCCACCAGGTGCGCGCGCAGTTCGGTGAGGTCGGCGCAGACCGGGGTGACCATCTCCACCATGCTGTGCCGGAACTCCTGGCGGCTCTGCTCCCGGGCGGGGCCGCGCAGCGCGGCGAGCACCTGGTCCGCCACCGGTAGGTTCCGGCCGCTGTCCGGGTCGAGCAGCAGGAACTCCTCCTCCACGCCGAGCGTCAGGGTGGACAGGTCGGGCACGGTGTCGACGGCGGTCGGTCGGTACGCCATGGCCCCTCCCATCCCCCGCTGCGGCGGTGTCTCGGGTTCCCGGCCGCCCCTGCGGCAAACGCGCCCTCAGGGCGTTGCCAGGGCCGTCGCGCGTGCGGCGAGAAAGGCCCGTTCGGCCGCGTTGTCCGTCAGGGCGACAGCCATCCGGTACGCCTCGACGGCCTCCCCGCCCCGGCCGAGCCGAGCCAGCAGGTCGGCGCGGACCACGTGGTAGACGTGGTAGCCGACCAGGTCGAGGCGGTCCACCTCGATCAGCGCGACCGCCGGTCCGGCCACCTCGGCGAACGCGACGGCCCGGTTCAGCGCCACCACCGGGCTGGGGGCGACGACCGTCAGCTGGTCGTACAGCGCAAGGATCTGCGCCCAGTCCGTGTCGGCGGCGCGCCGCGCGGCGCTGTGCACGGCGGCGATCGCGGCCTGGATCTGGTACGGGCCCGGCCGGTCGCGGCGCAGGCAGCGGCGCACCAGCGCCTGCCCCTCGGTGATCAGGTCGGCGTCCCACCGGGCCCGGTCCTGGCTCGGCAGCGCCACCAGCTGACCCTCGGCGTTGGTCCGCGCGTCGCGGCGGGACTCGGTGAGCAGCATCAACGCGAGCAGACCGAGCGCCTCCGGCTCGTCCGGCATCAGCTCGACCAGCAGCCGGGTCAACCGGATCGCCTCGGCGCACAGTTCGGCGCGGACCAGGTGCGGGCCGGCGCTGGCCGTGTACCCCTCGTTGAAGATCAGGTAAAGCACCGCGAGAACCGCGTGCAGCCGGTCGGGCAGGTCAGCGTCGCGGGGCACCCGGTACGGGATCCCGGCGTTGCGGATCTTCGACTTGGCGCGGACCAGCCGCTGCGCCATGGTCGGCTCCGGCACCAGGAAGGCTCGGGCGATCTCGGCGGTGCTCAGGCCACCAAGCAGCCGCAGGGTGAGGGCGACCCGGGTGCTCGGGGCGAGCGCCGGATGGCAACAGGTGAAGATCAGCCGTAGCCGGTCGTCGTGCACCGGTCCCTCCTCGACGGGACTGTCGGCGGCGAACAACAGGGCCGCCTGGGCGTGCCGGTCGACCCGGGACGCGTCGCGGCGCAGCCGGTCGATCGCCCGGTTCCGGGCCGTGGTGATGATCCAGCCGGCCGGACTGGGCGGCAGGCCGGTCGTCGGCCAGCGCGCCACCGCGACCACGAAAGCCTCCTGGACGGCCTCCTCGGCGAGGTCGATGTCGCCGAGGAGGCGGACCAGGACGGCGACCGCACGGCCGTACTCGGCGCGGAACACCGCCTCCACGTCGGGCACTGTCAGTCGCCGGCCCCGCCGTGGAAGGGGCGTACCTCGATCGGCAGGGTGGTGGCCAGCGCGTAGCGGCGACCCCAGTGCAGGGCGGCGTCCAGGTCCGGCACGTCGATGATGGTGATGCCGCCCAGGTACTCCTTGCCCTCCACGAACGGTCCGTCGGTGATGAGCACGTCGCCGTCGCGGGGCCGCAGCACAGTGGCGGTCTCCGGGCCGTGCAGGCCCTGCCCGAAGACCCACGAACCGGTGGACGCCAACTCGTCGCGCAGTTCGCCGAGCTGACGCATCACCCCGGCCAGGAACTCCGGCTCCGGCGGCAGCTCACCCTGCGGCTGGTGGATGCTGAGCAGGTAGCGCGCCATGGTTCCTCCTCACGGACGGTCGGCCCGTCGCCGACCTCTCATCCTCCACACGATCGGCCGCCGCCCGAATCGACAGGCCGGCAGAAAGTTTTCGCGGCCGACCCGGCCCCGGTGTTGGCCTGCCCTTTGCTCTGCACCCGCGGAGGCGACAGTGACTCGGCGACCGGCCCAGCCCTGTGGTCGGGTTGGCCTGCCCTTTGCTCTGCACCCGCGGAGGCGACGGCACCCAGGCCCGGGTGGTGCGTCGGCGGGTGCAGAGCAAAGGACGAAGGACGGGGGTGCGGTCCGTCAGTGCCGTGACCGGGGCCGGTAGCCATGCCTGCGACGGTTCTGGGTAGACCCCGGTGTGACCGACGGCTTGCGGGTGGTCGTGGTCGGCGCCGGCTTCTCCGGGCTCGCCGCCGCGCTGGCGCTCGCCCGTGCCGGCGCCCAGGTGCGATTGTTGGAGGCCCGCGACCGGGTGGGGGGTCGGGTGCTGACCCGGTGGCTGCCCGAGCCCACGCAACTCGACCTGGGCGCGCAGTGGATCGGTCCGACCCAGGACCGGATGTACGCGCTGGTCGCCGAGCACGGGCTGGCCACCTTCGCCTCGGCATCGACCGGCGCGCCCACAGTGCTCTGGGCCGGTGCGCGCCGGGCCGAGCCGCCGGCGCAGGTGGGCCGGGTGCTGGGGCTGCTCGACGAGTACGCCGCACGACTGGACCCGGCCGAACCCTGGGCGACGCCGGAGGCCGCACTGTGGGACCGGACGACCCTCGGCGGGTGGCTCGCCGCCACGGCCGGGGACGACGACACCGCCGACTACCTGGGGCGGGTGCTCGCCGGCGGGCTGCTCGCCACCGGCGCGGACGAGCTGTCCCTGTTGCACCTGCTGTTCTACCTGCGCAGTGCCGGCGGGACCGGACCGTTGCTGGGAATGGCAGGCGGGGCACAGCAGGACCGGATCGTGGGCGGGCCGCCGGCGCTGGCCGAACGGATGGCAACCGCTCTACCGCCGGGCGCGCTGACGCTGGCCGCGCCGGTGCGGGCCATCGAACAGACAGTCGACGGCGCGACGGCGTGGACCGACACCGGGCGCGTCGACGGCGACGCCGTGGTGGTCGCGCTGGCCCCGGCGCTGGCCGGCCGGATCCGGTACGACCCGCCGTTGCCCCCGCTGCGTGACGGGCTCACCCAGCGCATGCCGATGGGTTCGGCGCTGAAGGTGCACGCCGTCTACCCGGAGCCGTTCTGGCGTGCCGACGGGTGCTCCGGGGTGGCCACCACCAGCGCCGGTCCGCTCACCGAGACGGTCGACAACTCCACCCCGACCTCGCCGATCGGGGTGCTGACCGGGTTCAGCTACTCCACCGACGCCGCCACGCTGCGCGGCATGTCCCCCGCGGGGCGTCGGCGATGCCTGCTGGAAGCGTTCGCCAACGTGGTCGGGCCACGAGCGGAGGACCCGGTGGATCTCGTCGAGTACGACTGGTCCGCCGACGAGTGGACCAGGGGCTGCTTCTCCGGTGCGCTCACCCCGGGCACCTGGCGGACGTACGGCCCGCACCTGCGGACGCCGGTGGGGCGGGTGTACTGGGCGGGCACCGAGACGGCCACCCGCTGGAGTGGCTATCTGGAGGGCGCGGTGCGCGCCGGTGAACGGGCGGCGGCCGAGGTGCTGGCCGGCTGAGCGGCACGACCGCAGCCGGCCCGGTCTCGGCGGGACCGGGCCGGCCACGGCCCTGGGTGCCACCCGGCCGACCCGGTCACAGCGGACCGGGCCGGCGCGGGCGCCCCGGTCAGGGGTAGGTGGTCAGGTACACCGTCTGGTTGGCCGCGTTCGCGGTGCCACCGGCGTTGTTGATCACCCGATTGATGGTGCCGACGCCACCGAGCGAGACGGTCACCATGTTCGTGAAGCGCACGTTCGGGTTGGTGGGCACCTCGAAGGACCGTTCCTCGACCACCGCCGGGTTGACGTTGAAGTAGCTGTAGCTACCCAGCCCGTACGCCTGGTGACTGGTCACCGAATCGGCGACCTTGTACGCGGCGTAACCCCGGGTCGACCCGTTCATCCAGGCCGCCTGGTTCGGCACGTCGTAGGGCAGCTCGTTCTGGTAGAAGTACGTCCGCCCGCCGTTGCCGTTCCAGATGGTCTGGTACTTCTGGTAGTGCTCGACGAAGAGGCCGTACATGGTGACGTTGTCGCCGTTGACGGTGAGCCCGGTGTCGGCGGTGTTCAGCGTCCACCCGGTCGGTACGCCGCTGGCGGCGTGGTCGGCCCGCCACAACCACATGTGGTCGCCGATCACGTTGTCGCTGTTGACCGTCAACGTGTTGGTGGCCCTGCCGACGTGCGGCCCGCCGATGCGGAAGAACACGTCGTGCAGCGAGGTCGGGTTCGCGGCGTGGCTCGCGGACGAGCCGGACGGACCGACCTCCATCAGCACCGGCGAGTTCGTGGTGCCGGCCTCGAACATGATGCCGGCCACCTTCACGCCGTCCACATCGGCCACCCGCATGCCCACCGTGCCGTTGTCGGCCTGGATGGTGGCCAGGCCGAGGCCGAGGATCACCGTGTCGGCCCGGTTGACCTGGATCGGCTCGGTGATCCGGTGCACACCCGGGGTGAAGAGCAGGTGCTTGCCCTGGGCGAGTGCGGTGTTGATGGTGGCGGCGCTGGTGCCGGGCTGGACGACGAAGAACTGCGACAGCGACAGGGACGAGCCGGCCGGGGTCTTGTTGTACCAGCTGGTGCCGGTGGAGTTGGTGCGCAGCGCGGGCACGAAGACCCGGTACTCACCGCTTCCGGTCACGTACAGGAACGGCTTCTCCCGTACCTGCGGGGTCTGCGGGATCACCGTGTGCGACGGGTTGGGGAAGCTGGGCGCGGGAGCGCCGTTGACGCCCTGGAAGACCATGTTCCACACCGAACCGGTCCAGCCGTTGCCGAACTCGCTGTTGCGGGAGTACCACTGCTGCTGCGAGCCGGAGACGACGAGGCCGTCGATGCGGGTGTCGGCCAGCAGGCCGCCGCTGGACCAGCCGTCGCCGCCGTTCCAGAGTTGGATCTGGTTCTGCGCGCCGCGCAGGTGCATCCGTCGGTACGGCGCCGCCTGGGACACCGCCCAGCGCTCCACGGTCTGCCCGGCGGGCAGGGTGACCGACAGGTTCTCGGCGGCCCGCCAGAAGTTCTGGGTGGCGTTGCCGCCGAACCAGAACGCCTCGGTACGCACGTGGCCGTTGAGGTTGACGTCGTCGGGGCTCATGCCGAGGCCGGCGACCTGGGTGAAGAAGCCGAGATTGACGTCGGCGGTGTAGGTGCCGGGCTTGAACAGCACCGCGTAGCGCTGCGGGCCGAACTGGTTGGTCTCCTGCTGGGTGAAGAGGGTGTTCAGTCGACTCTGGATCGTCGACGTCGGGGTGCTCGGGTCGAAGACGAACGTGTTCGACCCGAGGTTCGGGTTGTACGGGTCGGTGGGCGTCACCGGGGGCTCGTTGGTGCCGCCGCTCTCGCCGTAGACCTGGAACTCCCAGAGCGAGTAGCCGTAGCCGGTACCGCGGGTGGTGCCGTACATGCGGACGTAGCGGCCGGCCCCGGAGACGGTGAGGTTCTGGGTGCCGCCGGTGCCGGTGGTGGTCGAGTAGATCGTGGTCCAGGTGGACCCGTTGTCGGAGGTCTGGATTTGGAAGGCCCGACCGTAGGCGCCCTCCCAGAGCAGGTTGACCTGGGTGATGGTGGCCCGGGCGCCCAGGTCGACCTGGAGCCACTGCGGGTCGCTGAACGCGCTGGACCAGCGGCTGCCGGTGTTGCCGTCGACAGCGGCGGCGGCGGGGGTTCCGCCGTTCTCGGTGGACGAGGCGGTGGCCGTACGGCCCTGGGACAGCAGGACGGGGGCGGCCTGCGCGGGTGCGGTGGCTCCGGTCGGCGTGAGCGCCGCGACCAGGGCCACGGTGAGCCCGACGAGCAGGTGGCGCACGACCCGGGGACGCGGGCGTACGGATGTAGCACGAGATGTCATGACATCGCCTGTCGATAGGGGGTTACGGGTTGCCGCACGGATGGGATCGGACTCGCCCGTGACGCCGTGGATGGTGCCGCCGACGCGGTGCCGCGGGGAGGAGAGCGCTCTCGTAGGAGTGTTGCGGCGAGATTGCGGCGGCGTCAAGACATCGATCTATAACTTCGTTATTTATCCCGAGGATTCTTTTTGGGTAATTTGCCGTCGGCCTGCGGAGTCGTGCTCCGTCAGCGTCGGACGCCACCCTCGGTGAGGAAGCGGGCGATCGGGAGGGTTGCCGCGCCCAACGCCACCGCGTCCACCCCGAGTCGGCACAGCTCGATCGACGCCTGCTCGTACGGCTGGCGCAGCGCCTGCCGACCGGCAGCCTCCCGCACCGCCGGCAGCAGGTCGCCGAGGGCCATCGCCGCCCAGCCGCCGAGCACCACGCGCTCCGGGTTGAACAGGTTGATCAGGTTCGCCACCCCGGCACCGAGGTAACCCGCGGTGTCCTCCAGGACCCGTCGGGCGGTGGCCGAGGTCTCGGCGCCGGCGACCAGCGCGGCGATCTGGGACTCCTCGTCCTCGCCCGGCACCTGTCGACCCCGGCGCGCCTCGCGGTAGCGGTCGATGATCGCCTCCGCCCCCACGTACGCCTCCAGGCAACCGCGCGCGCCGCACCGGCAGACCCGGCCGCCGTACACAAGGGTGGTGTGCCCCCACTCCCCCGCGCTGCTGGACGCGCCCCGGTAGGTGGCGCCGTTGGTCACCACCGACGCGCCGACACCGGAGCCGACCAGCGCGAAGACGGCGTGCCGGGCGCCCCGGCCGGCACCGAACCACATCTCGGCCTGGCCCAGGGTCTTCGCGCCGTTGTCGATGTGCAGCGGCAGGTCGGTGCCGGCCCCGATCAGACGCTCCAGCGGCACCCGGTCCCAGCCGAGGGCCTGGGCGTGCACGACGGCCTCGGCGCCCTGCTCGACCACGCCGGAGACGCCGATGCCGACGCCGAGCACGTCACCGGGGGTCACCCCGGCCTGGCCGGTGACCGCGTCGATGCCGGCCAGCACGTGCCCGGCCACCAGGTCGGGCTCGGTACGGGCCGGGTCGAGCGGGTACTCGATGCTGGCCAGCAGGGTCATCGCGAAGTCGAACAGCTCCACCCGGACCCGGGTCTCGCCGACGTCCACGCCGATCACGAAGGCGAAGCGGGGCGCGATCCTCAGCAACATGCTGGGCCGGCCGCCGTCGGACTCGGCGGCGCCGGCCTCGGCGACCAGCCCTTCGTCGATCATGTCGGCCACCACGTTGCTGACCGCGGGTTGGCTCAGCCCGGTGCTGCGCACCAGGTCCTGCCGGGTGAGCAGGCCGTCCAGGAAGAGCTTGGTCAGCAGGGCGGACCGGTTGCGCAACCGCACGCTGCGGTTGGTGGCACGCGCCAGCTCCACTCGTCACCTCGTTCCCGTCGGCCGTTCGAGGCGACTGTAACCGCCTCGTGCTTGACGACCCACCTGCCAGCAACTTTAATGACGACATAAATTAAGCCGTGATGTAACTCCCGGGAAACGCCGACGGACCCCGACGGCGCACCCCCGAACCCTGTCCGCAGCCGGCCCCCGTCACCCGACCCCTATCGGTGACGAAGGCCGGCGGACCCCCACCACGCACCGGAAGGGCTGACCCGTGTCGAGACGACACCTCGGGATATTCACCGCCGCCGTACTGGCGGCCGCATCGCTGACCGCCTGCGGAGGCTCCGGCGACGACTCCGCCGCATCACCCAAGACGCTCACCTACTGGGCCAGCAACCAGGGGGCCAGCCTGGAGGCCGACAAGACCATCCTCCAGCCGGAGTTGGACAAGTTCGAGAAGCAGACCGGGATCAAGGTCACCGTCGAGGTGGTCCCCTGGTCGGATCTGCTCAACCGCCTGCTGGCCGCCGCCGCCTCCGGCAAGGGCCCGGACGTGGTCAACATCGGCAACACCTGGTCGGCGTCGTTGCAGGCCACCGGCGCGCTGGTCGAGTTCGACGACGCCGCCCTGCAGGCCGTCGGCGGCAAGGACCGGATCGTGCCCGCCGCGCTCGCCGCCGCCGGCGCCCCGGGCAAGCCGCCGGCCGCCGTGCCGCTCTACAGCATGGCGTACAGCCTGTACTACAACAAGAAGTCGTTCGCCGACGCCGGCATCACCGCGCCGCCCACCACCTGGGAGCAGGTCGTCGAGTACGGCAAGAAGCTGAGCACCGGCGGCAAGTGGGGCCTGGCGATCGAGGGCGCCAACCCGTCGGAGAACGCCCACCACGCGTTCACCTTCAGCCAGCAGTACGGCGGCGAGTGGTTCGACTCGGCCGGCAAGCCGACCTTCGACACCCCGCAGAACGTGTCGGCGATCAAGCGGTACATCGACTTCATGGCCGCCGACAAGATCACCAACCCGAGCAACGCCGAGTACGCGCAGAACCAGTCGGTCTCCGACTTCGCCAACGGCAAGGCCGCCATGCTGCTGTGGCAGTCCGCCGGGTCGAACCTGAAGACGCAGAACATGCCCGCCGACGCGTACGGGGTGGCCCCGGTGCCGTTCCTGGCCAGCCCGCCGGCCGGCGGCAAGAAGGTCAACAGCATGGTCGCCGGGATCAACATGGCGGTCTTCAAGCACACCAAGAACAAGGACGGCGCGCTGAGCTTCGTCAAGTTCATGACCAGCGACGAGGAGCAGACGCTGCTCAACAAGACGTACGGCTCGCTGCCGGCGGTGAAGACCGCGGCCTCCGACCCGGCGTTCAGCGCGACGGAGCAGAAGACCATCCAGGAGACCCTGGTCACGACCGCGGCCCCGCTGCCGCAGGTGCCCGATGAGAGCACCTTCGAGACCCTGGTCGGCACCGCGATGAAGGAGTTGTTCGCCGACGCGGCCAGTGGCAAGCCGGTCACCGAGGCTTCGGTGAAGGCCAAGCTGACCGACGCGCAGCAGAAGATGCGCTGACCGAGGCGTGACCGGTGGCCGGGGGGGGGGGGGGGAAACCACCACCCCCACCCCCACCCAGAGGACCCGGAAGGCAACCCGCACCCCCCCCCCCCGCCCCGGCCCCCGCGCCAACCCGGCCGCGTCAACC
>NZ_JBNCKJ010000002.1:655184-744928 GCF_049841475.1 Micromonospora sp. DT15
GGTGGCGGGGGGGGGGGGGGGGGGGGCCCCCCCCCCCCCCCCCCCCCCGCCTCCGAGAGGACCCTGATGGCAACCAGCACCACCGCGCCGGACGCCGACCGACGCGAATCCCGGGCCGGATCACCGACCCGGAAGCCGGCCCGCCGGCCCCGCGGCCCCCGCCGCTCACTTCTGCCGTACCTGCTGCTCGCACCGGCCGTCGTGCTGGAACTCGCCATCCACGTGATCCCGATGGTCGTCGGGGTCTGGATGAGCCTGCTGGAGCTGACCCAGTTCCACATCCGCGACTGGTCCACCGCGCCCTTCGTCGGGCTGGAGAACTACCGGGCGACGCTCGACCTGAACAGCGCCGCCAGCAAGGAACTGCTGCACTCGTTCTGGGTCACCCTGGCCTACAGCCTGCTCTCGGTCGGGTTCGCCTGGCTGCTCGGCATCTCGGCGGCGGTCGTCCTGCAACGGCCGTTCCGTGGACGCGCGATCCTGCGGGCGCTGTTCCTCACCCCGTACGCGCTGCCGGTCTACGCCGCCGTGATCACCTGGAGCTTCCTGCTGCAACGCGACACCGGCCTGGTCAACCACGTGCTCGTGGACCAGCTCGGGCTGATGAACGAACGGCCGTTCTGGTTGATCGGCGACAACAGCTTCTGGTCGCTGCTGGTGGTGTCGGTCTGGCGTAACTGGCCGTTCGCGTTCCTGTGCCTGATGGCCGGGTTGCAGAACGTGCCCGGTGAGCTGTACGAGGCCGCCGCGATCGACGGCGCCGGGTTCTGGCGCCGACTGCGCTCGGTCACGCTGCCGATGCTGCGGCCGGTCAACCTGGTGCTGCTGCTGGTGCTGTTCCTGTGGACGTTCAACGACTTCAACACCCCGTTCGTGCTGTTCGGCGGCTCCGCGCCGGAGCAGGCCGACCTGATCTCCATCCACATTTACCGCAGCTCCTTCAAGACCTGGGACTTCGGCTCCGGGTCGGCGATGTCGGTGGCGCTGCTGCTGTTCCTGCTGGTCGTCTCGGCCGCGTACCTGCTGATCACCAACCGTCGGAGGGACGACCATGCGTGAGACCGCCGGCGAGCGCTGGGGCCGGCGCATCGTGCTGACCCTGCTCACCCTCTTCGTCGTCATCCCGCTCTACGTCATGGTCACCTCGGCGGCCAAGCCGTTGCAGGACGTGCAGAACGGCTTCACCTGGTGGCCCAGCCGGCCCACCCTGCAACCGTTCGTCGACATGTGGAGCACCGTGCCGCTGGCCCGGTACCTGGTGAACAGCCTGGTGGTGTCGAGCATCGCGGCGGTCTGCTCGGTGGCGGTGGCCATCTTCGCCGCGTTCGCGGTGAGCCGCTACCGGTTCCGCGGTCGCGGTGTCTTCTCGGTGACCGTGCTGTCCACTCAGATGTTCCCCGGCATCCTGTTCCTGCTGCCGCTGTTCCTCATCTACGTCAACCTGGGCAACGCCACCGGCATCGAGCTGTACGCCAGTCGCACCGGCCTGGTCATCACGTACCTGACCTTCTCGTTGCCGTTCTCGATCTGGATGCTGGTCGGCTACTTCGACTCGATCCCCCGGGGTCTGGACGAGGCGGCGCAGGTCGACGGCGCCGGTCCGCTGCGCACCCTGTTCCAGGTCATCCTGCCGGCCGCCGTGCCCGGCGTGGTCGCGGTCACCGTGTACGCGTTCATGACCGCGTGGGGTGAGGTGCTCTTCGCGTCGGTGATGACCGACGAGGGCAGCCGCACCCTGGCCGTCGGCCTCCAGGGCTACTCCACCCAGTTCAACGTCTACTGGAACCAGATCATGGCCGCCTCGCTGGTGGTCAGCATCCCGGTCGTCGTCGGGTTCCTTGCCCTACAGCGCTACTTCGTCGCCGGCCTCACCGCCGGTGCGGTCAAGTGAGTCATCCAACCCCAGAGGAGAACCGACCCGTGCCCGACCTGTCCAAGCTGCCACCCGACTTCCTCTGGGGTGTCGCCACGGCGGCGTACCAGATCGAGGGGGCCGTCGACGTCGACGGCCGGGCACCGTCCATCTGGGACACCTTCTCGGCGACCCCCGGCGCTGTCGACAACGGCGACACCGGCGCGGTGGCGTGCGACCACTACCACCGGTGGCCGGAGGACCTGGCGCTGCTGCGCCGACTCGGCGTGGACGCGTACCGTTTCTCGGTGGCCTGGCCCCGGGTCATGCCCGACGGCGTCGGGCGGGTCAACGCCGCCGGGCTGGACTTCTACGACCGGCTCGTCGACACGCTGCTCACCGACGGGATCCGACCGTTCGTCACGCTCTACCACTGGGATCTGCCGCAGGTTCTGCAGGACTCCGGCGGTTGGCCGGAGCGGGCCACCGCCGAGGCGTTCGCCGACTACGCGGCGGTGGTCGCCGGCCGCCTCGGTGACCGCGTGGCCGACTGGTGCACCGTCAACGAGCCGCTCTGCGTGTGCTGGATCGGGCACCTGGAGGGCAACATGGCCCCCGGCGAGCGCGACCTCACCCGCGCCGTGCACGCCTCGCACCACGTGCTGCTCGGGCACGGCCTGGCCACCCAGGCGATCCGCGCCAACGCCGCCCGGCCGGCCTCGGTTGGCCTGGTCGTCAACCTCAGCCCGATCGAGGCGGCGACCGACCGACCCGAGGACGTCGCGGCGGCCCGCCGGGCCGACGGGCACGTCAACCGGTGGTGGCTGGACCCGATCCACGGGCGCGGCTACCCGGCCGACATGATCGCCACCTACGGGGTCGAGCCGCCGGTACGCGGCGACGATCTGGCGGTGATCGCCACGCCGACGGACTTCCTCGGGGTGAACTACTACTTCCGCCAACTGGTGGTCGACGATCCGACAGGTCCGGCGCCGTTCGCGAAGCAGGTGCCGGTGCCCGGCTCGGTGGAGACCGCGATGGGCTGGGAGATGTACCCGGCGGGCCTGGAGCGGCTGCTCGTCGACGTGCACGAGGAGTACCGGCCGGGCCGGATCATCGTCACCGAGAGCGGCTCGGCGTGGCCGGACGAGGTCACCCCGGACGGCACTGTCGAGGACAAGGAACGCACCGACCACCTGGAGCAGCACCTGGCCGCGTGCGCGTCGGCGGTGGCCCGAGGGGTTCCCCTGGACGGCTACTTCGTCTGGTCACTGCTGGACAACTTCGAGTGGGCGTACGGCTACGACAAGCGCTTCGGGCTGGTGCACGTCGACTACGCCACCCAGCGCCGGACGGTGAAGGCCAGCGGTCTGCGCTACGCCGAGGTGATCCGCGCCCACCAGCGGCTCGCCCGCACCACCGGAACCGCGACGCCGGTGGCCTGAACGGGGGCGGTGCGAGCGGCCGCCCGGGGCCTCGGACCCCGGGCGGCCGTTTCCGTTCCGATCGGAGGAAACCACCACCGGCCGCGTTGCCGAGTGGCTAGCCTGCGGCAATGTCCGCAGCACCCGACGAGCTCGAGCGGCCCGACCCCACGGGTCGAGTGTCCGCCACCGACCGGATGACGGCCTTCAGCGACGGGGTCTTCGCCATCGTCATCACCCTGCTGGTCATCGAGTTGCGGGTGCCCGAGTACCACGAGGGTGAGCTGCTCACCGGTCTGCTCGGCGAGGGCGCCTCCTACCTGGCCTTCGTGGTGTCCTTCGTCTACATCGGGGTGCTCTGGCTCAACCACCACGCGCTGTTGCGGCTGATCCGCGGCACCACGCTCACGTTGAGCTGGATCAACCTCGGTGTGCTCTTCGGCGCGGTGATCATCCCCTTCCCCACCGCGGTGCTGGCGTCCGCGTTCACCCATGGCGACACCGACGACCAGCGCGCGGCTGTCGCCCTGTACGCGCTGGCCGCGGCCCTGATGTCAGCCCCCTGGCTGGTGTTCTTCGGCTACCTGCACCGCCACCCGGCGCTGCTCCAGCGTCGGGTCAGCCCCGAGTACGTGCGGACGCAGCGGCTGCGACCGGTCACCGGCCTGATCCTGTACGGGCTCAGCGGTCTGCTCGGCTGGTTCGTCAGCCCGGTGCTGGGCCTGATCGGCGTCATCATCATGATCACCTATCACGCGATCACCAGCGAGGGTCTGCCCCGCTGGCTGACCCGTCACTGACCGGGCGGAGTCGGCGCAGGTCGGCCGGGGTGTCCACGTCGGCCGGGGACCCGACGTCGTCACAGGGCACCTCCGCCACCAGGTCCGGCCGGTCGCGCAGCAGGTCGCGCGCGCCCCGGTCGCCGACGGCGTACCCGCTCAACAGTGGCCAGGTCTCCCGGCCCAGCAGGATCGGGTGCCCGGGTCGGCCGGCGTAGGTGGCGACCGCGACGAGGGCGCCGCCGTCGTACGCGGCGCGCACCCGGCACACCGCGACCGGGCTGAGCAGTGGCTGGTCGACGAGGACCACGACGGCGGCCGGCACGTCGGCCGGCAGCGAGGCCAGACCGCGCAGCAGCGACGAGCCCAGCCCGTCCGCCCAGCGATCGTGCCGGACCGGCACAGCGCCGGGCAGGTCGGGCACCTCGTCGGCGCCCGCACCGAGCACCACGTGCACGGGTGCGCAGCCGCCATCGCCGAGCAGCCGGATCGCGCGCCGCACCAGTGGCTCGCCGTCCAGCTCGACCAGCACCTTCGGCCGGCCGTAGCGCCGCCCGGCGCCGGCGGCGAGCAGCAGTCCGGCGGTCACCGTCGTCACCTCCCGCACGAAGGGCTTTGCGTTATTCGCCCCGAGATATACCGACAAAGCTAGTCTGGGCCGGTGCAGGGCGGACCGGAGAACGCGACCACGATCGACGAGCGCCACTCGTCCCGGGTGACGGTCGAGGTCAACGGCGCGTCCCGTGAGGTGACCCTGGACAACCGCACCACACTGCTCGACACGCTGCGCGAGCACCTCGACCTGACCGGGGCGAAGAAGGGCTGCGACCACGGCCAGTGCGGCTCCTGCACGGTGCTGCTCGACGGCCGGCGGGTGAAGAGCTGCCTGGTCTTCGCGGTGACCGTGGACGGCCGGTCAGTGGTGACAGTCGAGGGGCTGGCCGGGCCGGACGAGCTGTCCCCGTTGCAGGCCGCCTTCGTCGCGCACGACGCCTTCCAGTGCGGCTACTGCACTCCCGGGCAGCTCTGCTCCGCCCGGGGCATGCTCGACGAGGTCTCCCGGGGCTGGCCCAGCGCGGTCACCGGCGACCTGAACACGCCCGCGGAGCTGACCGACGCGGAGATCCGCGAGCGGATGGCCGGCAACCTGTGCCGGTGCGCCGCGTACCCGCACATCGTGGCGGCCGTACGCGAGACGGCGGCGTCCTCGTGAAGGCGTTCCGCTACCACCGGCCCGCCGACGTGGCCGAGGCGGTCGCCGTGCTGGCGGCCGAACCACAGGCCGCCTACCTGGGCGGCGGAACCAACCTGGTGGACCTCATGAAGCTCGGGGTGCAGCGCCCCGACGTGCTGGTGGACGTGACCCGGCTTCCCCTCGACACCGTCGAGGAGCTGCCCGACGGTGGGCTGCGGATCGGCGCGACGGTCCGCAACAGCGACCTCGCGGCCCACCCGGCGGTACGCCGCGACTACCCGGTGCTGGCCCGCGCCCTGCTCGCCGCCGCCTCCGGACAGTTGCGCAACATGGCCACCACCGGCGGCAACCTGTTGCAGCGAACCCGCTGCGTCTACTTCCAGGACACCGGCAAGGCGTGCAACAAACGGGAGCCGGGCAGCGGTTGCGCCGCTCTGCACGGCCAGAACCGCGACCTGGCGGTGCTGGACTGGTCGGAGCAGTGCGTGGCCACCCACCCGTCCGACCTGGCCGTCGCGTTGGCCGCCCTCGACACGGTGGTGGAGGTGCACGAGGCCGACGGCCCCCGTGACATCCCGATCGCCGGCTTCTACCGCTCCCCCGGCGGCCACCCAGAGCGGGAGACCACAGTGGCCCGGGGCGCGCTGATCACCGCCGTGCGGCTGCCGCCCCTACCGGCCGCGCGCCGCTCGACGTACCTCAAGGTGCGCGACCGGGCCTCGTTCGCCTTCGCCGCCGGCTCGGTGGCCGCGGTGCTGGACCTCGACGGTGACGTGGTCCGCGACGTGCGGCTGGCGTACGGGGCTGTGGCCCACCGGCCGTGGCGGGCGTACCGGGCCGAAGAGCAGCTGCGCGGACGTCCGTTCAGCCCCGAATTGGCGGCACGGGCCGCCGACGCGGAGCTGGCCGAGGCGCGCCCGCTACGGCACAACGGCTTCAAGCTGCCGCTGACCCGGGCCATCACCGTGCGGGCGCTCACCGAACTGGCGTCGTCGTGAGCACCGGGGCGGTCGGCCGGGCGTACCCCCGGCTGGAGGGCCCGGCGAAGGTCACCGGCGCGGCCCGCTACGCGGTCGAGTACCCGGTGGACGGGGTCACCTACGGCTGGGCGGTGCCGTCGACAGTGGTGCGGGGCCGGATCACCCGGATCGACACGACGGAGGCGTTGGCCTCGCCCGGCGTGCTGGCAGTGGTGCACCACGGCAACGCGCCCCGGATGGCGCCCGGCCCACAGCCGGAGCTGCGGCTGTTGCAGGAGCCGACTGTGCACTACCGGGGGCAGTACGTCGCCGTGGTGGTGGCCACCAGCCTGGAGGCGGCCCGCGAGGGCGCCCGACTGGTCCGCATCGACTACGACACCGGCCCGCACAGCACAGTGCTCACCGACGACCATCCCGGCCTGTACAAGCCGGACCAGGTGAACCCCAGCTATCCGACGGACACCGCCGAGGGCGACTTCGACGCCGGGTACGCGGCCGCCCCGGTGCGGGTGGACGTCACCTACCGCACGCCGGCGTACCACAACAACCCGATGGAACCGCACGCCACCATCGCGCAGTGGAACGACGGGCGGCTCCTGGTGCACGACTCCACCCAGGGCGCGACGCCGGTACGCGCCACCCTCGCCGAGCTGTTCGAGCTGCCGCCGGAGTCGATCCGCGTCGTCGCCGAGCACGTCGGCGGCGGCTTCGGCAGCAAGGGGTACGCCAAGGCGTCGGTGGTGCTGGCCGCCCTCGCCGCCCGGCACGTGGACCGCCCGGTCAAGCTGGCGTTGACCCGCCAGCAACTGTTCGGACCGCTCGGCTATCGCACCCCCACCATCCAGCGGGTCCGCCTCGCCGCCGACACCGACGGCCGGCTCACCGCCATCTGCCACGACGCGATCAGCCAGACCTCCACCATCAGGGAGTTCGCCGAGCAGACCGCCGTCTACACCCGCAGCATGTACGCCGCACCGCACCGCCGCACCACGCACCGGCTGGTCCGCCTCGACGTGCCCACTCCGTTCTGGATGCGCGCCCCGGGCGAGTGCCCCGGCGCGTACGCCCTGGAGTCCGCGGTGGACGAGCTGGCCATCGCCGTCGGCATCGACCCGGTGGAGCTGCGTATCCGCAACGACACCGCTGTCGACCCCGACCAGGGACGCCCGTTCACCAGTCGCAACCTGGTGGCCTGCCTGCGCGAGGGCGCAGAGCGGTTCGGCTGGGCCGGCCGTGATCCGTCGCCCCGGTCCCGGCGCGAGGGGCGGTGGCTGATCGGCACGGGGGTGGCCGGATCGAGCTACCCGGCCCGGGCCCGGCCTTCCTCGGCGACGGCCACCGCTCGGCCCGACGGGAGCTTCCTGGTCCAGATCAACGCCACCGACATCGGCACCGGTGCCCGGACGGCGATCTGGCAGGTGGCCGCCGACGCCCTCGCAGTGCCGGCGGAACGGGTGGAGATCCGCATCGGGGACACCGCGCTGCCGACGGCACCGCTGGCCGGCGGCTCGATGGGGACCGCCAGCTGGAGCTGGGCGGTGATACGCGCGGCCCAGGCACTGCGCGAGAAGCTGCGCGACGGCGGGCCGCCGACCGACGAGGTGACCGCCGAGGCGGACACCACCGAGGAGGTGGGTGAGCAGCCCGCGCTCCCCCGGTACGCCTACGGGGCGCAGTTCGTCGAGGTGCGGGTCGACGCGGACACCGGCGAGGTACGGCTGAACCGGATGCTCGGGGTGTTCGCGGCGGGGCGGGTGGTGAACCCGACGACGGCCCGCAGTCAGCTCATCGGCGGCATGACGATGGGGCTGTCGATGGCGCTGCACGAGGAGGGCCTGCTCGACGAGCGCTACGGCGACTGGGTCAACCACGACCTGGCCACCTACCACATCACCGGCTGCGCCGACGTCGAGTCGATCGAGGCGTACTGGCTTGACGAGCGGGACGACGAGCTGAACCCGGCCGGGGTGAAGGGCATCGGTGAGATCGGCATCGTCGGCGCCGCGGCGGCGGTCGCCAACGCGGTACATCATGCGACCGGCGTACGGATCCGGGAGCTGCCGATCCGGCTGGACAAGCTCATCGGAGTATCAGACTTGGCTTAAATAAGCCGTCAGTGATACAACTGTCGTCGTGCACGCCTTCGACGTGCTGGGCGATCCGGTCCGGCGCCGCATCCTGGAACTGCTCGCCGCCGGCGAGCAGACCGCCGGCGCGGTCAGCACTGTCATCCGCGAGGAGTTCGGCATCTCCCAGCCCGCCGTGTCCCAGCACCTCAAGGTGTTACGCGACAACGGCTTCGCCACCGTGCGGCCGGAGGGCACCCGGCGGCTCTACGCGGTCGACCCACGCCCACTGCGCGAGGTCGACGGCTGGCTGGAGCACTTCCGCCGGTTCTGGACCCCACCCCTGGCGGCACTCGCCACCGAGCTGGCCCGGGGCCGACGCGAGCGTCGGCTGCGCGGCCCCGCCGACCCACCCGACGAGAGGAACACCTGATGTTCGACGCCACCGAGCAGATCAACGCCGTCCAGCGCAAGGTCGGCAGCCGCACCCTGGAAGCCGGTGAGGCGCGGGTCACCACGATCAGCCAGACCTACCAGGCGACGGCCGAGGATCTGTGGGACGCCTGCACCAGCGCCGAGCGAATCCCGCGCTGGTTCCTGCCGATCTCCGGCGACCTGCGGCTGGGCGGCACGTACCAGCTCCAGGGCAACGCCCACGGCACCGTCGAGAGCTGCGAGCCGCCGCACCGCTTCACCGCCACCTGGGAGATGGGCGGCGAGGTGAGCTGGATCGAGGTGCGGGTCACAGCGGTCGGCGACGAGCGGGCCCGCCTCGACCTGGACCACATCGCGCACGTCGACCAGGACCGGTGGGCCCAGTTCGGGCCGGGCGCGGTCGGTGTCGGGTGGGACCTCGGGCTGCTCGGGCTCGCCTCGCACCTGGCCGCCGACGGCAGCGGGATCACGCCGGAACAGGGCGCCGAGTGGACCGCCTCCGCCGAGGGACGACGGGCCATGGAGCTGAGCAGTCAACTGTGGTGCGAAGCGAGCATCGCCGCCGGCACCGACGCCGACGAGGCGAAGGCCGCCGCCGAACGCACCACCGCCTTCTACACGGGCGACCCGGCAGCCTGACCGCTTGGCGAGGCGGCGGCGCGGCAGCCTGAGCAGGGATCGGAGTAACGTGCTGCGGCATGACCGGCACGCCGTACTCGCACTGCTCCTACTGCGGCGTCGCCTACCCGCCGGCCGTCGGATGGCCGCGAGTCTGCGCGGTCTGCGGCGAGACCGTCTGGCGCAACCCACTGCCGGTGGCGGTAGCGGTGCTGCCGGTCCGCACCGCCGAGGGCCTGGGAGTGGTGGTGGTCCGCCGGGACATCGAACCCGCCCGCGGCCTGCTCGCGCTGCCCGGTGGCTTCATCGAGTACGGCGAGGAGTGGTCCGACGCGCTCGTGCGGGAGCTTCGGGAGGAGACCGGCCTGATCGCGGCGGCCGGGGACGCCCGCCTGTTCGCGGTGCACGGCTCACCGACGGGAGGCACGATGATGGTCTTCGGAGTGCTGCCCGAGCGGGCGGCCGAGGACCTGCCACCGTCGGCGCCGACCGAGGAGGCGACCGAGTGGCTGGTGCTCACCGACCCGGTCGAGCTGGCGTTCTCCACCCACACGCGGATCCTGGCTGAGTTCCTGACACCCACCTCCTGACCCCCGCTCGGCCAGGGGACAAGGGCTTCGCCGATCCGCAGGACCATGCGGGCGCCGCCGCGCCGCTAGGCTACGGCCCCGACGCCCGTACGGCTGGTGAGGGAGAAGGCGGCACGGTATTCGCGCGCGTTTCTCAGACGAGCGGTGACCTATCTCGCCGCAGAGGCGGGGGTAGGCCAGTTCCTCGACGTCGGTACGGGCCTGCCCACTGCCGACAACACCCACGAGGTCGCCCAACGGATCACGCCGCGGGCGCGCGTCGTCTACGTCGACAACGACCCGATGGTTCTCGCGCACGCCCGGGTGTTGCTGACCAGCAGCCAGGAGGGTGCCACGCAGTATGTCGACGCCGATCTGCGCGACCCGGAGAAGATCCTCCAGGACGCTCGCGACACACTCGACTTCAATGAGCCGATCGCACTGATGATGCTGGGCGTCATGGGCCACGTCGAGAAGCCGGCCGAGGCGCAGGCCATCGTCAACGCTCTGGTCTCGTCCCTACCACCGGGCAGCTTTCTGGCGATGTCCGACGGTACGGCTACCAGCGAGCGGGTCATCGAGTCGCATCGGCAGTACAACGAAAGCGGTGCTCTGCCGTACCACCTGCGTGCGGTCGCGGACTTCACGGCGTTCTTCGACGGCCTCGACCTCGTCGAGCCGGGTGTCGTGCCGCTGGGGCACTGGCGGACTGACAGCAGGCCCGCGGCCGTCGTGGATGGCTACTGCGGGGTCGCCCGCGTGCTCTGACGCGTCGACTGCCGGGCCGATCCGCACGACACAGGCTCCGCGCAGTCTGGTCAGCGGGTGTCGGCGGGGCGGCGTCCGTCGACCCCGGTCAGGTAACCGCTGGCCTGCAGGTTGAACAGCTCGCGGTAGAGGCCACCGGCGGTCATGAGCTCGTCGTGACTGCCGTGCTGGACGAGTCGACCCCGTTCCAGCACGAAGATACGGTCGGCGTGCCGGACGTTCGCCAGCCGGTGGGTGATCAGCACGACCGCCCGGTCGGGGCGACGGCGCAGGTGCTGGAACAGGGCATGTTCGGCACGCGCGTCCAGGGCGGCCGAGGGTTCGTCGCAGATCAGCAGGGCGGCGTCCCGGTAGAGGCCGCGAGCCGCGACGAGCCGCTGCCACTGCCCGCCGGACAACTCGTGGCCGTCCTTGAACTCCCGGTCGAGCAACGTGTCGTAGCCGTGCGGCAGGCCAACGATCATGTCGTGCGCGGCGGCCGCGCGGGCTGCCTCCTGCACACTCGGGCCGGACCGGTCCGGCGGGCGATCGTGCCGGCCGACGCGGATGTTCTGCCCGGCGGTGAACGGGAACTTCCACCACTCCTGGGTCATCACGGCCACCTGAGCGCCCAGGGCACGCGGGTCCAACTCGGCGGCGTCGACGCCGTCCCAGCGGATCACCCCGCCGGTCGGCTGGTAGAGGCCCGCGATCAGTTTGGCCAGGGTGGTCTTGCCCGAGCCGTTCTCACCGACCAGCGCGATCACCTCGCCTCGGCGGACGGTGAGGCTGACCCGGTCCACCGCCGAGGAGTCGGTGTCCGGGTAGCGCAGGCTCACCTCGTCCAGCTCGATCACGTCGACGCCGTCGGCCACCCGACTGCCTCCGACCGGCACCCGGGCCCGGGCGCGGGCCAGGAAGTCCTGGTAGTCCTGGTAGTAGAGGGCGTCCTCGTACAGTGAGTTGGTGGCGACGACCGCCACGCCCAGGCTGGTCCGCGCGGACTGCAACGCGAGCAGGGCGGTGGCCGCGGCGGCGAGGGCGACCATCCCACTGAGCAGCAGACCACCGAGGACCGCGTACACGCCGAAGGTGGCCAGGCCCGCCACCGTGGCACCGACGACCCGGGTGCCGGTCTGCGAGCGGACCAGCCGCAGCTGGGCACGGGTCTCGACGGCCATCACGCCGCGGTACTCGGCGAGCAGGAAGTCGCGCATCTGGTAGGCGCGCACCTCGGCGGCGGTGTGCCGGTTGGCCATCAGGTGGGCGAGCATCCACATCCGGCGGCGCCGGGTGATCCGAGCCAGCATCGCCAGATACTCGCGGCGGGCCATCCGCACCGCCGTGATCGCCTGGGGCACCGCGGCGAGCAGCAGGCAGGGCAGCAGCAGCGGCTGGATGACGGTCACCGCCACGGCGGTGGCAAGCATGCCGACCACGCCGGTGACCAGGTTGACGGTGTGGTCGACGATCCACGCCGCCTCGCCCATCCCCCGGTCGCGGGCGCGGTCCATTTCCTCGGCGAAGCCGGCGTCGTCGAACGCGGCCAGGTCCACCGCCGTGGTGGCCTCGAACAGGCGTAACTCCACCTGATAGTTGATCTGCGGGGTCAGCCGGGCCTGGGCCCAACCGGCCGCGATGGTCAGGCCGCCGCGCGCCGACACCGCCGCCGCGGCCACGATCAGCGCCGGCAGGGCCGAGCGGACCCGGTCCGGGGTGGGGCCGGCGGCGAACAACTCGCGCAGCACGCTCGTCGTGGCGAGCAGGCCGAACGTGGTCATCACCCCGGCGGCGATGTTCAGGCCGATGGAGGCGACGGTGTCGCGCTGGTTTGTGGACCAGGCCAGGCCGACCGCTTCCCGGACCAGCCGGGGCAGCCGCCGGGCCACCGCCCAGAAGCTGGTGTGTGCGAACTCCTGCGCGTGGTGCAGCCAGTCCCGATCCTCCAGCTCCGGCAGCACCGAGCTGTCGCCGGGCGGGTCGATCGGCTGGTCGTCGTCCTCAGCAGCGGTGCGCTGGCGGGCCATCGACTCCACGGACCCTCCTCCGGGCGGGGATCACAAACGCCGCCCGAGACTACTGCCCGCGACCACCTGCTGTCTCTAGGTAATCGGCGCGTCGCGGGGCTCGTCCGTGATCGGCAGCAGGACCCGGAAGGTGGTACGGCCCGGCTCGGTCTCCACCCGGATGTCGCCGTGGTGCTTGTGCACCACGATCCGGTACGAGATGTCCAGCCCCAGACCGGTGCCCGCGCCGACCGGCTTGGTGGTGAAGAACGGCTCGAAGATGCGGGGACGCACCTCTGACGGGATGCCCGGCCCGGTGTCGGTGATCTCCACCGCCAACTGGTCACCGATCCGTCCGGTGCGGACGGTCAGCACACCCTTGTCTCCCATCGCGCCCAACGCGTTGTCGATCAGGTTGGTCCACACCTGATTCAGCTCGGCCGCGTACGCCGGGACCGGTGGGAGGTTCCGGTCGTACTCGCGAACCAGTTTGACCTCGGCGGGGATCTTGCCCTTGAACATCACCAGCGTCGCGTCGAGCAGGTCGTGCACGTCCACCACCCGGTGCGGCGCGCGGTCCAGCTGCGAATACTGCTTGGCGGCGTCCACGAGCCCGGAAATCCGGGTGACAGCGTCGCCGATCTCCCGCATCAGCAGCTCGGTGTCGACCGTGTAGGTGAGCCAGCGCACCGCCGCCTCCAGGTCCGCGGCACCGACCGCGGCCTTCACCTGCGCCAACCAGGCAGCGTCGAGCCCACCGCCGACCAGGATCGGCGCCAGGTCCCAGGCCCCGCCGACGCCGTGGTCCTCCAGCCAGTCGGTGAGGGTGTCCTCGGCGTCGGCCGTGGCCATCGGGGTCAGCTTCGGCGCGGTGGCCACCCGGGCGACCGCCTCCTCCTGCAACCCGACGAGGCCGTGCAGCGCCCTGCCGTCGAGCCGGCCGTCGGCGACCATCGCGAGCTTGTGCCGCATCCCGGCGACCCGGTCCCGCAGCACAGAGGTGGCCCGCACCGCCGCCGCGGCAGGGTTGTTCAGCTCGTGGGTCAGCCCCGCCGACAGCGAACCGAGGGCCAACAGCCGCTCCCGTTCGCCGACGATGGCCTGGCTGTCCCGCAGGCCGAGGAACAACCCCTCCAACAGGTGCATGGGCATCGGGAACCAGGACCGCAGGGCGTACGCGAAGTCCTCCGCCGGCAGCACGAAGAAGTCCGAGTCGACCACCGCCCGCATGGTGTTGCGGTAGATCTGGTCGACCTGGTCACCCAGGTAAGCCTGGACCGCCCCGCCGTACACGCCGCGCTGGTCGGTGCGGCTGACCTCGACGTCGTCGCCGCGCACCTGGCGGCTCAGCGCCACCGCGCCGCGCACCAGCACGAAGAAGCAGGTCGCGGGCTCCCCTTCGCCGTACACGAGAGTGCCGCCGGCACGCTGCTCGACACGGCCGCGTTCGGCCAGCCACTCGAGTCGCCCCTCGTCGAGCGCCTCGAACAGGAACAGGGTGCGCAACTGCGCCGGTGTCAGTCGGTCAGACTCGATGGTCACAGGGACTCCTTCGCTCGCAAACCCGGCTCACTCCTCGCGCTCACTGGGCCTCCAGGTAGCGGTGCACCAACGACACCGCCATCGCGCCCTCGCCGACGGCCGAGGCGACCCGCTTGACCGACTCGGCCCGCACGTCCCCGGCGGCGAACACACCCGGCACGCTGGTCTCCAGGTGGTACGGGTCGCGCGACAACGACCAACCGGCCGGCCGCCGCCCCCCGGCGAGCAGATCCGGACCGGTCACGATGAAACCACGGCCGTCGCGGACCAGCACCCCGTCCAGCCAGTCGGTGCGGGGCTCCGCGCCGATGAAGATGAACAGCCAGGAGGTGTCGACCGAGCGGGCCTCCCCGGTGCGGGTGTCGCACAGGGTGAGCCGCTCCAGGTGGTCCTCCCCCGCCCCGCCGACCACAGCGGTGTACGGGTGCACGGTGATCCGGTCGATCCGTTCCAGCTGGTCGATCAGGTAACGCGACATCGAGGCGGTCAGGTCCGCACCACGGATGAGCAGGTGCACCCTCGACGCGTACCGGGAGAAGTGGACCGCCGCCTGGCCGGCGGAATTGGCCCCGCCGACGATGTAGACGTCCTGCTCGACGCAGCTCGGCGCCTCGGTGGCGGCGGCGCCGTAGAACACCCCCCGCCCGGTGAAGTCGGCCAGCCCAGGGGCGTCGAGCACCCGGTACGACACGCCGGTGGCCAGCACCACTGTGTGCGCGGCGATCTCGGTGCCGTCGCCGAAGCGCAGCAGTCGGGCACCGCCGGCCTCGCTGAGACCGACCACCTCCCGGGCGCTGAGCAGCTCGGCGCCGAACTTGACCGCCTGGCGTCGGGCCCGATCGGTCAACTGCGCGCCGGAGACACCGTCCGGGAAGCCCAGGTAGTTTTCGATGCGGCTACTCTGCCCGGCCTGACCGCCGGTCGCTCGTCGCTCCACGAGCACGGTGCGCAGCCCCTCCGACGCTCCGTACACTGCGGAACCGAGACCAGCGGGGCCGCCGCCGATCACCACCAGGTCGTAGAAGTCACACGCCGGCACCACTGTCAACCCGGCGAGCGCGGCCAACTCGGCCTCGCTCGGGGCGACCAACGCCTTGCCCTCCGGCGTCACCACCAGCGGCACGTCCGCCTCGGTGGCCCCGGCCGCGTCGAGCAACCGGGTGCCCTCCGGATCGTCGGACAACAGCCACCGGTACGGCACCAGGTTGCGGGCCAGGAAGTCGCGGACCTTGAACGACGGCGCCGACCAGCGGTGCCCGACGACCCGGATCTCCGCGCTGGCCGCGTCCGGGGTGACCGCCCACGCCTCCAGCAGCCCGTCGACGACCGGGTACAGCTTCTCCTCCGGCGGGTGCCAGGGTTTGAGCAGGTAGTGGTCCAGGTCGACCACGTTGATGGCCTCGATCGCGGCGTCCGTGTCCGCGTACGCGGTGAGCAGCACCCGACGGGCGGCCGGGAAGATGTCCATCGCCGCTTCGAGGAATTCGACGCCGGTCATCTCCGGCATCCGGTGGTCGGCCAGCAGCAGCGCCACCTGTTCGCCGCGCAGCTTGACCTCGCGCAGCGCGTCCAGCGCCTCCGGGCCGGAGGACGCCCGCAACACCCGATAGCGGTCGCCGTAGCGGCGCCGGATGTCGCGGGCGACCGCCCGGGACACCACGGGGTCGTCGTCGACGGTCAGGATCACCGGGTTCGCCATGGCGCCATGAAATCACCTGCCGACGGTCGACCGCACCATCGCCGGCGCCCGGCGCACGGTTGACCGCCCCGCAGACGGGTAAGCCGGAGCGCCGCGCGGGTGGCCGGACATCGACGACCCGCCCGGTTGCCGCGCACACCTCGGGGGGCCCATGGCCGACGCGACACCGACCGGACCGCCAACGTCGGGCGGGATCGTGGAGCTGCGGGTGCACGGTGTCTCCGGCGCGGGCGCGGACCAGGTGTTGGACCGGCCGTACGTGTACCAGGTAGCCGGCGACCGCAGCGGAGGTTTCTACCGACCGCGCCCCGGATACCCGGACTCGACCGGTACGGACGGGGTGACGCTGGAGGCGTACCGCTGGAGTGACCTGCCGTCCGGCACAGCCGTGCGGACCCTGTCGCTGGTCTTCCTGCTGCCGTTCATGCTCTGCAACGTGGCCCTGTGGATGCGGCCGGCGAACACCATCTCGACGCGCGGCTTCATGGCGCTGTGCCGGGTGCTCGCCCTCACTCTCACCATGCTCTATGTGCTCTCCATCGTCGGGGTGGCGCTGGACCTGATCGCGTGGCGCTGCATGGGCACCCCGTCGTGCCTGGCCGGTCGGACCTGGCTGTCCTGGCTCGGCGGGCGCCCGATCGGGCTGCGCCTGGGTGTGCTGGCGCTCGTGCCGGTCGCCGCCATCGGGCTCGTCTGGTGGTTGGGCGCTCGCCCGGGCCATTCCTTCGACGCGTTCCGGACGCCGACGACGACGTCGAAACACCAGTTGAGCGCCGTCGGCCAGTGGGACGGCGAGCCGCTCGTGGGTCGGCTGCGCTCGGTCCACGTCGCGGCGGCGTTCGCCACGCTGAGCGGCAGCCTGCTGACCGCGCGAGCCAGCCAGCACCGCTCGTGGGTGATGGTGATCCTGCTGACCGCCACCGCGGTGGTGCTGCTGAGCTGCCTGGTCCTGGTCACGGTGGTGCGGAGCATCGACCGCACCGACCCGTCGCCCCGGGTGGACGGGGTCTTCCGCTGGCTGCGCACGATCGCCTGCGGCGTGACAATGCTGGTAATCGTGCACATCGTCATCAGCCCGGCGCCGTGGCCGCAGGGCGGCGTGCTGCCCGGCTACAGCGCGATCGTGGCCTGGCTGTTCGTCAGCCAGACCGTGCTGGTGGTCGCGCTCGCCGTGCTGGTGATCTGGCGGCGGGGTGGCGGGCAGCGCGGGTCACCCATCCGCGCGTTGGGAGCGCCGGTCTTCATGACGATCTCGGCCGGGCTCGCCGTGGCGTTCTCGGCCGAACTGGTCTACCGGGTGGCGGACCTGCTCGACCGCAACGGGACCACTGCTGACGGCCTGGAGACCAGCCCTCCCCTGGCGTACAAGTGGGCGATCTTCGGGTTTTTCCTGGCCGTGGTGACCGCACTGCTGGTGGCCGGCCTGGTCACCAGGATGACCCGGCGCGGGCGGCGGCGGGCCGCGCGGGCGATCGTGGCCGCCGACTTCCCGGACGCGCCGCCGCACGCGGCCGCCCGGCTGCGGCGGGTCGAGCAGGCGGTGGCCCGCGCCCGTTTCACCGAGAATCTGGAACCGCTCTCCGTGGTGTACGCCAGCCTGGCGGCGCTCGGCCTGGCCACCAGCCTGCTCGGCCTGCTCCAACTCCTACCCGGGGACGTGGCGCAGCGCTACGTCGGAGTGCCGGAGGGCATGGTCAACTTCCTGATCGGGTCGGGTAGCTACGTGATCGCCGCGATCCTGCTCGGCCTGGTGGTGGGCGGCATCTTCGCGTACCGGACACCGCAGTTCCGTCGGTACGTGGGGGTGCTCTGGGATCTGGGCACCTTCTGGCCGCGGGCGGCGCATCCGTTCGCCCCACCCTGCTACGCCGAGCGGGCCGTGCCGGAGTTGGCCAAGCGGATCACCTACCTGGTTGAGCAGGGGCAGGGGGTGCTGCTGGCCGGGCACAGCCACGGCTCGGTGCTGCTAGCCGCCGCGGTTCTGCAACTGCCCACCCGGATCACCGACCGGGTCGCCCTGCTGACCTACGGCTCACCGCTGGGCCGGCTCTACTCCCGGCTCTTCCCGGCGTACGCCGACGACCCGGCGCTGCGGGAGATCGGCGAACGGGTCGGCTGGCGCTGGATCAACCTGTGGCGCGACACCGACCCGATCGGTGGCTGGATCTTCGCCTCCCACCGTCCCGGGGAGGCCGAGACGCTGACCGGTCCGCCGGCGACGGTGGACCGGCGGTTGACCGATCCGCAGGACGTGGTGCCGGCACCCAGCGACAGCGTTCCGCCGCCGATCCTCGGACACTGGCCGTGCGAGTCGCAGGAGGCGTTCGGGGACGCGGTGAGGGACCTCACCGCGCGACTACGCCCCGCGCGCCCGGTACACGACTGAACCGGCCGGTACGACTGCTCCGACGGCCGGATATCGTCGCCTGGTGACCCCGTCCAAGCCACCCGCCCGCCGGTTGATCGCCTCCAACAAGAAGGCCCGGCACGAGTACACGGTGCTGCGCACGTACGAGGCGGGCATCGTGCTGGTCGGCACCGAGGTGAAGTCGCTGCGCGAGGGGCGGGCCTCGCTGGTGGACGCGTTCGCGCACGAGCGCGACGGCGAGATCGTGCTGTACGGCCTGCACATCGCCGAGTACGCCTACGGCACGTGGACCAACCACGCGCCGCGCCGCAACCGCAAGCTGCTGCTGCATCGCGCCGAGATCGACCGGATCCTGGACAAGGTCCGCGAGGGCGGGGTAACCCTCGTTCCGCTGTCGATGTACTTCGAGAACGGCTTCGCCAAGGTCGAGTTGGCCCTCGCCAAGGGCAAGCGCTCCTACGACAAGCGGCAGACGTTGGCCGAGCGCGACGCCAACCGGGAGATAGCCCGCGAACTGGGCCGGCACCTCAAGGGCCACCCCCGCCGACCCTGACGCCGCCGCTCCTCCCAGGACACGGCTCGCCCGTACGTGAGCACTACCGCCACCCGAGCCCGCGCCCGCGCCCGCGCCCGCGCCCGCAAGATCTAAGCAACTTCCCGGATGCTGCTGCCTCCGACGCGGGAGAGGCAGCAACATCCCTGATATTGCGCGGATCTTGACGACGGACGCCGATGCCCGACCGACCGGGGAGCGCGGTTTTGAGCGCCCGCGTCCGCGCCCCACATCAAGATCATGCTTGAACCAGGATGTAGTGGCCTCCTCGCTCGCCGACACCACTACTTCCTGGTTCGAGCACGATCTTGCGGGCTCGGACCAGGGATCCCCAGGCGTCCTGAGACAGCACAGCAGGATGCAACTGCTGGCCCGGACGCCCACTCACTCGCATGTTTGCTGCGTATTTCGGGGTTTCGCGCTGGCAAATGCGGGCGTTAGGGTGAGCCTGTGACGACGTACCGGATCGGGGAGGCGGCCGACCTGCTCGGCGTCAGCGCCGACACCATTCGCCGCTGGGTGGACGCCGGGCGCCTCACGGCCGAACGCGACGAGCACGGCCACCGGGTCGTCGACGGCGTCGACCTGGCGTCGTTCGCTCGCGCCCAAGCCAACGACCCGGATGCGGGCGCCGAGTTCTCCTCGGCCCGCAACCGGTTGCGCGGCATCGTCGTCGACGTCCGTAAGGACACGGTGATGGCCCAGGTCGACATCCAGGCGGGCCCGTTCCGGGTCGTGTCACTGATGAGCCGGGAGGCCGTCGACGAGCTCGACCTGCGGGTTGGTTCGGTGGCCGTTGCGGTGATCAAGTCGACCACTGTCGTGGTGGAGCGGGCCGCACCCGCCCCGGCGCGCGGACGGTCGGCCAGATGAACGCGGGGACGGTCGGGCGGACGAACGCGCGGGCGGTCGCCCAGACGAAGGTGCAGACGGTCGCGCCGATGCACGCACGCACTGTCGCCCGGAGCAGGCGTACGGCGGTGGCTGTCCTGGTGGCGGCCGGCCTGGCGCTGACCGGCTGCGGCGCGGGCGACGGCCAGGCAAACGGCAGCGGAGCTGACGGGCGGGTGACCGGCCCGGTGACCGTGTTCGCGGCCGCCTCGCTGACCGAGTCGTTCACCCGCATCGGGAAGGACTTCGAGGCCGCCTACCCGGGCAGCCGCGTGACCCTCAACGTCGCCGGCAGTTCCGCCCTGGCCAACCAGATCACCCAGGGCGCGCCGGCGGACGTGTTCGCCTCCGCCGCCCCGACGAACATGAGCACTGTCGTCGAGGCCGGCGACGCCGATGGCACGCCGAGCGTCTTCGCCCGCAACCAGTTGGTGATCGCGGTGCCCCGGGGCAACCCGAAGGCAGTGGCCGGCCTGGCCGACCTGAGCCGCCCGGGTGTGAAGGTGGCGCTCTGCGCCAGTCAGGTGCCGTGCGGCGCGGCGGCCCGCACCGCCCTGGACGCGGCCGGCGTCGCGCTGACGCCGGTCACCCTCGAACAGGACGTCAAGGGTGCGCTCGCCAAGGTGAAGCTCGGCGAGGTCGACGCGGCACTGGTCTACCGTACGGACACGCGGGCGGCGAGCGACGACGTGACAGGCGTGGAGTTTCCCGAGTCGGCGCGGGCGGTCAACGACTACCCGATCGTCGCGTTGAAGGACGCGCCGAATCCGAACGGCGCACGGGCTTTCGTCGCGTACGTCCGCTCGGCGCCGGCGCAGGCGGTCCTCGCCGATGCGGGGTTCCAGGCCCCGTGAGGCAGGTCCACGACCTCAACGCACCGAGCGGTCGCCCGGCCACGGCTCGACGGCGGGGTCGGGTGCCGGCGGCGCTGCTGATCCCCGCCGGGCTGGGGTTTCTGTTCCTCGTCCTGCCGTTGGCGGGGCTGCTGATCCGGGCACCGTGGACGACCCTGCCGGAGCGGCTCGCCGCGCCGGGCGCGTTGACCGCCCTGCGGCTGTCGGTGCAGACCGCCACCCTGGCCACCGCGCTCTGTCTGCTGCTCGGGGTGCCGCTCGCCTGGGTGCTGGCCCGGGTCGAGTTCCCCGGCCGTCGGCTGGTACGCGCGCTGGTCACCGTGCCGCTGGTGCTGCCGCCGGTGGTCGGCGGGGTGGCGCTGTTGCTGGTCTTCGGCCGACGCGGCCTGCTCGGTGGCTGGCTCGACAGCACGTTCGGCATCACCCTGCCCTTCACGACCACGGGTGTCGTGCTGGCCGAGGCGTTCGTCGCCATGCCGTTCCTGGTGATCGCCGTGGAGGGTGCGCTGCGTGCCGCCGACCACCGCTTCGAGGAGGCAGCGGCGACGTTGGGCGCCAGCCGCTGGACCACCTTCACCCACGTCACGCTGCCGCTGGTGGCGCCCGGCCTGGCCGCCGGGGCGGTGCTCTGCTGGGCCCGGGCGCTCGGAGAGTTCGGTGCCACCATCACCTTCGCCGGCAACTACCCCGGTCGGACACAGACCATGCCGCTCGCCGTCTACCTGGCGTTGGAGACGGACCTGGAGTCCGCGATCGTGCTCAGCCTGGTGCTGCTCGTCGTGTCGGTGGGCATCCTGGTGGCGTTGCGGGACCGCTGGATGACCACCGCATGAGCGACCGACTTCTCGACGCGAGGCTCGTCGTCGACCGGGGCGTCTTCCGGCTCGACGTGCCGCTGCGGGTTGCCCCGGGCGAGGTGGTGGCGTTGCTCGGCCCGAACGGCGCCGGGAAGACCACCGCGCTGCGGGCGCTGGCCGGGCTGCATCCCCTCACCGACGGGCACGTCACCCTCGACGACGTCGACCTGGACCGCCCGGCGACCGGGGGCTGGGTGCCCACCGAACGCCGGTCGATCGGCGTGGTCTTCCAGGACTACCTGCTGTTTCCGCACCTCAGCGCCTTGGACAATGTGGCCTTCGGACCGCGCCGGCACGGCGTCGAGCGGCGGGACGCCCGCGCCACGGCCCGGGAGTGGCTGGGCCGGGTGGGGCTGGAGGCGCAGGCGCAGCGCAAGCCGCGGCAGCTCTCCGGCGGTCAGGCGCAGCGGGTGGCGCTGGCCCGCGCGCTGGCCGTGGCACCGTCGCTGCTGCTGTTGGACGAGCCGCTCGCCGCGCTGGACGCCCGCACCCGGCTGGACACCCGCGCGGAGCTGCACCGGCACCTGTCGGCGCACGCGGGCGCGACGGTGCTGGTCACCCACGACCCGCTGGACGCGTTGGCGTTGGCCGACCGACTGGTCATCGTCGAGGGTGGCCGTGTGGTGCAGGAGGGCGACGGGCCGAGCGTGACCGCCCGCCCGCGCACCGACTACGTCGCCCGGCTGGTCGGGCTGAACCTGTACCGGGGCCGTGCCGACGGGCACGGGGTGCGGGTGTCGCCGGAGCTGACCCTCACCGTCGCCGACCGGTTGGACGGCGAAGCGTTCGTGGCGTTTCGCCCGGCCGCTGTGGCTCTGCACCCGGCCCGGCCGGACGGCAGCCCACGGAACACCTGGGCGGGCACAGTGGCCGGCGTCCAGCGCCACGGTGACAACGTGCGGGTGCAACTGGACGGACCGATCGGGGTGGCCGCCGACGTCACGCCGGCCGCCGCCGCCCAGTTACGGCTGATCCCCGGCCAGCGCGTCTGGGTGGCGGTCAAGGCGACCGAGACCCACGCGTACCCGACCACCGGCTGACTGACGCCGGCCGCAGCGTCACCGGGTGGACCCGGCCGGCGCGTCCGTCGCCGCCGCCCCTGCCACGCCGACCGCCGGCCCGCGCGGACGCCGACGAGCTTGCCCGCCAACGCGGGGCCCGTCAGCCGGCACGACACCGGCGCACACCCGGCGCGGCGCCCGCCTCAGCGGGTGCGGCCAACGCGGCGCGGGCACGGACGCGAGTCAGTCGACGAGCGGCCCAGCACGAGCGGCGCAGCACTCGCTGAGGGCGGGTACGGCCATCGCCGCCCCGGCACCGATGCGAGTCAGTCGGCGAGCAGATCGGAATGCGCGGCGCGCAGCCGGGCCAACGTCGGGTCGCTGCCCGGGACGACGCGGCTGTCCAGCTCGGCCCACGCCTCGGCCAGCGCCGCACGGACCGCGCCCAGCTCGGCGGCGTGCCGCTGTGTGCTGCGTCGGTGCTGCTCCTCAAGGCGGCGGGCCCAGCCGGCGGTGACCGTCGCGAGCCGGTCGGCGTCGGCGCGGGCCTGGGCGGCACTGCGGGCGGCTGCGGCGGGGACGATCGCGGCGACCGGGCGGGGATCGCCGTCGCGGGTGACGACGGTGACCGCGTCGGTCAGCTCGGCCAGCGCGACGAGCTGGCTGAACCGGGTGCGCGCCTCACGCAGCGGCACGGAACGCGGCGGGTCGGAATGAGGGGTGAGCGCGGGGACGGCCATGGATGCATGGTGCCGCGCGGGTATGACAACTATTCGCGGTCGTCAGTGGACGGTGCGTAAAAGTCGGTCCACTCGTCCGCCAGCACCGACCAGATTTCAATGTCGATCCGACCGCGCGGACCCGGGATGACCTGGCGCAACGTTCCGTCGAGGCGCAGGCCGAGCCGGTCGGCGAGGGCCTTGCTGCGGGTGTTGTCGGCGTTGGTACGCCACTCCACCCGATAGATGCCGCGCTCGCGCACCGCCCAGTCGACGATCCGGCGCACCGCCGGGGCGACCAGGCCCCTGCCCTGCGCCGCCGGCTCCACCCAGCAACCGACCTCGCAGACGCCCCGGGCCACGTCGAACGACACGAACATGACCCCACCGACGAGCGTGCCCCGCCACCACAGCCCCCAGATGCCACCGCTGTCGCTGGCCGAGAGGTCGGCGTACCGCTGCAACACCGCACGGGCCGACGGCAGGTCCGTGGCGACGAAGGACGGCGAGACCCAGGGTTGGATGTGCTCGCGGGCCCGGTCGAGGTGGGCGAGGAACTCCTCGGCCCGCCACGGGTTCAGCGGGCGCAGCTCGACGTCCTCGGTCAACGGCAGGGCGAACACCGGGCCTCCACTCAGTACGCTTCTCACGTCGGTAGCAGGCTCGCACAGCCACCCTGGCCGAGGCACGGCCGCCCTCCGCGCTCACCCCGGCGATGCGTCCGCAGCGCCCACCCCGGCAGGTGCGTCCGCAGCGTTCACCCCGGCAGGAACGTCCGGAGCGCGGCGAACTGGGCCACGGTCAGGTAGGAGGGGTTTGCGGCCTGCGGCTGACGGAGCACCTCCAGGGCGGCGAGCCGGTCATCGGCACGCAACAGCAGCCGGGAGATGCGGTCCTGTTCGGCGAGGATGGGCAGATCCAGCGGCACCGACCACGGCTGCCCCGGTGCGCCTGGCTCGGCCGCCCCGGTGACCTGCCCGACGCCCCACACCCCGTACGGCAGTCGGCCCCGGCTGCCGCTGGCCCAGAAGACCACCGGCTGCCCGGCGCACATCAACCGCGCCCGGTAGCCGGGACGCACGCACCAGCTCGTCACCAGTGGCTGCCGGGCGAACCGGGCGGCGAGGTCGACCAGGTCCGCGTTGCCCTTGATCAGCCAGGCGCCCAGGTCGTCGAGGCGTACCCGTGGCTCGGTCATCCGCCTATCCTGCCCGGCCGCCGGCCGTCCCAATCAAATGATCATGTGGGTCCAGTAGCTGAGCCACAGCACGAACAGCACGCCCTGCACCACCGCGAGCGTCGCGGTCAGCCACACGTCCACGCTGGTACGGCGGGCCCAGCGGGCCAGCACCAGCGCCACCGGGAAGGCGGCGAGCAGATAGCGCAGCAGGCTCTTGTACACCGGCGGGCCCATCGACAGCGGCACCAGCACCATGAGGACGCCGTACACCAGGTAGGCCAGCTCCCGGCGGCGGAAACCGACGACCAGCACCGCGAGGACGGCCACGGCGAACCACACCCGAGCGGCGTCGCGCGGCTCCCCGGTCAACCCGTCGAGCAGCACCGGGACGGGGTTCTGCACCTCGATTCCCCATCCGGTCGCCTGGGCGTGCTGGTAGGCGAGCCAGTCCCCGCCCCGCCACCGGCAGTACGCCATGAAGGTGAACCACCCGGCGGGTAACAGCAGCAACGGCCAGCCGATCCGGAGGTAGCCGAGCAGGGCGCGCGGCCCGAGCCGCCAGTCGTGCTGCCGGAGCAGCACCAGGGGCAGCGGCAGCGCCACGAGCAGGCCGACGGAACGGCTCATCGCCAGGAAGTAGCCGATCACGCCGACCAGCAGCCACCGGCGTCGCTCGGCGTAGAAGAAGGTGGCCAATGCGAGGCAGACGAAGAGCGACTCGGTCAGCGCGGCCTGGAACAGGAAGGCGGTCGGCAGCAGCACCAGGTACCGGATGAACCGGCGGGCCGCGTACGCGTCGCCGAGCAGCAGCTCCGCCAGCCGGTGGCCGTACCAGAGCGCCAGCAGGAACGCGACGTTGCTGATCACCAGCAGTGCCAACGCGTTGTCGCCGCCGAGCACCGCGCCGAGGGGCCGGGCCAGGAACGGGTACAGCAGCGGAAAGCCGAAATCTCGCCACGGCCCGGTCAGCGGCAGGGTGCTCAGCCGCAGGTAGAGCAGCGAGTCCCAGGCGAACCAGAAGGAGATCCACCGGTGCCCGGAGATCTCCCGCTGCTGCGCCCACATCAACGCCTCGTCCGGCGGCGGCGCACCGGGGACGCCGTCCCAGGCGTGCAGGACCATGAGCCCGAGCACTGTGAGCAGCAGCTTCGCGCCGAGGAACAGGCCGATGACGTACGGCCAGGGCGCCGGCACCCGGCGGGCCAGGCGCGCTCCGCCTCGGCCGACCGCGACCGCCCGCGCGGCCAGCGTCGCCGCGCCGCTGCGCCACCGGTCCATCCGCCCCGCTTCCCCGCTCCCCCGGCGCGCGGGGAGGTCGCTCTTCTCGTGGTACGCCACCGCGCGCCCCGCCGAAGCGAGGACCGGCTAGCACTAAGTGTGACATTCTGCGCGTAACGGGTGGACGCCGCGCCTCAACCATGGCGGTGAACAGGGAGCGCGTCAGCATGAGCGAGCAGAACGGCACGGTGGTCATCGGCGCGGGGCCGGCCGGGCTCACCGCGGCGTACGAGCTGCTCCGGCACGGCCGGTCGGTTCAGGTGTTCGAGGCCGACGAGGTGGTCGGCGGGATCAGTCGGACCGTGGAGCGCGACGGGTGGCGGTTCGACATCGGCGGGCACCGGTTCTTCACCAAGGTGCCGCGGGTGGAGGCGTTCTGGCACGAGATCCTGCCGGACGAGGACTTCCTGACCCGGCCCCGGATGAGCCGCATCTTCTACCGGGGCGCCCTGTTCAACTACCCCCTCAGCGCCGTGAACGCGCTGCGCAACCTGGGTCTGCCCGAGGCCGTCCGCTGCCTCGGCTCGTACGCCCGCGCCCGACTGCGGCCACCACGGGACCAGTCGCACTTCGAGGGCTGGGTGTCGGCCCGGTTCGGCTGGCGGCTGTACTCGATCTTCTTCAAGACGTACACCGAAAAGGTCTGGGGCATGCCGGCGGACCGGTTGCAGGCCGACTGGGCGGCACAGCGGATCAAGAACCTGTCGCTGGCCACCGCGATCCGCAACGCGCTGCTGCCCCGACGTCGGCGCACGGACGTGACCAGCCTGATCGAGGAGTTCCAGTACCCGAAGTATGGGCCCGGAATGATGTGGGAGCGCTGCGCCGAGCAGGTCCGCCAGCGGGGCGGGCACGTGTGGACGGGCAGTTGGGTCACCGCCGTGCACCGCGACCCGGCCCGTCGACGGGCGATCAGCGTGACGGTCAACGGCGCGGGCGGGCAGCGTACCGAAGCTGCCGACCACGTGATCTCGTCCATGCCGATCTCGGAGCTGGTGGCCGTGCTGCACCCTCCGGCGCCGCCGGAGGTGCTGGCCTGCGCGGCCGACCTGCGCTACCGCGACTTCCTGACGGTCGCCCTTGTCGTGCCGGCGGAGTTCTCGTTCGCTGACAACTGGATCTACGTGCACGACCCGGGGGTGCGGGTCGGTCGGATCCAGAACTTCGGCTCCTGGTCGCCGTACCTCGTCAAGGACGGCCGCACCTGCCTCGGCCTGGAGTACTTCGTGTTCGAGGACGACGAGATGTGGCGTACCCCGGATCCCGACCTGGTGGCCCTCGCCACCGCGGAGCTGGAGCGGTTGGGGTTGGTCCGACCCGGCGTAGTGGAGGCCGGCTACGTCGTGCGCATGCCCAAGGCCTACCCGGTGTACGACGAGCGCTACCAGCACAACGTGGACGTGATCAGGGCCTGGCTGACCGAGGCGGTGCCGAACGTGCACCCGGTGGGCCGCAACGGCATGCACCGCTACAACAACCAGGACCACTCGATGCTGACCGCGATGCTCACCGCCGAGAACATCGCCACCGGCAGTACGCACGACGTCTGGTCGGTGAACGTGGAGCAGGACTACCACGAGGAGTCCTGCGGCGGCGACGGCCGGCGGGGCACCGGCCGGGACGCGCCGGTGGTGCCCAGCCGGATCATCGCGGCGCCGGTCACCATGCCGGCGGGGTCGGACGACCGAGCCGCTGTCGCCGCTCCCCCGTCTCACGCGGGAAGCTGAGCACGCCCTCGCGACACGGGCAGGTGCTCAACGCTACAGATGCGTGCAGTGTGCCACTGTGGCGTCGTCCGGGCTGTGCGCATCCACGCCACCGGTGGTCTGCGCCTCGGTCTGCCGGACGGAGGCGATGACGCCGGCCGGTCCGCTGACCCGGAGCAGGTCCAGCACGCCCGGCCAGTCGGTCCGACCGTACGGGTTGACGATGCGGCTGGCACCGTTGCTGAGCAACGCGACACCGTTCAGGTCGGCGAGGGACCGACTGCCGGTCACCGCTTCCCGCGCCGCGCGCGGGTCATCCTTGGCGATCCAGTAGCCGCCCGGCTGGTTCCGGCGGGCACGCAACGCGGTGACGCACAAGGCTCGCACCTGGTCGTACTCCGGGGTGTCCTGGTCAATGCCGGCCAGCGGCGTCGCGCATTCCCGCCGGGCAGTCATCTCACGCTCATCAGTGATCACCAGCGGGCCGGCGTCGACCTGGTCGAGGACGAGGAAGGAGTCCGCGAGCAGGAGCCAGTCCAAGCGGCCCTGGCCGGCGCGGACCATGGCGACGGTGGCCTGCGGGCTGCTGGGGTCCGCGATGTCGCAGGTGTCGCCGTGCTCGGCGGCGATCGCACCGATGGCGGTGGCGAGGATCGCGGCGAGATCTGGTTCGTCGCCGCGCGACAGGTGGCCGAGCAGCGCGCCGCCGAGGCGGTGCGTGTACCAGGCGACGCCGTGGGAGCACAGCGACTCGGCGCCTGGAATGCCGGCGCCGTCGAGCAGGACGACAGCGCCGGGAACCGCACCGACGAAGTCCTCGTTCGGTCGATCGGTGCTGCCGGCGCTCGTGGCCAGGCTGACGTCCACTCGTGGGGCTCCTGTCCGGACCGCGTCGCCGTGCGGGGTGGCAGTCGGGCGGGTCGGGTTGGTGGAGACACGGTGCGGCGGCTAGCCGCTGGCCGCAGCGCGACGGATCACGTCGAGCGTTGGCGGGTGATGCCGTCCAGGATGGTGGTGAGGTTGTGGTTGAAGGTCTCCTCGGCGTTGAGGTGAGCGCCGTCGATGACGAGCCGGGCCACTGTGGGGTACCTGCCGGTTTTCAACATTCGCGTGAGGTAGGGGCCGAGGCTGGCCTGGAAGGCAGCCTCATCGGTGCCGGTGGAACGTGCGGTGCGGCGTTCGGTGACCTCTCTGCGGACCGATCCGACGATGAAGGCGTTGAGGGCGCCCACGGCCCGCTGGAGATCGTCGATGTCACGCACGGCGGGGGCCGCACTGAGCGCGGAGGCGGTCGCTTCGCCCACGGCGAGCGCGTGTGGTCCCAGGTGTGGCCGTCCGCCGAGCACGTCGGAGAACCACTCGTGGTCAAGGGCCGCGGCGCGGGTCGCGTGGGCGATGGCCAGCACCGTGTCGCGCCACCCCGATTGCCGGCCCACCTCGGCGATCCGGGCGTAGACGACGTCGACCATGAGATCGAGTAGCTCCGACTTGTTGATCACATAGTCGTAGAGCCGCATCGGACCGACACCGAGCTCTTTGGCGATCTTGCGTAGTGACAGCCCGTCGAGGCCGTGCACGTCGGCAAGCCCGATCGCCGTAGCGGCGATCTTCTGGCGGCTCAACGGCACCGGCACCGCCCGCGGTTGAGGTTCGGGCCGCTCCCAGACGGGCAGCGGCTCGCTACCGTACGGTGTATCCACCAATACAGTGTACGGTAGTGCCGTGAGAACGCGAATTGCGATCGCCGGTGGCGGACTCGGCGGGTTGACGCTGGCTCGGATCCTGCACCGACACGGCATCGACGCGATGGTGTACGACCGGGAAGCAAGCCGATCCGCGCGACCCCAGGGCGGCGCCCTCGATCTACACCCGGAGTCCGGGCAACTGGCCCTGGCCGAGGCGGGTCTGGCCGGCCGGTTCCGGTCGGAGGCGCGGCCCGAGGGCGAGGAACATCGCATCCTCGACCCGACCGGACGCACCCTGGTGCACCACGAGCCACAACCTGGCTCATTCTCCGGACGTCCCGAGATCGACCGCCGCGCACTACGTGATCTCCTGCTCGACTCCCTCCCCGACGGCACGGTTGCCTGGCGGCACCGGCTCGTCGCGGCGACCCCACGACCCGCCGAGGGCTGGGACCTGACGTTCCACGACGGTCGACGAGCCAGCTGCGACATCCTCATCGGCGCGGACGGCGCGCGCTCGGTCGTCCGGTCACTGCTGACCGACGTCGAACTGTCCTACGTGGCAACTCTCGTGCAGCTGAGCGTCGCAGACGTCGACCGACGGCATCCCGATCTCGCCGAGCTGGTCGGCCCCGGGAACCTGTGGTGTATCGGCGTGAACCAGATCCTGGCAGCGCAACGTCTCGGCGACGGCAGCCTCCAGGTCGGGATCTCGCTGCGCGCGGAGGACCGGCCCCTTGACACGTACCGCAGCAAGCAGTCCCTGCTGGACCTGTTCGCTGGCTGGAGCCCCCGCCTCACCGCACTCATCGCGGCGGCCGACAGCGCGCCGACGCCACGCCTGATCGAGGCGATGCCCATCGGTACGCGCTGGGCCAGCCGGCCGAACGTCACCCTCATCGGTGACGCCGCGCACCTCATGCCACCGGTGGGCGAGGGCGCCAACCAGGCAATGCTCGACGCCGCAGAACTCGCCGGCCAGCTCGCCGCCAACCCCGCCGACCCGAATGCGGCGATTCGTACGTACGAAGAGTCGATGTTCAGCAGGATTCGCCCGATCGCCGACATGTCGACGCGAGTCCAGGCGATGATGCTGTCCCCCACCGCGGCGGAAGACATCGTTCGTTTCTTCACCCGACCGGCAGAGCCGGCACGCGAAAATTGACATCTGGCGCTGTCGCCGCGGCTCGCAATAATCGTTCTATGACGACGGATGTGCACCCTGAGTCCGGTCTCCGCAAGGCCACCTTGACGGATCAGGACATGGCGGAGACATCGTGGGACCACTGCCGAATTCACGCGCTCGCCGTCACCGACGACGAGGGTCCGCCTGACGATCCAACTGTGGACTATCGGGAGGACGACGACCTCGACCCCACCGCACCGTCGGCACTGAAGCTGCATCTCGACCTGGACTACGTCGTACGCCGGGTCGATCCGGGGCCGATGCGGCAGATTCACTTCTGGGTCGCACCGGCCACGTTGATCTTCCACAACGTCTGGGACATCGTCGGCAGCCTGCACTCCGTCTGTCTGCCGTTCGAGTTGAAAGACCTGCGCCCGGAGGCTCCCTCACAGCCAGGGGAGCCCTGCTGGCGTCTGGAGGGACGCGACCTGGACCTGAGGTTCCAGGCATCGGGGTACACCCTTCACCTGCGCCAACCCCCGCGCTACGGCAATCGGGTGCTCCGGATGGCCGAACGGGGCGGCATCAGCTTCGACGTGAAGCCATTCGCCTGACCCAGGAAGGGCCGCCGGCCGCGACGAGGCACACCGTCCGGCGGACGGGAAGGCCGCAACCACGTACGAGAAGGAGGATCCGTCCTGGGGGCAGCCCATGGATGCTCGGTCAGGGCTTGCGGGCCACCGCGCCGTAGATGGAGGCGTCGGCAAGGGGCGGACGCCGCTCCGGTGGCACCTGCGGCCGCCACTCTGCGACCGGCACGATGCCGGGCTCGGCCAGCTCCAGACCGGTGAAGAAGCGGGCGAACTCGGCGCGGTCGCGGGGTACGGCGTCCTGCTTCATCCGGCCGGAGGCGAACTCGGCGTACATCCGCTCGACGATCTCGGTGGGGATGTGGTCGGTGGTGAAGTGGGTCAACGCGAGCCAACTGCCTGACGGCAGCGCGTCGAGCAGCCGGGCGACGTGCTCGTGTGGGCGGTCGTCGTCGGTCAGGAAGTGCGTCACGGCGATCAGCACCAGGCCCACCGGCTGGGACAGGTCCAGTGTGGTGCGCAGCTGCGGGTCGGCGAGGATCTTGTCCGGGTCGCGCAGGTCGGCGTCCAGGTAGGCGGTGGCTCCGGCCGGGCCGCTGGTCAGCAGCGCTCGGGCGTGGACCAGCACCATCGGGTCGTTGTCGACGTAGACCACCCGGGAGTCGGGGGCGACGGACTGGGCCACCTCATGGGTGTTGTCAGCGCTCGGGATGCCGGTGCCGACGTCGAGGAACTGCCGGACGCCGACCTCCTCGGCGAGGAACCGGACCGCCCGGCCGAGGAAGGCCCGGTTCTCCCGGGCGAGCGTGCGGACCCCTGGGTAGACGGCCGCGATCTGGTCGCCGGACTCCCGGTCGACGGCGAAGTTGTCCTTGCCACCGAGCCAGTAGTTGTAGCGGCGAGCCGGATGCACGGTCGTGGTGTCGATCCGGTCAGCACCCCGGCCCTCGGGCAATTCCGATGTGGACGACACCGTCACGAGACCTCCCCAGGTCGACGGGACACACCGCATCCATGGCGTCACCGGACGTGTCCAGAGGGACATCCTAAGCCGTACCCATGAGCCTGCGGGGCCCCCGGCGCGCGGACGCCGCAGGGGCGGGAAACCGCTTACCAGAGGGCTATTGACGGTCGTCACTGGCTGTCAGTACCGTGATGCGGGCAGCGAGAAAGCGCTTTCCGACCCCTCACCGTCCGACAGGGAGCGCCCCCATGCCCCGACACCTCCGTGCGTTCTGCCTGATCCTGCTCGCCGTCGCCACAGTGGTGAGCACCACCACCGCCCTGCCCGCCGAGGCCGCCCCGCGCTTCCGGGTGCTGGTCTTCTCCAAGATCACCAACTTCTACCACGACTCGATCCCGGCCGGCATCGCCGCGATCCAACAGCTCGGCGCCGCCCACAACTTCGAGGTCGTCGCCACCACCGACGCGGCGGCCTTCACCGACGCCAACCTCGCCACCTTCGACGCTCTCGTGTTCAACAACACCAACAGCCTCCCGACCTCGGGCGACCTGCTCAACGCCAGCCAGCGGGCCGCGTTGCAGACGTTCATCCGCAACGGCGGTGGTTGGGCCGGCCTGCACGCCGCCTCCGCCAGCGAACGCGACTGGCAGTGGTACGAGGGCCTGGTCGGCACGATCTTCGACTACCACCCCGACTTCTCGTCCACCGGCGGCACCTTCCCCGGCCGGGTCAAGGTGCTCGACCGGGCACACCCCTCCACGCGCAACCTGCCGGAGCTCTGGGAGCAGAGCGAGGAGTGGTACAACTGGCGAACCAACCCGACCGGCAACGTGCACACCCTCGCCCAGATCAAGGTGCGCGACGGGATCAACGGCTTGGACGAGGGCGTCGACCACGCGTACTCCTGGTGTCAGCCCTACGACGGCGGCCGGTCCTGGTTCACCGCCGGTGGGCACGCCAGCTCGCAGTTCAGCAGCGCGACCTTCCTGGAGCACCTGCGCTACGGCATCGAGTGGGCGGCCGGCGCGGTCGCCGGTGACTGCTCGGCCACCAAGACCAGCAACTTCGAACGGGTGGGGCTGGTCACCGAGAACCTGGCCGACCCGTTCGAGCTGGCCGTCGGCCCGGACCGGAAGGTCTACTACATCCAACGCACCGGCGCGCTGAAGGTGGTCAACTCCGACACCCTGCAGGTCACCACGTTGCTGGACTTCGCGTACACCTCGGCGATGACCGACCAGTCCGACGGGCTGCTCGGGATGACCCTGGACCGCAACTTCGCCAGCAACGGCTGGATCTACCTGCTCTGGTCGGACAAGACCCTCAAACAGCTCAACCTGTCCCGGTTCACTGTCGCCAACAACAGCGTCGCTCTCTCCTCGGAGAAACGTCTGCTGACCGTCCCCACCTATCGGGGAGAGGGCCGGGCCAACTCGCACATGGGCGGGTCGCTGGCCATGGACACGGCGGGACGGCTCTACGCGGCGATCGGTGACAACACCGACCCCTTCGCCTCCAGCGGCTACACCCCGGTCGACGAACGCTCCGGCCGCGCCGCCTGGGACGCCCAGGGCACGGCCGGCAACACCAACGACCTACGCGGCAAGATCCTGCGGATCACCCCACAATCCGACGGTACGTACACAGTGCCCAGCGGCAACCTCTTCCCGGCCGGCACCGCGAGGACCCGGCCGGAGATCTACGCGATGGGCATGCGCAACCCGTTCCGGATCACCGTCGAGCCGCAGACCAACGCGGTGCTGGTGGCCGACTACGGTCCGGACGCCCGCGCCGCCGACCCCAACCGCGGTCCGGAGGGGACTGTCGAGTTCAACCGGATCACCAGCGCCGGCAACTTCGGTTGGCCGTACTGCGTGGGCAACAACATCCCGTTCAACGACTACAACTTCGCCACCAACACCTCGGGGGCGAAGTTCAACTGCGCCGCACCCGTGAACAACTCACCCAACAACACCGGGCTGACCACCCTGCCGGCGGCGAAGTCCGCGCTGGTCTGGTACGCGTACTCCGCCTCCACCCAGTTCCCCGAGCTGGGCACCGGTGGTGGCGGGCCGATGAGCGGCCCGGTCTACGACTACGACCCGACCAACACCCGCACCACGAAGTTCCCCGAGTACTTCGAGGGCAAGTGGATCACCTATGAGCTGACCCGCAGGTGGTTCAAGACGCTGTCGATCCACAAGACGGCGCAGACCTTCAGCAACGCGCGCTTCGGCCCGACCGCCGTTGGCGACCTCCAGTCGATCAACGGGATCTTCGACAACATGAGCTGGATCCAGCCCTTCGAGGCGGAGTTCGGCCCGGACGGTTCGCTCTACGTCATCGACTTCGGCGAGGGCACCGGCAGCGGTCGCGGCGGCAGCAACGCCGGCGCGGGCATCTACCGGATCGACTACGTCGCCAACGGGCGGCCACCGACCGCGAAGATCGCCGCCAGCCCGGACAGCGGACGTACACCGCTCGCTGTCAGCTTCTCCTCGGCCGGCACGACAGCGGGTGACGGCACGGCGCTCAGCTACGCCTGGGACTTCACCAACGACGGCAGCACCGACTCCACCGCCGCCAACCCGAGCCACACCTACTCGACGGCCGGAAAGCACACCGCCCGGCTGACCGTGCGCAACAGCGGCAACGGGTTGACCGCCACCGCGGTCACCGACGTGGTGGTCGGCAACACCCGGCCGACGGTGACCATCACCGTGCCCGACGGCGGGTTCTTCGACTTCGGTGACAAGATCCCGTACACGGTGACGGTCACCGACCCGGAGGAGACCACCATCGACTGCGCCAAGGTGACGGTGCAGACGCAGCTCGGCCACGACTCGCACGCCCACCCGCTGGACGTCTACACCGGCTGCTCCGGGCTGCTCGCCACCGAGGCGGACGCCGGTGACGGCCACGGGCCCGGGCAGAACCTCTACACCCTGATCACCGCGCAGTACACCGACGGCGGGGCGACCGGCGGCGTACCGGCCCTGACCGGCTCGACCCGCGTGCAGTTGCAGCCCAAGAGCAAGGAGGCCGAGCACTTCAGCGCCCAGTCCGGCGTCACTGTCAACGACCGGGCCACCGCCCGCGCCGGCAAGCGACTCGGCGAGGTCGACCACAACGACTGGGTGGCGTTCGGGCCCGCGGACCTGCGCAACGTCGGCTCGGTGACGCTCGGGGTGACCAACGGCGGGCTCGGCGGCACCATCGAACTGCGCACCGGCTCGCCCACCGGCACGCTGATCGGCACGGCCACCATCGGCTCCACCGGCGGGTGGGACAACCTGGTCTCCCCCACCGTCACGCTGACCAACAAGCCCACCGGCACGACCACCCTGTACGCGAAGTTCGTCAACGCCGCCCAGGTCGGTGGCACCCCGGACCTGATGGCCCTGGACTGGCTGCGGTTCAACGGCGCCGGGGTCAAACAGGAACCGGGCGGGACGCTGTCGCTGGGCGCCAGCCCGACCGGCGGCGCCGCGCCGCTGACCACCACGCTCACCGCCACGGCGACGGCGCCGTCCGGGCAGAGCATCACCGACTACGCGTGGGACTTCGGCGACAACAGCGCCATCACGCACGGAGCGACACTACGGTCGACGGCGCACAGCTACCCCCGCAAGGGGACCTTCACCGCCCGGGTGACGGTCACCTACACCAGCGGGGAGACCCGCTCGCTCAACCTGACCATCACGGTCAGCTGACCCCGGTAGCCGGCGGGCGGGAGCGTCCCGCCCGCCGGTGCCACCAAGCAGGCCTCGCTCGCCGTGCCGGTCATCGGCCGGCCGATTCCAGGGCTGATCGCCGGTTACGCCCTCGATGGGGGTGCTTCTTGCGGACGCAGTGCGGTCAGGAGGCTGTCGAGTTGACCCCAGGCCCGCGCGCTGGCGATGGGGTCGATGTAATCCCTGGACTCGATGATGAGCCCGTCGCGGATACGCATCACGAAGACGCAGGGCACCGTGAACGCCTCACCCGTCTCGGCCACCTGCCCCTGATAGGCGAACTCGGCGACAATCACCTCCGGGTCCGCAGTTTCGTGAACTGTCACGTCGACTGGCTTACGGACCAGCGTCCGGGCGACCGGAGGCGGCGAGGTGAAGTGCTCGTGCAGTTCGTTGCGGCTCCGCAGCGGCGGCGGGTTGAGCGGGTGGAACGGATGCGTCACGTGGGTCTGTTCGGCGTACAGGTCGGCCAGGTCGTCGTACGGACCGTCGCAGACACCGTTCACCAGTTGGAGGAACGTTTCGCGGGGACTGCTCATGCCGGGCTTCCTTCGCGATCGGTAGATGTCACCTGAGGCACGCCGAGAGCTACCTCCTGGGTGGCTGGTACCCCAACGACGGCACCCTACTGATCTCAGCCTCGATCTGACTGTCCCGAAGCGCTCTCCTCGCCCCGCATCCACTGCATCGGCACCGACGGAGGCGCGTGTCGTACCTGTGTGTGAGGCTACGAGGCATGGCGACTTTCGTTCTGATCCACGGTGGTGGGGGCAGCGCCTGGGACTGGCATCTCCTTGCCCCCGAGCTGACGAGCCGGGGCCACGACGTGGTGGTTCCGGAACTGCCGATCGAGGACAGATCCGCGGGGTTCGCCGACTTCCGCCGGACTGTCGTCGACGCGATCGGCGACCGGAGCGACCTCGTGGTCGTCGGGCACTCGTACGGTGCGTTCACCGCGCCGCTCATTGCCGACAAGCTGCCGGTGCGGCTGCTCGTCCTGCTCACACCGATGGTCCCCAGACCTGGCGAGAGGCCCGGTGACTGGTGGGCAAACACCGGTTACCGCAGCGCCGAAGGGCTCACTGAGGAGCAGCAGTTCTTCAACGGCGTCCCGGCCGAGATCATCGCGGAGGCAGCATCACACAGCCGGGGCCAGGTCAGCGCGGAGGGCGACGAGCCGTGGCCCCTGGACGCCTGGCCAGACGTGCCGACGACGGTGCTCCTCGCACGCGAGGACCGGTTCTTCCCGGCGGACTTCCAGCGCCGGGTTGCCGCCGACCGACTCGGCGTCGTTCCGGACGAGATTGACGGCGGCCACTGCGTGCCGCTCAGCCACCCGAAGCAACTCGCCGACCGCCTGACCGCGTACCCGCTGACCTGACGGCGTGACCACGGCCGTGCCGTTTTGGAAGCGACGGTGGGGGCGGTGCACGTCGGCACCGCCCCCACGCCTGGTTGAACGGTTACTGCCAGGAACTCTGTTGGGTGTAGACGAGGTTGCCGGGGACCACAGTGCCGTTGGTGCTGTACTCGGTGTACGCCCAGAAGTCACCCTCGGCCAGCGGCTTGTTCGGCTTCAGCGTGAAGTTGAAGCCCTGACCGCGCTCCGAGGTGGAGGGCAGCGTGAGGGTGGCACCCGAATACGTGGCGTTTCGGCCGATGATGGCGTGACTCAGGTCGAAGTCGACGACCGGAGCACCGGGGTACTGTGCGAACACGTACGCGGTGTAGCGCCCCGGCTCGGGCAGGAACTTGTACGCCTGCTCAGCGCTGGTCCAGTACCTGTCACTGCTGTAGACGAGGGTGTCGCCCTTGTACAGGTAGAGATCGAGGTTCGTGTTCGGATCAGCGGTGTTGGCCTCGACGACAATGCCGGCGGTGTTCGCCGGCACCGTGAAGTCGACCTTCTTCACACCGGTGGCGCTCGGGTCGAACACGCCCCCGTAGACGCCGGCCGGCATCGAGTACGACGTGCGCCGCATCGGCGTGTAACCGGTGCTGCGACCGACGAGCGGGCCGGTGAAGCCCGGCTGGACCATGCCGAAGGCGCCGTTGGCCATCCGGGCGAACTCTTCGCCGTCGTCCGCGTACGGCCGGGCCGCGATGCCCCACGGACGGGCAGCGACCGGAATCCGGGCGCTGTGGGCCTTACCCTGCCAGGTGATCGACCCGGTCACGTACCGGTCCCACGGCGCGCTGCCTCGACGCAGCGTGATGGTGACCGTCGCGGACTTGCCGGGGGCCAGGGTCACCGATGCCGGCGACACGGTGACCTTCATGCCGGGCAGACCGGACACCGACGAACGGTAGGTCTCCCGCGCCTTGCCCACATTGGTCAGGGTGCGGGTGACGCTCACCGGGCGGGTCCCGTCGTACTCACGCAACGAGATGGCCGGCAGGTTGAGTGCCTTCCCGTCGGGTTCGGTCGTCTCGCTGAACTCGATCAGTTCGGCCGCAGTGGGCTCGATGACCAGTCCCGGGTCGGTGGCCCGGGGCAGGTTGATGAAGCCGCTGCCCTGCTCCAGGGGGCTGCTGGTGCCGACGGTGTCGGTGGCGGTGGTGCGCAGCGCGGAGGCGACCGCGCCGGGTGACCAGTCCGGGTGCGTGGCGCGCAGGATCGCCGCTGCCCCGGCCACGTACGGCGAGGCCATCGAGGTGCCGGAGTACGCGTCGTACTGTCGCCCGAAGTTGCCGGCCGGTGAGACCGCGGCGATGATGTTCGATCCGGGCGCGACCAGGTCCGGCTTGAAGACGCCGAGGGTCACCTTGTCCGGGCCGGTGGAGGAGAAGTCGGCCACGCTCGGGATGCCGGGGACGCTGGAGCCGTCGCCGCCGGTGCGCAGCGACACTGTCGCGTCGGTGGGGTGGCGCATCAGGTAGTTGAACAGCGTGCCGGCCTGCTTCTCGGTCGGCAGGTAGACCACCGGGAAGTTGAAGATGGAGTTGATCCGGTAGTTGCCGACCGGGTCGAACACCACCATCGCCGCCCCGCCCTTGGCCTTGATCTCGGCGGCGGAGCCGAACATGTCGGACAGCGCGCAGGCGACGACCTTGCCCTTGATCTTGGCGGGGTCCAGGCTTCCGGGCTCGCAGTAGACCGCGCCCAGATCCGGCGAGCCGGCCTGGTCGCCGAAGACCAGCGGCCGTGCGCCTCCGCCGGGCAGGGCGTCCAGCGAGCCGCCGACCAGCTTGGTGCCGTCGCCCAGCTTGGCGGTGGCCTCGTCGAGCTTGGTCACCGCCGCGCCGACAGTGGTCACCCAGGGCGCGGCGTTGCTGATGGCTCCACTGACGATGCCGGTGTTGCCGGCCGACGCCGCGACGAAGACCCCGGCCAGCGAGGCGTTGAGGAACGCCACGCCGATGGGGGTGTTGGCCTCCCAGTCGCCGAGCTGCGAGCCGATCGAGAAGTTGATCACCTGCACGCCGTCGGCGACGGCCGCGTCGATTCCGGCGATGATGTCGGCGTCGTAGCCCATGCCACCCCAGAGCACCTTGTAGACGGCGATCTGGGCATCCGGCGCCACCCCGGAGACGGGGCCGTAGCGGCGACCGTCGATCGTGACGTTCGAGATCGGCAGGCCGGCGGCCGTGGAGGCGGTGTGGGTGCCGTGCCCGGACGCGTCGCGGGGGGACAGGAACTCGCCCTCGGGCACCGAGCCACCGCCGGCGAGCCACGAGTCGGCGAAGTACCGGGCACCGACGATCTTGCCGTTGCAGTGCGCGGCCACGAAGGCCACACCGGTCTGGCAGGTGCCGCGCCAGTTCGCGGGAGCGGGCATCGTCTTGGCGAACGACGCGCTCTCCGGCCAGATGCCGGTGTCCAGGACGCCGATCACCATGCCCGCGCCGGTGCCGGGGCCGGGCTTGGCCGGCCGGCCGGAACGGTCCGTCGGCGCCGACTGGTCCGCGCCCCCGGAGGTGGCGGGCGTCGGGTTGTCGGCGGTCGCCGTGCTCGCGGTGGGCGGCGCGGAGGGGGTGCCGAGGGCCCGCGAGGCGGTGACGGCGCGGACGCGCTTGTCCGCCCGCAACGTGCTCACCTGCTGGGTGGTCAGCTTCGCCGAAAACCCGTTGAACGCGGTGGTGTAGACGGCGTTGACAGTGACCCCGGCCGCGGCGGCGACGGCGCCCCGCTGCGTGTCGAGGTGCCGGCGGTACGCCTGCGACGGCGTCGACGTCACGTCCAGCCGGCTGCCCGCCGCCGGGCGGGTCCGCGCCAGACCGGACACCCCACCGGTGTACGTGGTCAACGGGTCCTCGGCCAACTCGACGACGTACATGCCGGGGCCGGTCTCGTCGACGGCCGCCTTCGGCGTGGCCGCACGGTTGCCGCCGGGTCGGCGGTCGGCCCCGTCGGTCAGGGTGACCGACTTGTCGGACCCGGCGGTGAAGTAGCCGGCGCCACTGCCGCTACCCGGCGACCCCGAGGGTGCCGCCGACGCCGTTCCCGCGACACCGGTGGTACCGGTGATCAGGGCGACGACCAGCGTAGGTATCGCCAGTCTTCGCAGCCTGTTTCCGCTCGTGCCTGTAGCCACGAGGCTCCTTTCGGTTGCTCCCTTGTGGAGCTGTTCATCGATCGCGACCCGCTCATGGGAGCGCTCCCCCACCTAAGCCGCCGATGGTTAATCGATGGTTTGCGCGGTGTTACGGATCGCCGGTGCGTATAAGATCACGTTCTGCCGGCACCGCCTAGATCACTTTCTCAGGACGATGCCGGAGCAGGGCGTACACCCCGGCCAGGGCCAGCCCGAGCAGCGGCGCGGCGCGTGGGCAACGGCCCGCCACTGGCCGTCGGCGCCGCCGTCGCCGCACCCGACGACGCGCTGACGGCCGCCGTCCGGCTTCGGTGGTGGCGCTGGCCGACCGTTTCCCACCGCTACCGAGCCTCGATCAGTTGCGGGGCCAGACCTGGACCGGCACCCGGGGAAAGGCCGTGGTCAGGAAGTCTTCCGTGCGGCGGTCCCGGAGGAGGCAGTCGGGCCAGGTGTCGAGCACCTCGGGCAGGGTGCGGTGACCGAGGGCCAGCTGGAGTAGGGCGCCCGGTGGGATGGTCTTCCACCCAGGCAGCGATCGCACGCCACCCGCTAGGCGCCGCCAACCGAGTCGTCCGCGCCCCCTCTGCGGCGCCAGAGCACTGTGCACGCCGCGGCCAGGGCCAGCCCGAGCAGCGGGGCGACACCAACCCCGGCGAGCGTGCAGGCCACCGCCAGCAGCGCCGGCGGCATCCAGCACCAGGCGGGCACGGTACGCGGGACACGACCGCGACGACGGGCCGCGGCTTCCACTGCCATCGGCACCACCAGCACCGGCAACGCGGCGGCCAGCAGCGTCAGCCACGGCAGCACCAGACGGTCGAACCGCGCCACCGCCAGCATCCCGCCGAGCACCGCGACGAGCAGCATCGCCGCCCGCGCCGGCACGCGGGGAGCCAGGCCACGCAACGCCAGGGAACCGGAGTACGTGGTGGTCAGCGCCGCCGCGAAGACCGCCACCGCGACGAACAGATTCGCGTACGCGGCCAGCCCCGAGCCGGCGGCGAGCAGCGCGACCACGTCGGCCGAGCCGGTCCGCAGCCACAGGCCGGCCCCGGCCAGCACCCCGAGCAGCGCCGGCCCGACCAGCAGCGCCACGCACCAGGCCAGGTCCCGCCTTCGAGAAAGGCCCACGCTGAAGTCCGGTGCGCGCAGCGCGAACACGGCCGCGTACCCGATCAGCGCGGCGGCGTCGGCGAGCCCGCCGCCGGCGAGGCGGACCGGCGCACCGGGTGGTGGAAGCACCGTCAGGCACCAGCCGACCAGCACCACCGCGCTGAGCGTGGTGACCACAGCGACCCGGTTACCGAGCCGGGCCGGCGCCCAGGAGACGGCGAGGACCGCCACCTCCAGCAGCGCCGGCCCGGCCCAGCCGGGCAGGTGGGTCAGCGCGGCCAGCGAGGCCCCGCCGAGCCCGACGTTGAACCCGTTCCACCCGACCATCGACACGGCCAGCACCGCCGCCAGCAGCAGCCGCGAGGTGTCCCCCAGGTACGCGGGCAGCACCGCGGTCAACGTCCCGCCGTCGCCGAGCGGCCGGCGCAGCCCGATCCGGCCCTGCCCCCAGAGCAGGGCCGCCATCAGCACCCCGCCGACCAGCAGCCCGGCCACCGGCACCGCGCCGCCGTGTCGGGCGGCCATCGCCGCGCCGAGGACCAGCGTGGCGGGTGCGGTGCCGATGCCCAGCCACGCGCCGACCGCCGCCGGCCACCGCCGTTCGGGGCTGTCAGGCAACGTGGCGCAGGTAGCCGGCGATCGCGGCGTCGAGCACCTCCGCGCCCGGACGTGCCCACACCTCGGCGGAGAAGACCTCCACCTCGATCGGGCCGACGTAGCCGGCCGCGTCCACCGCCTCGCGAAGCCGACGCAGCTCGATGCAGCCGTCGCCGGGCAACGCCCGGCCGAGCAGCACCCCCTCCGGCAGCGGGGTCACCCAGTCGCACACCTGGAACGCGGCGATCCTCTCGCCCGCTCGCGCGATCTGCGCGTACACCGTGTCGTCCCACCAGACGTGGTACGCGTCGACCACCACGCCGACCACCGCCGGGTCGAACCGCTCGGCGATGTCCAACGCCTGGCCGAGGGTGGCGATCACGCACCGGTCGGCGGCGAACATCGGGTGCAGCGGCTCGATGGCCAGCCGTACCCCGGCCGCCTCGGCGTGCGGTGCCAGCTCGCCGATCGCGTCAGCGACCCGACGCCGGGCGCCGTCGACGTCCCGGCTGCCGACCGGCAGCCCACCGGAGACCAGCACCAGCTCCGGGGCGCCCAGGGCGGCGGCCTCCTCGATAGCCCGCAGGTTCTCCGCGCGCCAGTCGTCGGCGGAGAAGAACCCGCCCCGGCACAGCGACGTGACGGCGAGGCCGGCGTCGCGGACCAGTTTCGCCGATCGGGCCAACCCGTACTCGGCCACCGGCTCCCGCCACAGGCCGATGCCCGGCACACCGGCCGCCACGCACCCGGCCACCACCTCGGGCAACGGCCAGCGCTGGGCGGTCGCCTGGTTGAACGAGAACCGGGCGAGGCTCGCTGGGCTGGTCTCTGCTCGCGACTGCGGGGCTCGCACAACCGGCTCACGCCTCGCGCTCACTGCGCCACCCCCGCCACTGTGAACAGCGCTCGGGCGCGGGCCGCGGCCAGGTCGGCGTCGGGCAGCAGCCCGGCCGCGTCGGCCAGGGTGAGCAGGGTGGCCAGGTGCGCCGGGGACCGGCCGGACTGCGCGCCACCGACCATCGTGAAATGGTCCTGGTGCCCGGCCAGCCAGGCCAGGAACACGATCCCCGTCTTGTAGTGCCAGGTCGGCGCCGCGAACAGGTGCCGGGCCAGGGGCACTGTGGGCCCGAAGATCTCGTCGTACGCCGTCAGGTCCCCCCGGTCCAGGGCGGCCAACGCGGCGGCGGCGGCCGGCGCAATGGCCGCGAACACCCCGAGCAGCGCGTCGGAGTGACCCACCTCGTCACCCCGGATCAGCTCCGGGTAGTGGAAGTCGTCACCGGTGTAGAGGCGTACCCCGGCCGGCAGGCGGCGGCGCAACGCGACCTCCCGGTCGGCGTCCAGGAGGGACACCTTGATCCCATCGACTGTGGACTGGTGCGTTTTGATCAGCTCGATCACCGTGTCGGCGGCCAGGTCCAGGTCGACCGCACCCCAGTAGCCGGTCAACGCCGGGTCGAACATCGGACCCAGCCAGTGCAGCACCACCGGTTCGTCGGCGGCGCTGAGCAGCTCGTCGTACACCCGCAGGTAGTCCTCCGGGCCGCGTGCGGCGGCGGCCAGGTGCCGGCTGCACATCAGCACCGGTCGGGCGCCGGCGGCGCGGACGTCGTCGAGCTGCTCGGCGTACGCGGCGGTGACCGCCGCCAGGGTGGCCGGGCCGGCGGGCAACTGGTCGGTGTTGACCCCGGCGACGATCCGACCGCCGACCGCGCGGGCCTCGGCGGCGCTGCGCCGGATCAGTTCCCGGGTCGCCGGATAGTCCAGCCCCATTCCCCGCTGGGCGGTGTCCATCGCCTCGGCGACCCCGAGCCCGTACGACCAGAGATGCCGCCGGAAGGCGAGGGTGGTGTCCCAGTCCACCGCCGCCGGGGCACCCGGCACGTTCTCCGCGCCCGGGTCGGCGACCACGTGCGCTGCGGCGTACGCGATCCGGCTGGTCGCCGGTGCGTCCGGCCGGGCGAAGCCGCCACCCCCGGTCAGCCGGTGCCGCCGTCCACCGGGCAACACCACCTCGGCGGTCATGAGCGCAGCTCCGGCACCTCGACACGCACGCCCTCGCGGGCCGAGCGCAGCCCCAGCTCGGCGAGCTGCACGCCGCGCGCGCCGGCCAGGAAGTCCCACCGGAACGGCTCGCCGGCCACCACGTGCCGCAGGTACGCCTCCCACTGCACCTTGAAGCCGTTGTCGAACTCCTCGTTGTCGGGCACCTCGGCCCACTGGGCGCGGAAGTCCTCGGTGGCCGGCAGGTCCGGGTTCCACACCGGCTTCGGGGTGAGGGCCCGGTGCTGCACCCGGCAGTTGCGCAGGCCGGCGATCGCGCTGCCCTCGGTGCCGTCGACCTGGAACTCCACCAGCTCGTCGCGGTACACCCGCACGGCCCAGGAGGAGTTGATCTGCGCGATCACCCCGCTGTCGAGTTCGAAGATGCCGTACGCGGCGTCGTCGGCGGTGGCCGCGTACGGGTGACCGGCCTCGTCGACCCGTTCGGGCACGTGGGTGGCGGTCACGCAGGAGACGGCGGTGACCCGGCCGAACAGCTCCTCCAGCACGTAGTGCCAGTGCGGGAACATGTCGACCACGATGCCGCCGCCGTCCTCGGTGCGGTAGTTCCACGACGGCCGCTGAGCGGGCTGCCAGTCGCCCTCGAAGACCCAGTACCCGAACTCGCCGCGCACCGAGAGGATCCGGCCGAAGAAGCCGCCGTCGATGAGGCGCTTGAGCTTGCGCAGACCGGGCAGGAAGAGCTTGTCCTGCACGACACCGGTGCGGACGCCGGCCGCGTCCGCCGCCCGGGCCAGGTCGAGGGCCGCCGCAGTGTCCTCGGCGAGGGGCTTCTCCGTGTAGATGTGCTTGCCGGCCTCGATGGCCTGCCGGATCGCCTTCTCCCGTTGCTGGGTGACCTGCGCGTCGAAGTAGATCTCGACGTCGTCGCGGGCCAGCGCCGAGGTCAGGTCGGTGGTCCAGTCGGTCAGCCCGTGCCGCTCGGCGAGCTCCCGGAGCTTCGTCTCGTTGCGCCCGACCAGGACCGGTTCCGGCCAGATGGTGGTGCCGTCGGCCAACGCCACACCACCGGATTCGCGGATGGCCAGCAGCGACCGGACGAGGTGCTGCCGGTAGCCCATCCTTCCGGTCACGCCGTTGACGATGATGCCGATCGACCTGCGGGTCATGGTGTTCCTTCCGTCGTGCTGGTCGTGCCGATCCGCGCTCAGTGGTTGGCGGCCGCGCTGCCGAGCAACCCACGCAGGTCGGTGGCGAGCCGGTCGAAGCGGGGATCCGACATCACCTGCGCGTAGTCGCGGTGCGCCGGCAGCTCGACCGGGAAGGTGCGGATGATCCGGCCGGGCCGGGGACTCATCACCACGACCCGGGTGCCGAGGAAGACCGCCTCGGCGATGGAGTGGGTGACCAGCACCACAGTCGTCCCGGTCTCGCGCCAGATCCGGTGCAGTTCGGCGTTCATCTGCTCCCGGGTCAGCGCGTCCAGGGCGCCGAACGGTTCGTCCATGAGCAGCACCGGCGGGGAGTGCAGCAGCGCGCGGCAGAGCGCCACGCGCTGCTGCATGCCGCCGGACAGCTCGTGTGGCAACGCCTTCTCGAAACCGGTGAGGCCGGTCATCTCGATCAGCTCGTCAGCGCGGCGGGCCGCCTGCGCCCGGTCCATGCCTCGCATCTCGGCCTGAAGCAGGATGTTGGCTCGGGCGCCGCGCCACTCCAGCAACGCGGCCTTCTGGAAGACGAAGCCGATCTCCTTCTGCGGGCCGCGCACCGGGCGCTCCAGCAGGGACACGTCGCCGCTGGTCGGCTTGACCAACCCCGCGACGATCTTGAGGAGGGTGGACTTGCCGCAGCCGGACGGGCCGACGATCGTGACGAACTCGCCCGGCTCGATGTCCAGCGACACGTCGTCCAACGCTGTGGTCTGCGTCCGTCGGGTGGTGAACCGGACGGTCAGCCCGGACATCCCGATGGCGGTGCCGGTGGCTGCCGGCGCGGCGGTCACCGGGTCACCCCTGCGCCGCGTACGAGGAGTCCCAGTACGCGTTGGGCGCTCCGGGGTCCTTCAGCTCGGCGTAGCGGGACATCAGGTCGATGGTCTCGCTCCACTGGGCCTCGGTGTTCACCCCGGGCGGGCCGTCCGCGCCGATCAGCGGCATGTTGAGGGTGAGCTGCTTGGTGAGCACCTCGGGCGCCGGCTCGTTCTCGGCCAGGGCCGTCATCGCGCTCACCGCGCCGGCCGGGTCCCGGGCGGCGTCGGCCCAGGACTTCTGGGTGGCCTTGACGAACTTGCGGACCAGCTCGGGGTCCTTCTGAAGGGTCTGGGTGTTGGCGATCAGGCCGGTGCCGAGCAGGTTCATCCCGTAGTCGGCGAAGAGCAGCACGTCGACCTTCTTGCCGGTCTTGCTCTCGATCGTGGGCGCCTGGTCGTGGAAGAAGCCCATGATGGCGTCGACCTTGCCCTCGGCCAGGGCGGCGATCTTGCCGGCGGCGTCGACGTTGACCACCTTGACGTCGTCCTTCTTGAGGCCGTTCTTCTCCAGCCAGGCCGGGAAGGTCGCGTAGAGGGCGTCGCCGGGGGTGCCGCCGACGGTCTTGCCCTTGAGGTCGGCCGGGGTCTTGATGTTCTCCTCGGTGAAGAACTCCACCGAGGAGGGTCCCTTCTCCAGGTACGCGCCGAGGCTGCGCACCGGCATGCCGCTGGCCACCGACTTCAGCAGCACCGGGCTGTCGGCCCACCCGAAGTCGGTCTGCTTCTGGGCGACCTGCTTGACGGTGTTGCCCGAGCCGTTGCCGGGCAGGATCTTCAGGTCGATGCCCTCGGCGGAGTAGTAACCCTTCTGCAGTCCGTAGTAGAAGGGCGCGTGCTCGCCGTAAGGCACCCAGTTGAGGGTGAGGGTGACCTGCTTCTTGCCGTCCGCGCCGGTCTTGCCGACGGGGTCGTCCCCACCGCAGCCGGTGGCGGCGAACAGCAGGGCGGCGGTGGCCAGGACGGTGGTGGCGGTGCGTTTCATCGGTGCCTCCGTGATGGGGTCGGTCAGGAGGTGGTGAGGGACACGCCGGCCCGGCGGCTGGCGTGCCACGGAATGAGCAGTGCCTCGGCGATCTCGACCAGGACGAACAGGACGATGCCGATGGCGGACATCAGGATCAGGTCGGCGAACAGCAGTGGGGCGTCGAGGTTGCCGTTGGCCAGCAACAGGACGTAGCCGAGCCCTTCGCTGGCGCCGACGAACTCACCGACCACGGCACCGACCACGGCGAGGGTGACGGCCACCTTCAGGCCGGCCATCAGGTGCGGCAACGCGTTCGGGAAGCGGATCTTGCGGAAGGTACGCCACGGCCCGGCGCCCATCGTGGCAGCGAGGTCGAGCAGCTCCGGGTCGGTGGAGCGCAGCCCGGCCACGCCGGAGATGACCACCGGGAAGAACGCGATGAGCACCGCCAGGATGATCTTCGGAGTGAGGCCGAGGCCGAACCAGACCACCAGCAGCGGCGCGATGGCGATCTTCGGGATGACCTGTGCGAACAGGACGATCGGGTAGAGCGCCTTGTCCAGGGTGCGGGAGTAGGCGATGGCGACAGCGGTGACCAGACCCAACGCGGCGGCGAGCACGAAGCCGAGCACTGTCTCGTAGAGGGTGACCACTGTGTGCCGGGCCAGCTCGGACCACTGGGTGGTCATCGTCTCCCAGACCTGGCCGGGGGTGGGCACCAGGTAGTTCGGGACGTACTCGCGGGCCGCCACGAACCACCAGGCGGCGAAGAAGACCGCGAGCACCAGCGCAGGACGCCAGAGCGAGTCGGCGAAGGTCACCGCCCGGCGAGCGAGCGTGGGACGCGGCGGTCGGCCGCCGCCGGATGGCACTTTTACCACAGTGGACGGAACCGCACCGTCACGAGCCTGCCGTGCATCGGTGTTGCCGGGCCCGGCAGCGGCGGCTCGCGCACCGCCGGTCAGGTCGGCGGCGGCCTGCCGACCCGCCGTGTCCAAAGAGTTCTCGGTCACGCGGAACCTCCTCGGGGCCCGGCACGACGCCCACGGAACGGGCCGGTCGGCGGATCAGGCAAACGCTTTCCTGGAGCGTAGGCGGCACCCTCACGCCGGGCAAGGCCTTTCCTCGATCTGTTTCCACCGATGTCTGGCAGCCCTCGGCAGCCGTCCCGAAAGGACGGTCAGCCTGCCGCAGGGTAGGTGTCCAGCAGGCCGCACATGCCCAACCGGCCCCGCTCGACCGGCGCGTCCACCACGTACACCCCGGCGTCGCCCAGGTGTCCCGGATCCCCCCGCTCCAGGGCGTCGAGCTGAGCGGCGGTGTCGGCCGCGGCGCGGCCCGCGCCGGCCTCCCACCGCTGCCGCCACCGCGTCAACAACGGCTGGCGCAGAGCTGTCGCGGCGGCGTGGAACGCGGCCAACACCGCCGGACCACCGGACCGCAGCGCCTGGAAGCCGGTCACCGCCAGATCCCGGCGGCGGTACGCGACGCGCACGTCCGCGCCCGGCGCTCCCCCGTCGGGCAACGCCGCCGCCGCGGCGTACGCGGCCGGATCGGCCAGGACCTCGGGTGGGAAGGTCAGCACCGCGTCGCCCGCCTCGGGCAGGCCGCTGTTCTGCATCAGGACCACGATGCTCAGCCCGCCGGTGTTGACGAGGCGGTGCACGGTGCCCGGCTCGAACCAGACCACCACCCCCGGTCGCAGCGGCGTCTCCCGGTAGCCGGCCGTGGTCAGGGTCTGCACCATGCCCTCCCCGTCGGTCACCACGTACCCCTCGGTGCAGCACAGGTGCACGTGCGGGGTGCCGCCGACCAGGCCGTCCGGGGCCATCGTGTCGTAGACGCGCAGCCGGGACACCCCAACCCCGCCGGGCAGCGGCGCCGGCCGATCACGCATCGAAGTACTCGTCGGTGTCGTCGGCGGCCGGCAGTGACACCAGCAGCACGGTGAGGTCGCCGATGGCCCGGTGCCGGCAGCCCGGCTTGATCAGGAACGCGGACATCGGCCGAGCGGGGTGACGGACGCCGTCCAGCTCGATCTCGCCCTCACCGGCGAGCACGACGTAGTACTCGGTGGCGACCCGGTGGTGGTGGGTCACCGCGTCCTGCACCTGGAGCAGATGCACGCTGGCCTGGCCCTCGCTCTCGGCGATGAAGCCCCGGCGGGTGGTCCCACACGAGCAGCGACGGGCGGTAAGTTCGTCGAGTTGAAGTACCGCGAAGCGATCGGACACGGCCGGGCCTCCCTGCGGGAAAGGGCTTTCTCTGCGGTACGGTGACGCTAGCCGGCACGACGAAACGCCGTCAACAGATCGAGGGGGCGGGCCATGGCGACCCTGTCCGATGTGGCCCGCCGAGCGGGCGTCTCACCCGCCACCGCCTCCCGCGTCATCAACGGCAGCAGCAAGCCGGTCACCGACGAGCTGCGGGAACGGGTGCTCGCCGCCGTCGCCGAGTTGCAGTACGTGCCGAACGCACACGCCCAACTACTGGCCCGCTCGCACCGCAGCGCTGTCGGTGTAATCGTGCACGACGTCTCCGACCCCTACTTCGCGGAGATCACCCGAGGGCTGCAACGGGTCGCCACCGACCAGGGCCGGCTGCTGATGATCTGCAACAGCTACCGGGACCCGGACCGCGAGTTGGAGTACGTGGAGCTGTTGCGCGGGCACCAGGTGGCGGCGCTGATCCTGGCCGGCTCGGGCTACCACGACGAGGCGTTCACCCGGCAGCTCAACGAGAAGCTCGCCGCGTACGAGGCCACCGGCGGGCGGGTGGCGGTCATCGGCCGGCACGAGCACTCCGGCGACGCGGTGATGCCGGACAACCGGACCGGCGGCTACCTCGCCGGGCGGGAGCTGTGCGGGTTGGGGCACCGGGCGATCGGCGTGGTCGCCGGCCCGCGCATCCTGACCACCACCACCGACCGGCTCGCCGGCCTCCGGCAGGCCCTCACCGAGCAGGGCCGCGAGCTGCCCGAACGGCGCATCCGGTACGCGGAGTTCGACCGCGACGGCGGAGCGGAGGCCACCGCCCGACTGCTCGACGCCGACCCGGAACTGACCGCCGTCGTGGCGCTCAACGACTCGATGGCCATCGGCGCGCTCGCCACCCTGCGCGCGCGTGGAATGGCGGTGCCACAGCAGATCTCGGTGCTGGGTTTCGACGACATGCCGATCGCCCGGGACGTGACCCCGGCGCTGACCACAGTGCGACTGCCCCTTGTCGACATGGGTGTGCGGGCGATGTCCCTGGTGCTCGGCGTCGGAGCCCCGACGCCCCGAGTCGAGGTGCTCCCCGCCGAGCTGGTCCGCCGCGACACCGCCGGTCCCGTCCCCCGGTCCACCCGTGCCACCGCGGGTTCCGCGCCACGCGCACGGCGAGGTGACAGGACGTCGTGACCGGAGTCAGCCCGACCCAGCGGCCCCTCACGCGCGCCGACGTGGCGTACCTGATCGCTGCGTCGTTCGGCCCACACACCCGGGTCCGCGACGCCGGTCCGCTGGCCGGCGGCGGGTTCGCGACGGTCTGGTGGGCGCTGCTCGACGACGAGCGTCGGGTGGTGGTGAAGCTGGCTCCGCCGGCCGGAACCCCGCTGCTGCGCTATGAGCGCGGGCTCTGCGCTGCCGAGGAGCGATATTTTCGACTCGTTGCGCAGCGGGCGCCGCAGGTGCCCGTCCCCCCGGTGCTCTGGCGCGGCGCCGACCCGGCGTACGGCGAGTGGTTGGTCACCACGATGCTTCCCGGCCGGTCGCTGTCCGGCCTGGCCGAGGCCGGTGTCGTCGTCGACGACGGCCCGGCGCGCCACGACCTCGGGGTGGCCCTCGCCGCGTTGCACGGGGTGACCGGTGAGCGGTTCGGGTACGACGACGACCGGGCCGGCGGGCCGACCTGGCGGGCGGCGTTCACGGCGATGCTCGACGCGCTCCTGGCCGACGCGGCCGACTGGGACGTCCGACTGCCGGTGACCCCGGAGCAGCTGCACGCGCTGGTGGGGCGGCACGCCGACGTGCTCGACGAGGTGCGCCGACCGGCGCTGCTGCACTTCGACTGCTGGGACGGCAACGTGCTGGCGGCACCCGACGCGGACGGCCGGTTGCGGCTGCGCGGTCTGGTGGACGGCGAGCGGTTCCTCTACGGCGACCCACTGCTGGACCTGGTCTCGCCGCTGCTCTTCCGCCGCGTGGAGGACGAGCCGGAGCATCCCCTGATGCGCGGCTACCAGGCCGGCGCGCCCGAACCGTTGGTGCTGGACGCTTCGGCACGCCGTCGGCTCGGTCTCTACCGGTTGCACCTGTACCTACTGATGACAGTGGAGATGCCCAGCCGCGGGATGACCGCGCACAGCCATCCCGGACGGTCCGCCCGGCTGGCGGCCCTGCTCGACGAGGAGCTGGCCGCGCTCGCCTCGGGCTGACGTCCCGGCGCGGGTGGCGTCCGACGCACGGCCGGACGCCACCCGCCCGCGGTCAGGGCAGGTCGATCGGGCGCAGCACCCGGTCCACGGCGTGCGCGATCTGCCGGTTGCCCTTGTTGACGTCGTAGGAGACGACCCGGGCGTCACGGTCGTCGGTGTCGGCGTCGACCAGCCGCACCTGGCGGAAGAAGTACAGGTAGGTACGCACGTCGACCTCGACGGTCGAGCCGAGCGCGGTGGTCAGGTCCGTGCCGTCGGCCCGGACCGCCGTCTTGCGATCGATGGTGGCGCCCGGGACAACGTGGTAGAGCAGCACCGACTCGACGGTGTCGATGCCCAGCCCGGCCACGGCGGTGAAGGCCGCGCTCTCACTGGGCAACTTCTGGGCCTGCGTGATCTCGCGGACCAACTGCTGGAAGGCCGCGTCGGTGGGGATGAACGCGGTCAGCGCCACCGTGCCGTCGGTGAGCACCTTGACCGGAGAGTTCGGCTTGGCCTCCAGCACGGCCAGAACGGCCGCCGTCAGTACGTCGAAGTCCCGCGAGTTGCGGTCGAAACCGCTGGTGTCCTTCGTGAGCACCGCGGCGAGTGAGTTCGTGCCGAGCGGCTTGGCCTTGCCGGTCGCCTGAGCGGCCGGCACAGCGATGGCCGTGGTGGCCAGCGCGGTGGCCATGGCGCCCACCGCCATCCGGGCGGCGAGTCGTGCGATCTTCATCAGCGGGCCTTTCGTCGAAGCGACGGATCCGTGACGTCTCGTCACGACCCATGCTTCGCGCCGGGTAGGCCGCGTGGATGCACCTGCGGATAAACGGATTGTCCGGGGCTCCGGCCAGGGCCTAACCTCCCCCGGTGCTGATTCGGGAGTTCGTCGACCGGGACTGGTCGCAGGTGTGGCCGATCATCGAGGAGGTGATCCGGGCACAGGAGACGTTCCCCTACGACCCGGCGATGACCGCCGAGCAGTCGTACGGCATGTGGGTCGAGGCGGCGCCGGCGCGGACCGTCGTGGCGGTCGACGGCGAGCGGGTGCTCGGCACCGCGAAGATGGGCGCCAACCGGCCCGGGCCGGGCGCTCACGTGTCCACCGCCAGCTTCATGGTCGCCGCCGACGCGCGGGGCCGGGGCGTCGGCACCGCGCTGTGCCGCGACGCCCTGACCTGGGCCCGCCGCCAGGGGTACGCCGGCATGCAGTTCAACGCGGTGGTGGAGAGCAACGGTTCGGCGGTGCGGTTGTATCGGCGGGAGGGCTTCGAGGTGGTCGGCACCGTGCCGGGCGCGTTCCGTCACCCCGCAGTGGGCCGGGTCGGCCTGCACGTGATGTACCAGGAGTTCTGACCGCGCCCACTCCGCTCGCGCCGATAATGGACTTGTGGTGGCGTGCGAAAGGGGCAGGCACTCACAACCCGCCCACCATAGGTCCATGATCGACCGGGAGGGCTCAGCCGCCGGCCGGGGCCGGACGCAGTCCAGGCTGCCCGGCGGCCGGCTCCGCGCCGGCACGGCGGATCGGGGTGAAGAGCCCGCCGACAGCGACCAGCAGGCACCCCGCGCCCGCCACGAGCGTGACCGCCGGAGCCCCGTACCGGCCGGCGGCCCAGGTCAGCACGACAGCCCCGGCCGGACCGAGGGCGTAGTGCGTGCTCCAGAACGCCGACGTCACCCGACCCAGCAGGTGATCGGGGGTGATCTCCTGCCGCAGGGACATCGAACAGATCCCGCCGACGCTGAGGCAGCACAGGTACACCGCGGTCAACGTGGTGACCGCGGGCACCGTGGTGGCGATGCCGACCCCCGCCACCGCGAAACCGCAGATCGCGTGCGCGCCGATCCAGGTGGCACCGAAGCCGCGACGTCGGCGCAGCGGCGCCACCAGCAGCGCTCCGGCGACAGTGCCCAGCGCCGCCAGGCCGAGCACCGTGCCGACGGTACCCTCGGAGCCGCCGAGGTCGTGCGTGACGTGGTAGATCAACACGTCGACGAAACCGTAGGTGAGGAAGATGAAGACCGACAACAGGACGGTCAGCGCGCGCAGCACGGGCTGACGCCACAGGAACCGCGCCCCGGCCAGGAACTCGACCAGCGGGCGTTGCCGGGCCACCCCCTCGTCCACCTGGACGGGGCGCAGTCGGATCAGCCACAGGCCGGCTGCCGAGAGCGCGAAGCTCGCCGCGTTGACGGCGATGGCGGTGGCCGGGCCGAAGCGGGCAGCCACCACACCGGCGAGCAGCGGCCCGAGGACGGCCGCCGCCGCGTACGTCGCCTGCAACCGGCCGTTGGCCTCGGTGATCCGGTCGGAGTCGACGAGGTTGCGGACCGCTGTCACCGCGGCGACCTGGAACAGCATGCCGGCCGCCTCGCAGATCGGCAGCACGACGAAGAGCAGCCAGACCTGCGGACCGGCGATCCACGCCAGTGGCACCAGCGCGTAGAGCACCAGTCGGGTCAGATCCGCCACGATCATGAGGGTGCGGCGGTCGTACCGGTCGACCAGCACCCCACCGAAGATCCCGGCGACGACGGACGCCGCGCCCGCGACGGCGGTCAGCAGACCCATCCGCGCCACCGACCCGGTCGCCTGGAGCACCAGCAGCGGCACCGCCAGGTAGGCGAACGAGTCGCCGGCCGCCGAGAGCGACTGGGCGACCCAGTACGTGCTGAAGGTCCGGTCCCGCCAGAGCGGAGCCCGACCAGCGTCGGCGGATCGGCTCATCGCGCCAAGGGTAGTGACCGCGCCCGCTCGGCGTCGTCCGTGGCGGGCGTCACATCGCTGCCGTGTCACGAACGGACGAGCGGCACGCATCTCGTGGTCGGCAACCCGATCGGAGAGGCGGAACAATGAGCACAGGCACACACCGGGTGCTGATCCTCGGCGCGGGCTACGCGGGCATGGCCGCGGCGACCCAACTCGCCGCCCGGACCAGGCGGGCCGACGTGCGGGTCACAGTGGTCAACGCGCAGGAGCGGTTCAGCGAGCGCCTCCGGCTGCACATGACGGCGACCGGTCAGCGGCTCGCCGAGCTGAACATCCCGCACCTGCTGGCGGGCGCGGGTGCGCAGTTCGTGCGCGGCTGGGTGACGGCGGTGGACACCGACGCGAAGACCGTCCGCGTCGACGACAGCCGGGTGCTGCGCTACGACACCCTGGTCTACGCGTTGGGCAGCGTGACGGACACAGCGGCGGTCCTGGGCGTCGAGGAACACGCGTACACCCTGGACGGTCCGGGCGGCGCGAGGACGCTGGCGGATCGGCTGGGCCGGGTCGGCGCCGGCACGGTCGTCGTGGTCGGCAGCGGACTGACCGGGGTCGAGGCCGCCGCGGAGATCGCGGAACGGCACCCGGAGGCCGGTGTCACGCTGGTGGGCCAGCAGGACCCGGGCGCGGGCATGAACCCGAAGGCCCGGGCGTACCTGCGGGCGGCTGTGGACCGACGGTGGCGGTAAGGTCCGCCAGGCACTGCGTCCCATCAGGGGTGCGGACACGGTCGCCGCGTGGTTCGCGGCCATCGGCACCGTCACCTACCAGGGCGTCGCGCCGCACGACATGCGCGCCGCCCTGGTCGAGATCAACGGGGGGCCGGGTCTGGTGTTCAGCGGCGCGGGTCGGGTAGTCGCCACCGTCTCCGTCGACGTCGACGCTGGCGGTCGCATCACCGCCATCCACAACGTCGCCAACCCCGACAAGCTCCGCGCCGTCGCCGACGGCACCACCCACCGCCTCGCGACGCGGTGAACCGGCCGGTGTGTGGAGTCACAGACCGGCCGCAACGTCCGGAAACGGCCGTGGGATCCCCCACGGCCGTTTCCGGAAGGTGCGAAGTGCTCAGCCCTTGCGCAGCGGAGCGAGCGCCGTGCTCCAGGCGACCACCTGGTCGAGCGTGGCGGTCAGCGAGTCCTGGTGGAACTGGTTGGGCTTGAAGACGCTGAAGTTCTCGAAGTCGGTGAAGAGCGACAACGCGACCTGCGAGCGCACGTCGGCCATCTGGAGCTCACCGGAGATCAGACGAAGGTGCTCCACTGCGCGCGTCCCGCCGACCGAGCCGTAGCTGACGAAGCCGACGGCCTTGTTGTTCCACTCGGCGTAGAGGAAGTCGATCGCGTTCTTCAGGGCACCCGAGGTCGAGTGGTTGTACTCGGGGGTGACGATGATGAACCCGTCGAACGACGCGATCGTCTCGGCCCACCGCTTGGTGTGCGGCTGGGTGTACTGGCCCATCGAGGGCGGGTACGCCTCGTCGAGGTGCGGCAGCTGGTAGTCCAGCAGGTCGATCAGCTCGTACTCCGCGTCGGAGCGCTGCTTGGCGATCTCGAGCACCCAGCGGGCGACGGCCTCGCCGTTACGCCCCGGGCGGGTGCTTCCGAGGATGATCCCGATCCTGGTCATGTGTGGCGCCTTTCAGAGGTTCTTGCCTGACGACGGGGAAACGCTAGCGCTGCTTGATTGGTCAAGCAAATACTTGGCGTATGGGCGTAGTCACACGGAGGGTAAGCACTTGCTGAGTCAAGCAAGTATGATAGGAGGATGTCCAACCCCTCCGCAGCGACTCCGCAGCCCCTCACCCCTGACGAGGAATCCCTGGTCCGCGCCCTGGGTCAGGTGATGCACGTCCTGCCCCGCGCTATCGACGCGGACATGGTCGGTGACCGTCAGCTGCCGCTCACCGAGTACACCGCGTTGATGAACCTCTCCGAGACACCCGACCGGCGGATGCGCATGAACGAACTCGCCGCGCTCTGCTACCTCTCCCTCAGCGGCATGACCCGCACGATCATCCGGCTGGAGACGCAGGGCCTGGTCCGGCGGGAACGCTGCGAGGAGGACGCGCGCGGCTGGAACGCCGTCCTCACCGACGCGGGCTACGCCCGCCTGGAGGAAGCCTGGCCCAGTCACCTGGCCGCCGTACGCCGCCGGTTCCTCCAGCACTTCGAGGGCTTCGACCTCGCCCAGTTGGCCCGCGCGTTCCAGCAGGCCGGCGCGGCAGAGCCGACCGACTGAGGCAACCGCCGGCCCGGACCACGTTGCCGCGTACCCAGGTACTCAGAACTCCCATCCGCCTAGTGCACCCGTTGCCGTGCGCGCTGATCAAAGGCGATCGCGGTCACCGGGCCGGAGCGTGGGCGGCGAGCGGGTTGGTGAGGGTGCCGACGAACTGGAGCGCCGCCGACGGGTCGGCCAGGTCGATCATCTGCTGGTTGTTGCGTAGTTGCAGCCGGTTGAGGCAGGAGAGCGTGAACTCCGGGGCGAACAGGTCGTAGTGGCGGACCCGCTCGGCCAGGTGCGGCACCCGGTCGAAGTAGTCGGCGGCGCAGGCCGCGACAGTGCGCCAGAAGTCGTCCTCGGCGAGAACACCGGCCTCGACCAGGACCGCGTTGAGGTGCCGCAGGAAGCAGTCCACCACGTCGGTGAAGATGCTCAGCAGCTTGGTGTCGTCGGGCACCTCGACGCGGATCCGCTCCACCGCCGCCGGCAGCTCGACCCTGTCGCTCATCACCGCGATCTCCTCGGCGATGTCCTTGAAAATCACCCGCTGGACGGTGTCCTGCTCGTCGAGGACCAGGATGACGTTCTCGCCGTGCGGCATGAAAGCCAGGTCGTGGGCGTAGAAGCTGTGCAGCAGCGGGGTCAGGTAGGCGTCCAGGTAGCGGCGCAGCCACACCTCGGGCGCCAGGCCGGACCGGGCGATCAGCGCCGCCGCCAGTGAGCCGCCCTCGTCGTCGACGTGCAGCAGCGCGGCCATCGTGGACAGTCGCTGCCCCGGCGCCAGCTCGGGCACCGGGCTCTCCCGCCACAGGGCGGCCAGCATCTTGCGGTACGGCGAGGTGCCCTCGGTCGCCGCCTCGTACTGCCGGTGCCGGTACCCCACAGCGGCCCGCTCCCGGATGACGGTCAGGCCGGTGCCGGTCAGCACCTCGTCGGCGGCGATCAGGTCGGCCAGCCAGTCGTTGATCGCCGGGGTGGCCTCCATGTACGCGGCCGACAACCCGCGCATGAAGCCCATGTTCAGCACCGACAGCGCGGTCTTGACGTAGTGCCGCCCCGGCTCGCTGACGTTGAAGAAGGTGCGGATGGACTGCTGGGCGAGGTACACGTCCGGCCCGGGGCCGAGGTGCACCAGCCGCCGCTCGGCCAGCTCACCGGCGAAGGTGACCGCCAGCTTGTTCCACCACTGCCACGGGTGCGCCGGGATCAGGTGGTAGTCGGCGAGGTCCAACCCGAGATCGGCCATCGTGGCCACGAACCGGGCCCGGGTCTCGGCGTCCAACTCGCTCTCGATGAGCGTGTCGTAGTCGAGGTCGGCGGCGCTGCTGAACGTGGAGTGGTCCCGGTGCGCGGCCAGCCACTCCAGCCGCACCGGTGCGGCGGCCTCCGGGGCGTACCGGTGGTACTCGTCGACGCCGAAGCCGAGCCGGCCGTTGTTCGCCACGAAGCAGGGGTGGCCCTCCGTCATCGAGGTCTCGATGGTCTGGAAGTCCGCCTCGGCCAGCTCGGCGGCGCTCGGCGCGGCCTGGGCCAGCTTGTACGCCGTACCCGCCAGCGTCGAGGTGATCTCCTCCAGGTAGACCGGGAGCACCCGCGCGGAGAGCCCGAGGGTGTCGCGCAGTTCGACGATGAAGTCCACCGCGTCCGGGGTCAGCGAGGTGCCGTCGCGGTGTCGGGTGATGCTGTCCGCGTCGATCTGCCAGTGCGCCAGGGCGAGCACCCGCGCCGCGAACCGGTAGGTGACGGTGCCGTCGTCGCTGAGGACCTCGTACCACTGCCGGTCGTCGGGGCCGGCCACGGCCTGCGGGGTGAGCAGCCGCTCGTGGGTGAACTCGGCGAGCGCCTTGCGGACCAGCAGCCGGTTGGCCCGGGCCCAGCGCTGCGGGGTGAGGTGCCCGACCGGGTCGCCGGAGGCGTGGTGCGCTGCGGCGACGTGCGGGTGGGTGGGGACGGCGGTGGTGGTCACGCCGGGGCTCCTTCGGTTCGGTCGGCGGCGGCGCGGTCGGCGGCGGCCTCAAACTGGGCTCGGGTGCAGACGCTGAGCAGCGCGTCCTTCTCCGGCTTGGCGATCGGGCCGACGACGGTGAAGCCGACGGCGGCGTTCAGCGCGTGCACGGCGGTGTTGCGCACGTCCGGTTCGACCACCACCCGCCTGGTCGTCGGGTCGTCGAAGAGCCACGCCATGACGGTGCCGATCACCGCCCGGGTGAAGCCGTGCACTGGCGCGTCGACCGGCGCGCAGAGGAAGTGCATGCCCACGTCACCGGGCTGGTGGTCGTAGAGGCCGACCAGCTCGACGTGGGCCGGGTCGTAGCGCTCCGCGAGGAAGGCGGGACTCCCCCGCCACAGCCCGAGGTACGCGTCGTGGTGCCGGTGCTCGGCGATCCGCTGGTACTCCTCGGTGACCTGGGCCAGGTCGGCGTCCTGCATCATCCAGAACGCCGCCTTCGGGTGCGTCACCCAGGTGTGCAGCAGCGCCGCGTCGGCGTCCGGATCGAGCTGCCGCAGCGCGAATTCACCGAGCCTGTCGTCGACCCGGGTGAAGACGGTGGTCACGACGACACCCCGAACTCCTGGAAGGTGATGCTCTTCTCGATCGGGTAGTGCTCCCGGCCGAGCAGCTCGCGGATGATCCAGGAGTTGCGGTAGGCGCCCATGCCCAAGTCTGGTGAGGTGATGCTGTGCGTGTGGGTGCCCGCGTTCTGCAGGAAGATGCCCCGCCCGCCGTGGTCGATGCTGTAGTTGCGGGCCACGTCGAAGCGGCCCTGCGCGTCCCAGCGGATCCGGTCCCGCACCGGCGTGAGGAACTCCGGCACCCGGTAGTGGTAGCCGGTGGCCAGCACCAGACCCTCGGTACGCAGGGCGAAGTCGCGTTCCTGCTCCACCTGACGCAACCCCAGCGTGTACTGCCCGCCCTGGTGGTCGGCGCTGACCAGCTCGGTGTTGGTGAGCAGGCGGGTGTTCACCGGCCCGTCGACGCTGTGCGCGTAGAGCAGGTCGAAGATGTCGTTGATCAGGTCGGCGTTGATCCCCTTGAACAGGCCCTTCTGCTCGGACTCCAGCCGGTAGCGGGTCGCCTCGGGCAGCGCGTGGAAGTAGTCCACGTAGTCCGGTGATGTCATCTCCAGCGTCAGCTTCGTGTATTCGAGCGGGAAGAACCGCGGCGAACGGGTCACCCAGTTGAGCTGGTAGCCGTACCGGTCGATGTCGCCGAGCAGGTCGTGGTAGATCTCGGCGGCGCTCTGCCCGCTGCCCACCACCGTGATGCTGCGCTTCGTGCGCAGCGCCGAGCGGTGCTCCAGGTAGTGGGAGTTGTGCACGGCGTCGCCCGGCAGGTCGGCCACGGCCGGGGGCAGGTGCGGCGGGGTGCCGGTGCCGAGCACCAGGTGCCGGGCCCGGTACTCGACGGTCTCGCCCGTGCCCGTGCTGGCCCGCACCACGTACCGCTCGTCGGCGGGGTCGTACTCCACGGTCGTCACGCTCTGACCGAAGCGCAGGTTCGGCAGTTTCGCCGCCGCCCACCGGCAGTACGCGTCGTACTCGCTGCGCAGCGGGTAGAAGCTCTCCCGGATGTAGAACGGGTAGAGCCGGCCGATCTCCTTGAGGTAGTTGAGGAAGGAGTACGGCGACGTGGGGTCGGCGAGGCTGACCAGGTCGGCGATGAACGGGGTCTGCAACCGGGCCGACTCCAGCAGCATGCCGGGGTGCCAGGCGAGGCTCGGTCGGGCCTCCAGGAACACCCCGTCGAGCTCGTCGATCGGCGCGGTGAGGCAGGCCAGGCCCAGGTTGTACGGGCCCAACCCGATGGCGATGAAGTCGTGGGTGGACATCGGGGTCTCCAGGCGCGGGTTCGAGGTCACCGGCGTCAGCCGACGTGGCAGGTCAGGCCGGCGTCGACGTGGTCGTGCACGTACTGACCGGCGTGGGTGGCGATCAGGTCGAGCACGTACCCGACGTCGTCGACTGTGGTTTCCGGGTTGAGCAGTGTGAACTTCAGGAAGTGCCGGCCGTCCACCCGGGTCCCGGCGACCACGGCGAGACCGGACGCCGCGAGGGCCTCCCGGGCGTGCAGATTGGCGGCGTCGGCCAACTCGCGGCCGGGGCCGGTGGGCAGGTAGCGGAACACCACGGTGCTCAGCTCCGAGCGGGTCACCACCTCGAAGCGCGGATCCTCGCTGACCAGTCGCCAGGCATCGGCGGCCCGGTCGACGACCTCGTCGAAGAGCCCGCCGAGCGCGTCCGGGCCCATCACCCGCAGGGTGAGCCAGAGCTTCAGCGCGTCGAAACGGCGGGTGGTCTGCAAGCTCTTGTCGACCTGGTTGGGGATGCGCTGCTCCACCATCCGGGCCGGGTTGAGGTAGTCGGCGTGGTAGGTGACGTGCCGCAGCGTCCGCCGGTCGCGGACCAGCAGCGCGCTGGAGCTGACCGGCTGGAAGAACGACTTGTGGAAGTCAACGGTGACCGAGTCGGCCCGCTCGATGCCGTCGAGCAGGTGCCGGCGCGTCGGTGAGACGAGCAGACCGCAGCCGTACGCGGCGTCCACGTGCAGCCACACGCCGGCTGCCGCGCAGATCCCGGCCAGATCGGTGAGCGGGTCGATCGAGCCGAAGTCGGTGGTACCGGCGGTGCCGACGACGGCCATCACCACCAGCCCGGCCTGGCGGCACCGGGCGATCTCCTCGCGGACGGCGGCCGGTCGGATCCGTCGCCGGGCGTCGGTGGGCACCGCGATCACCGCGTCCGGGGCGAGGCCGAGCAGTTTTGCCGACTTCTGCACGCTGAAGTGACCGGCGGCGGAGGTGAGCACGCGCAGTCGGGGCAGCAGGTCGGCGCGCGCCGCGGGGCCGATGGCGTCGGCGCACGCCTCCTCCCGGGCCAGCAGCAGAGCCTGGAGGTTGGACTGGCTGCCGCCGCTGGTGAAGATGCCGTCGGCGCGGGGACCGAGGCCGATCCGCTCGGCCGTCCAGTCGATCAGCCGGCGCTCGATGAGGGTGGCCCCGGCGCTCTGGTCCCAGGTGTCCAGCGAGGAGTTCACGGCGGTGAGCACCGCCTCACCGAGCAGTGCCGGGATGGCCACCGGGCAGTTGAGGTGGGCCAGGTAGCGGGGGTGGTGGAACCAGACGGCGTCGCGCAGGTAGACGTTCTCCAGCTCGTCGAGGGCGGCGCCGGCGTCGCCCAGCGGCCGGTCCAGGTCCACCCGGTCTACCAGGGGGGCCAGCTCGGCCGGCGTGATTCCGGTGCCGGGACGGTCCACCGTGGCCACCCGCCGGGCGACCCGGTCGACGCCGTCGGCGATCGTCCGGCGGTACTGCTCGACCGAGCCACCGTGCAGCAGCTGGGCCCGCGCAGCGGTTGACGCCGGTGGCGGCGTGGTGGTCTCGACGGGGTACGTCGGCACGGTCACTGGTGGTCCTTCCACGTTCTGGACGAGGGCAGCCGGAACCCACCCCGGGCGCGGCGGTGCGCCCGGGGATGTGGTGTTCGTCAGCTGACCTTCTTCGCGTTCCGGATGGCGGTGGCGAGGTTCTCCAGCAGCGGTGCGGAGCCGGCGTACGAGAAGCGGGGCACCGCGTCCCACGGGCTCACCTGGTTGGCCTTGACCGCCGGCAGTTGCTGCCAGGTCGGCTTGGCCGTGAGGTCCTTGGCCTGCAGCGCGGTGCCGCGGTTGTCCAGCAGGATCAGGTCGGCCGGGAACTTGCCGGCGCTCTCCCAGCTCAGCGCCTCGAAGTAGTCGCCGGATTCGAGCTTGGTGGGGACCACGATGTCGACGCCCAACTCGGCGAAGTACATCAGGTCGGTGCTGACCTTCGGGTTGGAGACGTAGAAGAGGTCGGGGCTGCCGGAGCAGGCCATCACCTTGATCCCGGGGTTGGCCTTCACCGCCTGCCGGACCGCCTCGGCGGCGGCGTCGAAGCGGGCCTTTCCGTCGGTGACCTTCTTCGCGGACAGGTCCGCGCCGAGCGACTCGGCCAGCGCCGCGTACCGCTCGATGGGCTTGGTCATCGGCACCCGGGCGGTGGTGATCGCCACGCTGGGCGCCAGCGGGAGGATCTTGGCCTTGCTCTCGTCCGGCACGTACCAGAGCGCGTCCGGGTCGTACATGTGGGTGACCAGCAGTTCGGGGCGCAGCGCGGCGTACTTCTCCAGGCTGAACTCGCCCCACACGTTGCCGAGGATCTCGACGCCCTCGACGTCAAGGTCGCCGGCCTGCGGCTCGGTCGTACCGTCGGCACGCTTGGTCTCACCGAAGACGCCCACGAGCTGCTTGTCGAGACCGAAATCGATCAGGGCCGCCGCCACCCCGGTGAAGGCCACCACACGGGCCGGACGGGCTGCGGCCTCTATCTTGGTACCGCGGTCGTCGGTGAACGACCAGGGACCACTTCCGTTGCCGGCGGCGGGTTTCGCGGCGTCGTCAGTGCCACAGGCGGCGAGCAGGGTGGCCAGCGTGGCGGCGCCACCGGCGGCCAGCAGGCCACGGCGAGAGAGGCGGCGGGCGGACAGGGCATCGGGCATGGTGTTGTCTTTCGATCAAGGGTTGGCCGGGGTCGACCAGGGCAGCGGGGTTAGGTTAGCCTAACCTCGGTCATTGTCAACAGCGGTACGCCGTGTCGCCACCACCCCGGAGCCCACACTGGACGCCACACCCACCGTCACCCGACCGGCACCGCCCGTGCCAGCCAGGGCGACGGCCGCACCCCCGAACCGGCGTGGTCGTCGGGCAGCCCGCGCCGCCGGCCTGGTCACCGCCGTGGCACTGCTCGCGGTGATCGTGGTGCTCAGCATCGCGATCGGCGCGAAGGCCATGCCGCTCGCCGACGTCTGGTCCGGCTTGCTGCACCGCGACGCCACCGAGTACGCGGTGGTGCACCGGATGCGCCTGCCCCGCACCCTGCTCGGGCTGCTCGCCGGCACCGCCCTCGGTGTGGCGGGCGCTGTCATGCAGGCCCTCACCCGCAACCCACTCGCCGACCCCGGACTGCTCGGCATCAACGCCGGCGCGTCCGCGGCCGTCGCCACCGCCGCCGCGTTCCTGGGCGTCACCGCCGTCGGCGGGTACGTCTGGTTCGCGCTGCTCGGCGCGGCGGCGGTGACCGCGCTCGTCTACACCGTCGGCGGCGGACGCGGCGCGACCCCGGCCCGACTCGCCCTGGCCGGGGCGGCGCTCAACGCCACCCTCTACTCCTACGTGAGCGCGGTGATGCTGCTGGACAGCGCGTCGCTGGAGCGGCTGCGGTTCTGGACGGTCGGCTCACTGGCCAGCGCGGACTCCGCGACAGTGACCCGGGTGCTGCCGTTCATCATCGTCGGGCTGCTGGTCGCGCTCGGTGCCGCCCGTCCGCTGAACGCGCTGGCGCTCGGCGACGACGCGGCGCGAGCCCTCGGCGCTCGACCCGCGCTGATCCGCGCCGCCGTGATCGTCGCCGTCACCCTGCTCTGCGGCGCGGCGACCGCCGCGTGCGGACCGATCGTCTTCGTCGGGCTTCTCGTGCCACACCTGGTCCGCGCCCTGACCGGCCCGGACCTGCGCTGGCTGCTGCCGTACTGCGCGGTGCTCGCACCCGCGTTGCTGCTCGGCGCCGACGTGCTCGGCCGGGTGCTGGGCCGCCCCGGAGAACTCCAGGTCGGCATGGTGACCGCCGTACTGGGCGGCCCGCTCTTCCTGTGGCTGGTCACCCGCCGAAGGGTGGCCCAGCCGTGACTGTCATTCGTACTTCATGGGGGTTGTCGCTGCGGTTTCGGCCCCGCGCGCTCGGCGTCGGGGCCGGCGCGGCGGTGCTCGCGGCCGGGTTCGGTGTGGTGGCCCTGGGCAGTGGTGACTACCCGATGGGTCCGGCGGACGTGCTGCGCACGCTGACCGGCGGTGGCACTGCGGCGGAGCAGTTCATCGTGCTTGAGCTGCGCCTGCCCCGGCTGGTCACCGCCCTGCTGGTCGGTGCGGCGTTGGCTCTCGCCGGCACGGTGTTCCAGTCGCTGGTCCGCAACCCGTTGGGCAGCCCGGACATCCTGGGCTTCACCCAGGGCGCGTCGACCGGGGCGCTGGTGGTGGTCGTCCTCGGTGGCAGCAGCCTGGCGTTGGCCGGCGCGGCGGTCGTCGGTGGTCTCGGCACCGGCCTGGTGATCTACGCGCTCGCCTGGCGGCGCGGGGTGCACGGCTACCGACTCATCCTGGTCGGCATCGGGGTGTCCGCGATCCTGACCGGCGTCAACGGCTACCTGCTGACCCGGGCGCCCCTGATGGAAGCCGCACGCGCGGTCCTCTGGCTCACCGGCAGCCTGGACGGGCGAGGCTGGGCCAACGCCGGGCCGCTGCTCGCCGTCCTGGTCGTGTTGGCGCCGCTGGTGCTCGTCGGCTGCGCCCCGGCGCTGCGGATGATGGAGTTGGGCGACGACGCCGCCGGCGCCCTGGGCGTGCCGGTACGCCGACTGCGCCTGGTGCTGCTCGCCGCCGCCGTGCTGCTGGTCTCGTTCGCGGCGGCCGCCGCCGGGCCGGTGTCCTTCGTGGCGCTCGTCGCCCCGCATGTGGCGAAACGACTGACCCGGGCCCCGGGTCCGAACCTGCTGCCGTCGATGGCCGTCGGCGCGGCGCTGCTGGTCGGGGCCGACCTGGTGGCGCAACGCGCGTTCGCCGGGCACCAACTCCCGGTCGGCGTGGTGACCGGCGTGATCGGCGGCGGTTACCTGGTCTGGCTGCTGGCGATGGAACGTCGGGCGGGCCGGCTGTGAACACCAGTGACGCCCTTGAAGGAGCACCCATGCGACCCGGCGATTCCCGACTCGGCGGCACCGCGCTGACCCTCGCCTACGACCAGCGCACCATTGCCGAGAACCTGACCGTGGCGGTGCCCGACCGGTCCTTCACCGTCATCATCGGCCCGAACGCGTGCGGCAAGTCGACGCTGCTGCGCGCCCTGTCCCGGATGCTGCGCCCCAGCGCCGGCGCGGTGCTGCTGGACGGACGGGACATTCACGACCTGCCGGCCCGCAAGGTTGCCCGTACGCTCGGCCTGCTGCCGCAGTCGTCGATCGCACCGGACGGCATCAGCGTCGCCGAACTGGTCGCCCGGGGTCGCTACCCCCATCAGGGGCTGCTGCGGCAGTGGTCCCGCGAGGACGAGCGGGTGGTCGAGGAGTCGATGGCCGCGACCGGGGTCGACGACCTCGCCGACCGGGCCGTGGACGAGTTGTCCGGCGGGCAGCGGCAGAGGGTCTGGATCGCCATGGCGCTGGCCCAGCAGACACCCCTGCTGCTGCTCGACGAGCCGACCACGTACCTCGACATCGCCCACCAGATCGAGATCCTGGACCTCTGCGCCCGCTTGCACGAGGAGCAGGGCCGCACCCTTGTCGCGGTGCTGCACGACCTGAACCACGCGGCCCGCTACGCCACCCACCTGATCGCCATGCGCGACGGACGCGTGGTTGCCGCCGGGGAGCCGGCGTCGGTGGTCACCGCCGAGCTGGTCGAGGAGGTGTTCGGGCTCCCCTGCCGGGTGATCGACGACCCGGAGACCGGCACCCCGCTGGTCGTCCCAGCGGCCCGACGCCGCGCCACCACGCTGGCCCCGGAGCCGGCATGAGGACGGAACGCTTCCGGGACCCCTGGGGAGTGCCCCACCTGCGGGCCGCCGACCCGCTCGCGCTGGCGGTGGCGCAGGGCCGGGTGACAGCGTACGACCGGGCCTGGCAGATCGAGGTGGAGCGGCACCGCGCCCAGGGCACCAGCGCGGCGTTCCTCGGGCCCGACGCGCTCGGCTGGGACCGGTTCGTCCGGCAGGTCCGGCTCGACGACACCGCACGCCGATGCCACGCCTCGCTGGACCCGGCGACCGCCGAGTGGGTGGGCGCCTACGTGGACGGCGTCAACGCCGCTCTCGACACCGGGGCGGCCCGGGCGCCGGAGTTCGCCACCACCGGGCTGAGCCCGGGTCGGTGGGAGCCGTGGACGCCGCTCGCGGTCTGGCTGGGCCACCACATCCTGTTCGCCGGGTTCCCCGGCAAGCTCTGGCGCGAGCACGTGGAGCAGCGGCTCGGGCCGGACGCGGTCGACAGCTTCGCCACCGACGGGCCGGCCGTGGCCGGCAGCAACGGGTGGCTGCTCGCCGCCGAGCGCACCGGCACCGGGGCCGCGCTGCTCGCCGGCGATCCGCACCGGTTCATCGAGGATCCCGGCGTCTACCAGCAGATCCGGCTGGCCTGCCCGGAGTACGACGTGGTCGGGTTGGCGGTGCCGGGCGTGCCGGGCATCGCGCACTTCGGGCACACCGGCGGCGTGGCCTGGGCGATCACCAACGCGATGGCCGACTACCAGGACGTGTACGCGGAGCGGCTGCGCCGCGACGGCCCCCGGGTCCAGGCGCTCGGCCCGGACGGCTGGCGCACGGCGCACCGCCACGTCGAGATGATCGAGGTGGCCGGGGCGGACCCGGTCGAGGTCGAGGTGGTGGAGACCGACCGTGGTCCGGTGATCGCCGGTGGGCCGGACGACGAGAGTGCCGTCAGCCTGCGCTACCCGCCCAGGGTCCGGGGTGACCTCGGTTTCGCGACGCTGCCGGAGCTGCTGCGCGCCCGCACCGTGGCCGACGTGGACCACGCGCTGCGGCACTGGGTGGAGCCGGTCAACGTGGTGCAGGCCGCGGACACCGCCGGAGGGTTGTTGCACCGGGTCGCCGGGGCGGTGCCGGTACGGCACCCGGAAAACGGCCGGCGGGTGGTTCCCGGATGGGACGCCGCGTACGCCTGGCAGGGCTGGCACGCGCCGATGCCCCGTGCCGAGGTGCACGGTCGGGCGGTGATGGCCAACGAGCGCGGGCTGGCGGCGCCGCTCGGGGTGGAGTTCGCCCCACCGCACCGGGCGCGTCGCATCGCCGAGCTGCTCGACGCCCGTCCGGCCTGGACTGCCGACGAGATGGCAGCGGTGCACACCGACACGTACCTTGGCGCGGCCGGGCCGTTGCTGGCGGTCCTCGCGGAGTCGACGGGGCTCGGTCCGGCCGCTGCCGCGCTGCGGGAACGACTGCTGCGCTGGGATCGCCGGATGGCCGCCGACAGCACCGATGCGGCGGCCTACGCCATGCTCCGGGCGGCTGTCGTACGCCGGATCGCCGCCCACCCGGCGCTGGCCGCGTTGGCCGAGCTGCCCGCGTACCCCGAGGTGTTCGCGCCCTGGTTGGCGCTGACGCCGCGGGTCGGTCACGCGCTGGAGCACCTGCTCGGCGCGAGCCCGTTGCCCGGTGTGGACATCGCCGCGCTCGTGGGCGCGGCAGCCGAGGAGGTCGCCGACGCGGCGGCCGAGCCGGTGCTCTGGGGGGACCTGCACCGGCTGGCGGCGTGGCGGGCCCTGCCCGGCCCGGACACCGGGCCCGGCCTCCGGCTCGACGGGGACCACGACTGCGTGCTGGCCACCTCCAGCGTGCCCGGGGTCACCCACTGGTGCTTCCGGGGGCCAGCGGCGCGCTTCGTCTGGGACCTGGCCCGCCGCTCGGACAGCCGCTGGGTGGTGCCCCTGGGCGCCTGCGGGGTGCCCGGCGACCCGCACCACGACGACCAGAGCGCCGCCTGGCTGGCCGGCGACCTGCTGCCGGTCAGCACGGACTGGAACCAGCTCGTGGAGGAACTCCACTGACGGCACCGGCCGCCGCTCGGGGTGATTCACGCACCCCGACCGGCGGCCGGTCACCACGCTGTCAGCGCAGGCCGAACGCCCGACTGATGCTCTGGCTCACGGTGTTGCCGGCGGCGTCCCGCGCCGTGGTGCGCAGGCTCACGAAGCCGGCCTTCGCCGGTGCGGCCAGCGAGGTGCGCCAGCCGTCGCCGTGCCGGGTCAGCCGCTGCTTCTGCCAGGTCGCCCCGTCGTCGTAGGACACCTCGACGGTCACCGCGCCGATCCTGTCGGTGACGCCGGGCAGGTGGGAGGCGACAACGGTCAGCGGTGCACGTCGCGACGCCCTGCCGGCGGAGTCGATGGCCACCTGGTAGTCCAGCTGGATCATCGGCAGCACCTCGGCCGACTCCTCCCCGGTGACCGCCGAGTGGAAGCCCCACTCGGTGCGGGTCTGCCGGGAGTACGGGTTGGTCCACGCGGCCCTGTCGTTCTCCACCACGAGCCGGTACGGCAGTCGCTGAGACGCCAGCCCGGGGACCTGGAGGTACTCGGCGTTCCCCCAGTCCAGCTCCTTGTCGCCCTGGTAGAGGGTGGTCCGGTTGACCATCTTGTAGTTCGCGTACGCCTCACCGATGTGGCCGCCCCCGTCGCCCCACCCGGGCGCGGGCAGGTAGACGGTGTCCAGGTAGCGGACCGGCACGTAGCTGCCGCCCATCCGGGGTCGCTGGATCGGCCCGAACCAGGTGACGGCGCTCGGCTTGTCGGCCGGGTACGTGGTCGCCGCCATCAGGTGCTGACCGGTCTCGCCGGCGATGAACGCGTCGTCGACCCACCGCTGGTCGGCGCTCACCCAGTCGGTGCGGCGGCCCTGCGCCGGTGCCGGCTCCTGGTTGCTCGACGCCCAGCCGCGCCAGATGTCGGTGCGGAACTCCAGCGCCTTGCCCTGCCGGTAGTTGCGGAACTCCACGTCGACCCGGGCCAACTGCCGCTTCGTGGGCCGGTAGGTGAGGTCGGCCGGCACGTTGCCGGTCCAGTGGCGTGCCACGTCGTACAGGTAGGTGGTCTCCGGGTGCGACTCGACGGTGAGCCGCACCGCGCCCCGCTCCAGCGCGGCGATGAGCTGCCCACCCTCGTCGGCGCCGAGGGTCGCCACGGTCACCGGGGCCGGGCTCTCCGGGCTCCACGGCGCCTCGTCCCACGGCTGGAGCCGACCGATGCCGTCGTTCACGACGAGCAGCAGCTTCGCCCCGGCCGCAGCGGCGGCCTGCGCCTGAGTGGCGATGTCCACACTGTCACTGCGGCGCACCACCACGGCCCGGTCCCGGACCGGCCGCTTGGCCAGCCCCGTCGCCGACGCGTCGGCGACGTAGACCGCGTCCAGCTGACGACGACCGGCCGGCAGCGCCGGGGTCGCCCGCTTCACCAGCAGATCGTCGTACGAGCGACCGCCGGCCGAAACGGTCAGGGCCGGCTGCTCCAGCCGCCACCGGGCACCGAACTCGAACTCGCCGTCGGTCACCGGACGGCTCGTCGGCAACGCCCACATGCTGTCGTACGAGTCGTCGGGCAGCACCTGGCTCTCGGTGAGACCGTTCTTCGTGGACCGGTGGATGTCCATCCGCAGCGCGCTGGCGGTGGCCTCCTGCGGCACCCGGGCCTGCACCTGTCGGGCCGCGCGCGCGTCCAGGGTGACGGTGCGGTCACGGTCCAGGTTCACATCGGTGAAGCTGAGCATCGCCATGCCCTTGGAGTGCGGCCCGTGCACACCCCGCACGTCCGCGGAGATCCAACCGTTCCAGCTTCCCACCGGCAGCCGCAGCGTGGCGGTACCGCTCTCGGGCAGGTCCACGGCGGTGAAGAGGGTGTCGGCGGTGAGGATGACCTTGCCGACGAGCGGCTTGCCGTCGCGGTCCTTGGCAACCAGCGTCAGGTTCTGCCGCTGACCCTCCTTGCCGGCGCCGACCAGCGTGCGCCCACGCACCGCACCGGTCCCGTCGGTGGCGACGATCATGCCGCTGACCTGCTTCTCCACCGGCAGCTTGTCGTACGCGGCGGTCACCGTCACGGTGGCGGTGCCGCCCGCGGGCACTGTCACCCGGTCGGCGGAGAGCGCGAACAGTCCGGCCGGCGCGGTGGCCGCGTCGAGGGCCAGGTTCAGGTCGACCGACGCGCCGCCGAGGTTGGTGTAGGTGACCGTACGGTCGACGGTCGCGCCCGCCTGCTGCGGCCACGCCTGGAAACCGGAGTACGCGCTCGGGGTGGCGAAGACGGTGGCGTGCGCGGCGGCGACCGCGTCGACCCGGCCGGCACCCGCCTGGTACGGGGTGTACTCAGGGGTGGCCTTCACCGTGCTGACCAGCGCTTCCTTGATCCGCTGACCGGTCCAGTCCGGGTGCGCGGCGGCGACCAGCGCGGCCGTGCCGGCCACGTGCGGGGTGGCCATCGACGTGCCGCTCATCAACGTGTAGTCGCCGGAGCCGCCCCGAACGAGGTGCGAGCGGGCCGCCAGGATGTCCACGCCGGGGGCGGTGATCTCGGGCTTGAGCCCGCCGTCGCCGGCGCGCGGACCCTGGCTGGAGAAGTCGGCGAGGTGGTCGGTGTTGTCGACAGCGCCCACGGTCAGCGCGGAATCGGCGGCACCCGGGCTGCCGATGCTGGCCGGGCCGCTGTTGCCGGCGGCGATCACGAAGAGGGCGCCGGTCTCGGCACTGAGCCGGTCGACCGCCTGGCTCATCGGGTCGCTGCCGTCGGTGGCCTCACCGCCCAGGCTCATACTGACCACCCGAGCCTTCTGCTCACGGGCCGCCCACTCCATGCCGGCGATGATCCACGAGTCCTGTCCGCTGCCCTCGCTGTTGAGCACCTTGCCGATGTGCAGTCGGGCACCCGGGGCGACGCCCCGCTCGGCGCCACCGGACGCGGCGCCGGTGCCGGCGATCGTCGAGGCGACGTGCGTGCCGTGGCCCTTGTAGTCGAGGATGTCGGGCTCGCTCGGCACGAAGCTGCTGGACTCGGCGATCTGACCGACGAGATCCGGGTGTTCGGCGTCCGCACCCGAGTCGAGCACCGCGACGTCGACACCGGTCGCGGTGTTGCCCTCGGCCCACAGCTTGGGCGCGCCGATCTGCGCGGTGGACTCGGCCAGGTCCGCGTGCACCCGACCGTCCAACCAGACCTTTGCAATGCCGTTCGCCAGGGTCGGGGCGTCACCCGTACGCCGGGTCGAACCGGCGGTCAGCGCGGTCCAGAACCGGTCGGCGGTGGCGCGCTGGCGGGTCAGCGCCGCGCCCTGCACGCTGTCCAACTGTCGGACCAGCGTGGCGCCGTCGACTGTGGGGCGGGTGCGGTTACGGGCCGCCGCGTCGGTCATCGTCACGATCAACGGAAGCGCGTCGGTGTGCGCGTCGTCGTAACCGTCGGCGATGAGGTCGGTGACGTTGAACAGTTGCCGGTCCAGCACGCCACTCGTCACATAGGACAGCGCGGCGTCCGGGTAGACGTAGGTGTCGCCGTCGCGCACGGTGCGGTGGAAACTCGGGGTGCTGCCGTCCGGCCGACGCACTGTCGACACCGTGCTGCCGTCCGCCCCGGTGGTGACGGTGACCGTGTCACCGGTGATCAGGGTGACGGTGGACGCGCGTCCGGCGGCGGCCGGGGGTATGCCCGCCGGGAGGTCGGGGTTGTTCGGCGGGGCGGCGGCCGCTCCCGCGCCGGGTGGGGTGAACCCGGCCGCCAGGGTGAGTGCGGCGCCGAGGGCGATCAGCCCGGATCGGCGGCGCCGGTGAGACAGAGCCACGATGACCTCTTTGTGTCGAGAAGTGGTACGCACCACAGCATCGACGCAGATCCCACCCCAACCACGCCCCACCCCCCGACGCACCTACGCCATGGCACAACCCCGCCACCCCTGGCGCCGCCCTCCCCGCCCCGCACGCGTCCCGACCCACCCTGCCGCGCCGATCTTGCACTTTCCGTCGCGACCGAAGTCGCGAATCGGGACGCATCGACAACCGCAAGTGCAAGATCGACGCCGGGAGGGAGGGAGGGAGGGAGGGGCGGGTCAGGAGGCGGGGCGGGTCAGTTTGGCTAGGGCGTCTAGCTGGGTGGGGTCGGAGAGGGCGGAGCCGACGGCCACCACGCGTACGCCCGCTTGCAGGAACGCGTCGGCGTTGCTGGCGTCCAGGCCGCCGGTGGCGACGAAGCGCAACTGCGGCAGCGGGCCGGCGACGGCCTTGAACCAGGCCGGCCCGAGGGCGATCGCGGGGAACGCCTTGAGCCAGGTGAGGCCGTGCCGCAGTGCCTGCTGGGCCTCGGTCGGGGTGGCCACACCGGGCAGGTGCGGCAGGCCACGTGCGGCGGCGGCGTCGACGACCGCGAGGTCCAGACCGGGCGCGACGGTGAACCGGGCACCCGCGTCTGCCGCCGCGGCGACCTGGTCGACGTCGAGCACGGTGCCGGCACCGACGATCCGGTCGCGCTCGGCCCCCGCCTCGACGGCGGCCCGCAGCGCCGGCACCGCGTCGGCGGTGGCCACCGGAACCTCCACCACGTCGATGCCGAGGTCCCAGGCGCGCTCGGCGAGCCGAACGGTCTCGGCGACCGGCAGGCCGCGCAGGATCGCCATCACCCGGGCGCCGCCGAAGATGTGATCGAAGTCCGGTGTGGTCATGGTGCACTCCATCCGATGTCGCGGTGGGACTGTTGCTGCTGGTCGGGTCGCAACCCGGCGGCCCGGCTCAGGTCGTCGCCCCCGGGTGGGTCAGGTCGAGCGGCGACCAGGCGTCGGCGGGGGCGTCGATGAGTTTCTCGAACCAGGTCCACGGCGGTACGGGGGCGTTGTCGCCGCTGCTCGTCAACGCCTGGGCGGCGAGGAGGTGGCCGAGGCGCAGCCGCCGTACCGGGTCGAGGCCGCGTAGCAGCCCGGCCAGGTAACCGGCGGCGAACGCGTCTCCGGCACCGACCGGCTCCACCACTGTCACCCGGGGCGCGGGCACGAAGACCGGTTCGGCGTCACGGACCAGTGCGGTGGCGCCCACCGCGCCGTCCTTGACCACCACCGTCTGCGGATCGGGCAACACCTCGCGTACGGCGGTCGGGTCGGTGGTGCCCCACAGGGTCTCCGCCTCGTCCTGCCCGACGAAGACGAGGTCGCAGCGGTTGGCGAGGTCGCGTAGCACCGGTGCGGCCTGCTCGGCGGACCACAGTCGGGCCCGGTGGTTGACGTCGAAGCTGACCAACGCCTGCGCCAGCGGCCGGTCGGTCACCGCGTGTTCGACAAGCGCCCGGCAGGACGCGGAGAGCGCCGGGGTGATTCCGGACAGGTGCAGGACCCGGGCACCGGCCAGCGCCGGGGCCGCCAGCGTGGCGGGGTCCATCCGGGCGGCCGCCGAACCGGCCCGGTAGTAGTGCACGGCGGTCCCGTCCGGGCCGGGGTCCTTGACGTACAGGCCGGTGGGGGCGGTCGGGTCCACGCAGACCTGGTCGACGCGGACGCCGGCGGCGGCGACGTGCCGGACGACGGCCCGACCGAAAGGGTCGTCGCCGACCCGGCTCACCCAGGTCGTCACGTGTCCCAGGCGGGCCAGGTAACCGGCCACGTTGGACTCGGCCCCGCCGACCGAGATGCCGACCCGCTCGGCGCGCTCCAGCGGCTCACCCGGCGCGGGGCAGAGCACCACCATCGTCTCCCCTACCGCTGCCACCTCGATCGACGGAAGGCCGGCCGGGACACTCGGCTGGTCAGGTCGGGGGGCTGTCGGCATCGGGCACACGTCCTCGCGGCGGGGTGCTGGGCGTCGCCGAGCCTAGGTGTCCCGCGCGGGACGGGCAAGCGGTGTCCCGCTGGTCAGGGCAACGTCAACCCGTACGCGGCCAATACCTCCGCGATCGGCTGGTAGTAGGTGGTGCCGCCGGCCGTGCAGTTGCCGGTGCCGCCGGAGAGGATGCCGAGGATTTTGCCGGTGGAGGCCACGTAGAGCGGTCCGCCGCTGTCCCCCGGTTCGGCGCAGATGTTGGTGCGGATCAGGCCGTAGATCACGCCGGTGGCGTAGTTGACGGTCTGGTTGAGACCGGTGACGGTGCCGCAGCGCACGCCGGTGGTGCTGCCGCTGCGGCACACCGCCTGACCGATGTACGCGCTGCCGGGGCCATTGATGGTCACCAGGCCGGGGTAGGTGTAGACCGCGCTCGGGTGGGCGATCCGGCCGGTGTAGCGGATCAGCCCGTAGTCGTTGGTGGGGTAGCTGGTTGCGGTGCGGGTGCCGAGCACCGTGGTCTGGGCGCTGTCGGTGTACCAGGTGGCGGCGGTGGTGGTGCAGTGCCCGGCGGTGATCACGTAGTAGGTGCTGCCGCTGCGCGCGTTCGCGCCGAGCGAGCAGCGCGCGCCACCGCCGCCGTAGATGCCCTGCCCGCCGGCGATAAGCGGGCGCAGGGTTCCGGGTTCGCGGCGCAGCAGCACGCCGGCCCGGTCGGTCACCAACCGCAGCGCGGCTACCTCGCTGGGGGCCACCGTGTCGTCGACGGTGAGGGTCATCCGACCGGTGGCGGGGTCGAGACCCCAGGCGGTGCCCGCGGTGCGTACCCCGGTCAGCGTGGCCGTCGGGTCGGCGGCGGGCGCGGCGGCCCGGTCGGGGACGGCGGCCTGCGCCGCGCCAGGAGCGACGAGCAGCAGGGCGGTCAGGACGAGGGCGACCAGCGGGGAGCGGCGCATCCGAACCTCCGAAGAGATCGAGATTAATAGATGCGGTCAAGCATCGCCCGGCCTCCGACGCCCTGGCAACCTCCGGCCGTCCGCTTCCCCGACCGGCGGGAATCGTCGATCCGGGGACGGCCCGCGCCGGCACCGCCGATAATCCGCTTAAGACCACGGCGGGAGGCCGGGCATGAGCACCGGAGGCACCGCGGCACTGGTACGCCGGCCGGACGGGTCGACCCGGGCCACGTTGCTGGAGTTGCTCTTCGACGTGGTCTTCGTGGCGGCCCTCGCGCTGACCTCGACGCTGTTGACCGAGAACCTTTCCTGGTCCGGCGGCGCGAAGGTGCTGCTGATATTGACGGCCATCTGGTGGACCTGGTCGGTCACCGCCACCACCACCGAGTTCTACGACCCGCAGCAACGCCCCATCCAGGCCATCCTGATGATCGCCATGGTCGGCTCGGTGGGGATGGCGGCGTCCCTGCCCATGGTCACCGACGGGCACGCCATGATCTTCGCGGTCTCGTACGTCGGTACGCACATCTCTCGCGGGATCATCCTGATCACGACGTTGCTCCGGCAGCGCCACCGGGCGGCCACGATCCGGGCCACCCGGTTCCTGTTCTGGTTCGTGGTGTCCGGCGTCTTCTGGATCACCGGCGGGGCCACCGGCGACGTGAACTGGCCGCTCTGGGCCATCGCCATCACGATCGACCTGCTCTCCTCGGCGGCCCGCTACCCGACACCGCGGCTGGGCCGGGTGCCGATCGACCAGTACGAGCGGACCACCGGGCACCTGGGCGAGCGGTACCAGCAGTTCGTGATCCTAGCCCTCGGCGACATCATCCTGGTGCCCACCATGCGGGTCAGCCGCACCGATCTCGACGGCATACGGGTCACCGCGCTGTTCTGCGCCTTCGGCCTCATGCTGCTGATGTGGCAGGTCTACGTCTTCCGGGCCGGCGAGTTACTGGAAGCCGGGGCGAGGGCGGGCCGGCCGGCGCGGGTGGCCCCGTACACCCATCTGGTGATGCTGGCCGGCGTGGTCGGCACGGCGGCGGCGTTCGACCTGGTCGTCTCGCGGCCGACCGGGACGACACCGGCGCGGTGGCTCCTGCTGATCATCGGCGGTCCGATCCTGTTCGTGGTCGGCCGCGCGCTGTTCACCCTGTTGGTGTCGACGAAGGTGCCGTGGTGGCGGATGAGCTGCCTGATCGCGCCGCTGCTGGTGCTGCCCTGGGCCGGCCACTGGCCACCGGTGCTGGTCACCGTGGTCGTGGCGCTGGGGCTGACGGCTCACGTCCTGCTCCCTGGAGCGGCCAGGGAGACCACGCCGGGCCTTCGGTTTCGACAATCCGGCGACTGACCCTGCTCACTCAGGCGACGTGTCGGGCGGCCCACTCGGCGAGGTCCCGGGCGCACGCGTCCACCGACTCCTGCCAGCTCCGGGCCGCGCCGTCGCCCGCCTCGTCGCTGACCTGCTTGACCAGCCGGCACGGCACGCCGGCCTGCGCCGCGGCCCACGCCACCGCGTACCCCTCCATGTCGACCAGGTCGGCGCGCTGCGCCAACCGGTCCCGCTCCGCGTCGTCGGCCACGAAGGTGTCACCGGTCGCGAGCACCGCGCCCTCGGCGGCCAACGACAGCGGCGCCCCGTAGGTCTCGCCGGTGAGCGTGCGCAGCAGGTCGGTGTCCAGGTCGTGCTGGAGCACCGTGGCGACCTCGTGGATGCCGGCCAACCCGGGGCGCAACGCGCCCGCCGTACCCAGGTTGAGCAGCAGGGCGGGGCGCGGCCCGGCGGCCAGCACCGCGGCCACCGCGCTGGCGGCGTTCACCTTGCCCATGCCGGTGAGCAGGACCGGTAGCTCGGGCGGCAGGTAGCGGGCCTCCTCCCCCACGGCAAGAACCACCAGCGGACGATCGGCGCGGACCGTACCTCGAAGATTCACCGGAGCATCGTACGAGCCGACCGGTGAGCCGTCGACGTCAGTCGTCGGTGAAGCGGTACAGCACGAAGTCCTTATCCGCGCCGCAGGCGATCACGCGGGTGTTCCACGAGCAGGAGGAGCTGCGCACGTCCTTCAGCTCACCCAACTCGTCGACCTCCCCGGACTCGGCCCACACCCCGGCCAGCACCCGGTTGTCCGCGACCACGCTGGGCGCCTTGGCGAAGACCAGCAGGTTGCCCGCGTCCAGGCGGACCGCCACCCCGCCCCGGTCCCGCAGCACGGGCTTGCCGGCGGCGTCGAAGACGGTGACGGTCGGCTCCGGTAGCTCCCGTTGGGCGAGCACCTGCTCACCCAACGGGATTAGACCGGTCACGCCCGGCGCCGGCCAGCTGATCATGCGCTCGCCTTCGGTGACCGCCACCACCTCGGTGCGCGCGACGTCGTTGTTCGGCACCTGCAACAGGCAGGCCCGCCGCTCACCGCAGGCCACCAGTTCCTTCGGGCGGTACTCGTCGTTGCCGGATCGGTGCAGCACCACCGGCTCGGCGTCGGAGTTCAGGTCGTACGCGAGCAGCTGGTAACCACCCTCGTTGGCGGCCACGTACAGGCGGTCCTCGTGGGCGACCACCAGGTCGTCGGGGTCGGCGACGCTGCCCCACTGGCGCAGCACGGCGCCGGATGCCATGTCGAGCAGCCGCACCGACCGGTCCGCACCCACCTGGACGAGTCGCCGCCCCTTGCTCGCCCACGGGTTGCGGGGCGTGCCGTCGAGAAAGGCCGGCCCGCCCGCCGCCGCGTCGGTGCCGACCGGTCGGACCACGGTACGGCCGCCGGCGTACTGGCCGCGGGGGTTGGGCTCGGTCCACTTCGCCGAGCCGTTGGTCAGGCGCAGACCGACCAGTTCGTCGGCGGTCCGGTCCACCAGCACCGCCGTGTCGTCGGCGAAGTAGACGTCGTCGTCACCACGCAGAACGCGCTGCCAGCGCTGCTCGCCGGTGCGGCCGTCGAGGACGGCCAGCGGTCGGGGGGTGCTGTCGCCCGGCGCGTCGGCGAGGACCGCGACCGCCCCGGGGACGGCGATGATCGCCTCCCAGTCGTTGGCCCGCACGTCGGTCTGCTCGCGCCACAACTCGCGGCCGTTGCCCGCGTCGACGGCCACCACCTCCAGCCGGTCGTCCGGCAGCGCAAACGCCAGGTAGGCCCGGTCGTCGAGCACCGCCGTCCACATGTCGAGCGGCCGTTCGGTGCCGGCTGACAGGCGGGACAGTTCGCGCAGCGAGGCGAACTCCAGGTTCGGGTAGCGGTCCCGGGTCAGGTAGAGCGTCGCCGCGGTGGCCACCCCGGCCAGGGCCAGCACCGCGCCGAGCACCACCCAGCGCGCCCGCGGCCAGCGGGTCGCGCCGGCCGGCGGGGTCGGGGTGGCGCCCGCCAGGCCCGGCCCCGGGGGCGGCCCCACCGGCGGGGTGGATCCCGGCCAGGGCTGCGAGGGTACGACCGGCGCGGGGGCTCCGGCCGGGGCGGGCGGGCTGACGGGGCTCGGCATCGGCGGGCTCACGGGACGCGGCGCGGGCGGGCTCACCGGAGCCGCCGCGGGTGGTGCGAGCGGCGGTCCCGCGTACGCGGGGAGCGGCTTGCGCAGCGGCAGGTCGGTCAGGGCACCCTCGGCCACCGGCAACTCGGGCTGGTCCAGCACCGTCGGCGCGATCCCCAGCTCGGCGTGGAGCATGCGGGCCACCAGCGGGATCCGTGACGACCCGCCCACGAGGAACAGCCCGTCGAGCTGATCGGGGCGCAGCCCGGCGGCGGCGATGACCTCCCGGGCCCGCTGCACCGCCCTGCGCAGCAGCGGCGTGGCCACCCGCTCGACGTCCGCCCGGGTCAGCTGGATCGTCTCGGCCACTCCCGGCACCGCGACCGGGGCGACAGAAGACCGGGACAGGGTTTCCTTCGCACCACGTACCTCGTCCCAGAGCCGGACCTGGTCGCGGCGCTGCGCCGGATCCGCCGGTCGGGTGAGCCGGTCCCACTGCCCGGCGTGCCGCTCACCGACCAACTCGCCGACCCGCCGCACCAGCGCGGCGTCGAGGTCCAGACCGCCCAGGTCGGGCAGGCCACCGTCGGCGACCACGCTGAAGCCTGAGTCGCCCCAGGGGTCCGCGCCCTCGTTGCGCAGCACGGCGACGTCGAGCGTCCCGCCACCGAAGTCGAACACCGCGATCGCCCCACCGACCGGCACCGGACGGTGCAGCACCTGCGTGTAGTACCGGGCGGCGGCCACCGGCTCCCGCAGCAGCCGGGTGCCGGGCGGCGTCGGACCGGCGAGGGTGTGCTCTGCCGCCTGCGGCCAGCCCGCCCGCAGCAGCGCGTCGGCGAGGACCTGCCGCCGCGTCGCGTCCCACGCGGCCGGGCAGGTGACCACTGCCGGCGGCAGGAAACCCACAGCGTTCACCGCCGCCCGGCCGACCGTCGCCAGCACCGCGGCGAGCAGGTCGGCCGGCGGGTAGGCGCGGTCACCGAGCTGCACTGTCGGCTCGTCCACCCGACGCTTGGGGTTCGCCTCGAACCGGGCCGGGTCGGCCTGCGCCAACCGGCGGGCGTCCCAGCCGGTGTGCAGTGTGCCGTCCGGGTCGGCGTAGACGGCGGACGGACTGAGCGGCTGACCGTCCATCAGCAGCGGACGGGTCCTCCCGTCCGGCCAGCGCAGCACCGCGACAGTGTTGGACGTGCCGAGGTCGATGCCGAGGGCGAAACCCTCGTGCTGGCCTGCCATTGCCCGATACCTCCGCCGCGACGAGGGGAACTCGACCCCGCATCGTACGCAGGCCCCGCCGCACCGCTGATCACTCGGTCCGGGGTGGTCGACGGCGTCCGGTCAGTCGGTGGAGTGGACGCCCACCACCTCGTCCTCGCTGGTCTCCCCAGTGAGCTGGAACCCGAGTTTCAGGTAGAACTGCTCCGGGCCGTCCGGCCCCGGCTTCCACGTCGTGTAGACGCGGTCGTGCCCACGGCGGCGGGCCTCGTCGCGGACGGCCTGTACCGCGAAGCGGCCGTACCCCCGGCCCTGGTGCTCGGCGGCGATGTTCAGCCGCCACAGGCCCGAGCGCCTGTCGTCCGACTGGGCCGGATCCCACACGATGTCGAAGAAGCCCATCAGGAAGCCGACGATCTCGTCATCCTCGACGATCAGACGCGGCCACGCGATCTCGGGCTGCACGTACGCCTCGGCGAGGGACCAGGCGACCGGAGAGGAGAACTTCTCCTGGTCGGGCCGCACGCTCACCCGGCACGCGGCCTCCACATTGTCCTGAGTGATCGTCTCCAGTCGCGGCACGCCGGCCAGCCTACCGAGCGGGGCTGTGCAGCAGGCCGTCGAGCAGACCGCGCAGACCGAACTGGAACCAGGTGTCCAGATCGGTGTCGGGTCTGGTCTGCCCGGCCGCGGCCAGCCACTGTCGGTCCCGGGTACGGCCGGTCCGCTCCAGCCGGGTCCGGGTCGCCGACCACCAGGCGTGGTAGGTGCTGTCCCCGGGGTCACGCCGGATGAGCAGGGCCATGCCCTGGACGTAGCCGCTGAGCGCCAGGTAGGCGCGGAACGCCTCGGCCGGTGCGTATCCGTCGCTGGTGAACGCCGCCACCACCCGGTCGACCATGGCGAGTACCGCCGGCCCGGTCGGCGGCCGGTCGGTGGCGAGGATGGCCAGCAGCCAGGGATGGCGGCGGTACATCGCCCACTCGTCCCCGGCCAACCGTTCGAGCCGTTGGCGCGGATCGCGCGGTAGGGGCGCGGTGCCGGGCGGGTGAGTGGCGGTGATCTGCTCGGCCATCGCGGCGAGGAGGTCGGCCCGGTTCCGGACGTGCCGGTACACGCCGTGGGCGGGCAGGCCGGCGCGTTGGGCGAGGACCCGCAGCGAGACGGCGTCCAGGCCGCCGGCGTCCGCAAGCTCGACCGCGAGGGCGACCAACCGGTGGCGCGGGTCGCCGCCGGTCGGCGCGGGCAGGTCCCGAATCCGACGCGGGCCGCTGGTGGGGCCGTGCTCACGACGTCTCCGGTACGCGCGGGCCTGACAGCTGCGGGAGCAGTAGCGGCGCGGGCGCCCCCGGCCGGGGCCGACGGGCAGTTCGGCCTCGCACTCGACACACCGGACACTGAGCACGCCGCCCCCAGTTTCGTCACGGCACTCCGTGTGACGAAAGTACTACGGTCGAGCAGCCGGGCCGTCCCGCTCGGTTCGTGTGGCGCGGAGCAGCCGGAGCTGACCGATCTCCGCGACGTTCTTCATCAGCTCCGAGTTGACCCAACCGATCGTGTGCGTGACGGTGTGGTCGGTCCCGTCCGGCCAGGGGAACGTCGCGATGCGGTCGAGGTCGCTGTCGCCGAGCTGGTCGAGAAGCTCCAACCATTCGGTGCGTAGACCACGCAGCCAGGCGACACTCGGCTCGCCCGCGCCCGGCCAGACAACGGCCGTGCGCTGCCGCGCTGATCCACCCCGGAGATGGTCCATCGCCACGGTCCACCACCAGCCGACGTGCCAGGTGAGCCAGCCGATCGTCGGCACCGGGACCGGGTCGGGTTCGGTGTCGGCCCAGTCCGGAGTCCAGGTGCCGTCGGTGCTCTGCCGCACCGACCAGCAGTGTGTGGCCGGCTCCCAGAGGAAGTCGGCGGGATCGAGTCGCTCCAGGTGGTACTCGAACAGCGACCACGTCAGGTCGAACTGCCAGCGCAGGAGGGCCAGAGGCGCTACGGACATCCGGAGATCCTCCCGGAACCCCACCCCCGCCGGCCACAGATTAACGCCAACCTCATGATCGACCGATGGGGTCGGCGGGGCAGCGGTCGGAGAGGGCGTAGCGGAGCAGCACCACGTCGCCGATCTGACGGGCCTCGGCCAGGCGGGCACGTCGACCCGGGTGCCAGGGGAAGCTACCCTCCCCCACGAACCGGGGCGCCCGACCGTCGCCGACGAAGAACGGGGCGACCACCAGGTGCAGTTCGTCGGCGAGGCCGGCGGCGAGGAACTGGGCGTGCACCGTCCCGCCGCCCTCCACCATCAACCGCTGTACGCCCCGCGCGGCCAGGTCGGTCAGCAGCCACCCCGGGTCGACAGGCTCACCCGCGTCGACCACGGTGGCCAGCCGGCCGACCCGCTCCTCGGTCTTCTCCAGCGCGCCCGTGGCGCAGTAGACGAGCCGGGCCGAATCACCGGCGGTGAAGAAGCGGGCGGTCGGGTCGAGGTCACCCTGCGCGGTCAGGGTGACCTTGGTGGGTGAGGCGGGCCGACCGGCCGCCACCCGCTCGTCGCGGCGGCTCGGCGAGCGCACCAGTAACCGAGGGTCGTCTCGTCGGACGGTGCCGGCGCCGACCAGAATGGCGTCGCAGCTGGCCCGAACCGCGTCGACGCGGTCCAGGTCCTCCTCGTTGGACAGCAGTAACCGCTGCTCGGAGGCATCGTCGATGTACCCGTCGATGGAGGCGGCACAACTCAGCAGCACGTACGGCCGCGTGGGCCCCGGCCGCCAACTCATCGGGAGACGGGCCGCTCAGGAGTACGACCCGCGAGCACATCCGCCGCCTCGGCCGCCTCGACCTCCGCCGCCTTGGCGGCCTTGGCCGCCAGGTAGCCCGCGTTGGCCGGCGAGAGGAAGACGCTGGTGAGCACCCGTTCGGCGACGTCCACGCCCAACCGGGTCAACTGCTCGGCCTTGTCCGGGTTGCTGCTGAGCAGTCGGACCCGCGGCACACCCAACGTGGCGAGCATCTGCGCGGCGACGGTGTAGTCCCGCTCGTCCTCGCCCCGGCCCAGCGCGACGTTGGCCTGGTAGGTGTCCAACCCGGCGTCCTGCAACGCGTACGCGTCGAGTTTGGCGTACAGGCCGATGCCCCGGCCCTCCTGGCGGAGGTAGAGCAGGAAACCGCCGGTCTCGGCGATCTGCTGCACCGCCTCGCGCAGTTGCGGCCCGCAGTCGCAGCGTTGACTGCCGAACACGTCGCCGGTCAGGCACTCGCTGTGCGGGCGGACCAGCGGGGCTGCTCCCCCGGCGGTGACCCGGTCCAGGGCGCCCGCCCAGTCGCCGAGGCCGATGGCCAGGTGCTCCCGACCGTCCACCAGGCCCTTGAAGGTGAACACCCGGGCCGTCGTGGTGTAGCCGTCCGGGAACGCCAGCGGCACCGTGACCTGCGTACGGATCGTGGCAACGGGCAATGCTTCGGGCATGGGACTCCTTTGTCCGGCGCCACCGTCGTCCGGCGACGCGTACCGTCTCACAACCGACTCAACATCCGCCGCCGGAGGCGGCTTCCCGGGCGGCGACCGGAATTCGACGTCGACGGGCCAGCAACACCGCAGCCCCGGGCAGGCTCGCCACCAGGATCAGCGCGCCGTAGACGGTGGCGGTGGCGACGCCCTCGGCCGCGCTGAGACCGGCCGCGCCGAACACCCATGCCGCCACCCCCTCGCGCGGCCCGAAACCGGCCACGTTCAACGGTAGGCCCATCGCGAGCAGGGCGAGCAACGTCAACGGCAGCAGGCGGGACAGCGGTGCGTCCGATCCGGCGGTGCGCGCCGCCACCAGGAAGGTGGCCAGGTGACCGGCGACCATCACAGCCGAGGCGACCAGCACACCGAACCAGGTACGCCGCGCCAGCAGCCCCGACCGTACGTCCGCCACGGCGGTGCGCAGTGCCGTCGCCCAGCGCGACCCGCCACCGTTCGGGAGGAGCCGGGCCAACAGCACGACGGCCAGCCCAGCGGCGACGAGCAGCGCGGCGGCGACCGGCAGGTACGGGCGGACCGGGGACGGGAAGGCGGCGAGCACCACCAGCGCGACCCCGACCAGGACCACCTGCCCGGCGGCGCGTTCCCAGACCACCGCGCGGATGCCCCGGCTGACGTCACCGGCGTCGCGGCCGTGGCGTACCGCGCGGTGCACGTCGCCGAGCACCCCGCCGGGCAGTGTGGCGTTGAGGAAAACGGCCCGGTAGCAGTGCGCCACAGCTGTCGCCAGTGGCAGGCGTACGCCCAGACCGCCGGCGACCAGGCTCCACCGCCACGCCGCGCAGACCGTGGTGAGCACACCGATGACCAACGCCGCCGCCAACGCCGGCGCGTCGATCAGTCGCACTCCGGCGAGGAACGGGCCGGTGCCCACCTGCCACAGCAGGACGGCGAGCAGACCCACCCCGCCGACCACTCGTGCCCAGGCCCAGAACATCGGCGCCGGCCCTCCCCTTTGAAGATCGTCCACTTGCCCTAGTCCACGTACCCAGGGCGTGAACGGTTCATCCACCGGCGAGGAGGTCAGTGTGTTCGACGAGCACCGTGAGCCGGCCGGCCGCCGCGTCGGCCAGCCGACGGCGGGCGTACGCCTGGGCGGGTCCGGCCAGGTCGGGGCGCTGCTCGCAGGCGGCCGCGAGCCATCCTCGGAACCATTCGGCGGTCAGGTCGGCCTGTTCCGGGCCGAGACGCCACGGGCTGGGCCGTTCCCGCACGTCGACGCCGCGCCGGGCGAACGCGGCGGCGGTGGCGGCGGCGGCATCCGGGCCGAGCAGCCGCCGGCCCTCGACGGTACGCCGCTGGTGGTCGTTGAACGCGGCCTCGACCGCCTCGTCGAGTGGGTCGGCCGGGGTGAACCGGACCCGCCCGGTCACCGAGATGGCGAACAGGGCCGGCCGGCCGACACACGCCGCCACCACCCGCTCGACCTCCTCGGCGCTGAGCATGTCCAGGAGCGCGGACGCGGTGACCAGGGAACCGTCCGCGAGGTCGGCGGCGGTCAGCCGGGTGAGGTCACCACAGCGGGTGTGGACGGTGACCGGGGCGCCGTCGGCGGCGGTCACCCCCCGCATGCCCTCGGCGGCCCGGGCCAGCAGGTCGGCGTCCCGGTCGTGCAGCACCCAGTGCTGAGGTCCGGGTAGCCGGACGGCCAGCCAACGACTCATCGACCCGGTGCCGCTGCCCAGGTCGTGGATCACCGTCGGGGTGTCCCCGGTCAGCTGGGCCCGGACGGCATCCACCAGGTCCTCGGCACGCGCCGCCGCGTCGGCCGGCTCACGCAACCGCAGCCAGTCGGCGAACGGCAGGGTCTCTTCGGCGGTCATTCCGCCACCTCCTTCAGCACTCCGGCCAGCAACGCGGTGGTCACCGGCCAGTCGGTCAGGGTGTCGCGCCGGGCGAGAGCGGCACGACCCAGCCGGGCGCGCAGCCCGTCATCGTCGAGCCAGCGGATCAGAGCGGCGGCCAGCGCCGCCGGGTCACCGGGTGGGACCAGCAGTCCCGGGCGCTCACCGTCGGGCGCGTGACCGAGCGCCTCCGGCAGCCCACCCACCTCGGTGGTCAACACCGGCAGGCCGCGGGCCAGCGCCTCGGTGACGACCATGCCGTACGTCTCGCCTCTCGACGGCAGCACCAGCAGGTCGGCGGCGGCGTAGGCGTCGTCCAACGCTGCGCCGGTCACCGGGCCGACCAGTCGCACCCGCTCGGTGAGGCCCGCCCCGGTCAACCTGTCGCGCAGCCGGTGCACGAGATCCGGTTCCCGGGCCAGAGAGCCCGCGCAGACCATCGTCCAGGACCTGCCGACCAGCGTGGCCAACGCGTCGACCAGCACGTCGTACCCCTTGTGGTGGGTGACCGCCGCGACGCAGAGCAACCGGTCGCCGGCCACCGAGCCGACCGTGGGCGGCGCGGGCCGCACCCCGGGCGGCGCGGCCCGGACCCGGCCGGCGAGGGCCGGATGGCGGGCCAGCAGGGCGCGGCGGGTCCACTCGCTGGTGGTGACGACGGCCCGGGCGGTGGCCAGGGCGCGGGCTTCCGGCTCGTCGTCCAGCGGCAGGTGCACCAGCAGCACCAGGCGCAGCCGACGGGCGTGCGGGGCGAGCAGGTCCGGCACGGCCGAGGCGATGAGGCCGTCGATCAGCACCACCGCGTCGTCGGGCGCGGCGGCGAGCACCGCGCCCAGCGTCGCCCGGTCGGCCGGGTCGGGGTGCGGCCACGCCCCGGGCACCGGATGCTCGCGCACCGACCAGCCGCGCTCGCCCAGCCCCGCGCAGATCCGCCGGTCGTAGGAGTTGCCGCCGCTGGGCGTGGCCGGATCGTCGATGTCACCGGGCAGGACGACGTGCACCGCCCGGCCCGCATCGGTCACAACGACCGCTCGTAGCTCGCCCAGGCGATGTGCGACTCGTGCAGGGTGACCGTGATGCCGCTCAGGTCACGCGCCCCCGCGCCCAGCTCACCGGCGTGCACCCGCTCGACCAGCCGGTCCGCGATCGTACGGGCCAGCACCTCCGTGGTGGTGTTCACCCCGGCGAAGGCCGCCTCGTCGTCGAGGTTGCGGTAGGTCAGCTCGCTCAGCACGGCCCGCAGCTGCTCGGTGGCGAGGCCGATGTCCACCACGATCCCGTCGGCGTCCACGTCGGGCCGGCGGAACGTCGCGTCCACGACGAACGTCGCGCCGTGCAGGCGTTGGGCGGGCCCGAACACCTCGCCTCGGAAACTGTGGGCGATCATCATGTGGTCCCGAACGGTCACGCTGAACACTGTCACTCTCCGTCGTCGTAGGTGATGAGGTGGCAGAGCGCGGGCAGGTCGCCCGAGGTCAGTCTGGCGAGCACGTCGGGCAGCTCCGCGAAGCGCGACGCGCCGGTGATCAACGCGTCGAAGGCCGGGTCGTCGAGCAGGTCCAGGGCGAGCGCCAGTCGGTCGGCGTAACTGCGCCGTCCCCGTCGGGCGGGTGCCACCATGCCGACCTGGCTGCTACGGACACTGAGCCGACGGGAGTGGAACGCACCGCCGAGCGACACCTGCACCGGGCGGTCGCCGTACCAGCTCAGCTCGATGACTGTGCCCTCCGGGGCGAGCAGGTCCAGCGACTGTTGCAGGCCGGCGGCGGTGGCGCTGGCGTGCACGACCAGGTCCCGGTCACCGCGGGCGTCGGCCGGGCTGGCGAAGTCGACACCGAGGGCTCCGGCCACGCCGGCCCTGCGCGCGTCGGTGTCGACCAACTCGACGTGCACGCCGGGGAACCGGGCCAGCAGCGTCGCGACGCAGCAGCCCACCATGCCCGCGCCGATGACGGTGACGCGGTCGCCGACCAGCGGCGCGGCGTCCCACAGCGCGTTGACGGCGGTCTCCACAGTGCCGGCGAGCACCGCTCGGGCGGCCGGCACCCCCTCCGGCACCGGCACCACGGCACTCACCGGCACGACGTACGCGCTCTGGTGCGGGTGCAGGCAGAACACCGTTCGCCCGAGCAGCTCCGGCGGGCCCTGCTCGACGACGCCGACGCTCAGGTAGCCGTACTTGACCGGGCCGGGGAACTCGCCCTCCTGAAACGGCGCGCGCATCGTGTCGTACTGGTCGGCGGGCACCCGGCCGGCGAAGACCAGCGTCTCGGTGCCCCGGCTGACAGCGGAGTAGCGGGCCCGGACCAGCACCTCGTCGGGGCCCGGGGCGGTCAGTGACACCGGCTGGATCTCGGCAACGCCGGGTTCGCGCACCCAGCAGGCGTACGCCTCGCGGATCACCGTCGCGCACCTCAGCTCTGCTCCGAGGCCGGATCGATCGGCCGTGTCGGGCCCCCGGTCGGGGGTTGTCGATCATAAACACGGAAGTTCGGTACGCACAGTTCGAAGCTCGCCCAGCCCGTCTGCCATTCGGACAAAACCGGCATCGCGGCATTTTTGTCCCTATACGCTCCCCTGGCACATTCGAACCAACGGGGGCGTGATGAGGATTTCGTGGTGGGGTAGCCGCAGGTCACGGGCGACGGCGCTGACAGCTGTGGCGGGTGTGCTGGCGCTCAACAGTCTGCTGGTGCCGACTGGCCCCGACCGGATCAACCCGGTCCTGGCCGCCGTCGACGAGGCCGTCGGGCCGGTCGACCCGGTCGCCGGGGCGCTGAGCTTCGGCGTGATGACCGAGGGCAACGCCACTGTGAACAACGACGAGAACGAGGGCACCCTCGCCGTCGGCGGTGACCTCACCCTCGGCAGCTACCAGATCGCCGGGGCGACCGCCGGGTCGTTCGTGGTGCCCGGCGACGCCAACCCCAGCGCGCTGGTCGTGGGTGGGCGGGTGAACTTCGCCGGCAGCGTCGGCGGCAGCCGACTCCAGGTGCTCTCCAACGGCTACGCCAAGGTCGGCAACCTCACCGGCGCCTTCGTCCGTGACACCGACAACAACGGTGCCCAGGTCAACACCCGGATCCTGCCGACGAACGACTACGACGCCTCACCCCGGGTGGAGCTGGTCACCCGGCAGCCGGTCCCCAGCGTCGGGCCGACCTCGCCGATCAACTTCGCCGGCGCGTTCGCCTCCTTCCGGAACACCACGGCCGGCCTCGCCACCTGCGACAACACGGTCGTGCTGCGGACGCCGAACGGTGACGTGCTGCCCCGACCGATCCCGCCGGGCAGCAACGCCGTCGTCACGTTGACCCCGGGCGTGACGAACGTGCTCAACCTGAGCGCCGCCGACCTGGCCAACATCCAGATCCTGACCTTCGCGAGCCAGCCGACCGCCGCCACGCCACTGCTGATCAACGTGGACACCAGCGGCGTCGGCAACACGTTCGCCTGGACCGCCCCGAACTTCGCCGGGATCGGCGGGCCGCAGGCACGCTACGTCCTGTTCAACTTCCCGACCGCGACCGCGCTCACCCTCACCCCGAACGCCGCCACCATCGAAGGCACCATCTACGCCCCCAACGCCAGCCTCACCGACCTCTCCTCCAGCAACACCGAGGGCAGCGTCATCACGCGTACGCTGGACCACCGCGGCGGCGAGATCCACTACTTCCCGTTCAGCACCACGCTCGCCTGCGAGGGCGCCACCCCGGCTGACATCGCCCTGATCAAGTCGTCGACGACCCCGCTGATCACCAGCGTCGGCCAGCAGGTGCCGTACTCGTTCCACGTGGTCAACACCGGCGGCGTCCCGCTGACCACCATCTCCGTCACCGACGTGCAGACCCCGCCGTCGTCGAACACCAACCTCGGCCCGATCACCTGCGCCGCCACGACACTGGCACCCGGAGCGCAGACCGCCTGCACGGCCACCTACACCGTCACCCAGGCCGACCTGGACAACGGTGGGGTCACCAACGTCGCCACCGCACAGGGCAGCCCACCCACCGGTCCACCGGTCGTCTCCGACCCGAACTCCCTCACCATCCCGGCGCAGGCGCTCACCGCCGCCGTCACCGTGGTGAAGTCGTCCACCACCACGTCGATCACCACGGTCGGGCAGCAGGTGCCGTACCGGTTCCTGGTCGCCAACACCGGGGGCCTGACCCTGACCAACATCGCCGTCACCGACGTGCAGACCCCGCCGTCGTCGAACGCCAACCTCGGCCCCATCACCTGCCCGGTCACCACCCTCGCCCCCGGCGCGAACACCACCTGCACCGCCACCTACACCGTCACCCAGGCCGACCTCGACAACGACGGCGTCACCAACGTCGCCACCGCGCGGGGCACCCCGCCCGGCGGCGGTACGCCGGTCACGTCGCCGCCCTCGACGCTGACCATCCCCGAGGCCGGCCTGCTCGCGTCGATCGCCATCATGAAGACCTCGACCACCACGTCGATCACTGCTGTCGGCCAACAGGTGCCGTACCAGTTCCACGTGCTGAACACCGGTGGGTTCACCCTCACCAGCGTGAACGTGACCGACGTGCAGACCCCGCCGTCGTCGAACGCCAACCTCGGCCCCATCACCTGCGCCGCCACCACCATCGCGCCCGGCGCGCAGACCCTGTGCACGGCCACCTACACCGTCACACAAGCCGACCTCGACAACGACGGCGTCACCAACGTCGCCACCGCACACGGCACCCCGCCCAGCGGCGCCCCTGTCGACTCGACGCCAGCGACGCTCACCATTCCGGAAAGCGGTCTGGTCGCCTCCATCGCGATCCTGAAGTCGTCCACCACCACGTCGATCACCACTGTCGGGCAGCAGGTCCCGTACCGGTTCGACGTGGTCAACACCGGCGGGTTCACCCTCACCGGCGTGACGGTCACCGACGTGCAGACCCCGCCGTCGTCGAACGCCAACCTCGGCCCCATCACCTGCGCCGCCACCACCCTCGCGCCCGGCACCACCACCACCTGTACCGCCACCTACACCGTCACCCAGGCCGACCTGGACTTCGGCTCGGTCCGGGACAGCGCGACAGCGCGGGGAACACCGCCCGGCGGTCGGCCACCCGTGCAGTCGCCGCCCGCGACGCTGACGATTCTGAGCGACGTGGTCGTCCCCGGCATCTCACTGGTGAAGTCGTCCACCACCACGCAGATCAGCAGCGTCGGCCAGCAGGTGCCCTACCGGTTCCTGGTCGCCAACACCGGCGGCGTGACGCTCAACGGGGTGAACGTGACAGACGTGCAGACCCCGCCGTCGTCGAACGCCGACCTCGGCCCCATCACCTGCGCCGCCACCACCCT